>JAPLQE010000065.1 GCA_026399835.1 Burkholderiales bacterium | reverse complement strand
CACAGCGCCGCCGGGCTCACTACGCTCAGCGACCAGCAGCGCGAACTATTCGACGCCGTCGATCTGCCTGTACCCGTCAGAAACGCCCTGTAGTGCCAAAACCGTCGAGCTGAGCATCGACATATCAACGACTTACGCGAATATCTGTCGAACTCGGGAGGCCAGGATCAGTTCGTCCTCGATCAGCTCGTCAAGGTCGAATCGCCGACTGCCGAGCAGCGGCTCGTTATCACTGTCATCGACCGGAATCCGCGCCAGTTCGGCCTCGGCATTGACGAAGTAGAAACTGCCGTGAATTGCAACCGGCAAGACGAGCGTGCCGCCGCTGCGCCAACAGTGCAGCGTCTCACTCAGGGGCTGGGAAAAATGTCCACGCTCATGATAAGCCGCCGGCCACGACCGGGTTGAGGGCCGGTTGCCCGTGGAGCGGCAGGCGAATTTTCTACATAATCAACGCCGTTCCCAACTCGAACCCCCAGGGTCGGTATCACGCCATGCGGGACGGCCCGATAGTCGACCGCATAACCTTGCTCACGCAAAGAATTAACGCGGTCAATGAGAGGGGCTATGGTCCAAGGCCAAAGCTGATCCTTCTTCTTGGATCTTTGCCAAAGAGTACCAGCAATCAGGGCGCCCTTGGATTCATGCTGCGTGATCGAACTAGGCTGCCGGCGGTCGCCAAGCGGAAAATAAATGGTCGGTGTGCCCTCTGCGGACAAGCGCCGAATATAGCGAAATAAAACTCCATCATGATGAATATCAAGATGGACATCCGCTGGGGTCATAGTGAGTCGTATTGAATTGAAATCAAGGGCAAGCCCCGTGATTTGCCTTGTCGCCTCCACGACCCGTTCAGCCTCTTCGCGCAATTTATCCAAAAACTCCGGATATAAAAAGCCGTGATCAAAAAAGAAGGTAACTGAACTCGTGATCTCGTTTTTTTGCCTTCGCTCCTCAAGAAATCCGACGATCTCCTGTTCCTCCACCGCTGTGAGTGGTGGTCTCCGAGCATGGCTCTCATCTGATTCGATCAACACACCATCCCGCAGGAATTGGGCGTTCAGATCCTTGGGCCATTCTAGGCCGAACATGTCGGTCATTGGCAGCGCATGCCGCCCTGTGCTGCTCTGGCTGCCCATCCCCGCCCTGACCGCTTGCCCGTCAGTGCCCGCTGGTCCTTGCGGCGTCTGCAGGTAGTCCTGCAACTGGTTGTACGACACACCCATCTGGGCGAGCCGGGATTGGTCGTAGAAGTCTCTTTCTCGTTGCGCTTGGATTTCTGGGTTGCCGCCGGCAAGCTGGGTGCGTCTGCTCTCAGCGATCTGTTGCTGGACGCGTTGCAGCTCCTCGGCGACCTGTGCGAGCCACCGCTGCGCGACCTCCCCGGCCGTCTCTCCGGTGCTAGCACCGCCACGGGGCTGCTCCACTGGAGCGCCCGGCGCACCGGGGCCCGAAGGCACTGCGGTGGCCGACTCGCCGCCAAGCTCAGGTAACCGAGCCGTCTGCTGCTGCTGTGCCCGCTCAGCCGTTCGCGCTGCCCCCACAACAGACGCCGCCGCGCCTTCCGGCGGCGGCACAGCGAGCGATATCGCCGCGCCTTGAGCACCGGCGTCCGCACGCGCCTGTATGGACGTCTGCGCCGCCTGAGCCCACTTCTCCAGCGTTTGGATGCGCTCTTTCAGGTTGGTACGCCACTGCTGGCCGCTTTGGGCCCATTTGTCCACCTGGCCCAGCGTTTGCCGCGTCTGCGGCGCCAGCCCCATTCCGCCAGCCTCACGCTGGATTGCCAGCAACTTCGTCTTTTCTGACTTCAGCTGTGCCAGCGGATCGTTGGATTGCGCGTGCGCCTTGCGCAGCTCTTGGATGCTGCCCTGCAGTTGAGCGAGCGCCGCCTGCAGGCGGGGGGTAGCAGCCTGCCCGCCGGCCGCCTGCCAGTAAAACTGCGCCATCTGCTTCTGCGCCGAGTTCCAGGCGTCTTGGGACGCTTGCATCTGCGCCACCAGTCTTTGATTCAGAGACCCCGCTTCGCTCAGCGTGGATGCAAAGCGCTGTTGCGTCTTGGCAGCGGCGGAATCGACGGCGGGCGCCGCAGCGGGGCTCGCAGCCCGGGGCGACACCGGTGTGGCCGGGACAGGCCGCGCGGAGGACGGCGGCGCGTCCCGCTGGCCCGACCTTGGCCCCATCAACTCGCCCTTCAGCCAGTAGACAAACCCGGTGACGGCAGGGGCACCGCCTCTGACCGCCTTGACGAGCTCCGACCTGATCGATTTAAGGCTCGCCACGGTCATCCCCGGAACGCGTTGCAGTTCCTTCAGAAGCTTCCTCTGAAGCTGCTCGGTCTGCGCTAGCGCGGGTGGAACTGAACCGCTCAGTGCCGAAGCCAGCTGCGCCGCTGCATGAATGGCTTCCAGCGGCGCCAGCGGCGACCCGCCCACGCCGGAATCATCAAGAAAGGCAACATCGGGATATTTCTGTATCGCAGCGGGCAACCCGTCCGTGCTTGGCGCAGCTGGAGGCTTGAACGACCGACCAAGAAAAATCATGGTGGATCTCCTGGGACCTGCACAAACATTTTTGCAAGTAAAGTCATTCAATAGCGTACCTGCACTCCGGCTGCCTGAATAATGACCGCGCAGCACCGGTACGTCATGCTCTCAACAGAACCAGCTTAATCGCCGCGATTACGGCTGCGCAAGATCGGGCTGACCCTAGGCTGTCATCGATGCAGGCACGCGCTCTTGACCAGACCGCACCGGATCGAGACAGGCCCCATCAGCCCCCCGCAGCCCAGCCCGCCCCCGACCATCAGAACATCGCTTCCTCGAGCGCCAGCGTGCCCGCCGCGCCGTCCACGATGGCGGCGCGGTGCCCGCCCGCCCGCGACAGCACGTGGTCCGCGTAGAAGCGCGCGGTGCCGATCTTGGCCTTGAGGAAGGCCGGGTCCTCAGCGCCCGCAGCAAGCAGCTCGGTGGCCCGCAGCGCGGCGCGCGCGAGCTGCCAGCCTGCGAGCACCGTGCCGCAGAGCATCAGGAAGGGCACGCTGCCGGCGTAGGTGACACGCGGATCGGCCTTGCCCTGCGCGACGAACCAGACGATCGCGGCCTCGAGCGCGTCGGCGCCCTCGACGAGCTTCGCTCTAATGGCGCCCAGGTCGCCGTCGCGCGGCAGCGCTTCGATGGTCTCGCGCACCTGGCCGACCATCGTCATGCCGGTGCGGCCGCCGTCGCGCACGGTCTTGCGTCCGATCAGGTCGTTGGCCTGGATCGCGGTCGTGCCTTCGTAGATCGTGAGAATTCGCGCGTCGCGGTAGTGCTGCGCCGCGCCCGTCTCCTCGATGAAGCCCATTCCGCCGTGCACCTGCACGCCGAGCGAGGTGACCTCCAGGCTCATCTCGGTGGAGAAGCCCTTGACGATCGGCACGAGGAATTCGTAGACGGTCTGGTTGGCCTTGCGGACCTCGGCATGCGGCGACGCATGGGCGGCGTCGAACGACGCCGCGGCCACGTAGCCGAGCGAACGGGCGCCCTCGGTGAGCGCGCGCATCGTCATCAGCATCCGGCGCACGTCCGGGTGGCGGATGATCGCGACCGGACCGGCCGAGCCCTCGACCGCGCGGCCCTGCACGCGGTCGCGCGCGTACTGCACGGCCTTCTGGTAGGCCCGCTCGGCGACCGCGACGCCCTGCATGCCGACCGAGAAGCGGGCCGCGTTCATCATCACGAACATGTACTCGAGGCCGCGGTTCTCCTCGCCGATCAGCCAGCCGATCGCGCCGGGCGCGGCCGCGCCGCCACCGGGCGCAGCGACCGGGAACTTGCCGTCGCCGTAGAGCAGCACCGCGGTCGGGCTGGCCTTGATGCCGAGCTTGTGCTCGACGGATGCGCAGAACACGTCGTTGCGCGCGCCCAGCCGCCCTTCGGCGTCGACCAGCACCTTCGGCACGACGAACAGCGAGATGCCCTTGACGCCCTCAGGCGCGCCCGGCGTGCGCGCGAGCACCAGGTGGACGATGTTGTCCGCCATGTCGTGCTCGCCGTAGGTGATGTAGATCTTCTGGCCGAAGATCCGGTAGCTGCCGTCCGGCTGCGGCTCGGCGCGCGAGCGCACCTGCGACAGGTCGGAGCCTGCCTGCGGCTCGGTGAGGTTCATCGTGCCGGTCCACTCGCCGCTGACCAGCCTCGGGATGTACAGCTTCTGCTGCGCGTCGCTGCCGGCGGTGAGCAGCGCCTCGATGGCGCCGTCCGACAGCAGCGGGCACAGCGCGAACGACAGGTTCGCGCTGTTGGTCATCTCGGTGCAGGCGGTGGCCACGAGCTTGGGCAGCTGCTGGCCGCCGAAGGCCGCCGGATGCTGCACGCCCTGCCAGCCGCCCTCGGCGAACGCGCGGAACGCCGCCCGAAAGCCCGGCGTGGTGGTGACCACGCCGTCCGACACGGACGAGGGCTTGAGGTCGCCGGCCCAGTTCAGCGGCGCGAGCACCTCACCGTTGAACCTGGCGGCTTCGGTCAGGACCGCCTCGACGGTGTCGTCGGTGGCATCCTCGAAGCCGGGCAGCTGCCGCACGCAGTCCAGGCCCGCCACTTCGCGGATCGTGAACAGCATGTCCTTGACCGGGGCCTGGTAGCTCATCGTCGTCGTCCTTCACCGTGTCGGGGGATCAGAGCTTGCCGGCCAGCTCGGGCACGGCCGTGAACAGGTCGCCCACGAGGCCGTAGTCGGCCACGCCGAAGATCGGCGCCTCGGCATCCTTGTTGATCGCGACGATCACCTTGGAGTCCTTCATGCCGGCCAGGTGCTGGATCGCGCCCGAGATGCCGATCGCCACGTACAGCTGCGGGGCGACGATCTTGCCGGTCTGACCGACCTGCCAGTCGTTCGGCGCGTAGCCCGCGTCGACCGCCGCGCGCGAGGCGCCCATCGCCGCACCGAGCTTGTCGGCGAGCGGCTCGAGGAGCTTGAAGTTCTCGGCGCTGCCCATGCCGCGGCCACCCGACACCACGACCTTGGCACCGGCGAGTTCCGGACGCTCGCTCTTGGCGACCTCGCGCCCGACGAAGCTCGCCGTGCCCGGGTCCGCCGCCGCCGCGACCGACTCGATCGTCGCCGCACCGCCCGTGGCCGCCGCCGCGTCGAACGCGGTCGTGCGCACCGTCAGCACCTTGACCGCATCGGCCGACTGCACGGTGGCGATCGCGTTGCCCGCGTAGATCGGACGCTGGAAGGTGTCGGGCGACTCGACCGACACGATGTCGGAGACCTGCGCGACGTCGAGCCGCGCGGCCACGCGCGGCAGCACGTTCTTGCCGAAGGCGGTAGCCGGCGCCAGCACGTGGGTGTAGCCGCCCGCGACCGCGAGCACCTGCTCGGCGAGCGCCTCGGCGAGCTGCTCGGCCAGGTGCGGCGCATCGGCGACCAGCACCTTCGAGACCCCCGCGATGGCGGCGGCGGCCTTGGCCGCGTCGCCGCAGCCCGAGCCCGCCACCAGCACGGTGACCTCGCCGCCGCATTTCGCGGCCGCGGTGACGGCGTTCAGCGTGCCGCCCTTGATGACGTGGTTGTCGTGTTCGGCAATGACGAGTGCGGCCATGTCAGATCACCTTCGCTTCGTTCTTGAGTTTGTCCACCAGCGCCGCGACGTCGGGCACCTTGATGCCGGCCTTGCGCGAGGCGGGCTCGACGACCTTGAGCGTCTTGAGCCGCGGCGCCACGTCGACGCCCAGATCGGCGGGCTTGACGTTCTCGAGCGGCTTCTTCTTGGCCTTCATGATGTTCGGCAGCGTGACGTAACGCGGCTCGTTCAGGCGCAGGTCGGTGGTCACGATCGCCGGCAGCGCGATCGACACCGTCTCCAGGCCGCCGTCGACCTCGCGGGTGACCTGCGCGCGGTCGCCCGCGATCTCGACCTTCGAGGCGAAGGTCGCCTGCGGGCGCCCGGTGAGCGCGGCCAGCATCTGGCCGGTCTGGTTCGCGTCGTCGTCGATCGCCTGCTTGCCCAGGATCACCAGGCCGGGCTGCTCCTTGGCGACCAGCGCGGCGAGCAGCTTGGCCACGGCCAGCGGCTGCAGCTCGACCTCGGCGCCGACCTCGACGAGGATCGCGCGGTCCGCGCCGATCGCCATCGCGGTGCGCAGCGTCTCCTGGCAGGCGGCGATGCCGCAGCTCACCGCGATCACCTCGGTGGCCACGCCCTTCTCGCGCAGGCGCACGGCTTCCTCGACGGCGATCTCGTCGAACGGGTTCATCGACATCTTGACGTTGGCGATGTCCACGCCGCTGCCGTCGCTCTTGACGCGCACCTTGACGTTGTAGTCGACCACGCGCTTGACCGGTACGAGAATCTTCATGGGGGTCTCGGGGGGGTTGATTCGGGGCTGCTTCGGATGCGGGCGATTATAGGCACCGGGGTGCCGGGCGCATGCACCCGTGTCAACCAGGTTGACAAGGCGAGGATAGGCCGGAGAGAATCGGCTTGTCAACACGGGTTGACGAGAACCCGCACCCATGGCCGTCAATCTCAAGCAATTGCTGCTCGCGCGCTCGGACTGGTTCGCCCGCGAGATCATGAACGGCGTGCGGCGCAGCGAGTACGCCTACATCACGCCGGCCCAGAGCCGCCTGCTCGCGCACATGGGCGGCAAGCCGACCAGCATGGCGGAGCTCGCGCGTCGGCTGGCGATCTCGAGGCAGGCCGTGCACAAGACCGTCGCCGAGCTGGTGCGGCGGGGGATCCTGGAGATCCGCGACGATCCGGAGCGGCGCAACGCCAAGCTGGTGGTCTACACCGAGCGCGGCCGGCAGGTGAACCGGGCGGGCGCGCAGATCATCGACCGGGTCGAGGAGCGGATCGCCGCGCGCATCGGCCGCGAGCGGCTCGCCGAGCTGAAGACGCTGCTGGACTCGGACTGGGGCTGAACGGACCGGCCGGCGCCTCAGGCCTCGAGCGAGCCGAGCAGCGCCGTCTCGAACGCCGACGGTGCCTCGTAGGGCACCCAGTGCCCCGCCCCGGCGATCGTCGTGAAGCCGAGTCCGGGGCGCATCGACTGCAGCACCGTTCGCGCCGTCTCCGGATCGCGCCGCACGACCGGGTCGAGTGCGCCGTAGACCGCGTCGACACGCTCGACGTCGAGCGAACCGATCGCATCGCGCACGATCGGGCGCGCCGCCACCTCGCCACGAAGAAGCGCGCCCGCTCGACGTTCGCCGCGTGCAGCGCGACTCCGTCCGGATCGTCGTCGTCCGCGGCCACCATCAGCGTCCGGAAATTGTGGGCGTGGATCGAGGCCCGCTCGGCGGGGTCGCTCGCGCGACGCCAGCCGCGCAGGTCCATCCTCGGATCGGGCAGCCCGAGCGAGGCGGCGCCGGTGACGACCATGCGCCTCACGCGGCCCGGCCCGCGGGCGGCGACGAGCGTGCCGACCAGCGAGCCGAACGAGAAGCCGGCCAGGTCGAAGGCACGCGGCCCGGGCAGCAGCGTGTCCAGACCATCGGCGGTCGCCTCGACGATGCCCTCGAGTCCGCCCGGTGCGGGCGGATCGGAGGACTCGCCCAATGCCGGCAGGTCGCAGGCCCAGACCTCGCGGGTGCGCATCAGCGTGCCGACGTTGCGCACCCAATGGTTCCAGCTTCCGGCGCCGCCGTGCAGCAGCACGAGCGGGCGCCCCGAGCCCCAGCGGCGCCAGACGATGGCGCCGCCGCCGCAGCGCGTGCGCTCGATGCGCGAGCAGGCCTCGAGCGCGGCGATCAGTGCCGGAACCGGCACTGCGCGGGCGGCGTCGCCGCCGGGAACGACGGCCGCGCCCGACGCCGGCCTCACAGCCCGCCGCTGACCACCAGCGTCTGGCCGCTCACGTAGTCGCTGTCCGGGCTGCAGAACAGGTACACCGAGCCCGCAGCCTCCTCGGCGGTGCCGCCGCGACCGAGCGGGATCATCTGCGACAGCGCCGCGATGCGGCCCGCCTGCACGCCGATCTTGACCTCGCGGCCCTGCATCTCGATCTTGCCGCTCTCGCCTTCCTGCAGCGGCTGCGTCAGCCGCGTCTGGATGTAGCCGAACGCCACCGAGTTCACCGTCACGTTGTAGCGGCCCCATTCCTTGGCGAGCGTCTTGGTCAGACCGTTGATGCCGGACTTCGCCGCCGCGTAGTTCGACTGCCCGGCGTTGCCGTTGACCCCCGAGGTCGACGAGATGTTGACGACCTTGCGCACCACGCGCCGCCCGTCCTTCGTCTCCGCCTCGACCGCCGTCTTCAGGTGCGCGAAGAACGCCCGCAGGATCCGGAACGGCGCCTTGAGGTGGACGTCGAGGATCGCGTCCCACTGCTCGTCGCTCATCTTCTGGATGACGCTGTCCCAGGTGTAGCCGGCGTTGTTGACGACGATGTGCGCGTCGCCGAACGCGTCGAGCGCGGTCTTCACGATGCGCTCGCCGAAGTCGGGCGCGGCGACGTCGCCGTTGCAGGCGACCGCGTCGCTGCCGAGCCCGCGGATCAGGGCGATCGTCTCGAGCGCGGGGGCCTCGTCGATGTCGTTGACCACCACGCGAGCGCCGTCTCGCGCCAGGCGCAGTGCGATCTCGCGGCCGATGCCGCGGCCCGAGCCGGTGACGATCGCCACCTTGCCGTCGAGTTGTCCCATGGATGTCTCCTCCAGTCGTTCGTGTCGATGCCGACCGGCAGGCCGCCGGTTTGACGGGGCTCGCGGCCGGGTGCCACGATTCTACCGCCCGAGGAGACACCGGCCCGCCCCGCGAGGCCGCACACGAGACCACCATGACCCACCGCAGAGCGATCTTCGACGACGAGCACGAGCAGTTCCGCGAGCAGGTGCGACGCTTTTGCGAGCGCGAGATCGCGCCCCATTACCGCGACTGGGAGCGCGAGGGCCTGACCCCGCGCGAGTTCTGGCGCCGCGCCGGCGAGGCCGGCGTCCTCTGCACCACGATCCCGACCGAGTACGGCGGGCCTGGCGGCACCTTCCTGCATGCCTGCGTGGTGACCGAGGAGATGGCGCGCGTGGGCGCGAGCCTCGGCCTGCCAGTGCATTCCGACATGGTGTCGCCGTACCTGATGCACTACGGCAGCGAGGATCTCAAGCAGCGGCTGCTGCCGAGGCTGTGCGCCGGCGAGATCGTCGCCTCGATCGGCATGACCGAGCCCGGCACCGGCAGCGACCTCAAGAACATCCGGACCACGGCGGTCCGCGACGGCGACCACTGGGTGATCAAGGGCCAGAAGGTCTGGATCACCAACGGCTTCAACTGCGGCGTGGTCGTGGTCGCCTGCAAGACCGACCCGGCGGCCGGCGCCAAGGGCGTCTCCCTGATCGCCGTCGAGGAAGGCACGCCCGGGTTCACGAAGGGCACGCGGCCGATGGACAAGATCGGCCTGAAGGCGCAGGACACGGCGGAGCTCTTCTTCGACGACGTGCGGGTGCCGGTGACCAACCTGGTCGGCGAGGAGGGGCGCGGCTTTCGCTACCTGATGGAGCAGCTGCCGCAGGAGCGGCTGGTGATCGCGGTGCGCAGCTGCGCGGTGCTCGAGACGCAGCTCGAGCACACGGTGCGCTACGTGCGCGAGCGCAAGGCCTTCGGCACGCCGCTGGTGGACTTCCAGAACACGCAGTTCAAGCTGGCCGAGGCCAAGGCCTACATCGCCGGGCTGCGGGCCTTCGTGGACGCGTGCATCGCGGAGCACATGGCGGGCGGCATCAGCACGGAGCGAGCGTCGATGGCGAAGCTGGTGGCGACGGAGACGATGGGGCGCTACCTCGACGAGTTCCTGCAGCTGCACGGCGGCTACGGCTACTCGAACGAGTACGGGATCGGGCGGGCCTGGGTGGATGCCCGGGTGACGCGGATCGCGGGGGGGACTTCGGAGGTGCTGAAGAACATCATCGCTCGGGGGCTTTGAGGGCGTTCGGGCGGTCGGTCGGTCGTTCGGTCGAAGGTTGGCGCGCGGCGCCGCTGCCCTTCAGGCCGTCGCTTCCTCCGAGGGCGGCCCAGTCGGTGCGCGACGGCCTGAAGGGCGGCGGCGCCGAGAGACGGGGTGTGCGTGCGCCGGCTCTCGCCCGTCGTCGCCCGCCGCCAACCCTCACCGCCACCCGCCTGCGAATGCAACGGCCGGGCGCGCGCCCGGCACGCCCTACTCCGAGACCTTCAGCACCAGCTTGCCGAAGTTCGCGCCGTCGAAGAGCCTGAGCAGCGCCTCCGGGAAACTGTCGATGCCCTCGACCACGTCCTCGCGCGACTTGAAGCGGCCCTCGGCCATCCACTGCGCGATGTCGCGCACCGCCTCCGCATAGCGCGGCGCGTAGTCGAACACCACGATGCCCTCCATCCGCGCGCGGTTCACCAGCAGCGACAGGTAGTTCGACGGACCCTTCACGGGACCGGTGTTGTTGTACTGCGAGATCGCGCCGCAGATCACGATGCGGGCCTTTCGGTTGATCCGCGTGAGCACGGTGTCGAGGATGTCGCCGCCGACGTTGTCGAAGTAGACGTCCACCCCCTTTGGGCAGTGCTGCTTCAGGCCGTCGCGCACGCTGCCCGCCTTGTAGTCGATGCAGGCATCGAAGCCCAGCTCGCGCACGACGAAGTCGCACTTGTCGGCGCCACCCGCGATGCCCACCACGCGGCAGCCGCGGATCTTCGCCACCTGCCCCACCGTCTGGCCGACCGCGCCCGCGGCCCCAGAGACGACCACCGTCTCGCCCGCCTTCGGCTGGCCGACGTCGAGCAGCCCGAAGTAGGCGGTCATGCCCGGCATGCCCAGGGCGTTCAGCCACTTCGGCAGCGGCGCGAGCGAGGGATCGATCTTCACCAGGCCGGCGCGGCGCAGGCCGGCCTCGTCGAACGCGCAGTACTGCTGCACGCCGAGCGAGCCGCTCACGTGGTCGCCGACCGCGAACGCCGCGGTGTTCGAGGCGATCACGCGGCCGACGCCGCCCGCCCGCATCACCTCGCCGATGCCCACCGGCTCGATGTAGCTCTTGCCCTCGTTCATCCAGCCGCGCATCGCCGGGTCGAGCGACAGCATCAGGGTCTGGACCAGCACGCCGCCGGGCGCGGGCTCGGGCAGGGGCGTGTCGACGATCGACCAGTCGGCGCGGGTCGGCATGCCCACGGGGCGCGCGGCGAGGAGGACCTGCCGGTTGACGGCGGATGCGGATACGGTCATCGAGCGGGGCTCCTTGGACTCGGGCACAACACGGGGTGTGGGGGCATGAGGACTCGGGAACGGTCGAGCGACAGGGCGAAGACGAGGCCCGCCGTGCGGGCACCCGCGTTCACCAGTTCGGGGATCGCTTGTCGAGAAACGCCTGCACGCCCTCGAGCGCGCTGGCGTCCATCATGTTGCAGGCCATGGTCTGGCCGGCGAGCTGGTAGGCCGCTTCAGTGCCCATCTCGAGCTGACGGTAGAACAGGCCCTTGCCGGCCGCGATCGCCTCGCGCGGCTTGGCGACGATCTTCGCGAGCAGCGCCTCGACCGTGTCGTCGAGGGCGCCGAGCGGCACCGCCTCGTTGACCAGCCCCTGCTCGAGCGCCTCGTGCGCGTCGATGAAGTCGCCGGTCAGCAGCATGCGCATGGCCGCCTTGCGCGACAGGTTGCGCGACAGCGCGACCGAGGGCGTCGAGCAGAACAGGCCGAGGTTCACGCCGGACACCGCGAAGCGTGCGTCGTCGGCCGAGACGGCGAGGTCGCAGGCGGCCACGAGCTGGCAGCCGGCCGCGGTGGCGATGCCATGCACGCGGGCGATCACCGGCTGCGGCATCTTCTGGATCGCAGCCATCGTCCGGCTGCAGCGGGCGAACAGGTCGCGGTAGTAGTCGAGCGCCGGCTCGGCGCGCATCTCGCGCAGGTCGTGGCCCGCGCAGAACGCCGGGCCGCGGCCGCCGATGACCACCGCGCGCACCGAGGGGTCGGCGGCGATCTCGTCGAGGGCATGCCCGAGTGCATCGAGCAGCGACTCGGACAGTGCGTTGTAGGCGCGGGGCCGGTTCAGCCACAGCCAGGCGACCGGCCCGCGGTCGATGCGCTCGAGCGCAGGCGCGGCAGGCGCGGCGGACAGATCGGCGGCGGTGTGGGGGGCTCGGGTGGCCATCGGTGTCTCCTGGGGAGGGCGGCGCAGGCACCCCGGTTGCGCGGTGCAGACGCCTTTTGGTGCGATGCGCGCCGGCCGTCGGCCGACGGCCGGGCGGCCAGGGACCATAGATTACACTCGCCCGGCACAACGCGAAGGGCCTCATGCTCGAACGAATCCAGGCCGTCGCCGCGCAGGTAGGAAGCGTGGTGGTCGGCAAGCAGCCGCAGATCCGGATGGCCCTCGCCTGCCTGCTGGCACGCGGCCATCTGCTGATCGAAGACGTGCCCGGCGTGGGCAAGACCACGCTCGCCCACGCGCTGTCCATCTCGCTCGGCCTGCAGTTCAAGCGGGTCCAGTTCACCAACGACCTGCTTCCCGCGGACATCGTCGGCATCTCGATCTTCGAGCGCGACAACAACCGCTTCGTCTTCCATCCTGGGCCGGTGTTCTCGCAGGTGCTGCTCGCCGACGAGATCAACCGCGCGTCGCCCAAGACCCAGAGCGCGCTGCTCGAGGCGATGGAGGAGCGGCAGGTCTCGGTCGACGGCGAGGCGCGCCGACTGCCCGAGCCGTTCTTCGTCATCGCGACGCAGAACCCTCAGGACCAGATCGGCACCTTTCCGCTGCCCGAGTCGCAGCTCGACCGTTTCCTGATGTGCATCGAGCTGGGCTATCCGGACCCCAAGTCCGAGCGCGCGCTGCTCGAGGGTGCCGACCGCCGCGACATGGTCGCGCGGCTCGAGCCGAGGATGACGCCGGCCGACCTGGTCGAGGCGCAGCGCTCGCTCAAGTCGATCCGCTCCTCGCCCGCGCTGCTCGACTACGTCCAGAACCTGCTGACGCACAGCCGCCGCGCCGCGATCTTCTCCGAGGGGCTCTCGCCGCGCGCAGGCCTCGCGCTGCTGCAGGCCGCACGCGCCTGGGCGATGCTCGACGGCCGCAACCACGTGCTGCCGGATGACGTGCAGGCCGTGCTGGTCGCCGTCGCCGGTCACCGGCTGCGCCCGGCCAAGGGCAGCGCCACGAGCCACCGGGCGCGCGCCGAGCTCGTCGCGGAGCTGTCGAAGGCCGTCGCGATTCCCTGACCGGGGCGCGTACCCGGATGCAGGCGCAGGTCATGGGATGGGTGGAGCGGATCGGGCGGATCGCGCCGACGGTCCGGCTCGCACTCGGACCCCATGGCGGCGACCTGCACCTCGACCGCCGCCGCGTCTACATCCTGCCGTCGCGCGCAGGGCTGCTGTTCGGGGTGGCGCTGCTGACGATGCTGCTGACCGCGGTCAACTACGCGCTCGCGCTCGGCTACGGACTCACCTTCATGCTGGCCGGCGTCGGCCTGGTGAGCATGCTGCACACCTGGCGCAACCTGGTCGGGCTGACGCTGCGCGCAGGACGAGCCGAACCGGTGCACGCCGGAGAGCTCGCCGAACTGAGCCTGATCGTCCAGAACCCGCGTGGCCCCGAGCGCTTCGCGATCGAGCTGACCGTGCCCGGCACGGCGCAGCCGACCCGCATCGACGTGTCGCCGGCCACCGAGCAGCTGGTCGCGGTGGCGCTGCCCACCGAGCGACGCGGCTGGCAGACCCTGCCGAGGATGCGGCTGTCGAGCACGTTCCCGCTCGGGCTGTGGCGCGCCTGGGCCTGGTGGCATCCGCAAGCACGCATCCTCGTGCTGCCGCGCCTGGAGACCCCGGCAGCCCCGATGCCCGAGTCCGGCTCGGCAGGCACCGAGCGCGCCGGCATCGGCGAGGAGGACTTCGCGGCGATCCGCCCGTTCCGCGAGGGCGATTCGCCGCGACGCCTCGCCTGGAAGGCGATGGCGCGCAGCGGCGGCGACACGCTGCTGGTCCGTGAGTTCGAGGGCGGCAGCGGCGGCCAGCTCCTGCTCGACTGGCAGATGCTGCCGCCGGGGCTCGACGCCGAGCTGCGCCTGTCCCGGCTGGCCCGATGGATCGTGGACGCCGAAGCCGCCGGCCTGAGATACGGGCTGCGGCTGCCCGGCGTGGACCTCGCGCTGGACGCCGGCCCGGTGCACTGCAGCGCCTGCCTCGAGGCGCTCGCGGTGGCGCAGCTCTGAGACCCGCCATGGCACGCCTCCGCGGCTGGTCGTTCTCGATGCGCGCCCTGAGCGGGACGCTCGGCGGCGAATGGGAGCGCGAGCGCCGCGACACGCTGTTCCTGATGGGCGCGATCGCGCTCGCCGTCCTGCCGCATGTCGCGGAGCTGCCGGTCTGGTGCAGCGCGGGCTTCGGCCTGCTGTTCGCATGGCGGATCGGGCTGATCTTCGCCGGGGCACGGCTGCCCGGGGCGCCGGTGCGCCTGGCCGCCGCGGTGGCCTGTACGGTCGCGGTGCTGGTGCAGTACGACACCTTGCTCGGCCGCGAGGCAGGGGTGGCGCTGCTGGTACTGTTCCTGGGCCTGAAGCTGATGGAGATGCGGGCCAGGCGCGACCTGTTCGTCGTGATCTTCCTGTGCTTCTTCCTGCTGCTGACCGGCTTCTTCCACTCGCAGTCGTTCCTGGTGGCACTCGTCACCGCGGCCGCGGTCGTCGCGCTGCTCGCGGCGATGCTGACGATGCAGTTCGGTCAGCGCGAGGCCGACATCGGGCGGCGCTTCCGGATCGTCGGGCTGCTGGTGCTGCAGGCCGCGCCGATCGCCGCCGTGCTGTTCGTGATGTTCCCGCGGATCAGCGGCCCGCTGTGGGGCCTGCCCGAAGACGTACACACCGCCCGCACCGGGATGTCGGACACGATGTCGCCCGGCCAGATCTCCAAGCTCGCCCAGGACGACGAGGTGGCGTTCAGGGTTCAGTTCGCCGACCGGGTGCCCGAGCCGGGCCGCCTGTACTGGCGGGGCCCCACGCTCGGCCACTTCGACGGCCGCACCTGGCGGCCGGTGCGCCGCGAGCTCGCCGACCCGCCGACGCCGACACTGGCCGTGCCGCCCGACTCGCGGGTGCTGCGCTACCGCACCACGCTCGAGCCGCATTCGCGCCGGTGGCTCTTCGCGCTGGACGTGCCGTCGGAGATGGCTCAGGCACCTGGCCTTGCGGTCAGCATCGCGCCGGACTTCACCATGCTGTCGGTCGACCCGGTCGTGGCGCGGCTGCGCTACGACGGCGCGGCCAGGCTCGATGCAGCGATCGGCATGAACGAGAACCGGCTGTCGCTGCAGGACTGGATCCAGCTGCCTCCGGGTCACGCACGGCGCACCCTCGAGATGGCAGCGCGCTGGCGCACCGAGGAGCAGGACGAGGGCAAGCTCGTCGAGCGGGCGCTGGCGATGTTCCGCGACAACGCCTTCCGCTACACGCTCGACCCGCCGCTTCTGGCGGACGACCCGGTCGACCGGTTCCTCTTCGAGACCCGTGCGGGTTTCTGCGAGCACTACTCGAGCGCCTTCGTGGTACTCATGCGCGCGCTCGACATTCCGGCCCGCGTGGTCACCGGCTACCAGGGCGCCGAGCCCAACCCGGGCGACGACTACTGGATCGTCCGGCAGGCCGACGCGCACGCCTGGGCGGAGGTCTGGCTGCCCGGACGCGGCTGGGTCCGCGTCGACCCGACCGCGGCGGTCGCGCCGGAGCGCATCGAGCGCGGCTCGGCAGGCGTGCAGGGTCGACGCTCGGCGATCGGCGCGCCCGGCCTGCTCGGGGGGCTCGAGTTCGTGCAGCGCTGGCGGATGTCCCTCGACTCGCTGACGAACGGCTGGAACCAGTGGGTGTTGAACTACGACCGCAGCCGCCAGCAGGCACTGCTCTCGAAGCTGGGCCTGGATGCGACCGATCCGCGCGAGCTGGCCGGTGCGCTCGCCAGCATGCTCGCGCTCGCGCTCGGCGCGGTCGCGCTGGTCACCCTGCGGCCACGCCGCCCGCGCGACCCGGTGGAGCGCGCGTACACGCGCTTCTGCGACAGGCTCGCCGCGCTGGGCGCGCCGCGCGCCCGTGACGAGACCGCGAGCCGATACCTTCACCGCGTCGACCGACTGCTCGAGCCGTCCGAGGCGGCACTCGCGCGGGACATCGTCGCGAGCTACAACCGGCTGCGCTACGATCCCGACACCGCCACGCCCGAGCGTGTCCGCCACCTGCGGCATCTGGTCGATGCCTTCAAGCCACGATGACGCGAGCCTCCCGCCCCTTCCAACTCCGCCGACCGGCCGTCGCGACGCTGCTGCTGGCAGCCGCCCTCGTCGGCCTGCCGTGCCTCGTGCCGGCCACGGCGGTGGCGGCCGAGCCGGGCACGGCCAAGACGTCCGGCACGCGACCCGCTTCGACGCCGGCCGCGAAGTCGGCAGCGAAGCCGGATGCCAAGCCCGCAGCGGCGCGCCCGAAGCCGACCGGTCCGGCCACGGTGGCCGCCGATTACCCCGGCCGCGCCGAGGTTCGCGAGTTCGTCCGCGAGATGGTCGAGCGGCACGGCTTCGACGAGGCGGCGCTGCTCGCCACCTTCGGGCGCACCCGAAGCTCCGACATCGCGATCCGGCTGATGCAGCCGGCGCCGCCCGGCTTCAGGCGCTCGTGGATCGCCTACCGCGCGCGCTTCGTCGAGCCGGTGCGCATCCGCGAGGGACTGCGGTTCTGGACCTCGAACGCCGACGCCGTGCGGCGCGCCGCGCAGCGCTTCGGCATCCCGGAAGAGATCCTGGTCTCGATCATCGGCGTGGAGACGATCTACGGCCGCAACACCGGCGACTTCCGCGTGATGGACGCGCTGACGACGCTGAGCTTCGACTACCCGCGACGCGCCGCGTACTTCCGCGAGGAACTCGAGCAGTACCTGCTGCTCGCGCGCGACGCGGGCTTCGATCCGCTCGACTGGCGCGGCTCCTTCGCCGGGGCGATCGGCCTGCCTCAGTTCATGCCCGCGAGCATCCGGCGACACGCGGTCGACTTCGACGGCGACGGCCGGATCGACCTGCGCGGCAGCCCCGCCGATGCGATCGGAAGCGTGGCGAGCTTCCTCGCCAACCACGGCTGGCAGACCGGCGGACCGACGCATTTCTCCGCGACCGTGGAGGACGAGATCCGTGCGAAGCCGGCGATCGAGGCCGGCATCCCGCCGAAGCTCGGCACCCTGGAGCTGGCCGAGCTCGGCGTGACCAGCCCGCAGGAGATCCCGGTCGGCGAGAAGCTGTCGCTGATCGACCTGCCCAACGGCGACGACACCACGCACTACGTGCTGGGCGCCACCAACTTCTGGGTCGTGACCCGCTACAACCGCTCGTACTTCTATGCGATGGCGGTGATCGACCTGGCTCGCGCCCTGCGCGAGGCGATGCCGCCCGCGCAGGCCCGGGCCCGCGACTAGTTCCGGCGGGACAGCGCCATCACCACGCCGGTGGCGACGATCAGCGCCATGCCCGCGAGCGCCGGGACATCGGGGAAGGTGCCGAACACCAGCCAGCCGGTGCCCAGTGCCGCGACTGTGTGCATGTAGGTGTACGGCGCGAGCGTCGATGCGTTGGCACGCTCGTAGGCCCGGACCAGCAGCAGGTGGCCGCCCGCGCCGACCAGCCCCGCGAACACCAGCAGCAGCACGTGCCACCACGACACCGGCGGCATCCAGTAGATCGGCACCAGCCCGGAGAGCAGCACCGTCGCGACCAGACCGCCGATGAACAGCGTCGAGACACCGTCGTCGACGCCGGCGAGCCGTCGGGTGAGCAGCGAATAGCCGGCCGCGAACACCGCCGCCAGCAGCGGCAGCAGCGCCGAGATGCCGAACAGCGAGGACCCCGGCCGGATGATCAGCATCACGCCCGCGAAGCTCGCGGCGAGCGCGACCCAGGTGCCGCGCGGGGCGCGTTCCCCGAGCCAGCGCACCGCGACGACGGTCACCAGGATCGGCGAGGTCGCGATCAGCGCGGTCGCCTCGGCCTGCGGCATCGTCGCCAGCGCGCCGAAGAAGGTGATCGACGACATGCCGAGGAACACGCCGCGCGCCACCTGGAGCGCGGGCCGGCGGGTCGACAGCAGCGACAGGCCGCGTCGGGGCGCGAGCAGCAGCGCCATCAGCGCGACGTGGAACGCGTAGCGCCCCCAGGCCACCAGCGGCGACGGATAGGTCTGCGTCAGGTACTTGACCGTCGAGTCGAGCACCGCGAAGGAGGCGCTGGCAGCGACCGCCAGGCCGATGCCGGCGAGCACGCGGCGACGGGCGTCGGCCGTCGCGTCGCCGCTGCTGCTCACGCGGGAAACACGCCGGTCGACAGGTAGCGGTCGCCGCGATCGCAGACGATGAAGACGATGGTCGCGCCCTCGACCTCCTCGGCGATGCGCAGCGCGATGCAGCAGGCGCCGGCCGCCGACGGGCCGCAGAAGAGGCCCTCCTCGACCGCGAGCCGGCGGGCCATCGCCTCGGCGTCGGCCTGCGCGACCTCCTCGGTGCGGTCGATGATCGCGTGCCGGCGGATGCCGGGCACGTAGGCCTCGGGCCACTTGCGGATGCCGGGGATCGACGAGCCGTCGGTGGGCTGCGCGCCGACGATCACCACGTCCTTCGAGCGCTCCTTGAGGTAGCGCGAGACGCCGGTGATCGTGCCGGTGGTGCCCATCGCCGACACGAAGTGGGTGACCTGGCCAGCGGTGTCCTGCCAGATCTCGGGGCCGGTGGTGTCGTAGTGCGCTGCCCAGTTGTCGTCGTTGGCGAACTGGTCGAGCACCCGGCCGCGGCCCTCGGCCTGCATCCGCATCGCCAGATCGCGCGCGCCCTCCATCCCTTCGGCCTTGGTCACCAGGATGAGCTCGGCGCCGTAGGCCTTCATCGACACCCGCCGCTCGACCGACAGGTTGTCCGGCATGATCAGCACCATCCGGTAGCCGCGGATCGCGGCGGCCATCGCCAGCGCGATGCCGGTGTTGCCCGAGGTGGCCTCGATCAGCGTGTCGCCGGGCCGGATCTCGCCGCGGGCCTCGGCCCGCACGATCATCGCGAGCGCCGGTCGGTCCTTGACCGAGCCGGCCGGGTTGTTGCCTTCCATCTTGCCGAGGATCACATTGCCGCGGGCAGCCTGGGCCGCGCCGGGAATGCGCTGCAGTCTGACCAGCGGCGTGCGGCCGATGGTGGCGTCGACGGTGAGGTAGTCGGGTCGGGCAGTGGTCATGGCGATGGACTCGACAGGCAATGGGCGCAGCGGATGCGGCTCAGCGGACGGCGAGCGCGACGGTCCGCGCGACGCGGGCCGGGGTCTCGAAGGGCGCCGCCGGCGGCAGCCCGGCCGCGCCCGGTTCGGCGAGCCGGGTCACGCCGGGCAGATCGGAGTGCAGGATCGCGTCGCGGACCGCCTCGACGGCGGCGATCCGGGTGAAGCTGCGCCGCCAGGCGAGCACCACGCGGCGCACGGGCGACGGCTGCTCGAACGGCAGGTAGGCGAGCAGGCCATCGTCGCGCCGGCGGCCTGCGAGCACCTCGGGCGGCTGGGCCAGCCAGGGCAGCACGGTGATGCCGATGCCCGAGGCCACCATGTGGCGGATGGTCTCGAGCGACGAGCCCTCGAAGGTCTTCTGGATGCCGGCGCTGGCCTGCGAATACCGCGACGGGTCGGGACAGACGTCGAGCACCCGATCGCGAAAGCAGTGGCCGGTGCCGAGCAGCAGCATCGTCTGGCGCTTGAGCTCGCTCGCGGGCACGGAGGGCCGCTGCGCCCAGGGATGGGCGCGCGGCACGGCGACGACCAGGGGTTCCTGGTAGAGCGGGCAGGTCGCGAAGCCCTGGTCCGGGAACGGCTCGGAGAGGATCGCCACGTCGACGTCGCCCTGGCGCAGCAGCTCGAGCAGCCGGACGGTGTAGTCCTCCTGCAGCAGCAGCGGCATCTGCGGCGCATCCTCGATCATGCGTCGCATCATCAGCGGCAGCAGGTACGGGCCGATCGTGCAGATCACGCCGACGCGCAGCGCGCCGGCGAGCGGATCGCGGCCCTTCGCGGCGATCTCGCGCAGCGTCGCGGTCTCGTCGAGCACGCGCTGGGCCTGCTCGACGATCTGCAGGCCGACCGGGGTCACGCTCACCTCGGCCCCGCCGCGCTCGAACAGCGAGACGCCGAGCTCGTCCTCGAGCTTGCGGATCGCGACCGACAGCGTCGGCTGGCTCACGTGACAGGCTTCCGCAGCCCGTCCGAAGTGGCGCTCGCGCGCGACCGCGACGATGTACTTGAGCTCGGTGAGCGTCATGCGGCCGATTCTAGCAGCCGCCTCCGCGGCGCCCGCCGCGGGCTCGCGATGTGCAATCATGCCGCCCGTTGAACGCCTCACTTCCGGAGTGCCGATGGCCCGTCTCCCGTACATTCCCAGCGACATCGTCGAGCCGCGCGAGATCGTCGACGCGGTGCGCGCGCGCCGCGGCGGGACCCTGCTCAACCTCGATCGCATGCTGCTGCACAGCCCGCCGGTGGCGATGGGCTGGAACCGGATGATGGGCGCCGTGCGCGGCGACCTGGCGCTGTCGCCGAAGCTCAAGGAACTCGCGATGTGCGTGGTCGCGGTGCTCAACGGTGCCGAGTACGAATGGGGCCATCATGCGCCCCTCTTCGTGCAGGCCGGCGGCAGCGAGGCGCAGCTCGCCGCGATGCGCGAGCCGCTCGCCGCCTCGCGCGACGCGACGCTCTTCGATGCGGCCGAGCGGGCCGCGCTGGCGCTGACCTTCGAGATGACCCGCAACGTGCAGGTCGCCGACGCGACCTTCGCGGCGGTGCGCGCGGCGCTGCCCGACGACCGCCAGGCCTTCGAGCTGGTCACGGTCGTCGCGGCCTACAACATGGTCTCGCGCGTGCTGGTGGCGCTCGGCGTCGAGCCTGAGGCGCACTGAACGGCACCGCCCCGCGGACGGGGCGGTGTGCGACGGCTACACGTGCTTGTGTCGCGCGTGGATCTCGAGCACTTCCGGCAGCGTGCGATGCAGCGCGGCGACCACGTCCGGATCGAAGTGGCTGCCCGAGTCGGCATCGATCGTGGCCAGCGCCCGCTCGACGCTCCACGCTTCCTTGTACGGGCGCCGCGAAGTCAGGGCATCGAACACGTCGGCGACTGCGACGATGCGGGCCGACAGCGGGATCGCCTCGGCGGCGGTCCCGTTCGGATAGCCGGTCCCGTCCCAGCGCTCGTGGTGCGCCTCGGCGATCTCGATGCCGATGCGGAACAGGCTGCGGCCTCGCTGCTGCATCTGTGCTTCGCAGCGGCGCAGCACCTCGGCGCCGATCGTCGGATGACGGCACATGTCGGCGCGCTCCGCGTCGGTGAGCCGGCCCGGCTTGAGCAGGATCGCATCCGGAACGCCCACCTTCCCGATATCGTGCATCGGCGCGAAGCGCCGCAGGTCCTCGACGAAGCGCACGTCGATCCGCCCGGCATGCGGGCCGGTGCGGCCGAGCTCGGCGGCGATCAGCGCCGAGTACTGGCTCATCCGCAGCAGGTGGTCGCCGGTCTCCGGATCGCGGCTCTCGGCCAGCTTGGCGAGCCCCTCGACGGCCGCGACCACCAGGGCCTCGGTCGAGAGCGTGCGCTCGAGCTGCCCCTGGACGTGGCTGGCCACGTTGCGCAGCAGCGCGGCCGACGCCTCGGGGTAGGCGCCGGGTTCACGGGCGGCGAACATCAGCAGCGCAGCGTCGCCGCCGCCGATCCGCAGCTCGAGGGTCAGCATCGACCCGAAGCCTGCACGCCGTCCTCGCGCCTCGAGCTCGGCCCTCGCGTGCTGCACGGCTCCCTGCACGCCGAGCAGCGTCCCGTCGGCGAGGTCCGCCGGCCCGCTGCCGGTCGTGCGCAGCATCAGCCAGCCGCGCGGATCATCGTCCTCGGCGAACGCCACCGCCACGAAGTCGAGCGGCACCTGATCGGCGAGCCCGGCGTGCAGCGTGTCGAGCAGCTCTCCCGTGGTCAGGCCGCCGGCGCTGCGCTCGGCCAGCGCGAACAGCAGCTCCATACGGCGCGACAGCCGGTTGAGCGCGATGCCGATGGCGGCGATCTCGTGGCCGCCGGCGACCGGTACCTGGCTGCCGAGGTCGCCTGCGATCACGCGGCGGGCGAGCCCCTCGGCGCTCGCCAGCGGCCGCAGTACGTGGCGGCGCACCAGCACGTAGACCCCCCATCCGAACAGTGCACTCAGTGCGACACCGACGGCCTGGGCGCGAATCACGAAGTCGAGCTTGCGCTGCATCATGTGCTTGAACGCGATGCTCAACGCACGGCTCGACTCCAGCAGGCGCCCGTCGTCGCGGGCGAGGGTCTGCGCCGCAGCGACGATCGCCTCGGGCGCCGCGTCGGGCAGGGTGCCGGGGACCACGCCGACCCGCACGGCCCGCCAGGCGGCGGCGGTCGCCTCGAGCTGACTCAGCGACGGACGGTCCCAGCTGCAGCTGACCGGATCGTCCAGGCCGGTCAGGTCGGGCGAGAGTTCGCGCGTGACGAAGCTCTGCACGATCCGGTCGTACTGCTCGACCTGCAGCGCGAGCTTCTCCCGATACCTCGCCAGTTCGGCCGGTGCCACCTGGACTGCATCGTTGCGTACGATCTGGCGCGCGTCCAGGCCCATGCCGTGCGACAGCTCGCGCATCTGGCCCGCGAGGTTCAGGATCGCGTAGTCGTGCACCCGGTAGATGAGGTTGTGCCGCGTGAACAGGGCGATGCCGATCGCGAGGGCGAGCAGCGCGGCCAGCGCGAAGACCAGGGCGCCCCGGACGCTGCCCGGAACGAACGGGCCGGACGCCCGGGTCTGCGCCACGGCTTCGCCGACGGGCATTCCCGCCGCTGCGGCAGGTGCGACGCCGACCTCGGCATTCGAGGGGTCGGGGGCGGCAAGGCGGGCAGGAAGGTGCATCGGGTCGTCGGGGCCGGGAGCTCGGTCCCTCCGATATCGGCGGCACCGGCGCAGCGCTGCGTCCCCACCGCCGGACGGCCCGCCCGGGCCGCCAGCCTGCCCACGGCATGCAGCACGGCGGCTCGCGGCCGCTTCAGGCCTTGAGAAACTCCTCGCGTCCGGCCAGCCAGCGTGCCAGGTGCGCATCGACCGCGCCGACGGGTCCGGCGAGCATCGCCGCCGCTTCGTCGCGCGCGGCCTCCACCAGCTCGGCGTCGCGCTCGAGGTCGGCGAAGCGCAACAGCGACAGCCCGGACTGGCGCGCGCCGAGGAACTCCCCCGGCCCGCGCAGCTGCAGGTCGCGCCGGGCGATCTCGAATCCGTCCGTGGTCTCGTACATCGTGCGCAGCCGCTCGCGCGCGTTGGCCGACAGCGGCGGGCGGTAGAGCAGCACGCAGACGCTCTCGGCGGTGCCGCGCCCGACCCGCCCGCGCAGCTGGTGGAGCTGCGCGAGGCCGAAGCGCTCGGCATGCTCGATGACCATCAGCGATGCGTTCGGCACGTCGACGCCGACCTCGATCACCGTCGTCGACACCAGCAGGTCGACCTCGCCGCGCGAGAAGGCGTCCATGGTCGCGGCCTTCTCGCCGCTCGGCTGGCGGCCATGCACGAGCCCCACCCGCAGGCCCTCGAGTTCGACCGACAGGGCCGCGTGCGTGTCGATCGCCGTCTGCAGCTCGAGCGCCTCGGACTCCTCGATCAGCGGACAGACCCAGTAGGCCTGGCGGCCCTGGGCGACCGCGGCGCGCACCCGCGAGACGACCTCGTCGCGCCGCCCTTCGGACACCAGCTTGGTGACGATCGGCGTGCGCCCGGGCGGCAGCTCGTCGATCACCGACACGTCTAGGTCGGCGTAGTAGGTCATCGCGAGGGTGCGCGGGATCGGCGTCGCGCTCATCATCAGCTGGTGCGGCAGCGCATCGCCGCGACCGGCGCGCAGCGCGAGGCGCTGCGCCACGCCGAAGCGATGCTGCTCGTCGACGATCGCCAGGCCCAGCGTCGGCAGCTCGACCGACTCCTCGACGAGCGCGTGCGTGCCGACCAGCAGGTCGACCTCGCCGGCCGCGGCCGCGGCGCGGACCTTCTTCTTGGCGGAGGGCGTGAGCGAGCCGGCCAGCCAGGCGAGGCGCACGCCGAGCGGCGCGAGCCATGGTCCGAGCTTGCGGTAGTGCTGCTCGGCCAGGATCTCGGTGGGCGCCATCAGCGCCGCCTGCCGCCCGCTGCCGATCGCCTGCATCGCGGCCAGCGCGGCGATCACGGTCTTGCCGCTGCCGACGTCGCCCTGCAGCAGCCGGTTCATCGGCTCGCCGCCGAGCAGGTCGCGCGAGACCTCCGCCCAGGCGCGGCGCTGCGCGCCGGTGAGCGCGAACGGCAGCGTGGCCAGCAGGCGTGCCGGGGCGGCCTCGTCGGGCAGCGGCACCGCGCGCTGGCGGGCCCGGGCCGCACGGGCGCGCTTGAGCGAGAGCTGCTGCGCCAGCAGTTCCTCGAACACCAGCCGACGCCAGGCCGGATGGCTGCGGTCCTCGAAGGCCGAGAGCGGCGCGTCCGGCGGCGGCTGGTGCAGCAGCCTGAGCGAGTCCATCAGCGGCGGCAGGCCCAGGCGCTCCGCCGCCCCGGGGCGCAGCGTGTCGGGCCAGTCGGCACTGGCCAGCGCCTCGAGGATCGTGCGGCGCAGCTCGGCCTGGCCGATGCCCGCGACCGTCGGGTAGACCGGCGTCAGACGCTGCGGCAGACGCTCGGCGGGCCCGCTCAGGCGATAGCGGGGATGCACCATCTCGAGGCCGAAGAGACCGCCGCGCACGTCACCGTGCGCCCGCACCCGTCGGCCCGGCTGCAGCTGCGCGACCTGCGACGGGTAGTAGTGCAGGAAGCGCAGCGCGATGCGCCCGGTGCCGTCGTCGAGCTCGACCTGGAGCATCTTGCGGGGCCGGCCGACGACCTCGGCCCTGACCACCTCGCCGCCGACCTGCACGGTCTCGCCGGCGCGGACGGCGTCGATCGGGACGACGCGCGTCTCGTCCTCGTAGCGCAGCGGCAGGTGCAGCAGCAGATCCGCGTCACTGCGGATGCCGAGCTTCGCGAAGCGGCCGAGGTCGCTCGCCGGCTGGCGGGCCGTCACCGCTGCGGCGGCCTCAGGACAGCACCATCACGGCCTCGACCTCGAACTGCGCGCCGCGCGGCAGGCTCGCGACGCCGATGGTCGAGCGGGCCGGGAAGGGCTGCACGAAGTGCTGCTGCATGATCTCGTTGACCTTCGGGAAGTGCGCGAGATCGGTGAGGAAGAGCGTGAGCTTGACCACGTCGGACAGGGAGCCGCCGGCGGCCTCGGCAACGGCCTTCAGGTTGCGGAAGGCCCGGTCGACCTGCGCGTCGAAGCCCTCGACGAGCTGCCCGCTCGCCGGATCGAGCGCGATCTGTCCTGAGAGGTAGACGACGTCGCCGGCGCGCACGGCCTGCGAGTACGGGCCGATCGCGGCGGGCGCGCCGGACGTCGAGACGATGGTCTTGCTCATGTGGGCAGGCTCCGGAAGGGGATCCGGCGATGGTAGCCGAAGCCGCGGTGCGCCCTGCCCCGCCCTCAGCGCGCGAGCGTCGTGCGCTCGGTGTTGAGGCCGTCCGACAGCGCGATCTCGAAGGCGCCGCCGGCCGGCAGGGCGGACGTGCGCAGCGCCACCCGACCGCCCTGCGCGCGGACCGCCAGGCCGGTCCGGGCGCCGCCCGAGGCGACGTGGACGACGGTCGCGGTCGGATGGCGCACCGCGTCCCAGGACAGCGTCAGCACGCCGCCCGACTCGTCGGCGGAGACGAGGACGCCGGCCCCCGACTTGGTCGCCGTGCCGGGCGCCGGGCCGCCGGCGCGCACGATGATCGGCACCTCGCCGCGCAGCACCTCGATCGAGCGCAGCGGACCCGGGTCGGGGACCCGCACCTGGAAATGACGCTCCGGCGGGCTCGCATGGTCGACTGCCGTCGCGTCGAAGGGCACGTCGAAGCGCTCGCCCGCGAGCGTGTGCAGGCGCAGCACGAACTCGCCGCCCGGCGGCACCCGCGGCACGCCGCGGGCAGCCTGGACCGAGTCGATGCGCGAGCCGGCGAGTCCGATCGCGCCCGACACCAGCACCAGTTCGCTCGTGCCGTCCCCGCCGCTGCCCGCGAAGGCCGCGACCGCGAACGGCGCGGTCTGCGGACGGGCCTCGAGGTAGGTCTGGATCGCCGAGTAGGTGTAGTCGGAGAACCAGTCGCCGTCGCAGTAGCCCATCACGTCGGCCTTGCCCGCGGACGACACCACCTGGTCGGTCGCCGCGTCGAACAGGGGCGTCGGTCCGAGCGCGCCGTTCGGGTACGGGTAGCCCGCATCGCCGGAGACGCCGCAGGGCGCGTGGTCGCGGTTGAAGTTGTGGCCGAGCTCGTGGGTCATGATCCGCTTCCACAGCGGGTCGGACGCGCTGTAGATCCCCATCGCCGACGCGCCGCCCACGTAGCCGACGCCGGCGATCCCGAAGCCGGTGAGCGACGGCACCAGGCCGTAGTAGTGCGTGTGGACGCTGGCACTCTCGATCGAGCGCAGCTGCTCGAGCTCGCTCAGGGCGTTGCCCCAGTCCGCGTTCGTGTCGACGCCGTTGGTGACGCTGCCCAGCGTATAGGGCGCGCGCACGCTGACCGCGATGCGGTCGCTGGCGATCGGGAACCGGCGGGCGATCTCTTCGAGCGTGGCGGCGACCAGGTCGGAACCGAGCGTCGGGGCGTGGGACCCCGAGATCAGCGGCACCAGCACGATGGACAGGCGCGTGTCGGAACCGATCTTCGGCGCATCCTGCACGACCGAGACCGTCCCTCCCTGCGCGCTCGCGTCCATCGCGATCTCGACCCTCAGCCCGGGCACGACCCAGGCATCGTCGAGCCGGGCCATGAAGGTCCGCGTCCCGTCGGCGCGCAGCGAGGAAGGCAGTGCCGAACCCGCCGCCAGCATCGGCAGCGAGGCCGGCCCGGTCAGGGTCCGCGTGCCGACCGGGGTGCTGCCGACGAACGCGTTCAGCGTCAGCACCGGCGCCGTGACCCCGGCCTGGTCCGAGACCACGTAGGCCCGGACCCAGGTCTCCCGGCCGGGCACCAGGCGCTGGCGGGCATCGGTGTCCGGCTGCGACAGCGCCTGCGCATATTCGATCGATTCGATGCGGGCCGTGCAGGCGCCGACCGACACGGTCCCTGCGAACACCGACGGCTGGCTGGCCGACTCGAGCGTGACTGCGCCGCAGACCCCGCCCGTCGGGACGCTGAACGCGAGCTGCGTGGCGCTGCGTGTACCGATCGTCGCCGCCTGGCCGGCAACCGTGACGGCGCTCACCTCGCCCAGGCCGCTGCCCGAGATCGTGACGGTGGCACCGGCCGCGACGCTGGCGGCCAGCGGCACGGGCACCCGGATGCGGGGAATGACGGTCAGCGGTCCGGGCCAGTCGAAGCGACGGCCCGAAGTGGAGATGAGGCCCAGCGGGCCGCTGACGGCATCGAGCGGCACCCCCACCTGCAGCGTCGTGCTGCCCGAGGGCGACTGGACGGCGGCGCTCACCCCGCCTGCGAAGGCGACCTCGCGGATCCGGTCCAGCCCGCTGCCGGACAGGGTGAGCGCCGAGCCGGCCAGCACGGCCACCGGCGAAGCGCCCGTCACCACCGCTGGCGGATCGACGGTCACCACCTGCGGCGTGTAGCGGACCGTCGCGTTGCGCTCGACCAGGGTGAGGAACTGCGTCGACGCGCCGGCCGGCACGTCGACCTCTAGCCAGCCCGGCGCGCGGGCGACGATCGGCAGCACGCTGTCGCCGAGCCGGACCGACTCGACCTCGTCGAAGCCTTCGCCCGACAGGACGATCCGGGCCGGTGGCGTCACGATGCTGGGGCTGACCGACTTGAGCGACGGCGAGACGGCCACGGCTGCCACCGGCAGGGATGCGGCGGCCGCGGCCGGCGTCGCGGCTGCGGGACCCGCCGCCGCACCGCCGCCCCCGCCGCCCCCGCACGCCGCCAGCGCACCCGCGAGCGTCGCCATGACAAGAGCGAGGCAGGCGGTGCGCAGGCGGTTCGATACGGGGGTCTCGGGAAGCATGGGCGGGCGATGAGTGGCCGGTCCAGCTGTTTCGGCACTGCCCGGACGGGCCTGTAGCCGCGGCGGCCGGACGCGCGATCCGACCCGAAGACCGGCAGCCGGGCCATCCGGCAGACCCAAACCGCAGTGCCCGCAGGCCCGGGAAGGCGCCGGCCCAGGGGCCCCGGAGAGACCCGCGGCGGGCTTCGCGCACGCCGGGTCGGACAGGGCTTTTCCCGTACCATCGGATGTCCCCCCGCCTGCACCACCGGATCCCCCTCGATGTCAGACCCCGTCGTCCGCCCCGCGGAGCGCCCGCCCATCCGCATCCGCGGCGCACGCCAGAACAACCTTCGAAACCTCGACCTCGACATCCCCACGGGCGAGCTGGTCGTCGTCACCGGCGTGTCCGGATCGGGCAAGTCCTCGCTGGTGTTCGACACGCTCTACGCCGAAGGCCAGCGCCGCTACGTCGAGACCTTCTCGGCCTACGCCCGCCAGTTCCTCGACCGGATGGACAAGCCGCAAGTCGACCGGATCGAGGGCGTGCCCCCGGCGATCGCCATCGACCAGACCAACCCGGTCCGGACCTCGCGCTCGACGGTCGGCACGATGACCGAGCTCAACGATCACCTGAAGCTGCTGTTCGCTCGGGCCGCCCGGCTGCACTGCCGGCGCTGCAGCCGGCCGGTCTCGCGCGACACCGTCGCCAGCATCCGCACCGCGCTGGCAACGCGCGCCGCGGCGGCCGGCGACCCGCGCCTGGTGATCGGCTTCCCCGTGCAGGTCCCGGTGAACTTCACCGAGGCCGAGATCGAATCGCACCTGCTCGCGCAGGGCTACACGCGGGTGCATGCCCGCCTGCCGGGCAGCGCCACCGTCGGTCCGACGCTGGTGGTGGTCCAGGACCGGCTGCGGCTGGCCGACGCCGACGAGGCGCGCGTCGCCGAGGCGCTGGAGGCGGCGCTGCACCGCGGCGCCGGCCGCATGCAGGTCCACGTCCTCGCCGACGACGGCAGCGACGCCGAGGTCTGGCGCTACTCCAGCGCACTGGCCTGCGCGGACTGCGGCATCACCTACGCCGATCCGAGCCCGAGCCTGTTCTCGTTCAACTCGCCGATCGGCGCCTGCGAGACCTGCCGCGGCTTCGGCCGCGTGATCGGCATCGACCTCGGCCTGGTGATCCCGGACGGCACGAAGACGCTGGCCGGCGGCGCGGTCAAGCCGTGGCAGACCGAGAGCTACAAGAACTGCCAGGTCGAGCTGCTGAAGTACGCGAAGACCCGCGGCGTCGCGACCGACATCCCCTGGAAGGACCTGCCGCCCGAGCACCGCGACTGGGTGATCGAGGGCGGCGAGGACTGGAAGGGGGACTGGAACCGCCAGTGGTACGGCGTGCGGCGCTTCTTCGGCTGGCTCGAGTCGAAGGCGTACAAGATGCACATCCGGGTGCTGCTGTCGCGCTATCGCGCCTACACGCCGTGCACCGTCTGCAACGGCGCGCGGCTGCGGCCCGACGCGCTGCTCTGGCGGGTCGGCTCCGGCTCCGATGCGGACGCGGCCTTCGAGGACGCCGGCGCGGGCGCCGTCGGACGGTACCGGCGCTTCATGCCGTCCGGCGTCGAATGGACCGACGCCCAGCTGCAGGCGCTGCCCGGGCTGTGCGTGCACGACGTGATGCTGCTGCCGCTCGAGCGCGTGGCACGGCTGTTCGGCACGCTCGCGCTGCCCGCCCCGCTCGACGAGGCGACCGAGCTGCTGCTCACCGAGGTCCGCGCCCGCCTGCGCTACCTCGGCGACGTCGGCCTGTCCTACCTGACCCTCGACCGGCAGTCGCGCACGCTGTCCGGCGGCGAGGTCCAGCGGATCAACCTCACCACCGCGCTCGGCACCTCGCTGGTCAACACGCTGTTCGTGCTCGACGAGCCCTCCATCGGCCTGCATCCGCGCGACATGAACCGCGTGATCGGCGTGATGAAGCGGCTGCGCGACGCCGGCAACTCGCTCGTCGTCGTCGAGCACGACCCGCAGGTGATGTTCGCCGCCGACCGCATGCTCGACATCGGCCCCGGCCCGGGCGAGCGCGGCGGCCAGATCGTCTACTGGGGCGAGCCGGAAGGCCTGCGGCGCGCCCAGACCCTGACCGGCGACTACCTGTCGGGGCGCAAGACCATCCCGGCGTCGCAGCTCGCGCCGGTCACTGCATCGACCCCCAAGCTGGTGCTCGAGGGCGCGCGCGAGCACAACCTGCGCAACGTCTCCGTGCAGATCCCGCTCGGACGGCTGGTCTGCCTGACCGGCGTGTCCGGCAGCGGCAAGTCGACACTGATGCAGGACGTGCTCCTGCCGGCGCTGCTGAAGGCCAAGGGCAAGCCGAGCGAGACGCCCGGCGCCTACGACCGCCTGCTCGGCGACGACTGGCTCGAGGACGTGGTCTTCGTCGACCAGTCACCGATCGGCAAGACCACGCGTTCGAATCCGGTCAGCTATGTGGGCGCCTTCGACGCGATCCGCAAGCGCTTCGCGGCCGCAGACATCTCGAAGGAACGCGGCTACACCGCCGGCACCTTCAGCTTCAACTCGGGCGACGGGCGCTGCCCGACCTGCGGCGGCAACGGCTTCGAGCACGTCGAGATGCAGTTCCTCTCGGACGTCTACCTGCGCTGCCCCGACTGCGACGGCAGGCGGTACCGGCCGGAGATCCTCGAGGTCATGGTCCGCGGCCGCGGCGCCGAGCGCTCGGTCGCCGACGTGCTCGAGCTGACGGTGCACGAGGCGCTCGCCTTCTTCGGCGCCGACTGGGAGATCTCGACGCGGCTGCAGCCGCTCGAGGACGTCGGCCTCGACTACCTGCGCCTGGGCCAGCCGGTGCCGACCCTGTCGGGCGGCGAGGCGCAGCGCCTGAAGCTCGCCGGCTTCCTCGCCGAGGCCGCGAGCAAGGGGCACGACAAGGCCCGCGGCCGCCGCGGCTCGCTGTTCCTGTTCGACGAGCCGACCACCGGCCTGCACTTCGACGACGTCGCCCGCCTGCTGCGTGCGCTGCGCAAGCTGCTCGCGGCCGGCCACTCGCTGCTGGTGATCGAGCACAACCTCGACGTGATCCGCGCGTCCGACTGGATCATCGACCTCGGCCCGGACGGCGGTGACGCCGGCGGCGACATCGTCGCGGTCGGCACGCCGGACACCATCACGGCGCACCCGACCAGCGTCACCGGCCAGTCGCTGCGCGAGTACGCGGTGCAGCTGGCCGAGTCGGCCGCGATCGCGGCACGCCCGCCGGCGCCGCCGGTCCTCGTGGCCACCGACGCGGCGCTCGACGATCCGGGCGCCCCGCTACAGACGATGCTCCGGCGGCGCGCCCGCGATTCGATCTTCGTGCACAACGCACGCGAGCACAACCTGAAGAACGTCGACGTCGAGGTGCCGCGCAACCGCATGACGGTGATCACCGGCGTCTCGGGCAGCGGCAAGTCCACGCTCGCCTTCGACGTGATCTTCGGCGAGGGCCAGCGCCGCTACCTCGAGTCGCTGAACGCGTACGCGCGGCAGTTCGTGCAGCCCGCCTCGCGGCCCGACGTCGACGGCGTCTACGGCATCCCACCGACCGTCGCGATCGAGCAGCGCACCTCGCGTGGCGGCCGCAAGAGCACGGTTGCGACGCTGACCGAGATCTACCACTTCCTGCGCCTGCTCTACGTCAAGCTCGGCCGGCAGTACTGCCCGAAGGACAACACCGCCATCGAGCCGCAGACCTTCGATGCGATCGTCGCGCGCGTGCTGCGCGAGCACCGCGGCGAGCGCATCGGAGTGCTCGCGCCGCTGGTGGTCGGGCGCAAGGGCCTGTACTCCGACCTGGCGAAATGGGCGGCGGCGCGCGGCCACAGCCACCTGAGGGTCGACGGCCGCTTCCTGCCGACCGCGAAGTTCCCGCGCCTGGACCGCTACGTCGAGCACGACATCGAGCTGCCGGTGGCCGACCTGGTGGTCTCGGCCGACCGCGAGCCGGCGCTGCGCGACGCGCTGCGCGACGCGCTGCACCACGGCAAGGGCATCGTCGTGATCGCCGCCGGACTGGACGCGCTCGAGGCCGCCATCGCACGCGGCGATGCGAGCGGCGAGACCGCGCCGCTGAAGACCACCATCCATTCGACCAAGCGCGCCTGCTCCACCTGCGGCACCAGCTATCCCGAGCTCGACCCGCGGCTCTTCTCGTTCAACTCCAAGCACGGCTGGTGCACGGCCTGCCTGGGCGCAGGGCTCGAGACCGTCGGCCGCATCAAGGACGACGAGCTGACGCCCGGCATGGAAGGCGAGACCGATGCCGGCGTCGAGTACACCGACGCCCCCTGCCCGGCCTGCGCCGGCCGCCGGCTGAATCCGGTCGCGCTCGCCGTGCGGCTGCGGGACCTGTCGATCGCCGAGCTGACCGCGCTCGCCGTCGACGACACCCGCGGCTGGGTCGACGGCCTGGCGTTCGTCGGCCGCGAGGCCGAGATCGGGCGCGACGTGGTCGCCGAGATCGGCTCGCGGCTGCGCTTCCTGTCGGACGTGGGCCTGGGCTACCTGTCGCTCGCACGCGCCGCGCCCACGCTGTCCGGCGGCGAGGCACAGCGCATCCGGCTCGCCGCGCAGCTCGGCTCGAACCTGCAGGGCGTGTGCTACGTGCTCGACGAGCCGACGATCGGCCTGCATCCGCGCGACAACCGCGTGCTGCTCGATACCCTCGAGGCGCTGCGCGACAAGGGCAACACGCTGCTGGTCGTCGAGCACGACGAGGAGACGATCCGCCGTGCCGACAACGTCATCGACATCGGCCCGGGCGCCGGCACCCAGGGCGGGCGCATCGTCGCGACCGGTCATCACGAGGCGCTGGTCCTCAACCCGGAGAGCCTCACCGGACGCTTCCTGTCTCAGCCGCTGCAGCACCCGCTGCAGCCGCCGCGCCCGGTGACGCCCGACGGTCCGGCGATCTCGGTGCAGGGGGCGACCCTGCACAACCTCAAGGGCGTCGACGCGCGCGTGCCGCTCGCGCGGCTCACCGTCGTCACCGGCGTGTCCGGCTCGGGCAAGTCCACCTTCGCCCGCGACGTGCTGCTGGCCAACATGCAGGCGATCGTCACCGCGCGCAACTCGGGCCGCGCCGGCGCCGAGCGTGCGCTCGGCCTGATCGCCGCACCGGTCGGCTGCGCGTCGATCGAGGGCACCGAGCCCATCGGCCGCGTCCTCGAAGTCGACCAGACCCCGATCGGCAAGACGCCGCGCTCCTGCCCGGCCACCTACGTCGGCTTCTGGGACGCGATCCGCCGGCTGTTCGCCGACACCACCGAGGCGCGCGTGCGCGGCTACGAGGCGGCGCGCTTCTCGTTCAACACCGGCGCCGGCCGCTGCCCCGCCTGCGAGGGTCAGGGCGTGCAGACGATCGAGATGAGCTTCCTGCCCGACGTGAAGGTGCTGTGCGACGTCTGCCGCGGCCAGCGCTTCAACCGCGAGACGCTGCAGGTCACCCTGCGCGGCAAGTCGGTGGGCGAGGTGCTGGCGATGAGCGTCGACGAGGCGCTGCCCTTCTTCAGCGCGCACCCGTCGATCGCCCATCCGCTCAAGCTGCTGCAGGACGTGGGCCTGGGCTACCTGACGCTCGGGCAGCCGAGTCCGACCCTGTCCGGCGGCGAGGCGCAGCGCATCAAGCTGGTCACCGAGCTCGCCAAGGTCCGCGACGGCGGGGCCGGTGCCCCGTCGCGCTTCGCGCCGGTCCATTCGCTGTACGTCCTCGACGAGCCGACGGTGGGCCTGCACATGGCCGACGTCGACCGGCTGATCCGCGTGCTGCACCGGCTGGTCGACGCGGGCAACACGCTGGTGGTCATCGAGCACGACGTCGACCTGTGGGCCGAGGCCGACTGGATCCTCGATCTCGGGCCCGAAGGCGGCGACGGCGGCGGCCGGATCGTCGACCAGGGACCGCCGGTGGAGCTGGCCCGGCGCGCGGCCAGCCATACCGGGCGGGTGCTGGGCGAGTTCTACGCGGCGCGGGCGGGGCGGCGCGCGGCCTGAGTCGACGCGCGGCCGTCTTCGCCGAGCGCCCGCTCGAGCCGCAGCAGGTGCGTCTTGCGCGGCAGCCCGCCGGCGTAGCCGGTCAGCGCGCCGTTGCTGCCGACCACGCGGTGGCAGGGCACGAAGATCGACACCGGGTTGCGCCCGACCGCCGCCCCCACCGCGCGGACCGCGGCGGGCGCGCCGACCCGGCGTGCGAGCTCGGTATAGCTGATGGTCTCGCCGCGCGGGATGTCGAGCAATGCGCGCCAGACCGCGACCTGGAAGCGGGTGCCGGCGAAGGCGATCGGCACCTCGAACGGCTCCTCGACCCCGAGGAAGTAACGTTCGATACGATCTGAGGTCATCGCCGCGATCGGATGCGAATCGTCGACGCGCCAGTGCGGCGCGATCGTCGGCTGATCCTTCTGGCCGACGAAATACAGGCCGAGCAGCGCGTCGTCGTCGAAGGTCAGCAGGATCTCGCCGAGCGGGCTGGGTCGCAGCGCATGTTTCATGATGGGGTTGCCTCGATCGGAGCGGGCGCGAGCGTGCGCCACAGGTGGATCACCGCATAGCCGCGCCACGGCCGCCAGGCCTCGGCCGCGGCCAGCGCCTCGCGCGGGGTCGTCACGCCCAGCGCCTTCATCACGCCGACGTCCGACGCGGGGAAGGCGTCGGGCCAGCCGAGCGCGCGCATGGCCAGGTACTGCGCGGTCCAGTCGCCGACGCCGGGCACCGCCTTCAGACGCTCGACGGTCGCCGCGGCGTCGCCGTCGGGTTCGAGCCGCAGCGAGCCGTCGGCCAGCGCCCGGGCGAGCGCGACGATCGTCCGCGCGCGCTGCCCGGTCACGCCGAGCGCACCGATCTCGGCGGGCTCGCGCCCGGCCATCGACGCGGCCGACGGAAACGCATGGCGCAGCGTCGGCCACGGCGTCGCGACCGGTTCGCCGAACGCGGCCGCGAACCGCCCGGCGAGCGTGCGCGCGTGCTTCACGGTGATCTGCTGGCCGAGGATCGCGCGGACCACGATCTCGAAGCCGTCGAACGCGCCCGGCAGCCGCAGCCCCTCGTGGCCGACCGCGAGCGGACCGAGCGCCGCCGCCACCTCGTCGGGCCGGCAGGCGAGGTCGAAGACCCGGCGCACCCGCGCGAGCACCGCAGGGATCGCGCCGAGGAGCGCGGCATCGAGGCGGATCTCCAGCACATGGTGGGCGGCGCCGCGCCCGCCCGGGCGGGCGACCTCGATCCAGCCGATCCGCTCGGCGCCGCGCGGTGCAGGCACCCGGACGATGCGCCGGTAGACCGGCTCGGACGCCGCGCCGCGCCGGCCCGGCGCCGCGGTCTCCACCGCCTCGACGCCGTCGATCGCACGCATCGACAGGAAGCCGGCGAGCCCCGCCCAATCGAGCGGCGGCCGGTAGGCGAGGCGGAACACCAGTCCGGCCGCGGGGTCGGCCGACACGGCGAGCGCGCCGCGCGCCTGCCGCCGCAGATCGGTCGGCGCCAGCCGGTAGCGCGAGGCGAACGCATCGTTGAACCGGCGCAGGCTCGCGAAACCGGCCGCCAGCGCGACCTCGGTCACAGGCAGCGCGGTATCGGTCAGCAGACGCTTGGCAAGCAGCAGCCGGTGGGTCTGCGCCCAGTCGATCGGCGAGACGCCGAACTGCGCGTCGAAGACGCGGCGCAGGTGCCGGTCGGTGACGCCGAGCCGGGCGGCGAGCGCGGGCAGCCCGCCCTCGTCGAGCGCGCCTTCCTCGATCGCGGCGGCGGCGGCCTGCGCGAGCCGCGCGGGCGCATCCACGCTCGCATGGCCGGGCGCGAGTTCGGGCCGGCAGCGCAGGCAGGGCCGGAAGCCCTGGTGCTCGGCGCCCGCGGCCGTCGGGAAGAACCGGCAGTTCTCGCGACGCGGTGTGCGCGCCGGGCAGACCGGACGGCAGTAGATGCCGGTGCTGGTCACGCCGACGAAGAACCGCCCGTCGAAGCGCGCGTCGCGCGCACACAGCCCCCGCCAGCAGGCGGCGGCGTCGACGGTTTGTGGCAGCATCTGGGACATGCGTCGGATTATCCGCGCGCCCCTCGACCTTCGCTCGCCATTTCCGGACATGACGACCGCAGCCTCCCCCGCGGATCACGCCGCCGCCCTCGACGCCCACGTACGCCGCATCGCGCCGATCCACCTGCGCACGCTGCTCGCCGATCCGGGGCGTCCCGCCAGGCTGTCGCTCGAAGCGGGACCGCTGCACGCGGACGTCTCGCGACAGAAGCTCGACGACGCCATCCTCGCCGAACTCGCCGCCTGGGCCCACGCCTGCGGCTTCGAGGCACGGCGCGAAGCGCTGTTCGCGGGCGCGATCGCCAATCCGACCGAAGGCCGTCCGGCGCTGCATACCGCGCTGCGCGGCGTGGGCGGCGACGCTGCGGTCGCATCGGACGTGGCCGCGCAGCGGCGTCGGACCACCGCGCTCGCCGAGCGCCTGCGGGGCGGCGACCTGCCGGGCTTTCGCGGCGCTCCGCTCGGCGCGCTCGTCTGCCTGGGCATCGGCGGATCGGACCTCGGCCCCCGGCTCGTCTGCGACGCGCTGCGCGCGCGCGGCGACTTCGACGTCCGCTACGTCGCCAACGTCGATCCCGACGACCTCGACCGCGAGCTCGACGGGCTCGACCCGGCCACCACCGCATTCGCGGTCGTCTCCAAGACCTTCACCACGCGCGAGACCCTGGCCAATGCCGATGCGGCCCGCGCCTGGCTGGTCGCCGGCGGCTGCCCGCCCGACAGCGCGGCGGCACAGTTCATCGCCATCACGGCCGCCCCGGACGCCGCGCGCCGCCGCGGCTTCCTGCCCGAGCTGATGCTCGAGTTCCGCGACTGGGTCGGCGGACGCTACTCGCTGTGGTCGAGCGTCGGATTCGGCATCGCCGTGCGCTGCGGCGCCGCCGCCTTCGACGCGCTGCTCGACGGCGCCGCGGTGATCGACCGCCATTTCCGCGACGCGCCCCTGCCCTCGAACCTGCCGGCCCGGCTCGGGCTGGTCTCGGTCTGGAACCGCGCCTTCCTCGGCCTGCCGACTCAGGCGATCATCCCCTACGCCGAGCGGCTGCGGCTGCTGCCCGCGTGGGCGCAGCAGCTGGTGATGGAGAGCAACGGCAAGTCGGCGACGCTCGAAGGCACGCGCATCGCACGGCCCACCTCGCCGGTCGTCTGGGGCACCTCGGGCACGAACGCCCAGCATTCGTTCTTCCAGCAGCTGCACCAGGGCCCGGACGTCGTGCCGGTCGACTTCATCGTGGCCCGCGCGTCCCGCACGGCGCCGACCGGCGCCGGCGACGACCGCCATCGCATCCTGGTCGCCAACTGCCTCGCCCAGGCCGCGGCGCTGGCGCTCGGCCGCGACGCGCCCGACGGCGACCTGCACCGGCACTTCCCCGGCGATCGCCCGAGCACCCTGATCACGCTGCCCCGGCTCGACGCCACCTCGCTCGGTGCGCTGCTCGCCTGCTGGGAACATGCGACCTTCACCGCCGCGGTGGTGCTCGGCATCAATCCGTTCGATCAGTTCGGCGTCGAGTACGGCAAGGTCATGGCCGGCACGGTCGAGCGCCTGCTGGCCGGCGAGGCGCCGGACGGGCTCGACGCGGCCACGCTCGCCTCGGCCGCCCTGCTCAAGCCCCGCTGAAGGGCTTGAACGGCCCCGCGGTCCGAGCCGCGGTGCCGGGCGGTCGACACCTCAGGCGACCGTGTAGCCCTCGTCGCGGATCGCCGCGGCGATCCGCTCGGGCGCGACCGTCGAATCGACCCGGACCTGCCTGCCCGCCAGATCGACGGTCACGGCCGCCGCCGGATCGAGCGCCTCGATGGCCGCGGTCACCGCCTTCACGCAATGGGCACAGGTCATGCCCTGCACGTCGAATCGCTGCTCCATCGAAACACCTCCCTCGGGTCCGATCGAAGTGTGCACCGGTGCGCGGCTCTACACTTGACCTTCCCATCAGGGTAAGGCCGAAGCTGTCGGCATGGACACCTCCGCATCCACCGCCGCCCCTGCCTCGCTGACGCTGCCGGTCGAAGGCATGACCTGCGCGTCCTGCGTCGCCCGCGTCGAGCGCGCGCTCGGCAAGCTGCCGGGCGTCTCGGACGCCTCGGTCAACCTCGCCGGGGAGACCGCGACCGTGCGCGGCACCGCCCTGTCGGCGCCCGGGGTCGTCGCCGCGATCGAGGCCGCCGGCTATGCGGTGCCGATCGCGACCGTCGACCTGGTCATCGAGGGCATGACCTGCGCGAGCTGCGTCGGGCGCGTCGAGCGGGCGGTGAAGCGCCTGCCGTTCGTGATCGACGCCATGGTCAACCTGGCCTCGGAGTCGGCGCGGATCACCGTCGTCGGTGGCGACCGCGAGGCGGCGCTGCAGGAGGCGATCGCCGCCGCCGGCTACGCCGCCGCGCCGCGGCCCGATCCGTCGAGCCGGCAGGCCGGCGACGGCGCGGCGGCGCCCGATCCGGCCGAGCGTCGCCTCGCCGCCGAATGGCGGCGCGTCGCCTGGGCGATGGCCCTGTCGGCCCCGCTCGCGCTGCCGATGCTGGCGCTCCCCTTCGGCATCCACGCGATGCTGCCGGCCTGGCTGCAGTGCCTGGTCGCCACGCCAGTCCAGTTCGTCCTGGGCGCGCGCTTCTACCGGGCCGGCTGGGCGGCGCTCAGGGCCGGCACCGGCAACATGGACCTGCTGGTGGCGATCGGCACCAGCGCCGGCTGGGGGCTGTCGACCTGGCTCTGGCTCACCGCCCATCCCGGCCATGAGCCCCACCTGTACTACGAGGGCTCGGCCGTGGTGATCGCGCTGGTGCTGCTCGGCAAGTACCTGGAGGCCCGCGCGCGGCGCCGCACGACCGAGGCGATCCGGGCCCTGCAGGCCCTGCGCCCGGACACGGCCCGGCGGCTCGAGGACGGCCACGAGCGGATCGTGCCCCTGGCGCGGATCGCCGTCGGCGACCGGGTGGTGGTGCTGCCCGGCGAGCGGCTGCCGGTCGACGGCACGCTGCGCGAGGGCGACACCCAGGTCGACGAGTCGATGCTGACCGGCGAGCCGCTGCCGGTGTCGCGCCATCCGGGCGACCGGCTGGTCGGCGGCTCGATCAACGGATCGGGGCGCATCGTGCTCGAGGTCGGTGCGGTCGGCACCGAGACCGTGCTGGCCCGGATCGTGCGGATGGTCGAGGACGCCCAGGCGGCGAAGGCGCCGATCCAGCGGATCGTCGACCGCGTCTCGACGGTGTTCGTGCCGGTGGTGCTGGTGATCGCCGCCGCCACCCTGGCCGGCTGGCTGCTCGCCGGCCGGGGCTTCGAGCCCGCGATCGTCGCGGCGGTCGCGGTCCTGGTGATCGCCTGCCCGTGCGCGCTGGGCCTCGCGACGCCGGCCGCGATCATGGCGGGCACCGGCATCGCGGCCCGTCACGGCGTGCTGATCAAGGACGCGCAGGCGCTCGAGATCGCGCACCGGGTCACCGTCGTCGCCTTCGACAAGACCGGCACGCTGACGGTAGGCCGACCGGTCGTGGTCGATGCCCTGCCCGCCCCGGGCACGACGCGCGAAGCGCTGCTGGCCTTGTCCGCAGCGCTGCAGGCGGGCAGCGAACACCCGCTGGCGCGTGCCGTGATCGAGGCGGCTGCGGCGCCCGCCGATGCCACGCGGGCCCCGGCCGTCACCGGGCCCGCGACGTCCGCGCCCGTCGCCGAAGCCATCACCGCATTGCCCGGCCGCGGCGTCGAGGGCCGGATCGGCACGCGCGTGCTGCGCCTGGGCAGCGCCCGGCTGCTGGCCGACGGCGGCATCGTGCCGCCCGCCGCGCTCGCCGAGCGAGCGGCCACGCTGCAGGCGGCGGGCCGGACCGTGTCGTGGCTGATCGACGGTGCCGCCGTGCTCGGCACGATCGCGTTCGGCGATACCGTCAAGCCCGGTGCCCGCGACGCCGTCGCGCGGCTCGCGGCGATGGGCATCCGCAGCGTGATGATCTCGGGCGACAACCGGGGGGCCGCCGAGGCCGTGGCCCGGGAGCTCGGCATCGCGAGCGTCGTGGCCGAGGTGCTGCCCCAGGACAAGGCCGGCCACGTCACGCGGCTGCGCGCCGAGGCCGGCGGCGGCGCGGTGGCCATGGTCGGCGACGGCATCAACGACGCGCCCGCGCTGGCCGCTGCCGACGTGGGCATCGCCATGGCCACGGGCACCGACGTGGCCATGCATACCGCCGGCATCACGCTGATGCGCGGCGATCCGATGCTGGTGCCGGCCGCGATCGAGATCTCCGCGCGCACGGTGGCCAAGATCCGGCAGAACCTGTTCTGGGCGTTCGCCTACAACGTCGTCGGCATCCCGCTGGCCGCTGCCGGCCTGCTGTCGCCGGTGCTCGCCGGCGCGGCGATGGCCGCCAGCTCGGTCAGCGTGATGACCAACGCGCTGCTGCTGTCGCGTTGGTCGCCGCGGCCGTCGCGCACCGCGGCAGCGCCGCCGTCCGATCGCCCCGCCGCCATCACCGGTTCCTGAGAGAGGCCGCCATGTCCGCCTTCCCCGCACGCTCCGACCCGCCGAAGACAGGCGCCTCCCGCCCGATGAACATCGGTGAGGCCGCGACCGCCACCGGCCTGTCGGCGAAGATGATCCGTCACTACGAGTCGATCGGCCTCGTCGCCCCGGCGTCCCGTACCGACGCGGGCTACCGCCGCTACGGCGAGCAGGACCTGCACACGCTTCGCTTCGTGAAGCATGCGCGCGAGCTCGGGTTCGGTCTCGAGCGCATCGGCATGCTGGTGTCGCTGTGGCGCGACCCCGCTCGCGCGAGCGGCGACGTCAAGCAGCTCGCGCTGGCGCACGTGGAGGAGCTCGATCGGCGGATCGCGATGCTGACGCGGATGCGCGCGGCGCTCGCGGACGCGGCGTCCCAGTGCCAGGGCGACGGTCGACCACAATGCCCGATCCTCGAGGACCTCGCACGAGACTGACAGGCGCGCCGGGTCATTGCGACACAGCGATGCACGAACCTGCAACGATGGGGGCAAAGGACGGCTCGCACGAGCGTCGGAAATCCGAGTAGCGTCGCTGCAACCGCGCTGTTCGCGGGCTCGTGCAGAGTCACTAGGTACGGATCTTGCGGGACCTCGGGCGGTGGCGGCGCGCAAGCACAACAGCCGCCACCGCCCATCGGCGTCATCGCGACGCGCATCCTCTTCGTCGGGGGATGGACGTGCCGCAGGATCAGGATGGTCCCAGCGCTTGCGTGATTGGAGGTAGCTCATGGAAGCCGGTCTGAAGCAGGTCCTCTCCGCCTTCGACGAAGGCACCGCACGACTGGCTGCTCGCAGCGTCGCGCTCCCACCCCAGACGCCCGGTGGGCCGGGCATCCTCGGTCGCTACAAGGCCCGTTACGAGGCCCGCCTCGAAGAGGAGTACTCGCTGCAGGAGTACCTCGACCTCTGCAAGCGGGACCCCAGCGCCTACGCCACCGCCTCCGAGCGGATGCTGATGGCGATCGGCGAACCCCAGCTGCTCGACACGCGATCCGATCCGCGGCTCTCGCGGATCTTCTCCAACAAGGTGATGCGGGTGTACCCCGCGTTCCGCGAGTTCTACGGCATGGAGGAGACCATCGAGCAGATGGTGTCCTTCTTCAAGCACTCGGCGCAGGCGCTCGAGGAGCGCAAGCAGATCCTCTACCTGCTCGGGCCGCCGGGCGGCGGCAAGTCCTCGCTCGCCGAGAAGCTCAAGTCGCTGATGGAGCTGATGCCCTTCTACGCGCTCAAGGGCTCGCCGGTGAACGAGTCGCCGCTCGGCCTGTTCTCGCCGCTCGAGGACGGCCCGTCGATCGAAGCCGAGTACGGCATCCCACGCCGCTACCTGAATCCGATCATGTCGCCCTGGGCTGTCAAGCGGCTCATGGAGTACAACGGCGACATCACGCGGTTCAGGGTCGTGAAGCTCAGGCCCTCGATCCTGCAGCAGATCGCCGTCGCCAAGACCGAGCCGGGCGACGAGAACAACCAGGACATCTCCTCGCTCGTCGGCAAGCTCGACATCCGCCAGCTCGAGCGCTTCTCTCAGGACGATCCCGACGCGTACAGCTACTCGGGCGGCCTGTGCCTCGCGAACCAGGGCCTGCTCGAGTTCGTCGAGATGTTCAAGGCCCCGATCAAGGTGCTGCACCCGCTGCTCACCGCGACCCAGGAAGGCAACTACAAGGGCACCGAGGGCTTCGGCGCGATCCCCTTCGACGGCGTGATCCTCGCCCACTCCAACGAGAGCGAGTGGCAGGCCTTCCGCAACAACAAGAACAACGAGGCGTTCCTCGACCGGATCTACATCGTCAAGGTGCCGTACTGCCTGCGCGTCACCGAAGAGGTGAAGATCTACGACAAGCTGCTGGAGTCCAGCTCGCTGTCGCAGGCCCCCTGCGCGCCCGGCACGCTGAAGATGATGGCGCAGTTCGCGATCCTCACGCGGCTGCGCGAGCCGGAGAACTCCAGCCTGTTCTCCAAGATGCGGATCTACGACGGCGAGAACCTCAAGGACGTCGACCCCAAGGCCAAGTCGCTGCAGGAGTACCGCGACTTCGCCGGCGTCGACGAGGGCATGAGCGGGCTGTCGACGCGCTTCGCCTACAAGGTGCTGTCCAAGGTCTTCAACTTCGACCATGGCGAGGTCGCCGCGAACCCCGTTCACCTGCTGTACGTGCTCGAGCAGCAGATCGAGCGCGAGCAGTTCGCGCCCGAGGTCGAGAAGAAGTATCTCGCGTTCATCAAGGAGCACCTGTCGCATCCCTATGCCGAGTTCATCGGCAAGGAGATCCAGACCGCGTACCTCGAGTCCTATTCCGAGTACGGCCAGAACGTCTTCGACCGCTACGTGACCTTCGCCGACTTCTGGATCCAGGACCAGGAGTTCCGCGACCCGAACACCGGCGAGATGCTCGACCGCAACCAGCTCAACGACGAGCTCGAGAAGATCGAGAAGCCGGCCGGCATCGCCAACCCGAAGGACTTCCGGCACGAGATCGTCAACTTCGTGCTGCGGGCGCGCGCCAACGCCGGCGGCAAGAACCCGCCCTGGACGAGCTACGAGAAGCTGCGCGGCGTGATCGAGAAGAAGATGTTCTCGACCACCGAGGACCTGCTGCCGGTGATCTCGTTCAACGCCAAGGCCTCGGCCGACGAGCAGCACAAGCACCAGAACTTCGTCGATCGCATGGTCGAGAAGGGCTACACGCCCAAGCAGGTCCGCCTGCTGGTGGAGTGGTACCTGCGCGTGCGCAAGTCGTCCTGACGCCGGCCGCCGACCGGGAGGAGGCGCGGCATGTCCGAGATCATCGACAGACGGGCGAACGGCCGGCGCAAGAGCGCCGGCAACCAGCAGCGCTTCCTCAAGCGCTACAAGGCGCAGGTTCGGGAGGCCGTGGCGCGGGCGGTCACGCAGCGCAAGATCACCGACACCGACCGAGGCGGCAACGTCACGATCCCCTCGCGCGACCTGAACGAGCCGAACTTCTCGCTCGGCCCGGGCGGGCGCCGCGAGCGGGTGCTGCCCGGCAACAAGGAGTTCACCACCGGCGACAAGCTCCCGCGGCCCCAGGGCGGTAGCGGTGGCGGGGGCTCGGGCAAGGCCGGTGATTCGGGCGAGAGCGAGGACGCGTTCACCTTCGCGCTGAGCCGCGAGGAGTTCCTCGAGTTCTTCTTCGAGGACATGGAGCTGCCCGACCTGGTGAAGACCCAGCTCGCACAGATCCCGCAGACGAAGCTGCGCCGCGGCGGCTATCGCAGCGACGGCACGCCCTCGAACCTGTCGATCATGCGCACGATGCGCGAATCGCTCGCCCGCCGCATCGCGCTCGCCGCGCCCTACCGTGCCCAGCTGCGCGACGTCGACGAGCTGATCGCCGCCGAGCGGCGCCACCTCGCGGCGACCACGCCGATCGCGCCGCCCGTGCAGGACGACGCGCCCGCGGCCGAGCCCGCCGACTCGGCGTTGCAGGCACTGCTCGCCGAGCGCGACCGGCTGCTCGGGCGGATCGCCCGCGTACCCTTCATCGACGAGTTCGACCTGCGCTACAACAACCGCGTGCAGCAGCCCAAGCCGGTGTCGCAGGCGGTGATGCTGTGCGTGATGGACGTCTCGGGCTCGATGGACGAGAACCGCAAGGACCTCGCCAAGCGCTTCTTCATCCTGCTGCACCTGTTCCTCACCCAGCACTACGAGCGCATCGAGATCGTCTTCATCCGCCATCACACGACAGCCGCGGTGGTCGACGAGGAAGGCTTCTTCCACTCCCGGGAGTCCGGCGGCACCCTGGTCTCGAGCGCGCTCGAGCTCGCGGTCGAGACGATCAAGGAACGCTTCCCGCTCGACCAGTGGAACGTCTACGTCGCCCAGGCCTCGGACGGCGACAACTGGGAGAGCGACTGCCCGAAGTGCCACGAGCTGCTGGTCGCCGAACTGCTGCCGCGCGTGCAGTACTACTGCTACATCGAGATCGACGCCGCGCAGCCCCAATCGCTGTGGGAACAGTTCGAGCTGGCGCGCGCCGGCGCGCGCAACCTGGCGATGGGCCGCATCATGGGCCGGGCCGACGTGTATCCGGTGCTGCGCGAGCTGTTCGCGCGCAAGCAGAAGATGGCCGCCTGAAGGACATGGAGGGACCCGTCCCGATGACCGATCCCGACGCCTCGCCGAATCCGGCCGAGCCGCTGCACGACATCGCCGCCGATGCCGACGCCGCGCACGGCCACGCGGCCGCGATGGCCCGCCCCGGGCCGGCCCCCTCGCGTGGCGACCGCCTGCTGCCCGGGGGCTCGGAGTGGACCTTCGAGCTGATCGAGCGCTACGACCGCGAGATCGCCCGGATCGCGCGCGACTACGGGCTGGACACCTATCCGAACCAGATCGAGGTGATCACCGCAGAGCAGATGATGGACGCGTACGCGTCGCACGGGATGCCGGTGGGCTACACGCACTGGTCCTACGGCAAGCACTACCTGTCGACCGAGCAGACCTACCGCCGCGGCCACATGGGGCTGGCCTACGAGATCGTCATCAACTCGGACCCGTGCATCGCCTACCTGATGGAGGAGAACACGATGCCGATGCAGGCGCTGGTGATCGCGCACGCCTGCTACGGCCACAACTCCTTCTTCAAGGGCAACTACCTGTTCCGCACCTGGACCCACGCGGACTCGATCATCGACTACCTGGTGTTCGCCAAGCGCTTCGTCGCCGAATGCGAGCAGCGCCACGGCGAGCTGGAAGTCGAGCGCGTGCTCGACGCCTGCCACGCGCTGGCCAACCACGGCGTCGACCGCTACAAGCGCCCGAACAAGCGCTCGCTCGCGCAGGAACAGGCGCGGCTCAAGGAGCGCGAGGTGCACATGCAGCAGCAGGTCAACGACCTGTGGCGCACGCTGCCGAGCCGCCCGAGCGACGAGACCGGCGAGGCGCGTCACCGCAGCTTCCCCGCCGAGCCTCAGGAGAACCTGCTGTACTTCGTCGAGAAGCATGCGCCGCTGCTCGAGCCCTGGCAGCGCGAGCTCGCCCGGATCGTGCGCAAGATCTCGCAGTACTTCTATCCGCAGCGCCAGACGCAGGTGATGAACGAGGGCTGGGCCACGTTCTGGCACTACACCATCCTGCAGACGATGTACGACGAGGGCCTGGTGTCCGACGCGTTCATGCTGGAGGTGCTGACCTCGCACACCAACGTGCTCACGCAGCCCGGCTTCGACAGTCAGCGCTACGGCGGCATCAACCCGTACGCGCTCGGATTCGCGATGTTCCGCGACATCCGCCGCATCTGCGAGGCACCGACCGACGAGGACAGGCGCTGGTTCCCCGACATCGCCGGGAGCGACTGGCACAAGACGCTCGACTGGGCGATGCGCAACTTCAAGGACGAGAGCTTCATCGCGCAGTTCCTCTCGCCCAAGGTGATCCGCGACTTCAGGCTCTTCTGCCTGGTCGACGACGACTCCGAGCCGACCCGCCGCATCGGTGCCATCCACGACGACTCCGGCTACAGGCTGGTCCGCGAGTCGCTGTCGAAGCAGTACTCGCTCGGCGAGCGCGAACCCGACATCCAGGTCGTCTCGGTCGACCTCGAGGGCGACCGGTCGCTCACGCTGCGTCACTTCCGCCGCGACCGGCGCGCGCTCGCCCCCGAGTGCGAACCGGTGGTCCGGCACATGGCGCAGCTCTGGGGCTTCACCGTGAAGCTCGAGACGCAGGCCGAGGACGGACGGATCATCCCGGTGCACGAATGCAAGATGGAGGCGCGCCAGCGGCGCGTCGCGGGCTCGGCGACCACCAGCGCGCTGCGCGGCGTCGGCCGCTGAGCACCGGCCGCGTCCGGGGCACGGCGCTTGCCTGCCTGACCGGTCGGACCGGCCGCGTTCAGCGATCCCGGCCGACTCGACCGGGATCGACAGCATGGCAAGGGTACGAGGGCGCGGCACGCCATCGGTGAGGTCACCGGGGCGCGCGTCGGGCGGTGCGCTGATCGCGGTGCTCGCGCTGCTGCTGATGCTGGGGCTGGCGGCGGGACTGTCCGCCGGTGCCGCCCGCATGCTCGCCAACTCGGCCCCGCCGCCCGCCTCGGCCCTGTCCCTGCCGCCGCTCGCCGACGCCCACGAGCCCGCCGCCGAGGATGCGGCCGACCACGCCGTCGCACGGGCCGCCGAGGCCGGCCTGCTGGGCATGCGCGTGCAGTTCGCTCAGCCCCGCCAGGACGCGGATGCGGGCCCTGGCGCTTCACTCGAGGCGGCCGATGCGCGCATTGCCGCGGAGTCCCGAGGCGCCGCCGACGCGATGCCCCGACGTCAGCTGCGCCTGCCGCCTGCGGGACGGGCGATCCGCTACGGCCCGCCCGCCGAGGGCAGCGTGACCTGGCTGGGCGAGGCGACGGTGCTGATCCGCAGCCACGGCCTGACGGTACTGACCGACCCGACCTTCCTGCGACGCGGCGAACCGGCGCACATCGTGCCCGGCCTGCCGACCCCGCGCCGCGTGGATCCGGCACTCGACATCGACGAGCTGCCGCCGATCGACCTCGTCATCGTGTCGCGGCTGCGCGAGGATCACTTCGACCGGCTCGCGCGTCGGCTGCTGCCGCGCGACGTGCCGATCGTCGCGCCGCTCGAGGCACGCACCGAGCTGGTGGCGATGGGCTTCGCCTCGGTCCACGCCCTGCCCGCCTGGGGCAGCCTGCGCATCGATCGCGGCGACACCCGGGTTCAGCTGACCGCGACGCCGACCCGCAGCGGTCCGCCCGGGCTGGCCTCGCTGCTGCCGGCCTCGATGGGCACGCTGATGGCGTTCGGTACCGCCGACGAGCCTCCGGCCTACCGGATCTGGATCAGCGGCGATACCGGCATCGACGACGCGCTGCTCGCCGCGCTCGTGCCGCGCCTGGGCGACCTCGACCTGGCGCTGCTGCACGTCGGCGGGACTTCGGTGCTCGGCCTGGGCGGGTCGATGGATGCGGCTCAGAGCCTGCGCGCGGTCGCGCGGATCGCGCCCCGCACGGCGATCCCGCTGCGGCTCGAGGACTTCTCGGGCGCCGCGCGGCGCGTACCGCCGCCACCGTCACTCGCCCGCGCCGTGCGCGATGCCGCTCCCGGCGCCCCGAGGGTGCGCCTGCTCGAGCGCGGCGGCAGCCATCGGTTCGCGCCGCTGCAGCACTGGGCGCTCGCGGCCGAGGGCGAGGCCGCGTCGGCCGGACGCTGACGGCGCAGGCATCGCAAGGCAAGCCCCGCTGCCGGTGGCGGACGCGGCCGGGCGGGCGAGGCCCGCGCTGGTTCAGCCCGCGCCGACGATGGCCGTGGAGGACGCGGTCGCGAGCAGCGCGCCGCGCGGATCGTGCAGCGACGCCTCCAGGAAGGCGACACGCCGCCCCATCCGCTGCACGCGCCCCTCGGCGATCACCCGGCCCGGGCCGACCCGCTGCAGGAAGCTGACCTTGAGCTCGAGCGTGGCGACCCCGGCGATGCCCGGACCGCCACGCACGATCGCGGCCTGCGCCATCGTGAAGTCGAGCCAGGCGGTGACGAAGCCGCCCTGCGCGATCGTCCCGCCGGTATGGCAGAAGCGCGGCCGCACATCGAACTCGGCACGCACGCGCCCGCCTTCGCGGTCCACCTCGACGACCCGCACGAAGCCCATCGCATCGAGCAGGTCGGTGCCGGGCAGCACCAGCCCCGACGCCGACGCCGGCCCGCCGCCCGCCGCCTCGCTCACGGCCGGCGTCCCGGCACGCCGTAGGCCACCGGCCGGATCGCGGACCCGGCCGCGCCTGCCGTGCGCAGCGGCAGGATCATCGTGCACGAGGTCCACACCTTGTCGGCCGCCAGGTCCGTGGTGCGCACGCTCTCCAGGTGGTGGATGCCCATCTGGGTGAGCATGTGGTGGTGGACGGCGAACGGCAGGCCGGCCGGCGTGCCGGCCGCGGGGGGCGCCTTGCCCTGCAGGAAGCCCTCGGCGACCGGGTCGATGAAGGGCACGTCGAGACCGACCGCGACGATCCGGGCCCTGCCGAGGAGCTGGGCGGCGTCGTACGACAGGCCGGGGCCCTGCGTGTAGTAGGGCGTCGACTCGCCGCCCGGATCCTTCCACTGCTCGCCCCAGCCGGTGTGGATCAGCACGATGTCGCCGGGCAGGATCCCGCGCTTGCCGAGCCCCTGCGCCTTGAGCATCGCCTGGATGTGGGCGGCGGTGACCAGCTCGCCGCCCTTCATCGGGCGGCCCTGGCCGACGACGGCCTGCGCATCCAGCAGCACCGCCGAGCTCACCAGCGGCGGCACCTTCTCCATGCCGAGCTTGAGCAGCGGCGAGTCGGGCGTCGGCTTGACCTGCTGCTGCGTGTAGCCGCCGTAGTAGCGCGCGGTGTCGAGCGGCGGCGTGCCCTGCCCGTCCCAGGGCTTCTCGAGGTAGGCGAAGTGCCCGAGCGCGTCGATCTGCGTGCCCTGCTGCGCCGGCTCGGCATCGGCCGCGTACTTCTCGGAGTTGAACGCGTGCGCGGTGAAGGGCAGCACGCTCGTCGGCTTGTACTGCGTCGTGTAGGGCCCGGTGAACGGCGACTTCGGCATGGTGTTGGAGCGCACGTGCGAGAGCTCGTAGCTGCGCGCCTTCGGCTGCGACAGGTGCCAGCCGCAACGCATCTGCGTGCCCGCGCCGATCGCGTTCGCCATGCCGAGTTCGTCGCCCGCGGGCCACGGGCCGGCGGGCACCAGCTTGCGCGAGGCCTGGAGGACGCTCGCCGGCTCGACGGCAACCGCCGGCACGGCAAGGGCCGCGAGCGCGGCGAGCGCGACCGCGGACATCTGCAGTCGGGGGACGTGGAACGGGGCGCGCATGCGCAACGGCTCGGGCATCTCGGGGCTCCTGGGGATCGGGGGGCGGGGCGGACGCCACCGCCCGCCGATCGTAGCCCGCCCCGCTCGGCCGGTCATCCGCGCCGGCGCATTCCCGGTCCGGAGCGCCACGCCCCCCGGGAACGACCCGCAGGGGCACATGGACGACGCGTCGAGCCGAGGGTCGCGGCCGGGCGTGCCCCGGCCGCAGCCCTCAGGCGGTCACTTGCCGACCGCGTCCGACACGCACTTCTTCACGAAGCTGTTCTTCGCGGCGCCGGCGAGCTTCTTGTCGGCGGCCTGGGTGTCGCAGGTGGTCTTGGCGTCGGTTTCACACTTCTTCATGAAGCTGTTCTTCGCCGCGCCGGCGAGCTTCTTGTCGCCCGCGGTCGCGGAGCAGCTGGCACCTTCGGCGTGTGCGGCGGCGGTGAAGGCGAGCAGCGCGGTCATCAGCAGGATGCTTTTCAAGGTCGTTTCTCCCGGAGTCTGGTCTTGGGTCGGATCGGAGACGGCATCGCCGGGTGCGGTCCGCATGCGGCAGCGCCCGACCGGCACCGGCGATGGTACGCCGCGGCGCCGATCCGTGCGACCCGCGGCAGCGTGATCCGAGGCCCGCCGCACGAGCGGGCGGGGGGTGCGAGGCGGGAGGCATGGCGCAGATGCAGGGCGCGGTGGGCGGCACTGGCCGCCGAGCGGACTCAGCGCACCGAGCGGTAGACGTCGATGCGACCGTCGCGTGCGACGCGCAGCACGTCGTACGGATCCCTGCGGTCGCCGTAGATCGCGCCATCCATGCCCGGCGAGCCGACCGGCATGCCGGGCACCGCCAGACCGAGCACGTCGGCCGGGCGCTGCGCGAGCAGGCGCCGGATGTCCTCGACCGGCACATGGCCTTCGATCACGTAGCCGCCGACGGTCGCGGTGTGGCACGAGCCGACCTTCGTCGGCATGCCCAGCCGGCGGCGCGCGGCAGTGTTGCCGACATCGTGGACCACGACCGCGAAGCCCTCGCGCTCGAGGTAGGCGACCCAATCGCGACAGCAGCCGCAGCTCGGATCCTTCCAGACCTCGACCCGCGGCGCCGATGCGGGCGCCGCGGCCCGCGTCGGCCCGGCGAGGCCCGCGACCAGGCCGGCGGCGATGGCCGACAGCGCGCGACGGCGTGCGGCGCTGCACACGGGTCAGGCCGCCAGCGGGACCGCCGAGCCGGCCTGCGCCTCGACTGGCGCCGACGTGCGGATCAGGTGGTCGAAGGCCGAGAGCGCCGCAGTCGCGCCCGCGCCCGCGCTGATCACGATCTGCTTGTACGGCACGGTCGTGCAGTCGCCCGCCGCGAAGACGCCCGGCACGTTGGTGCGGCCATGCGCGTCGATCTCGATCTCGCCGAAGCGCGAGAGCTCGAGCGTGCCGCGCAGGAAGTCGGTGTTCGGCAGCAGGCCGATCTGCACGAACACCCCGGCCAGCGCGATCTCGTGCTCGGCGCCGCTCGCGCGGTCCTTGAAGCGGATGCCGTCGACCTTCTTGCCGTCGCCGGTGATCTCGGTCGTCTGCGCGCTCGTGTGGATCGTCACGTTGGGCAGGCTCTGCAGCTTGCGCACCAGCACCGCGTCGGCCTTGAGGCCCTCCGCGAACTCCAGCAGCGTCACGTGCTCGACGATGCCCGCGAGGTCGATCGCCGCCTCGACGCCCGAGTTGCCACCGCCGATGACGGCGACGCGCTTGCCCTTGTAGAGCGGGCCGTCGCAGTGCGGGCAGTAGTTGACCCCGGCGCCCCGGTAGGTCTCCTCGCCGGGCACGCCGACGTTGCGCCAGCGCGCGCCGGTCGACAGGATCACGGTGCGCGAGCGCAGCGAGCCGCCGTTGGCGAACTGCACCTCGACCAGCCCGCCCGGCGCCGCAGCGGGGACGAGCTTCGTGGCCTGGAGCTGGTTCGTGATCTCGACCCCGTAGTGGCGGACCTGCTGCTCGAGCGCGGCCGCGAACTTCGGACCGTCCGTCTCCAGCACCGAGATGTAGTTCTCGATCGCCATCGTGTCGTTGACCTGGCCGCCCATGCGCTCGGTGGCGATGCCGGTGCGGATGCCCTTGCGCGCCGCATAGACGGCGGCCGCGGCGCCCGCCGGCCCACCGCCGACGATCAACACGTCGAACGGCGCCTTGGCGGCGAGCTTCTGCGCTTCGCGGGCCGCGGCGCCGGTGTCGAGCTTCGCGACGATCTCCTCGAGCATCATCCGGCCCGAACCGAACGCCTCGCCGGCCTCGAAGACCATCGGCACCGCCATGACCTGGCGCGCGTCGACCTCGGCCTGGAACGCGCCGCCCTCGATCACGGTCGTGCGGATCCGCGGATTGAGGATCGCCATCAGGGCGAGCGCCTGGACCACGTCCGGGCAGTTGTGGCAGGTCAGCGACATGTAGACGTCGAAGTCGAGGTCCTGCTCGAGCGCCCTGATCGCGTCGATCACGTCCGGCTCGACCTTCGGCGGGTGGCCGCCGGTCCACAGCAGCGCCAGCACCAGCGAGGTGAACTCGTGGCCGAGCGGCAGGCCGGCGAAGCGCAGCCGCGGCGTGTCGCCGGCGCGCTGCAGGCTGAACGACGGACGACGCGCGTCGGCACCGTCGAGACGCAGCGAGATCTTGTCGGCGCGGCAGCCCTGGATGGCCTGCAGCAGCTCGAGCATCTGTGCCGAGGTCGCGCTGTCGTCGAGCGACGCCACCAGCTCGATGGGCTGCTGCACGCGTTCGAGGTAGGCGGCGAGCTGAGTCTTGAGGGCGGCGTCCAGCATGTCGTGCTCCTTGGATTCGATGCGGTGCGGGGATGCGCACCGGGGGAGGCGTCGAGGCGGCGGCCTCGTGGGCAATGCCGCTGCGGGATCGGGCGCGGCGCGTTCGGCGGGCGCCCGATCGGACAGCGGAACTGTCCCGGTGCGCCGATCAGGGATCGGCGCACCGGTCGTCCGACCGGCCTCGATCAGATCTTGCCGACCAGCTCCAGCGACGGGGTCAGGGTCGAGGCGCCTTCGTTCCACTTGGCCGGGCAGACCTGGCCGGGGTTCTTCGCCACGAACTGGGCGGCCTTCAGCTTGCGCAGGGTCTCCTTGACGTCGCGGGCGATCGCGTTGTCATGGATCTCGGCGGTCTTGATGACGCCGTCCGGGTTAATGATGAAGGTGCCGCGCAGTGCCAGGCCCTCTTCCGGGATGTGCACGCCGAACGCGTTGGTCAGCGTGTGGGTCGGGTCGCCGACCAGCGGGAACTTCGCCTTGCCCACGGCCGGCGAGGTCTCGTGCCACACCTTGTGCGAGAAGTGCGTGTCGGTCGTGACGATGTAGACCTCGGCGCCGGCCTTCTGGAACTCGGCGTAGTTGTCGGCGGCGTCCTCGACCTCGGTCGGGCAGTTGAAGGTGAAGGCGGCCGGCATGAAGATCAGGACCGACCACTTGCCCTTGAGCGTCTCGGCGGACACGGGCACGAACTTGCCGTTGTGGAAGGCGGTCGTCGAGAACGGCTGGACGGTGGTGTTGATGATGGACATGGGTGGACTCCGTGGTTCGGGTGGGTGATCGGGAAACGGTGAAGCGGTTCGATGAAGCGGTTCGATGAAGCGGTTCGGTGGGTCGACCTCGTGGGGCGACGGGCGGTGCAACAGCGACAGCACGCAGTGTGGACTGTCGCCCTGCATCGATCCAACGGATAATACCGATCTTATTGATCGGAGGACTCGATGAGCGCCCTGCCCTCGCTGCGTCAGCTGTCGTACCTGGTGAAGCTGTCCGAGAAGCTCAATTTTACGCAGGCCGCAGAGGCCTCGTTCGTCACGCAGTCCACCCTGTCGGGCGGCATCCAGGAGCTCGAGCGCCAGCTCGGCGTCCAGCTGGTCGAGCGGGACCGGCAGCACGTGCGGATGACGCCGATCGGCGACGAGGTGGTCGAGCGCGCCCGCGCGCTGCTGTCGATGGCCACCGACCTCGTGCAGCGCGCCTCCAGCGCGGCCGAGCCGATGACCGGGCTGCTGCGGCTCGGGGCGATCCCGACGATCGCGCCGTTCATGCTGCCGGTGCTGGTGCGCACCGCCCGCGAGCGCCATCCGCGGCTGCGCTTCGCGCTGCGCGAGGAGACCACCGCACGCTCGCTCGAGCAGCTGCGCGACGGCTCGCTCGACTTCGCGCTGATCGCCCTGCCCTACGACACCACCGGGCTGCTGGTGCGGCCGCTCTTCGACGACGAGCTGTGGCTGATCGCCGCCGAGGGCGACCCGGCCGTCCGGCCGGCGAGGTCCTCGGTGGACCAGCTCGACACGCAGCGCCTGCTGCTGCTCGAGGAGGGACACTGCCTGCGCAGCCACACGCTGCAGGGCTGCGGACTGGCCGAACGCGCGAACGCGACCGGCATCGAGGCGACCAGCGTCACGACGCTGGTGCAGATGGTCGAGGAGGGTCTGGGCATCGCGCTGCTGCCGGAGATGGCGCTGCGCGCGGGGCTGCTGGCCGGCACCTCGGTGGTCGCGCGACCGATCGGCTCGCCCGCGCCGCGGCGGGGGATCGCGCTGGTCGCGCGCGCCAGCACCGCGCGCCTCGCCGAGTTCGAGGCGCTCGCCGCGATCGCGACGACGCTCGGGCGCGAGCCGAAACGACGCAGGGCGAAGGTCGCGGCCTGAGGCCTTGGGGCGCTCAGCGGCGCCGCGAGACGCGCACGAGGATCGCGAGCGCACCGATCGCCACCAGCGTGAACCAGGCGGCGCCCCAGACCTCGAAGGGCAGCCCGAGCAGGGTCGCCTTCGAGGCGTCCGCGCAGGTGGCGCCGACCTTGAAGAGCGAAGGCAGCCAGGCATCGAGCTGCAGCGACATCAGCGTGCGGTCGGCCCAGGTGAAGGCGCAGGAGAGCGTCTTGGCGGCCACGGTGTGCTGGTGCCACGCGGCGAGCGCCCCGCCCGCGGCCAGCGCGAGCAGCGCCACGCCGCCGACGGCGCCAGCGCCCCGGGGGGCCGCGCGCGCGGCCAGTGCGGCGACCAGCGCGACCGCGGCGACCGCGATCAGCACGATCCGCTGGATCACGCACCAGGGACACGGTTGGATGTCGAAGGCGTGCTGGGCCACCAGGGCCACCGCCAGGGCGGCGAGGCTGCCCGCGCCGATCGCGGCCAGCAGCCCGGCGGTTCGCGGGGCGCGCGAACGGCGCAGGGACGAGTAGGGACGCGGCATGCCGGGATGATAGCCCGCCGGTGCCGGCAACGCCCCCGGGATGCCGCGCCCGGCGGCCGCGCCCGGCGGCCGCGCCGCAGACGGTATCGCCCGATGCCCGCGACCGGACGGACCGATCGGCGCGCGGTCCCCGCCGGGTGGCGCACGTGGCGAGCCACTGCCGGCGTAGGATGGTCGTGACATTCCGACGAGCCGCCCCATGAAGCGAGACACCCACCCCGACCCGGCCGCCGATCCTCGCCCCGACGCCGAGCTTCCGCCCCAGGAAGTCGCCACCGAGGTCCTGCTCGAGAAGTACGCCAAGCGCGACGAGCGCACCGCCGCCGAGGTGCTCGGGCGCACCGCCCGGGCGCTCGCCCGCGACGACGCGCAGGCCGCCCGCTTCGCCGATGCGATGCGCGAGGGCTTCGTGCCGGGCGGGCGCATCGCGTCGGCGGCCGGCACCGGCATCCAGGCGACGCTGATCAACTGCTTCGTGCAGCCCATCGGCGATCACATGGCGGGCGAGGACAACGGCGTGCCCAGCATCATGCGCGCGCTCGAGCAGTCGGCCGAGACCATGCGCCGCGGCGGCGGCGTCGGCTACGACTTCTCGTCGATCCGCCCGGCCGGCGCGATCGTGCGCGGCACGGCGTCGCGCGCCTCGGGCCCGGTCAGCTACATGCGGGTGTTCGATGCGATGTGCAAGACCGTCGAGAGCGCGGGCGCCCGGCGCGGCGCGCAGATGGGCGTGCTGCGCTGCGACCATCCCGACATCGAGGCCTTCGTCACCGCCAAGCGCACGCCGGGCGAGCTCACGCAGTTCAACGTCAGCGTCGCGGTCACCGACGCGCTGATGCGCGCGGTCGAGGCCGACGCCGACTTCGAGCTCGTCCACCGGGCCGAGCCCTCCGAGGGCGTCCCGGGCGCGCGTCGCCGCGACGACGGGCTCTGGGTCTACCGCACCGTGCGCGCCCGCGCGCTGTGGGACCTCGTGATGCGCTCCGCGCACGGCCACGCCGAGCCGGGCGTGCTCTTCATCGACACCGTCAACGCGCGCAACAACCTGTCGTACTGCGAGACGATCGTCGCGAGCAATCCGTGCGCGGAACAGATGCTCCCCGCCTACGGCTGCTGCGACCTCGGCTCCATCGACCTCACGCGCGTGGTGCGCCGCCCCTTCGAGCCCGATGCCGACATCGACTGGGAACGGCTGCGCCGCCTCGTGCACACCGGCGTCGAGTGCCTCGACCGCGTGCTCGACGTGACGCTGTGGCCGCTGCCGCAGCAGGACGCGGAGTCGCGCGCCAAGCGCCGCATCGGCCTGGGCTTCCTCGGCCTGGGCGACGCGCTGATCCTGCTGGGCCAGCGCTACGACTCCGAGGCCGGCCGCGCCACCGCCTCGCGCATCGCCGAGTTCATGTGCCACGAGGCCTACCGCGCCTCGGTCGCGCTCGCCCGCACGCTCGGGCCCTTCCCGCTGTTCGACGCCGCGCGCTACCTCGAGGCCCCGCGCTTCGCGTCCACGCTGCCGGCGGACCTGAAGGCCGAGATCGCGCGCCACGGCGTGCGCAACTCGCACCTGCTGTCGATCGCGCCGACCGGCACGATCACCCTGGCCTTCGCCGACAATGCCTCCAACGGCATCGAGCCGGCCTTCTCGTGGGCCTACACGCGGATGAAGCGGATGGCCGACGGCAGCCGCCAGGCGTTCCGCGTGTACGACCATGCGTTCCGGCTGTGGCGCGCCCGCCAGCCCGATCCGCAGGCCTTCGACGCGGCCTTCGAGGCCGGCACCGCCGCGCTGCCCGATGCCTTCGTGTCGGCACTCGAGATGAGCGCGCAGGCGCACCTGAAGATGGTGGCCGCGGTTGCGCCCTACATCGATGCAGCGATCTCCAAGACCGTCAACGTGCCGGCGCAGGCGCCCCTCGAGGAGACCGCGTCGCTGTACACCGACGCCTGGCGCCTCGGCCTCAAGGGCATCACCATCTACCGGCCGAACGAGGTCACCGGCTCGGTGCTGTCGGTCGACCCGGCACCGGGGACGGCGCCGCCCGCCTCGCGCCTCGCGCCGGACGACCTCCAGCAGTCCGATGCGGACCGGCGCATTGCGCTCAAGGCGATCCCGGCACCGGCGCTGGCCTCGCTGCGCTGGCCCGACCGGCCGGCCCTGCCCGGCGGCAATCCGTCGTGGACGCTGCTCGTCGAGCATCCGGCGGGGGATTTCGCGGTGGTCGTCGGCCATGTCGAGCAGGCCCACCGCGCGCGACCCTTCGAGGTCTGGGTCACCGGCAACGAGCAGCCGCGCGGGCTCGCCGCGATCGCCAAGACGCTGTCGATGGACCTGCGGTGCGACGACACCGCCTGGGTGGCGAAGAAACTCGACTCGCTCGCCGCCACCGCCGGGCAGGACGGCTTCGGGCTCGAGCTCGCGCCCGGGCGCATCGAGCCGATGCCCTCGCTGGTGGCCGGGCTCGCGCGCATCGTCCGTCACCGCTGCGAGACGCTCGGCCTGTTCGCGGAGCCGCCCGCCGCCACGCCGATGCTCGACGCGCTGATCTCGCGCAAGGAGCCCAAGACCGGCACCGACGGTACGATGTCCTGGTCGGTCGACGTCGCCAACCCGGCCACCGGCGACGACATCCATATGATCGTCAAGGAGCTGACGCTGCCCGACGGCACGCGCCGCCCGTACTCGGTCTGGCTCGCGGGCAGCTACCCGCGCGCTTTCGACGGGCTCACCAAGCTGCTGTCGATCGACATGCGGATCGTCGACGCCGCCTGGATCGGACGCAAGCTCGCCAAGCTCGTCGACTTCGCCGAGCCACGCGGCGACTTCTGGGCGCCGGCGCCGGGCGACACCAAGAGCCGGGTCTGGCCGTCGACGATCGCCTACCTCGCCCGGCTCCTGCTGCATCGCTACCAGATGCTCGGCATCCTCGATGCGGACGGCAGACCGCTCGACCCGATGCGGGCCTTCGCCGCCTCGGGTCCTGCCGCCGACGGCGGCGCGACACCGAGCGCAGCCCGGCCCGAGGCGCCGCGAGTCACCGGACGCATGTGCCCCGAGTGCCACCATCCCACGCTCGCGAAGGTCGACGGCTGCGACCGCTGCGGCACCTGCGGCTGGATCGGCACCTGCGGCTGACGCACCGGCACCGACCGCCCGCGATGCGGGTGGCCGACGGCGCATCGGGTTGACACCGCGCGGACCGCTGCTCTAGTGTTCGCGCACCCCATACAGAGGTGTACGGCTCGCGGTCGATGCAGTCCGCGCGCCCGTCACACTCCGGAGACCGGAGCCGCCGTGCTCGCCGTCCTGATCCCTGTTGCCGCAGCCGTCGCCGTCGCCGGGGTGGGGCTCCGGTTCGGACTGCCCGCGCTGCTCCGGGCGCTCGGGCTGCACGCGCCCTACCGCGGACCGAAGCGGGCGCTGCCGGGCGCGCGCGCGCTCATCGTCACCACCAGTCATGCGGTACCGGGGCCGAAGGGTCGACCGACCGGCGTGTTCGCATCCGAGCTCACGGCACCCTATTACGCGTTCAAGGACGCCGGCCTGCGGGTCGATCTCGCGAGCATCGCGGGTGGCCCGATCCCGGTGGATCCGGAGTCCTTCCGATGGTTCGTCGTGTCGGACTCCGATCGTCGCTTCCTGGCCGATCCGCAGGCGCGCGGGCTCGCCGAACGATCACTGCGCGTCGATGACCTCGACTTCACGGCCTACGATCTGGTCTTCCTCGCCGGCGGCTGGGGCGCGGCCTACGACCTCGGGGCGTCGACCGCACTGGGTCGCGGGATCGGCGCGGCCTGGGCCGCGGGCCGGGTGGTCGGCGGGGTCTGCCACGGCCCGCTCGGATTGCTCCAGGCCCGCGACACCGACGGCGAGCCGCTGGTGCGAGGCCGGCGGCTCACCGCGGTCACCGACCGGCAGGTCGCCCAGCTGGGCATCCGCAGCACGCCTCAGCATCCGGAGCGCGAGCTGCGGGCGGCCGGCGCGCGCTACGAATGCGCGCACGCCTGGCTCGACCTGTTCGCGCGGCATGTCGTCGTCGACGGCCGGCTCGTCACCGGACAGAACCAGAATGACGGCGAGGAGACGGCCCAGCGGATGCTCGAGCTCGCCGGCGGGGTGCCGCGATGAGCGCGCGCCGCAGGTGGCTCGTCGGCGGGCTGCTGCTCGTCGTCGCCCTCGGCGCACTCGGCTGGGCCAACCGCCTGCTGATCCTGCGCCACTCGCTCGGCTGGTACACCGATCTCGTCCACCCCCGTGCGCCCAACCGGCCGGTTCCCTGGCAGGCCGGACCGGCGACGCCGCAGGCACCGCCGTCGGCCAGGCCGCCGAACATCATCGTCATCCTCGCGGACGACCTCGGCCGCAACGACGTGACCACCTACGGCGGCGGGCACGCGGACTGGGGCGCGGCGACGCCCCACATCGACTCGCTGGCGCGCGAGGGCGTGCGCTTCGACCACGGCTACGCGGTGAGCGCGGTCTGCACCGTGTCGCGCGCAGGGCTGCTGACGGGCCGCTATCCCTGGCGCTTCGGCGTCGAGTTCACGCCCACGCCGGGCGCGATGGCCCGGGTCGCGGCCGACCTGTATGCCGCCCCCGGGCGGCCGCATCCGGTGGTCATCGACCGCGAGGCCGCCGCGGCCGCGCCGAAGTTCAGCGAGCTCGGGATGCCGGCGTCGGAGCGCACGATCGCCGAGGTGCTCGCCGCGCGCGGCTATCACACGATGCACATCGGCAAGTGGCACCTGGGCAGCACGCCGCAGATGCGGCCGAATGCGCAGGGCTTCGCCGAATCGCTCTTCATGGAGAGCGGGCTCTACCTGCCCGAGAACAGCCCGGCCGTGGTCAACTCGAAGCAGGACTTCGATCCGATCGACCGGTTCCTGTGGCCGAACATGCGCTGGGCGGCGAGCTACAACGCGGGCGACTGGTTCGAGCCTGCCGGCTACCTGACCGACTGGTTCACCGACGAGGCGGTGGCCGCGATCCGCGCCAACCGCAATCGCCCGTTCTTCCTGTACCTGGCGCACTGGGGCATCCACACGCCGCTGCAGGCGAGCCGGGCCGACTATGACGCCTTGCCCGATCGCGGCGACCACCGCCGGCGGGTGTACGGCGCGATGATCCGCTCGCTCGATCGCAGCGTGGGCCGCGTGATGCAGACGCTGCGCGACGAGGGGCTGGACGAGAACACGCTGGTGGTCTTCACCAGCGACAACGGCGCACCGGGCTACATCGGCCTGCCGGAGCTCAACACGCCGTTCCGCGGCTGGAAGCTGACGCTCTTCGAGGGCGGCGTGCGCGTGCCCTTCGTGGCCCGCTGGCCAGGGCGCATCGCGGCCGGCACCCGCCTGCAGTCACCGGTCTCGGGCATCGACCTGCTGCCGACCGCAGCGGCGGCGGCGGGCGCGGCACTCCCCGCCGACCGCCCCCTCGACGGCAAGAACCTGCTGCCGCTGCTGGCCGAGGCCGCGCCGAAGGCGCCGGCGCGCACGCTGTTCTGGCGCGACGGCAGCCTGCGATCGGTGCGCGACGGCGACTGGAAGCTGATCGACTCACAGCGACCCCGGCGCACCTGGCTCTTCGACCTCGCATCGGATCCGACCGAGCGCACCGACCTGTCGGCCACGCGCCCCGAGCAGGTGGCGCGGCTGCGCGCGCTGCTGCAGGCCCACCACGCGGACATGCCGCCGCCGGCGTGGCGCTCGTTCATCGAACTCCCCGTGGCGATCGACCGGACACTCGACCAGCCTTCGGGCCCGGACGATGACTTCACCTACTGGATCAACTGAGCGCACCGCGCCCGCGCCTGCGCCCGATCGCGGCACGCTGCGGCGCGCCGGGCTGCGCGGGCCGCAGGATCAGGTGTTCGGCGATCACGTCGCGCAGGTAGGTGGCGACGGCCGCATCGCTGCCCGGGCGAGCCAGCGCCTGGTGGGCTCCGGCGACAGCAACGTACAGCAGGGCGGCGAGGTCCTCCGCAGCATCCGCATCCCCGCCCAGGATCCGGCGGTACTTCGCGGCGATCAGGCCGAGGCGCAGGGCGTCGACCTCGGCGAGCATCTCGGCCACCGCCGGGTCCTGCCGGCCGTGGCTGCGCAGCGCGAGCTCGAAGCGCAGGTCGGCGAGGTCGCTGCCGCCGCGCGCGAGCGCCGCGTCGAGCACCGCCACCAGGTCGGCGAGCGGATCGTCCGTCGACGCCGCCTCGAGCGCACGGTCGGCCTCGATCTCCCGTCGATGCCAGCGTCCGATCAGCGCGGCCACCAGCTCGGCATGATCGGCGAAGTGCCAGTAGAAGCTGCCTCGGGTGATGCCGAGCGCCTGAGCGAGCGGGAGCACCCGGACGTTCCCGAAGCCGCCGGCCACCACGGCCGCGTGGGCCGCATCGAGCCACTGGTCCGGGCCGAGGCGCGGCGACTCGCCGGCGTCGCCGCGGCGCGCGGGCTTCACGGTGCGCGCCGCCGCGCGACCCTTCGAGGCCGCACCCCCTCTAGTCTGCCGCGCCATGCTCGTCCTCCGGTCGGCGTGCCCGGGCAGGGCACACGCTCCATACACTTATGTATGGAAGTGTACCGGACCCGGTCGATGCGCGGGCGAACGGCCGCCCTTCCCGTTGCGGCGACGTGTCGCTGAAGGGTCTGCTGTCCCCGCCGATCTCGGCCTGGCTGCTGTCGCGCGAGCGCCTGCAGCGGCGCCGGGCTCGGGCCGAGCGGGCGCGCCTGGCGCGCGGCGCGCGGCTGCGCGTCGACTACTTCCACCAGCCCGACGATCCGTACTCGCTGCTGGCCGCCGGCGCCCTGCCCGACCTGGTGCGCCGCTACGACCTGGACGTCGTGCCGCACGTGGTCGGGGCGCCGCAGGACGCGGTCGCCCCCGAGCGCGAGCGGCTGGTGGCCTGGTCGCGGCGCGATGCGGCGCTGCTCGCGCGCAGGCACGGGCTCGACTTCGAGGATCCGGGCGCGCAGCCCGGCGCGCACGCGCTGGCCGATGCCACGGCGCGGCTGGTCGCGGCGGCCGAGGCGGGCCGCTTCGTCGCATCCGCGGCGACGCTCACACGAGCGGCCTGGGAGTCGGCGCGCACGGCGGCACCCGCGAACGGCGCGACCGTGGCCACCATGGCGAGCGCTGCCGCCACCGCGAGCGCTGTCGCCGCCGACCCGACCGTGACCGCCCACCTCGCCGCGTCCGCGGCCCTGCGTCGCCGGCTCGGCCATTACCTGGGCGCGACTTTCCATCTCGATGGCGAGTGGTACTGGGGCATCGACCGGCTGCATCACCTCGAGCGCCGGCTGCAGGACCTGGGAGCGGCGCGCGCCGGGACGAGCGGGCTGATGTTCGAGCCCGGCGCCGACCCCGCCGGACCGGTGATCGCCCGGCATCCGGGTCCGATCGAGTTCTGGTTCTCGTTGCGCAGCCCGTACTCGGCGATCGCCGCGCCGCGGGTGCTGGCGCTCGCGAGACAGGCCGGCGTGCCGCTGCGCCTGCGCGGCCTGTTGCCGATGGTCATGCGCGGGCTGCCGGTGCCGCGTGCCAAGCGCACGTACATCGCCGCCGACGCCGCGCGCGAGGCCTTCGTGCGCGGCATCCCCTTCGGTCGCCTGGTCGATCCGGTCGGCCGCCCGGTCGAGCGCGGGCTCGCGCTGATGCACCACGCGCAGGCCGAGGCGCTGGGCGAAGCCTTCCTGCTGTCGTTCATGCGCGGCACCTGGGCCGAGGGGCTGGACGCCGGCAGCGACCGCGGCCTGCGTACGATCGCCGAACGCGCCGGGCTCACCTGGTCAGCGTGCCGCGAGGCACTGGCCGATACCCGCTGGCGCGCCGAGGCCGAGCACAACCGGGCCGCGCTGTTCGAACGCGGGCTGTGGGGCGTGCCCGCCTTCGCGGTCGGCGACACCGCGGTCTGGGGCCAGGACCGCCTGTGGGCAGTCGTCGATGCGCTCGAGGCCGGCCTGCACACGGAGCACGAACGATGACCGTCGGACACCTCGCACGGGCCGCGGGCCGGGTCATGGCCGCCGCCCTCGCCGCCCTCGCCCCACTCGCCGTCTGCCTGACGCTCGCCACGCCCGCCCGATCCGCCGACGCCGCGGAGCCGGCTGCGGCCGCCTCGATCGCGGGCGCCCCGCGCACGCGCCCCAACATCGTCGTCCTCGTCGCCGACGACTGGGGCTTCACCGACGTCGGCGCCTTCGGCGGCGAGATCCCCACACCTCACCTCGATGCGCTCGCCGCGCGGGGCACGCGCTTCACCAACTTCCACGTGGCCGCCTCCTGCGCGCCGACCCGCGCGATGCTGCTGACCGGCGTCGAGCACCACCGTGCAGGCGTCGGCAACCTGCGCGAGTCGATGCCGCGCGAGCACATGGGGCGGCGCGGCTACCTCGGCTCGCTCGACACGAACGTGATCACGCTGCCGACGCTGCTGCAGGAAGCCGGCTACCGGACCTACGCGGCCGGCAAGTGGAACGTCGGATCCGAGCCGCACAACCTGCCCGACCGGCGCGGGTTCGACCGCTCGATCGTCCAGGGCGACACCGGCTCGGACAACTGGGAGCCGACCAAGCGCTACCTGCCCCACTCGGCCACGGTGGAGTGGTTCGAGGACGGGCGAGCCGCGTCGATGCCGGCCCGCTTCTACTCGTCGGAGTGGTTCGTCGACCGGACGATCGCCTACCTGGAGGCCGACGCGGCGAGCGACCGGCCCTTCTTCGCGCTCGTCGCCTTCCAGGCCAACCACGCGCCGCTGCAGGCCCCGCGCGAGTTCGTCGAGCGGCAGGCCGGCCGCTACGACGCCGGCTGGAACGCGCTGCGCCTCGCCCGCCGCGATCGGGCGGTCGCGCTCGGCACGGTCCCCGCCGGCGCGCCCATGGCCCGGATGCCGACCACCCGCGACTGGAGCGCGCTGTCCGCGTCGGAGCGCCGCCATCAGGCGCGCAGCATGGAAGTCTATGCGGCGATGGCCGAGGCGATGGACCACCACGTCGGCCGGCTCGTCGCCCACCTGAAGGCCCGCGGGCTCTACGACGACACGGTGTTCGTCTTCCTGTCCGACAACGGCCCGGAGGGCTCGGACTACGCGGCCGCGCAGCCCTGGCTCTGGACCCAGTACTCGCAGTCGACCGACCGGCTCGGCGGAGAGGGCGCGTACGCGATCATGGGCCCGGGCTGGGCGAGCGCCGCGGCCTCGCCTCTGGCGGGCTACAAGTTCGTCGGCGGCGAAGGCGGCACGCGGGTGCCGCTGATCGTGTCGGGCGTACGCGGCGCGCCCGCCGGCGCGCTGCATCACGGCCTGACCCATGTGACCGATCTCGCACCGACACTGCTCGAACTGGCCGGCGTCGCGCCACCGGCCCCGCAGCGCGAGGGGCGCCCGATCGAGCCGATGTCGGGGCGCAGCCTGGTCGCGGCGCTGCAGGACCCGGGCCGTGCGGTGCGCGGTCCGGACGACACGCTCGGCTACGAGCTGTCGGGCGACGAGGCGCTCTATCGGGGCGACCTGAAGCTCACCCGCAGCCTGCCGCCGCTCGGCGACGGCCAGTGGCGGCTGCACGACCTGCGCGCCGACCCCGGCGAGACGCTCGATCTCAAGGACCGCCTGCCCGAGGCCTTCGCCGCGATGCGGGCGGCCTACGAGACCTGGGCGCGCGAGCATCACGTGCTGCCGATGCCTGCCGGCTACGACGCCTCCCGACAGGTGACGATCAACACGATCCACAACTACTGGCTGCCTGCCTACGGCGGCCCGGCGCTCGCCGTGCTGCTCGGCGTCCTGGCGGCGGGGGTCTGGCGCGTGCGGCGCCGCCGGCGCACCGCGGCCGCGCTGAACGCCCCGGCGAGCCCGTCATGACCCGACACGTGCGCCGTCTCGCCGCCGCACTCCTGGCGCTCGCAGCCCTCGCGGCCCTCGCCTGGATGCTGCGCACCCCCATCGCCCTGGCGATCGTCGAGCGCGGCGCGCTCGCCCGCCTGTCGGCCGATCCGGTCGGCGCGCTGCCCGACGGGCTGCACGTGGGCCTGTGCGGCGCGGGCTCGCCGTTTCCGGACGAGCGTCGCGGCGGTCCGTGCACGCTGGTCCTGGCCGGCCGGCGGCTGCTGGTCTTCGATGCCGGCAGCGGCGCACTGCGCGGACTCGCGCGGCTGGGCTTCGAGGCCGGACGCGTCGACGAGGTGCTGCTCACCCACCTGCACTCCGACCATCTCGACGGCCTGGGCGAACTGCTGCTGCAGCGCTGGGTGGCGGGCGCGCGCACCTCGCCCGCCCCGGTGCACGGGCCGGCGGGGGTGGAGGCGGTGGTCGACGGCCTCGGGCGTGTCTACGCCGCCGACCGCGGCTACCGGGTCGCGCATCACGGCGAGTCGATCGTGCCGCCGGGCGGTGCGGGCGGCACCGCCCGCCCGATCGTGCTCGGCGCCGACGGGCGCGCGGTGGTGATCGCCGACGGGGAGCTCGAGGTGGTCGCCTTCGCGGTCGATCACGCACCGGTGCATCCGGCGCTCGGCTACCGGATCCGCTACCGCGACCGGACCGTCGTGCTGAGCGGCGACACCCGCCGCTCGGACGCCGTGCGCCGCGAGGCCGAGGGCGCGGACCTGCTGGTGCACGAGGCCCTGTCCAGGCCGCTGCTGGCGGTGCTCGCCCGCGCGGCCGAGGCGGCGCGGCGGCCGAACCTGGTGAAGCTCTTCGCCGACATCGTCGACTACCACGCCACGCCCGAGGAGGCGGCCGAGACCGCGCGCGATGCCCGCGTCGGCTATCTGCTGCTGAACCACATCGTGCCACCGCTGCCGATGACGGCGCTCGAGACCGCGTTCCTCGGCGACGCGCCGCGCATCTGGAACGGTCCGATCCGGGTCGGGCGCGACGGCGACTTCGTGAGCCTGCCCGCCGGCTCGCGCGCGATCTCGCTCACCCATCGGTGAGGCCTGCGCCATGCCCACCCGAGCCGCCGCCGAGATCCTCCGGACTCCGGACGCCCGCTTCGCGGACCTGCCCGGCTTCCCCTACGTGCCGCGCTACATCGAGGTCGAGGGCCTGCGTATCGCCTGCATCGACGAGGGCCCGCGCGACGCACCCGTCGTGCTGCTGATGCACGGCGAGCCGACCTGGTCGTACCTCTACCGCAAGATGATCCCGGTGCTGCTCGATGCGGGCCTGCGCGCGGTCGCCCCCGACCTCGTGGGCTTCGGCCGCTCCGACAAGCCCGCGGACCCACGGGCGTACTCGTACGCGAGCCAGGTGCGCTGGATGTCCGCCTGGCTGCGCGCCGCGGACCTGCGCGGCGTCACGCTGTTCTGCCAGGACTGGGGTTCGCTGATCGGACTGCGGATGGCAGCCGAGGCGCCTGAGCGCTTCGATCGGATCGTGCTCGCCAACGGCGGACTGCCGACGGGCATGCAGCCGATGCCGCGCGCCTTCGTGCTGTGGCGCGCGTTCGCGCGCTGGAGCCCGTGGTTCCCGATCGGCCGCATCGTCGCTGCCGGCTGCGTGCGCGGGCTCGGCGAGCGCGAGCGCGCCGCCTACGACGCGCCCTTCCCGGACGCCCGCCACCAGATCGCCGCGCGCCTGATGCCGGGCTTCGTGCCGGGGGGCCCGGACGATCCGGAGCGCGCTGCCAACGAACGGGCCTGGGCGGTCTTTCGCGCCTGGGACAAGCCCTTCCTCACGCTGTTCTCGACCCGCGACCCGATCACCCGCGGCGGCGAGCGCACCTGGCAGGCGCAGGTGCCCGGCGCGCGCGACCGACCGCACCGCCGGATCCGGGGTGCCGGCCATTTCCTGCAGGAAGACTCCGGTGAGGAGATCGCCCGCGAGCTCGCCGAGTTCCTGCGCGCGAGCGAGGGCGCGGGCGGGCCACGCCCGACGTAGAGCCACCTCGCGCGTCCCCGGCGCGCTGCCACGCGCCGCCGGGCCGGCCGACCCGGGCGCGACTCTTGCCTCACCCTGCGCCGCGAGGCGAAACCACCGATGGCATTGGCGGGCAGGGGGAACGAGACGGCGGGATGGCTCGCGATGGCCGCGGTCCTGGGGCTGGCCGTGCTCGGCTGGCAGATCGCCGCGGACGACGACGGGCACGCGGCGCAGCTTGGCCGCGGCGCGGCGAGCGACCGGAGCGCCGCTGCGGTCGACGCACGCGTCCAGCGCTTCGGGTTCGCGCTGCGCGCGGCGGACGCGATCGTCGGGCGATTCGAGCCGACGCAGGCCGGGCGCATGCTGAGGTCGGCGAGCCGTGGCAGGACCTCCGAGACGATGCGCCGCGCCGCGCCGGGCCACACCGTCCGTCCGATGCTCGGCGGCGGCAGCGGCCCGATAGGGGTCGAGGCGCTGATGCGCGGGCTGCTGCCGACCGAGCTGCCCAGCGAGATCAGGACGCTTCGCGTGGCGGGCTCCGAGGCCCTCGAGCCGGCTTCCCGCAGCCAGCGCCCGCTGGGGGCCGCCGCCGTCGGCGCGCTGACCGTGCTGGCGCTCGGGCTGTACCTGCGACGCGAGTCGAACCGGCGCGCGCGCGCCGTCGACGAGGCCGCACGCCTCGCCGCCGAAGTGCACGGCCGGCGCGGGGCCGAGCAGGCGGTGCGCGATGGCGAGCGGCGCTTTCGCGACGTCGTCGAGGCCTCCCCGGTCGGACTGCTGGTGTCCGACCCGGACGGCCGGATCGTGCTCGCCAACCCGCAGGCCGAGCGGCTGTTCGGCTGGGGCCCTGGCGAGCTGATCGGCACGAACATCGACACGCTGCTGCCCGACGCGGCACGCGCCGGCCACGCGGCGCTGCGCAGCGGCTACCTGGACGCCCCGGTGCGCCGCGCGATGGCCCCGGGACGCGACCTGCGCGGCCGGCACCGGGACGGCACCGCGATCCCGCTGGAGATCGGCCTGTCGCCGATCCGGCACGACGGCGTGATCTCGGTGCTGGCGACGATCGTCGACCGCGGCGCGCGCCAGGCCGAGCAGCGCCAGCTCGAGGCGATGCTGCGCGAGAAGACCGTGCTGCTCGACGAAGTCCACCATCGCGTGAAGAACAACCTCCAGGTGATCACCAGCCTGCTGTCGCTGCAGGCTCGCGGTGCGCCGCCCGAGGCGCGCGCCGCGCTCGCGGCCTGCCGCAACCGCGTCCATGCGATGGCACTGACCCACCAGCTGCTGCACGAGCATGCCGACGTCGCGCAGCTGCACGTCGGCGAGTACCTCACGCGACTCGGCCGGCTGCTCGCCGACGGACAGCGCTCGAGCGCGCCCGCGGTGCAGCTGCGCGTCGAGGGCGCGGAGGTGCCGCTTCATCTCGAGCTGCCGCGCGCGATCCCCTGTGGCCTGCTGGTCAACGAGCTGGTCACCAACGCCTACGACCATGCCTTCCCGGACGAGCGCGCCGGCACCGTCATCATCGGCATCGCGATCGACGGCGACACCGCGTCGATCCGGGTGGAGGACGACGGCGTCGGGCTGCCGCCCGGACTCGACACCGAGGCGCCGACCTCGCTCGGCCTGCAGCTCGTCCCGCTCCTGGTCGACCAGCTCGGCGGCACGCTGTCGCGCGGCGGCCCGCCGGGTACCCGTTTCGAGGTCCGGTTCCCGCTCGCGGCGGAGGCCCGGCGATGAGCGCCGTCGTCGACACCGCGCTGCGCCCGCGCCTGCGGGCGGCATCGATCGTGGTGGTGGAGGACGAGCGGATCGTGGCGCTCGACCTGTCGCATCGGCTGGTCGAGATGGGCTATCGGGTGCTGCGCACGGTCGCGCGCGGCGAGGACGCGCTGCGGGCGGTCGACACGCTGCGGCCCGACCTGGTGCTGATGGACATCAACATCGAGGGCGCGATCGACGGCATCGAGGTCGCCTGCCGGATCCGGGAGACCTCGCGCACGCCGGTCGTCTTCATGACGGCCTACGCCGAGGACGAGACGCTCGCCCGCGCGCAGTCGAGCCGCCCCTACGGCTACCTGATCAAGCCGTACGAGAGCCGCGAGCTGCATGCGACGATCCAGGTGGCGCTCGCGCGACACGATGCGGACGCCGCCGTCGAGCGCAGCGAGGAGCGGCTGCGGCTCGCGATGGACGCGGCCGGGCTGGTCGTCTGGGACTGGGACCCGCGCACCGACCGAGGCACCTTCGCCCAGCCGGGCGCGGTGCCCGGCGACCTGTCGAGCCTGCTCGCGGGCTTCACCGGGGCCGACCTCGAATCGATCCGGGCGACCCTCGCCCGCGGCCAGCCGATCGACGGCATCTGGCCGGTCGCCGGGCCGCCGGCCTCGGAGCCGTCGGCGGGCACGGCCGACGCCGGCGGACGCTGGGTGGAGCTGCACGCCAAGCCGCTCGCCGCCACGCGCCTCGGCGGGCCGCGGGACGGCACGGGTGCCGCCTCACCGACCCGGGTGGTGGGCCTGCTGCGCGACGTGACCGAGCGGCGCCAGGCCGAGGAGCGCCTGCGGCAGGCCGGCATCGTCCTGCAGCGGATCGCCGATGCGATCGTGATGACCGACGCCCGGCGCCGGATCGTGTCGGTGAATCCGGCATTCGTCGCGCTCACCGGCTGGAGCGAGGCCGAAGTCCTCGGCCGCGATGCCGACGCGCTGCTGCACGAGCCCCCGCACCCGGCCGACTTCTGGGAGGCACTGCTGCACTCGCCCGACGGCCACTGGCGCGGCGAGGTCGGCCTGCGCAGACGCGACGGCCGGCTGCTGGTGGCGCTGCAGACCGCGAGCCGCGTGCCCGAGGGCGAGGACGACGAGGTGCGGTACGTGCTCACCTGCTCGGACCTGACCTCGATGCGCAGCGCCCAGGAGCAGCTGAGCTACCTCGCGCACCACGATGTGCTGACCGGCCTGCCGAACCGCGCGCTGCTCGACGAGCGGCTCGACCACGAGCTGCAGCGCGCGCGTCGCCTCGGCCATGGCGTGGCGCTGATGTTCATCGACCTCGACGGCTTCAAGACGATCAACGACTCGCTCGGCCACGCCGCCGGCGACCGTCTGCTGCAGGAGGTCGGCCGACGGCTGCGAGCCTCGATCCGCGACACCGACACCGCGGCCCGGCTGGGCGGGGACGAGTTCGTCGTCGTGATGACCGACCTCTCCCAGCCCGAGGATGCGAGCCGGCTGGCCGAGAAGCTGCTCGCGCTGCTGTCCGAGCCGGTCGACATCGGGGGGCGCACGGTCAAGGGCTCCGCGAGCATCGGCGTCGCGGTGTTCCCGCAGGACGGCGGCGACCGCGGCGCGCTGATGATGGCCGCCGACTCCGCGATGTACGCCGCGAAGGCCAACGGCCGCAATCACGTGTCCTTCTACACGCACGCGCTGGCCCGGCGCGCACGCCGCCGCCTCGATGTCGAGCAGGGGCTGCGCCGCTCGCTCGAGCGCGGCGAGCTGACGCTGCACTTCCAGCCGATCCTGGCGCTGGCCGACGGGCACCTGGTCGCCGCCGAGGCGCTGCTGCGCTGGCGGCGCGAGGACGGCGTGCCGGTCGCGCCGCAGCAGTTCGTGCCGATCGCCGAGGACAGCGGGCTGATCGAGACGATCGGGCTCTTCGTGCTGGAGCGCATCTGCGAGCATGCCTCGGCCTGGATCGAGGCGGGACTGATGCCGCCGCGGCTGTGCATGAACGTCTCGCCCCGCCAGCTCGAGCGCGGCGACTTCGCCGGACGCCTGCAGCGCATGCTGGACGCCTCGAAGCTGTCGCCCGACCGGCTCGAGGTCGAAGTCACCGAGACCGCGCTGCGCTCGGGCGCCGGCTCGCTGCGTCAGCTGGACACCATCCGAGGGCTCGGCGTTCGCATCGCCATCGACGACTTCGGCACCGGTTACTCGTCGCTGTCGGCGCTCAAGCACCTGCCGCTCGACCGGCTCAAGATCGACCGGAGCTTCGTGCACGACCTGCCCGGCGACAGCAGCGCGCTCGCGATCGTCGAGACGATCGTCGCGATGAGCCGCACGCTCGGGCTCGCCGTGACCGCAGAGGGAATCGAGACCGACGCCCAGCTCGCCGCGCTGCGACGCATCGGCTGCGAGGACGGTCAGGGCTACCTGCTGGGCGTGCCGATCGACGCCGAGGCCTTCGCGCTGCGGCTGCGTGCCGCGGCCCCCGGCCCGACCGGCCCGGTCAGGCCGCTGCGCCCCTGAAGGGGCGGGCCGGCGGGCGGTGCGCCGGGCCGTGTAGACTGGCCCGTCCAGCCGTCCCTGCCCGGGCAGATCCGACCGATGTCAGACGCCGCCATCGCCGACGCCCTGCGCGGCGTCACCACCGCCACCCTCACCACGCTGCTGCTCAAGCACGGCCTGCGCAACACCTGGCTGCGCGGCGCCGCCCCCCTGCGCGCCGGCGAGTCGCGCTTCGTGGGTCCGAGGATCGTGGGGCGGGCCTTCACGCTGCGCTTCGTGCCCGCACGCGAGGACCTCGCCACGCCCGAGTCCTGGTCGTCGCCGATCTCCACCCGCGCCGCGATCGAGGCGATGCCCGCCGGCTGCGTGGCCGTCGTCGACGCCATGGGCGTGACCGACGCCGGCATCTTCGGCGACATCCTGTGCGCGCGGATGGCGAAGCGGCAGGTGGCGGCGCTGGTCACCGACGGCGTCGTCCGCGACGCCGAGGGCGTGCTCGGCACCGGCCTGCCGGTCTGGTGCCGCGGCGCGGCCGCACCGCCCTCGGTCGCCGGCCTGACCTTCGTCGCCTGGCAGCAGCCGATCGGCTGCGGCGGCGTGGCCGTCTTCCCCGACGACTGGATCGTCGCCGACGGCGACGGCGCGGTCCTGGTGCCGGCCGCGATCGCCGCGGCGATCGCCGAGGCCGCGCCCGAGCAGGAGCGGCTCGAGGCCTGGATCATGGGCGAGATCGACGCCGGCGCCTCGCTGCCCGGCCTGTATCCGCCGAACGCCGAGCAGCGCGCGCGCTACGAGGCCTGGAAGCGGGGCCGCTCGTGACGACGGGCCGCGCCCAGACCCGCCCCGCCACCGGTCCCGGATCCGCCCCGATGGATGTGCGCACCCGGGTCCTGCCCAACGGCCTGACCATCGCGTCGGTGCGCCTGCCGGGCTTTCGCACCGCGGCGGTCGGCGCCTTCGTGCGGGTCGGCTCGCGCGACGAGCCGTCGCCGCTCAACGGCATCTCGCACTTCCTCGAGCACATGGCGTTCAAGGGCACCGAGACCCGCGACGCGCGCCGCATCTCGCTCGAGATCGAACGGGTCGGCGCGTCGATGAACGCCTACACCGCCAAGGACCACACCGCCTACCACACGGTGCTGCTCGCCGAGCACATGCCGGTGGCCCTCGACGTGCTGGCCGACGTGATCCGCCGCTCGACCTTCCCGGCCGAGGAGATCGAGCGCGAGCGCCAGGTGATCCTGCAGGAGCTCGGCGACGCGGCCGACGATCCCGAGTCCATCGCCCAGGACGAGTTCGACCTCAAAGCCTGGCCGAAGCAGTCCTTCGGGCGCCCCATCCTCGGCAGCGCGCGCTTCGTCAAGCGCGTCACCCGCGACGACTTCCTCGGCTACCTCGGCACGCACTACCGTGCCGCCAACATGGTGGTCGCGGCCGCCGGCGACGTCGACCACGCGCGCTTCGCCGACGAGGTCGAGCGGCACTTCGGCGACCTGCCCGCGGGCACGCCCGCCGAGCGCGAGATCGCCCGCTACGTGGGCGGCTACCGCCACGTCGACGACGACTACGAGCAGACCTCGGTCGCGCTCGGCTGGCCGGTGCCGGCGCGCACCGATCCGGGCTACCCGGTCTACGAGCTGCTCGGCGAGCTGCTCGGCGGCGGCATGTCCTCGCCGCTCTTCCAGTCGGTGCGCGAGCAGCGCGGCCTGGCCTACCAGATCGACGCCTGGACCGAGGGCCATGACGACTGCGGAACGCTGCAGGTCACCGCCGGCGTCGCGCCGCGCAACCTGCGGGTGTTCCTCGACGTGGTCTGCGACGAGCTGACCGCCCTCACCCGCGGCATCGCACCCGAGGACCTCGAGCGCACCCACAACCAGCAGGCGACCCACCTCGCCCGCAGCCTCGAGCGGCCGATGGAGCTCGCCGAGACCGTCGCCCGCGACCTGCTCGTGCACGGCCGCGTGCTGTCGCCCGACGAGCGCATCGCGACCACGATGTCGATCGGTGCCGATGCGCTGGTCGCGGCCGCACGCGACCTGCTGTCGCGCACGCCGACGCTGGTGCTGGTCGGGCGCGCCGGCCGCGGCGACCATCACGAGGCGGTGAGAAGGCGGCTCGGCGCGACCTGAGCGGCGCCCGTCGCGGGCCGCGGTTCGGAACGTCCGTCCGGCGTCCCCGTCGGGGCGCCGCGTATCATCGGCCGGCCATGATCCGCTTCGACCCCACCGCCCGCGGCCCCCTCGAGGGCATCCGCGTCGTCGACCTGTCCCGCCTCGTCGCCGGCAACATGCTGACGCTGCAGCTCGCCGACTTCGGCGCCGACGTCATCAAGGTCGAGCGCCCCGGCGAGGGCGACGATCTGCGCCGCTGGCGCGAGGCCGGCCAGCCGATCTACTGGAAGGTCTACGGCCGCAACAAGCGCTCGATGACGCTCGACCTGCGCAGCGACGCGGGCCTCGCCAGCCTGCGCAAGCTGCTCGCGCACGCACAGGTGATGGTCGAGAACTTCGTGCCCGGCGGGCTCGAGAAGATGGGCCTGGCACCCGCCGAGCTGCTGGCCGCGAACCCGGCGCTGGTGATCGTGCGGATCTCCGGCTGGGGCCAGACCGGGCCGTACGCGCACAAGCCGGGCTTCGGCACGCTGGTCGAGGCGATGAGCGGCTTCGCGCACCTCAACGGCTTTCCCGACCGCCCGCCCGCGCTGCCGCCGCTGGCGCTCGCCGACATGATCGCGGGCATCCAGGGCGCGTTCGCGACGATGACCGCGCTGCGCGCGGCCGAACGCGAGTGCCGCGGCCAGGTGATCGACCTGTCGCTGTTCGAGCCGATCTTCTCGACCATCGCCTCCGAGGCGGCCAAGACGCGGCTGACCGGCGAGGCGACGATGCGCGCCGGCAACCAGTCGACGCACGCCGCGCCGCGCAACGTCTATCCGTGCCGGGACGGCGGCTTCGTCGCGCTGTCGGGCTCGATGCAGTCGATGGCCATGCGCATCCTCGACACCATCGGGCGCCCCGAGCTCAAGACCGACCCGCGCTTCCACGACAACACCGCGCGGGTCGCGAACCGCGACGCGCTCGACGCGATCATCGGCGGCTTCATCGTCGAACGGACCACCGCCGAGAACCTCGCGCTGTTCGAGGCGGCGGGCGTCACCGTCGGCCCGGTCTGCGACATGGGCGAGCTGCTCGAGCATCCCTACACCCGCGGCCGCGAGGCGATCGTCGACGTCGAGGACGCCGAGCTCGGCTCGATCCCGATGCACAACGTCGTGCCGCGCCTGGGCGTCACGCCGGGGGGCTTCCGCCGCCCCGCGCCCGCGCTCGGCGAGCACACCGACGAGATCCTCGCCGAGCTCGCCCGCCTGCCCTGACCTCCCGAGGACCCGACCGTGCACGTCAGCACCGATGCCCGCGAGCTGCCCGTCTGGCGCTCGATCCTCTTCGTCCCCGCGGTCAGCGACCGGTTCGTCGAGAGCGCGCTCAAGGGCGACGCCGACGCGCTGCAGATCGACCTCGAGGACAGCGTCGGCCCGGCGCAGAAGGACGAGGCGCGGGCGCGCGTCGCCGCGATCGCCGACCGGTTCGCTGCCGCGGGCCGCGAGGTCACCGTCCGCGTGAACCGGCCCTGGCGCATGCTGGTGCGCGACCTCGAGGCGACGGTGCGCGCCTCGGTGAGCGCGATCGCCATGCCGAAGGTGCCCGACGCATCCTTCGTGCGCCAGCTCGCCGAGGTGCTCGCCGAGCTCGAGCGCGAGCGCGGACTGCCCATCGGCCACACCCGCGTGATCACGATGGTCGAGGACGCCGAGGGCCTCGCGCACCTCGACGCCATCGCCGCCGCGCACTCGCGCGTGGTCGGCCAGATCATCGGCGGCGAGGACCTGTCGGTGTCGCTGGGATCCACCGTCGACGACGACGCGATGTACGTGCCGAACGTCGACAACGTGCGCGCCGCGCGCCGTGCCGGGGTGCTGCCGATCGGCTTCGTCGGCTCGGTGGCCGACTACCGCGACGTCGACGCCTATCGCGCGCGGATCGTGCGCGCGCGTCGGCTCGGCTTCCTCGGCGCCTTCTGCATCCATCCGTCGCAGGTCGCGATCTGCAACGAGGGCTTCTCGCCCGATCCGGCGGAGGTGATCGCCGCGCGCGAGATGCTCGAGGCCTTCGAGCGCGAGATCGGCGCGGGGCGCGCGGCCTTCGCGTGGAAGGGGCGGATGGTCGACCTCCCGATCGTCGACCGCGCGCGGGCGGTGCTCGCCCGCCAGCGTGCGATCGACGCGAAGCGCCGGCCGGCCTGAACGGCCCGAGGCGGCCGCCAGGCTGAAGATCGCGCTGCTCGTCGACTACCTGTACCGGCAGCAGCAGCGCTAGGCGGCGGACACCCGAGGCCGCGGCCTCACTGCAGGGACGCCGCGGCCGACGGGCGCCCGGCCCGTGCCTCCGCGCGGATCATCTCGACCGCCTTCTCCGCGATCACGATGGTCGGCGCGTTGGTGTTGCCGCCGACGATGCGCGGCATGATCGATGCGTCGACCACGCGCAACGCATCGATGCCTTTGACGCGCAGCGAGGCATCGACGACGTCGTTCGCGCCCGGCCCCATCCGGCAGCTGCCCACCGGGTGGTAGATCGTGTCGACCCGCTCGCGCAGGAAGGTCTCGATCTGCGCGTCGGTCTGCACCGCGGCCGACGCGGCCGTCTCGCGGCCGCCGAAGCGCGCAAGCGCGGGCTGCGCCAGCACGTGCCGCATCGCCTTGAACCCGCGCACCATCGCGTCGACGTCCTCGCGCTCGGCGAGGAAGGCCGGATCGATCGCCGGCGCCGCCAGCGGGTCGGCGCTCGCCAGCCGCACCCGGCCGCGGCTCGCCGGCCGCAGCAGGCAGACGTGGCACGAGTAGCCGTGGCCGAACACCGTCTTGCGGCCGTGGTCGACCAGCTTGCCGATCACGAAGTGCAGCTGCACGTCGGGCTCGGCGGACTCGGGCCGCGTGCGCAGGAACGCCCCGGCCTCGGCGAAGTTGGTGGTGAGCGGGCCGGTGCGCGTGCGGCGCCACTCGCCCACGCCGCGCAGCAGCCGAGGCACGCCGGCGAAGGACAGGCCGAACAGCTCGGTCGCACCCGGCAGGTCCACCACCTGGACGACGTCGGGATGGTCGTGCAGCGCCTCGCCCACGCCCGGCAGGTCGTGGACGAGCGGGATGCCGAGCTCCCGCAGGTGGGCACCTGGCCCCACGCCCGACAGCATCAGCAGTTGCGGCGAGCCGAAGGCGCCCGACGCCAGCAGCACCTCGCGCCGCGCGAGCGCGCGGGCGGTCGAACCGTCGGGGCACCGGTACTCGACGCCGGTCGCCCGGCGCGACTCGAGCAGCAGCCGCGTCGCGTGCGCACCGGTGATCACCTTCAGGTTCGGGCGGCCGAGGGCCGGCGCCAGGTAGCCCTTGGCCGCGCTGCAGCGCTCTCCGTTGCGGTGGGTGACCTGGTACCAGCCCACGCCCTCCTGGCTCGGGCCGTTGAAGTCCGGGTTCTCGGGCAGGTCCGCCTGCACGCCGGCCTCGATGAAGGCGCGCGCGAACGGGTTCGGCGAGCGAAGGTCGGCCACGTTCAGCGGCCCGCCCGTCCCGTGCAGCCCGTCCGCACCGCGCTCGTTGTGCTCGGCGCGGCGGAACAGCGGCAGCAGATCGTCCCAGCCCCAGCCGGGGTTGCCCTGCGCGGCCCAGTGCGCATAGTCGGACGGCACGCCGCGCGCGTAGATCATCGCGTTGACCGAGCTCGAGCCGCCGAGCACCTTGCCGCGCGGCTGGTAGCCGCGCCGACCGCCGAGGCCGGCCTGGGGGACGGTGTCGTAGGCCCAGTTGGCCTGGCCGGTCTTGGCGAGCAGCGCCAGGCCCGCCGGGCAGTGCAGCAGCACGCTGGCGTCGGGCGGGCCGGCCTCGAGCAGGGCCACCGTGACCGAGGGGTCCTCGCTCAGGCGGGCGGCCAGCACGCAGCCGGCCGAGCCGGCGCCGACGACGACGTAGTCGAACAGGGGCGCGTATGCGTCGTGGGTGTCCATGCCGCTTTGTACCCGAATCGCCGTGCCGCTGTCACGGTGCGGCGCCGCGCCGCCTCAGCAGCGCACGGTCAGCCCGCCGTCGACCGCGATCACCTGACCGGTGATGTACTCGGCCTCGTCCGACGCGAGGAAGGCCGCGCACTTCGCGATGTCCCAGCCGGTGCCCATGCGGCCGGTCGGGCACAGCGCGTTGCGCTTCTCGACCATCTCGGCCTCGGACGCGTACTGGCCGACGATGGCCTTTCCGATGTGCGGCGTGTGCATCATCCCCGGCATGATCGCGTTGGCGCGGATGCCCTTCCTCGCGTACTCGAGTGCGATCGACGCGGTCAGGTGGTTGAGCGCCGCCTTGCTCGCGTAGTAGGCCGGATACGGATAGCCGGTGTAGCGGACCGCCGCCACCGACGAGATGTTGACGATCGCGCCCTTGCCCTGCCTGACCATGGTCGGCAGCACCGCCTGGCAGGTCAGGAACACGCTCTTCAGGTTCACGTCCATCGCGTGATCCCACTCGTCCTCGCTCAGGGTCTCGGTGGTACCCATCGCCGGCAGGCCGACGTTGTTGTGCAGCACGTCGATGCGCCCGAACCTCGCCAGGATATCGGTCACGACCGATACGATCTGCGCGCGCTTCGTCACGTCGCAGGCCCAGCCCTCGGCCATGCCGCCCTCGCCGCGGATGATGCCGACGGTCTCCTGCGCCGCATCGAGGTTGATGTCGATCGCGGCCACCGTGGCGCCGTCGCGCGCGTACTGCACCGCGGCCGCCTTGCCGTTGCCCCAGCCCGGCCCGACCGAGCCGGCCCCGAACACCACGGCCACTCGGCCGTCGAAACGTCGTGTCATGCAGGTGCTCCCTGGAAGGTTGGGCGACGGCGGGCCTCGGCCCGCCATCGCGACGTCATCGGCCGCCGACCACCGACGGCAGCCACAGCGAGATCGCCGGCACGTAGGTCACGAGGAAGACCACGAACACCGCCGCGCCCAGGAAGGGCAGCACCTCGCGGTTGACCTCGTCGCTCGGCGCCTTCGCGATCAGCGCGCCGATCGACAGACAGATGGCCACCGGTGGCGTGATCAGGCCGATCAGCAGGTTGATGCCGACGATCATCGAGAAGTGGTAGGGGTCGATGCCGAACTTGGCCGCCACCGGATAGAGCACCGGGCACAGCAGCACCAGCGCCGGCGCGTTCTCCATGAACGTGCCGACCACCAGCAGCAGCACGTTGACCACCAGCAGGAACATCATCGGCCCGCTGATCGAGCCGAGCATCCAGTCGGCGATCCGCTGCGGCGCCTGCTCGTAGGCGAGGAACCACGAGACGATCTGCGCGCCGCCCAGGATGATCATGATCACCGCGGTCGCCCGCGCCGAGCCCACCACCGCGCGCCAGAGCTTGCGCGCATCGAGCTCGCGGTGCACGAACAGACCGACGAAGAGCGCGTAGACGACGGCGACCGCCGACGACTCGGTGACGTTGAAGACGCCGGTGCGGATGCCGACGATCAGCAGCACCGGCATCGCCAGCGCCCAGGCCGCACGCCGGAACGCGACCCACATGCCGCTCGCGTCGACGCGCTCGTGGGTCGGGTAGTTGCGCCGACGGCTGATCACGCCCGCTGTCAGCAGCATCGCGCCGGAATACAGCAGGCCCGGGATCACCGCCGCCATGAACAGCTTGAGCGGTGACAGGTTGGTCAGCACGCTGATCATCAGGAAGGTGATCGACGGCGGGATGATCGGTCCGACCACGTTGGCCGCCGCGGTCAGCGCGGCCGAGAAGCCGCGCCCGTATCCGGCCTTGATCATCGAGGGGATCAGGACCTTGCCGAGCGCCGAGGTGTCGGCGATCGCCGAGCCGGAGATGCCGGCCATCAGCGTCGCCGCCGCGACGTTGCTCATCGCCAGGCCGCCGCGAAAGCGCCCGAACAGCGCATTCGAGAAGCCGAGCAGCCGGTCGGTCATGCCGCCCTGCGCCATCAGCTCGCCGGCGAGCAGGAACATCGGTATCGCCAGCAGCAGGAAGCTGTCCAGCCCCTGGTAGACCTGCTGCGGCACGATCATCAGGTCGATGCCGCCGACGAACAGCACCGCGATCGTTGCCGACAGCACCAGCGCAAAGGCGATCGGCACCGCGAGCAGCAGCAGCACCGTGAGCGCGAGCCCGAGCACGCCGAGCATGGTCATCGCACGATCACTCCGAGTGCAGGCTCGAGTCGACCGGCGGCGTCTCGCCGCCCAGTCGTGCGAGCGCGAGCACGACCGCCATCAGCACCGCGCCCACGCACATCGCCGAGTAGGGGATCGACATCGGGATCTCGAGCGCCGCCGACTCCTGCACGCCATTCATCTCGGCGAACCGGAAGCCCGCCCAGCCGAGCACGCCGGCGGTCGCCATCATCGCCGCGTCGCGCAGCGCGAGCAGCACCGCGCGCACCTTCGGCGACACCGCGTCGACCAGCGCACCGACCGCGATGTGGCCGCCGCTGCGCAGGCACGCGGCGGTACCGAGCATCGCCATCCACGCCACCAGCATCCGCGCGACTTCCTCGGTCCAGGCCGGGGCTCGGCCGATCACGTAGCGGCCGAACACCTGGTAGAAGAGCGACATCGCGACCGCGAGCAGCATCAGGCCGAGCACGACGTCCAGGACGCGCTCGATCCGGACCGCCCAGGCGATCGCCGCGGGGAGCGGACGCCGCGCGGCGCCCCTCCCGTCCCGCGCCGCCTCGTCCTGCGAGGCGCTCAAGTCACTTCACCGCGGAGAACTTCGCCGCCCAGGGCGCCAGGTCCGGGAACTCCTTGCCGATGTCCCCGAGCCGTGCGCGCAGCGCATCGCGGTCGATGTCGTTGAACTGCATGCCGCGCGCCTCGAGCTTCTTGCGCAGCTCGGACTCGGTCGAGACCATGCGGTCGGTCGCGGCCAGCATCGCCGCTTCACCTTCGTCCTTCAGCAGCTTCTGCACGTCGGCGGGGAACTGCCGGAAGCGCGCATCGGAGAAGATCCAGGTCATCGCACCGATCACGTGGCGCGTGTCGATCGCGAACTTCTGCACCTCGTTGTACTTCATCGAGTCGACGATCTCGAGGGGATTCTCCTGGCCGTCGACCACGCCCTGCTGCATCGAGGTGAAGAGCTCGGCGACGCCCATCGGCACCGGGCTCGCGCCCAGCAGCTCCCAGGTCATCCGGTACATCTTGAGCGGCGGCACGCGCAGCTTCAGGCCCTTGATGTCGGCGATCGACTTCACCGGCTTGTTCGAGGTCAGCCAGCGTGCGCCGCGGTAGCCCGCGCCGACGATGCGGAACGAGGTCTTCTTGGCGACCTCCTCCATGAACTCGGCGCCGACCGGCCCGTAGTAGACCTTCTTGAAGTGGTCGACGTCGCGGACCAGGTACGGGTAGGCCTCGAGGCCGGGCAGGATGTTGTAGCGATCGAGCGTGCCGATCGACTGCAGCACGATGTGGTTCGTGCCGATCTTCAGGCCCTCGATCGTCGCCGGCCAGTCGCCGGTCGAGCCGCTCGCGGCGATCTCGATCTTCACCTTGCCGCCGGACTTGGCCTCGACCGCCTTCGCGTAGGCCTCGGCGGTCTCGAACCAGATGTTGCCGGGGTTGTAGATGTGAGCCATCTTCAGCACGATCGGCTGGCCCTGCGCGAATGCCGGGGCGGCGGGCAGCGCTGCCGCGAGCGCTGCGGCACCGACGGCCTTGATCAGGCCACGCTTGGTGATCTCCATCTCGGGTCTCCTCTCTGTGTTTCGTGTGGTGTGCCGCATGTGCCCGCGGCCCGCGAGGCGGGCACGGCGTCGTTCGACGACGACCAAGTCAGGATATCGGTCATCGGCGACCGGCGCCACGCCCGGGACGCGCCCCGCTCGACCCGTCGCCGGCGCAGGACCGCACGGGGCGGTCGGCGTCGACTTCCCGGAACGCCGGGCCCGGACCGTGGAACGTCCGGCCCAAGGCTCAGGCCCGCATCACCACCACGGGTAGAACGACGGCATCCCGTCCGACACCCGCCCCTCGAACTGCGGCGGGCGCTTGCCGACGAACGCGGCCACGCCCTCGCGGCCGTCGTTGCGGCTGGTGTGCAGCATCGCCAGCGACTCGATCGCGTGCGCGTCGGCCGGATGCGGCAGCGCCGCATTGCGCATCAGCATCTGGCGCATCAGCGCGATCGACACCGGGCTGCGCCGCTCGATGTAGCGGCGCGCGAGCGCGTGCGCCTCGGCGAGCAGCGAGTCGTGCGGCACCACGGCCTTGAGGAGCCCGCCCTTGAGCGCCTCGTCGGGCGTCAGGATGTCCGCCGAGTAGACCCAGTCCAGCGCCTGCTGCATCCCGACCAGCCGCGGCAGGAACCAGGTCGAGCAGGCCTCGGGGACGACGCCGATCCGGCCGAATACGAAGCCGATCCGGGCCCGATCCGAGGCGAGCCGGATGTCCATCGGCAGCGTCATCGTCGCGCCGATCCCCACCGCAGCGCCGTTGATCGCGCCGATCACCGGCTTGGCGCATTCGTAGACCGCCAGCGACACGCGCCCGCCGGTGTCGCGCACGCCGGCGACAATCGCCGGATCGTCCCAGCCGGCCCGCAGCGCCTCGAGGTCCGGGTCGAGCGACTCGTCGAGACCGAACACGTTGCCGCCCACCGACAGGTCCATGCCCGCGCAGAACGCGCGGCCGGCGCCGGTGACGACGATGGCGCCGACCGCGTCGTCCGCGCTCGCGCGCCGGTAGGCGTCGACGAGCTCGTCGGCCATGGTCACCGTGAAGGCGTTGAGCTGCTCCGGGCGGTTCAGGGTCAGCGTGAGGACTCGGTCGTCGAGCTGCCAGCCCAGGGTCGAGTAGGTCATGGTCACGGTCTCCGGAATGCAAAAAGGCCAGGGACCGGGCCCTGGCCTTTCTGTGTTGTCTTGGTGGACCGAAGGAGGATCGAACTCCCGACCTCCGCATTGCGAACGCGGCGCTCTCCCAGCTGAGCTATCGGCCCTGAGAAGCCCTCAACTATATCCAATCGGGAATCGGCGTGCAAATCCACGGACGGGCGGTCAGAGCCCCAGCGTCTTCGGCAGCCAGAGGGTGATGATCGGGAACGCGATCAGCACCCCGAGGCGCAGGATGTCGGCGTACAGGAAGGGCATCACCCCCTTCCAGATCTGGCTGGTGGGCACGTCGGGCAGCACGCTCCTCAGCACGAAGACGTTCATGCCCACCGGCGGGCTGATCATGCCGATCTCCACCACGCAGACGATGAGCACGCCGAACCAGATCGGGTCGAAGCCCAGGTGCGTGACCAGCGGGAAGAAGATGGGCACGGTCAGCAGGATCATCGACAGCTCCTCCATCGCCGTGCCCAGCAGCACGTAGACGAAGCAGATCGCGACGATCACGGCGATCGGATGGATCTGGAACTGCTCGACGAAGTCCTTCAGGTCGTTCGGCATCGAGGTGAAGTTCGCGAAGCTCGCGAACACCGACGCGCCGATCAGGATGGTGAACAGCATCGCGGTGGTCCGCGCCGAGGACACCAGGATGTCGACCAGCACCGGCCAGGTCAGCGTGCCCCGCACCAGCGCGAACAGGAAGCCACCCATCGCGCCGATACCGGCCGCCTCGGTCGGCGTGAACCAGCCGCCGTACATGCCGCCCATCACGATGCCGAACAGCACCAGCACGCCCCAGATCGCCTTGAGCGCGGCCAGCCGCTCGGCCCAGCTCGAGCGCTCGCCGGGCGGGCCGAGTGCCGGATTGCGCGCGGTGACGATCGCCGCGGCGGCCATGTAGAACAGCGTCGCCATGATGCCGGGCACGACGCCGGCGGCGAACAGCGCGCCGATGCTCTGCTCGGTCATGATCGCGTACAGCACCATGATCACCGACGGCGGGATCAGGATGCCGAGCGTGCCGCCGGCGGCGATGGCGCCCGCCGCGAAGGAGTCCCGGTAGCCGAAGCGGCGCATCTCGGGCATGGACACCCGCGCCATCGTCGCGGTGGTCGCGATCGACGAGCCGCAGATCGCGCCGAAGCCAGCACAGGCCATCACGGTGGACATCGCCAGCCCGCCACGCTTGTGCCCGATGAACGAGTAGGCGGCCGCATAGAGCTCGCGCGACATGCCCGCGCGGGTCACGAAGTTGCCCATCAGCACGAACAGCGGCACCACCGACAGCGTGTACTTGGCGATGTCGAGGATCTCGGTGGTGGTGGACGCCACCGCGGCGTTCCACGAGCGCATCCACCACAGGCCGGCGAACCCGACCACCGCCATGCTGAAGGCGATCGGCACGCGCAGCGTCATCAGCGCGAACATCGCCACGAACCCCAGGAGCGCCTCGATCATGGACGGTCGCCCGGGCTCAGACGGCGCCGGCCGTCGGGGTGTCGTCGGCCTCGGCGGGCGGACGGAACGCGAGCATCAGGTGCATCAGCGCCGTCAGGGCGATCAACACGCCGGCGGCGTAGTACCAGGGGGCGAGCGCCAGCTGCAGCTGCGCCGTGGTGTCGCCCTGGCCCGCCGTGCGCGCGGCACGGACGAACACGAGCCAGGCACCGCCGGTCAGCAGCGCCGTGCAGATCAGGTGGGAGAGCAGCCCCTGCACCCGGCGCAGGGCCTCGGGCAGGAAGTGGTCGAGCAGGTCGAACAGCACGTGCTCGCCGCGCAGCGAGGTCAGCGGCAGGCCGGCGAAGATCACGCCGAACATCATCAGCTCCGTGACCTCGAGGCTGCCCGGGATCGACTTGTCGAAGAACTTGCGGCAGACGACGTCGACGAAGGTCAGCGCCATCATGCCGAACAGGCTGGCGCCGGCGATCCAGCCGAGGCAGCGTTCGAGGTATCGGGTCACGGGGGGCTTCAAAGGGAGGCGGCGGCGGGTGCCGCGCCGGCGCGCGCCCGAGGCGCGCGCCGTGTCGCGGTCAGTTCTTCGCGATCTCGGCGCGGAACTCCTTGAGCACCTGCTCCGAGTTGGTCAGGCCCTTGGCCTTGGCATCGGCGATCCACTTGGTCTCGAGCGGCAGCGTCTTGCCGCGGATCTCCTCGACGAAGGGCTTGCCGGCCAGGGTGTTCACCACGCCCGCGGACTGCATGAACGCGTTGGCGCGGCGGTCGACCGAGTCCCAGCCGCGGCCGAACATGCGCGCGGCGGTCTCGCCCGAGAGCTTCTCGATCGCGGCCTGGTCGGCCTTCGGGATCTTGTTCCAGGTGCCTTCGTTCATCACGAACGCGAAGCTCGTGTTGTACAGGCCGCCCGGGAAGGTCGTCTTGTGCTTGATGACCTTGTCGATCTTGAACGACTCCACCGACTCGGCGGGGAACCAGGTGCCGTCCATCACGCCGGAGGACAGCAGCTCGTACGACTCGGGCGCCGGCTTGAGCGTGACGTTCGCGCCCAGCGCCTTGCCGATCTCGTTGACCATGCCGCCGCCGACGCGGAACTTCAGGCCCTGCAGGTCGGCCAGCGAGTTGAGCGGCTTCTTCGTGTTGAACACGATGCCGGGACCGTGCGTGAACACGGTCAGCACCTTCAGGCCCTTGTGCTCGTTGGCGGCCTTGAACAGGTACTTGTCGTACATGCGCTGGTAGGCGACCGAGTTCGCCTCGGCGGAGTCGCCGAGGAACGGCAGCTCGGCCATCTGGGTCAGCACGTAGCGCCCCGGCGTGTAGCCGTGGACGCTGTAGGACAGATCCGCCAGTCCGTCGCGCACCGCGTCGAACGTGCCGGGCGGCGCGACCACCGGCTTGGGCAGGATGTTGCACTTCACGCGGCTCTGCGTGGCCTGCGCGACGTCCTCGCACCACTTCGCCTGGGACTGCGACAGGGTGTGCGTGGGCGGCAGCCAGCTCGAGGCGGTGAGGACCACCTGGGCAGACGCGTTGCCGGCGGCGAACAGGCCCGTGCCGACGAGGGCTGCGGCGATCTTCAGCGTATGCATGTTTCCGACTCCTTGCGCAGCGCCCGACGCTCGGCCGGGCTCGAACGATGAAACGGCAATTGTTTAGGTTTAAACCATTTTTCGCAAGGGGGGATCTGCCGCATGACCGGCCCCTTCGAAATCGCGCGACGGTATCACAGGCCAAGCGCGCCGCCGATCGGAGACCGCATGCTGCGGGTCCGGGTACGGTCGAGGCAAAGAAAAAGGCGCACGTCACCGTGCGCCTTGAAAGGGCAGCGTCGCTGCCTCTCCTCCTCCTCGATACACCGTTCTCGCGGCGCCTTAGCGCGCACCGAGATTGAGCGGGATGCTAACTAAACGGTCACGTCGCGTCCATCTCTTTTTGCGGCCCCTGCGCACCCCGCAATGCAGCATCGGCGCGCGTCCGGAGCGAGTCCGAAAGTGTCGCCAGACAGTGGCTCGCCATCGCGTCCAGGACCGTCGGCAGACTGCCGAGCGCGGGCTCAACGCGCACCGAGAGTCCGGGATGACGGGTCGCGATCGCGGCGAGCCGATCGGGCAGGTCGCGCAGCACGTGGCCGCCCGCCGCGAGGAACACCGGCGCGACCACGATCGCGTCGACGCCCCGTGCGACGAGCGCATCGACCGCGGTCGCCAGGTCGGGCGTCATGAACTCGAGGAACGCGGCCTGCACCGGCGTGCCGGGCGCGAGCTCGGCGACGCGTGCGGCCAGCGCCTCGATGGTGTCCGCCCAGCGCGGATCGCGAGCGCCATGGCCGAACAGGACGATGCCGGTGCTCATTTCATTCTCCCGACCCAGCCCAGCATGCAGAAGGCCACCGCGAGGGCCACCATGCTGGGGATGCTGACCGACAGCCACGCCGGCCAGGTGTTCAACAGGCCGAGGTGCGAGAACAGGCCGTTGAGGAAGTGGAAGGCGATGCCGAGCATGATGCCGGCGAACACCTTGTAGCCGATGCTGCCGGCGCGCACCTGCAGGTAGCCGAAGGGCAGCGCCAGCGTCATCATCACGATGACCGCGAGCGGATAGACGATCTTCTTCCACAGCGCGATCTCGTAGCGCTCGGCGTTCTGGCGGTTCTCGCGCAGGTGGCGCGTGTACTGCACCAGGCCGATCAGCGACATGCGGTCGGGCTCGAGCATCGCGACGCGGACGATCTCGGGACCGAGCTCGGACGCCCACTCGCGCTCGGCCTGCTTCACGACCCGCGAGCTGAGCGTCGGCAGCCGGTCGAGCGTGCGGCCCGAGATGAACTCGGTCTCCTCGATGTCGGTCAGCCGCCAGCGACCGTCGCCGACGAAGACCGCGCGCCCGGCGCGGATCACCGAGCGCAGCGTGAACTCGGTGTCGAACTCGAAGATCTGCAGGTTGTCGAGCGAGGCGTCGGGCCGCAGCACGCCGATGTTCACGAAGCGCAGCCGCAGCGGCGTGCCATCGACGTCGCGCAGCGTGTCCTTGATCCACATGCCGGAGCGGAACTGGCCGCCGACCGCGGAGCCGAGCGCGGTCAGCCGCAGGCTCTGGGCCAGCCGCTCGGCCGGGGGCGCGACCGCCTCGCCGATCACCGCGGTGAGCACCGCGAAAGCGGCGCCCACGATCAGCACGCCCCGCAGCGCCAGCGTGCGGCCCATGCCCGCCGCGCGCATCGCGGTGAACTCCGAGTGCGAGGCGAACTGCGCGAGCGCGTAGATCGCGCCGATCAGCGCGGCGATCGGCATCAGCTCGTAGACGTGACTGGGCAGCGTGAGCGCGACGAAGGCGACCGCATGCTGGATCCGGTAGGCACCGCGCCCGAGGTCGTCGAGCTCGTTGACCAGGTCGAAGAACGCGAACAGCCCGAGGAAGCCGAACAGCACGAAGAGCACGCCGATCGCGATCTCGCGCGACAGGTATCGCCCGATGACGGTCATCGCGACGCGTCCCTCAGGCTGCGGCCGGCACGGCCGGCGCCACCGCGCGGCGGCGCCACGGCGGCCACAGCCGCACGAGCGAGGTGCGACGCCAGAACAGCCAGGCCGCGACCACGAGCACCACCGCGTGCGTGATCACCAGCCCGACCCCGAACGACACCTTGCCCTGCGACACCCAGGCCTGCATCACCCCGGTCAGGTTGTTGTAGGTGACGTAGATCAGCACCGCGATGACGAGGTTGATCGATTGACCGGCGCGCGGATTGACGAAGGCCAGCGGGATCGCGAGCAGCGCGACGACGAGGCCGGAGATCGGCAGGCCGGCGCGCCAGACCAGCTCGCCCAGGTTCGGGCCGGTGGGCTCGGAGATCAGCTCCCAGGTGGTCTTGAGCCGCGACGACGGGTTGGCGATGCCGGAGGCCTTGGCCTGCAGCCGCACGCCGTAGCGCTCGAACTCCATCAGGCGGTACGCATTGCCGCCCCACTCGCCGTCCCAGCGCCGGCCGTCCTCGAGGACCAGGAACCGGTCGCCCTCGGCATCGACGGTGATGCGTCCGCCGCTGGAGGCGACCACGGTGAGCTTCCCACCCTGGGCCTGGGTGACGAAGACGTTGCGGACTTCGGACTGGTCCTCGCTGATCGACTCGACGAAGAACACGCGGTTCGCGCCGGCGGATTCGCGGAACTGCCCCGCCGACACCTGCGAGACGTCCTCGCGCTGCTCGAAGCGATCCCGGTATTCGGCGGCCTGCCGGTTCGCCCAGGGACCGACGACGAACGCGACCAGCGCGATCACCGCCACGAAGGGCGCGGCGAAGCCGAGCACCGGCCGGATCCAGGCGCCCAGGCCCTGCCCGCTCGCGAACCAGATGACCATCTCGGAGTCGCGGTACGCCCGCGACAGGGTCATCAGCACGGTCACGTAGACGGTGAGCACCAGCAGCACGGGGATGTAGTTGATCGACGCGAAGGCGATCAGCGGGACGACGTCGGCAGTGGCGACGCGGTTCGAGGCGGCGCGTCCGAGCAGGCGGATCAGGGTCGTGGTGACCATGATCGTGAACAGCGTCGCGAAGACGGCGCCGGCGAGGTTGGTGAGGTCGCGCCGCAGCGCCCGCTTGAACAGCATGGAGGGGCCCGCTTGGCTCGCTGTGGCTCGCTTATAATCGGCCCCGCCCGGAACCGAGCCCCAGGACCTGCCGCGATGCAATTTAGCACAAAGACTTCCGCACCCGAGAAGACCAAGACGGGCTGCGCGATCCTCGCGGTCCAGGGCGGCAAGCCCAGCGCGGCGGCCCGCGCCGTCGACGCGATGTCGGGCGGCGCGATCGCCGCGGCCCTCGCGCGCGGCGACCTGCCGGCCAAGGCCGGCTCCACGCTGCTGCTCGGGCTCGGCGGCCCGATCGAGCGGGTGATGCTGGTGTCGCTCGGCGACGAGTCGGCGCCCTCCGAGAAGGCGTTCACCGAGTCCGCCCGCGCCGCGCTGCGTACGCTCGCGGCCACCGGCGCCAAGGACGCGGTGTCCTGGCTCGGCGAGGTCGCGGTCAACGGCCGCGACGCCGGCTGGCGCGCCCGCGTCCAGGCCCTCGCGGCCCGCGAGCTCGGCTACCGCTTCGACCGCATGAAGAGCAAGCGCGACACCTCGCCGCGCGGCCCGGGTGCACTCGCCTTCGGCTGCGAGCGTGCACAGGTCGCCGCGATCACGGCCGAGCTCAAGACCGCCACCGCACTGGCCGACGGCATGGACCTCGCGCGCGACCTCGGCAACCTGCCGGGCAACGTCTGCACACCGGCCTACCTCGCCGACACCGCCAAGAAGCTCGGACGCGAGTTCGGCATGAAGGTCGAGGTGCTCGAGCGCAAGCAGATGGAGGCGCTGAAGATGGGCGCGCTGCTGGCGGTCGCCCAGGGCTCGGCGCTGCCGCCCAAGTTCATCGTGGTGCGCTACGAAGGCGCGGGCCCGAAGCAGGCGCCGGTGGTGCTGGTCGGCAAGGGCATCACCTTCGACACCGGCGGCATCTCCATCAAGCCCGCCGGCGAGATGGACGAGATGAAGTTCGACATGTGCGGTGCGGCCTCGGTGCTCGGCACGCTGCGCGCGGTCGCGGCGCTCGCGCCCAAGGTCAACCTGATCGGCCTGATCCCGACCTGCGAGAACATGCCTTCGGGCACGGCCACGCGTCCGGGCGACGTGGTCACCAGCATGTCCGGGCAGACCATCGAGGTCCTGAACACCGACGCCGAGGGCCGCCTGATCCTGTGCGACGCGCTCACCTATGCCGAGCGCTTCAAGCCGGCGGCGGTGGTCGACATCGCGACGCTCACCGGCGCGTGCGTGGTCGCCCTCGGCCACCACCACAGCGGCCTGTTCACCAAGAGCGACGCGCTCGCCGCCGAGCTCACCGGCGCCGGCCGCGACATGGCCGACCCGTGCTGGCGCATGCCGCTCGACGACGAGTACCAGGACTCGCTGAAGTCGAACTTCGCCGACATGGGCAACGTCGGCGGCCGGGCGGGCGGCGCGATCACCGCGGCCTGTTTCCTCGCGCGCTACACCAAGGCCTACGAGTGGGCCCACCTCGACATCGCCGGCACCGCTTGGAAATCCGGCGCGGCGAAGGGATCGAGCGCGCGGCCGGTGCCGCTGCTGACCCGCTTCGTGCTCGGCCGGGCCGGCTGAGGCGCCCGGCCGCAGGCCGCCGCAGGGCGCCATCGCGATGACGCGCATCGACTTCCACGTCAACGCGCCCGACGCGATCGCCTACGGCTGCCGGCTGGTCCGCAAGATCTACCGGGCGGGCCAGCACGTCGTGGTGTGCTGCGAGGATCCGGTGCGCCTCAAGGCCTTCGACACCGCGCTCTGGACCTTCGCGCCGCACGACTTCGTGCCGCACGTGATGGCCAGCGACGCCCTGGCCCCCGAGACCCCGGTGCTGCTGACCGCCTCGCCCGACGGCCTGCCCTGGCACGAGGTGCTGGTGAACCTCGGCAGCACGACGCCCGAGGGCTTCGCCCGCTTCGAACGGCTGGTCGAGGTGGTCGGCGCCGACGAGCTCGAGCGCGGACGCGAGCGCTTCCGGTTCTACCGCGACCGCGGCTATCCGCTGACCCCGACGCACGACGTCGCCGCCTCCGAGCGACGCTGAGGGCCCGACATGGCCGACCCGCTGCCGCCCTCGCCTTCGCCGATGCCTGATGCGACCGCGACCGCTTCGGCGGCGCCCGCGCCCCGCAGGACCGGGTCCGACGAAGCGATCCCGATGCTGACCGAGATCGTGCAGGTCCCGCGCTACGTGCCGGAGGAACTGCCGCGCACGCTCGAGGAGGTCGACTGGTCCGGGCTGGCCGAGCGGGTGCGGGAGAACGTCACCGAGCGGCTGTCGCGGCGTTCCGAGGCGCTGCTCGACGCGGCGCTGCGCGACTCGCTGCAGACGGTCGTCGACCGGGCGGCCGAGTCGCTCGCCGCCGATCTGCGCGAGTCGGTGATGCGGGCCGTGCGCGACCTCGTCGCCCGCGCGGTCAACGAGGAGATCACCCGCGTGCATGCCGAGATCGCCCGGCGGCCACGTGCCTGAGGCCGCAGGCCGCGCGTCCATGAGGGCAGGGCCCGCCGGCCTATAATTGCCGGTTTCCCCGACGTGGTTCCCATCCGATCATGAACGCCCCGCAACAGCAGGGCGCGGCCGACGCTGCGCTCGCCAAGAGTTTCGAGCCCGCCGAGATCGAGGCGCGCTGGTACCCGCTGTGGGAGTCGCGCGGGCTGTTCGCTCCGGCCACCTCGGGCGGGCCCGTCCACGGCGAGGGACTGTCCGCCACGGCCTCCGGCTACTGCATCCAGCTGCCGCCGCCGAACGTCACCGGCACGCTGCACATGGGCCATGCGTTCCAGCAGACGCTGATGGACACCCTGGTGCGCTGGCAGCGGATGAAGGGCTCGGACGTGAACTGGGTGGTCGGGACCGACCATGCGGGCATCGCGACGCAGGTGGTGGTCGAGCGCCAGCTCCAGGCGCAGGGCCTGACCCGTCACGACCTCGGCCGCGAAGCCTTCCTCGATCGCGTCTGGCAATGGAAGCAGCAGTCCGGGGCGACCATCATCGGCCAGATGCGCCGGCTCGGCGCGTCGGGCAACTGGGACTACGCGGACTCCGACGGCGCGCGCGCCGGCTACTTCACCATGGACGCGTCGATGAGCGCGGCCGTCCTCGAGGTGTTCGTGTCGCTGCACGAGCAGGGCCTGATCTACCGCGGCAAGCGGCTGGTCAACTGGGATCCGACGCTGCAGACCGCGGTCTCCGACCTCGAGGTCGACAGCGAGGAGGAGGACGGCCGGATCTGGGAGATCCGCTATCCGCTGGCCGGCGGCGCGGTCGAGGTCGCGCTGCCCGCGACCGACACCGAGCCCGCGCGCACCGTGACCGTGGACTCGCTGGTGGTCGCCACCACGCGCCCGGAGACCATGCTCGGCGACACCGCGGTCGCGGTGAACCCGTCGGACGCGCGCTGGGCGCCGCTGGTGGGCCGTACGCTGCGCCTGCCGCTGTCGGCCGGCGACGCAGCGGCCTGGCGCGAGATCCCGATCGTCGCCGACGACTACGTCGACGAGAAGTTCGGCACCGGCTGCGTGAAGATCACGCCGGCCCACGACTTCAACGACTGGAAGCTGGGCGAGCGCCACGCGCTGCCGGTCATCAGCATCCTCACCCGCACCGCGACCGTCTCGGACGACGCGCCCGCGGCGTATCGCGGCCTCGACCGCTACGACGCGCGCAAGCAGGTGCTCGAGGACCTCGCCGCACTCGGCCTGCTGGTGTCCGAGACGCCGCACAAGCTGACCGTGCCGCGCTCGGCGCGCACCGGCGTCGTGGTCGAGCCGATGCTCACCGACCAGTGGTTCGTCGCGATGAGCGAGCGTGGCCACGCCAACGGCTTCTTCCCCGGCAAGTCCATTGCCGACGTGTGCCTGCAGGTGGTCGCCGACGGCCAGGTGCGCTTCGTGCCCGATCACTGGCGGACCACCTACGACCACTGGATGGAGAACATCCAGGACTGGTGCATCTCGCGCCAGCTGTGGTGGGGCCACCAGATCCCGGCCTGGTACAAGGCCGACGCCGAAGGCGCCGCGATCCACGATGGCACGGTCTTCGTCGCCCGCGACGAGGCCGCCGCGCGTGCCCAGGCCGCGGCCGCCGGCTGGGCCGGCGCGCTGGTGCGCGACCCCGACGTGCTCGACACCTGGTTCTCGTCGGCGCTGGTGCCGTTCTCCTCGCTCGGCTGGCCGCGCGCCACCGCAGACCTCGACCGCTACCTGCCCTCGGCGGTGCTGGTGACCGGCTTCGACATCATCTTCTTCTGGGTCGCCCGGATGGTGATGATGACCACCTTCTTCACCGGCCGGGTGCCGTTCCGCGACGTGTACATCAACGCGATCGTGCGGGACGCCGAAGGCCAGAAGATGTCGAAGTCGAAGGGCAACACCATCGACCCGCTCGACCTCATCGACGGTGTGACGCTCGAGACCCTGGTCGAGAAGTCCACCGTCGGCCTGCTGCGCGCCGACCACAAGTCGCGCATCGAGAAGCAGCTGCGCAAGTCGTACCCGGAGGGCATCCCGGCCTACGGCGCCGATGCGGTGCGGTTCACCTTCGCGTCGCTGGCGACCTTCGCGCGCACGCTGAACTTCGACCTGAACCGCTGCGAGGGCTACCGCAACTTCTGCAACAAGCTCTGGAACGCGACGCGATTCGTGCTGATGCAGACCGAGGGCCGCGACTGCGGCTTCGCGCCCCACACGGCGGAGCAGTGCGTGCCCGGCGGCTACATGCACTTCACGCCGGTCTCGCGCTGGATCACCTCGCAGCTGCAGCGCACCGAGGCGAGCATCGAGCAGGCGCTCGCCGACTACCGCTTCGACGTCGCCGCGCGCGAGCTCTACGAATTCGCGTGGAACGAGTACTGCGACTGGTACCTCGAGCTCGCCAAGGTCGACCTCGCCTCGTCCGACGAGGCGGTGCAGCGCGGCACGCGGCGCACGCTGCTGCGCACGCTGGAGACCATCCTGCGCCTGGCGCATCCGATGATCCCGTTCATCACCGAGGCACTCTGGCAGAAGGTCGCGCCGCTCGCGCACCGCTACGGCGAGCGCGGTGTGCAGCGCCTCGAGGGCGAGGCGCTCGCGGCGGCGCTCGCCGAGCAGCGGTACTCGATCTCGACCCAGCGCTTCCCGGTCGCCGAGCTCGGCAAGATCGACGCTTCCAGCGAGGCGACAGTGGCCGAGCTGCGCACGATGGTCGACGCCTGCCGCGCGCTGCGCGGCGAAATGAACGTCTCGCCCGCGCAGAAGCTGCCGCTGGTGGTCGCCGGCCCGCGCGAGCGCGCGGCCGCGCATGCGCCCTACCTGCAGGTGCTGGCGAAGCTGTCGGGTGTGGAGCTCGTCGACACCTTGCCCGCCGACTCGATCGCGCCGGTGCAGATCGTCGGCGACTTCCGGCTGATGCTGAAGGTCGAGATCGACGTCGCGGCCGAGCGCGAGCGTCTCGACAAGGAGATCGCCCGCATCGACGGCGAGGTCCGCAAGGCGACCGGCAAGCTGTCGAACGCGAGCTTCGTCGACCGTGCGCCCCCCGCGGTGGTCGCGCAGGAGCGCGAGCGGCTGGTGGGGTTCGAGAGCACCGTCGCGCGGCTGCGCGAGCAGCGCGCGAAGCTGGGGTGAGCGGCGAGGGCGGGGCCGGACCCCGCCCCGTTCAACGCCGTTGCAGGAAGAACGTCCAGACCTTGTCCGCCTCGGACTGGCCGACCATCTGGTTGCCGGTCTGACGCGCGAAGGCCTGGAAGTCGCGGACCGAGCCCGGGTCGGTCGAGACCACCTTGAGCACCTGGCCGCTGCCGAGCTCGGCCAGCGCCTTCTTGGCCTTGAGGATCGGCAGCGGGCAGTTCAGCCCGCGGGCGTCGACTTCGCGATCGAATGCGGTGGCGTCTGACATCGTCGGTATCGGCCGCCTGATCGGCGGCCCGCTCGGGGCTGGGGGACAGCGATTCTACCCGCGCCGGCCGCATCGGCACGGACGCCCCGGACCGTCGCAGGGACGAGGGGCGCGCCCCGGAGGACGCGCCTGGCCGTTCAGGCCTCGCGCTGCGGCGCCGTGCTGCGCGCCGGCACGTTCAGGTGCACCGCATGCGCGGCCGGCACCGCATACCCCGCGCGCGAGAACTCCTCGCGGATCACCCGGTTGGTGTCGAACCAGACCTGCCAGAAGTGATCGGTGTGGCAGTAAGGCCGGACCGCGAGTTGCGCGCCCATCGGGTTGAAGTCGAGGATCTCGACATCCGGCGCGGGCTCGGCGAGCACGTTGGGGATCGTCGACAGCCGCGCCTTCAGGCGCGCGATCGCGTCCGCCGGATCGACGCCGTGGTCGATCTGCGCGAGCCGGTCGACGCGGCGGTACGGGGCGGCCGAGTAGTTCTTCAGCGTGTCGCCCATCAGCTTGCCGTTGCCCACCAGCGTGACCACGTTGTCCGGCGCGATGATGGTGGTGGAGAACAGGCCGAGTTCGCGCACCGTGCCCTCCACGCCGCCGCCGGAGATGTAGTCGCCGACCTTGAACGGGCGCAGCACCATCAGGAAGGCGCCGGCCGCGAAGTTCGACAGCAGGCCCGACCAGGCCGCGCCGATCGCGACGCCGGCCGCCGCGAGCAGTGCCGCGAACGAGGTGGTCTCGAAGCCGAAGAAGCCGAGGATGCCGATCACCAGCACGATGTTCAGCACCACGCCGATGATCGACGCGAGGTAGCGCTGCAGCGTGGCATCGACCTGGCGCACGGTGAGCGCGGTCTGGATCAGGCGCACCGCCAGACCGATCAGCCAGCGCCCGGCCCACCACAGCGCGAAGGCGCCGAGCAGCTTCAGGCCGAAGTTGACGATGATCTGCTGGGCGGTGTCGAGGGTCTCGGCGAACTGCATCGGGGCGGCTCCTGGAGGATGCGGACGCGCGGACGCGCGTCGAGCCGTGGAGTCTATGTCGCCAGTTAGGTCGCTGTCGTGTCGGCGTGTGGCGCCGATGGCGCAATGCACACGGATCGTGTCCGCGCGAGCGTCACTCGGCTCGCCGCACCGCCCGCCCCACCCCCACCAGCCCCGCACCCAGCAGCAGCGCCATGCCCCAGAACAGCCCGCCGATCCCGATCACGCCGCCCACCGCGCCGAACGCCGAGGGCAGCACGGTCTGCGTGCCGTTGACCAGCATCAGCCGCAGGCCGGTGGCTTCGCCGAGCCGGCTCGCCGGCGCCGAGCGCGCCATGATCGACAGCGTCATCGGCTGCGACACGCCCAGCCCCAGCCCCAGCACGAAGGACAGCGCCAGCAGCGCCTCGAGCGAGGTGAACATCGGGTAGACCGCGTAGACGACGCCGGCGATCGCCATCGCGACCAGGATCGCCGTCCACTCCGAGACGTCCATCAGGAACAGCGGGATGACCATCCGCACCACCATCGTCGCGATCGCGAAGGACCCGAGGATCAGTCCGATGCCGGAGGCCGACAGCCCGACCCGCGCGCCATAGAGCGGCACGAGGAACTGATGGACGTCCCAGGCCGAGGAGATCAGCGCCACCACCACGTACAGGCGCCGCAGCTCGGAGGTGGCGAGCAGGTCGCCGATCCGCATCTTCTGCGAGGTCTCGGGCGGTGCGATGCGCCCGCCGGGCAGCCGCTCGCGCAGGCGCCTCAGCCACAGCAGCGCGCCCAGCGGCAGCAGCGCCAGCACGCCGAACGCGAAGCGGTGGCCGAGCCCGTCGATCAGGAAGCCGGCGCTGGTCGGACCGAGGAAGGCCGACACCGAAAAGCCGATCGCCATCAGGCTGAGGTTGTGGCGACGGTCCTCGGGCGTGCCGAGCTCGCTGATCAGCTTCTGGATGCCGAGGTGGAACGGCAGGAAGCCCAGGCCGACGAGCACCGCGGTGATGAACAGCGTGGTCATCGACAGCCAGACGAAGGGCAGCGCCACCCCGACGACGATGGTCGCGGTGCCCGCGATCATCGGCCAGCGCGCGCCGATCCGGTCGATCCAGCGCCCGCCGGGGATGGCGAGCAGCATCGGCAGCAGGCTGAAGAACGACAGCAGCATGCCGACCTGGAAGGTCGGCGCGTGCAGGTGCAGGGCCGACAGCGTGAGCGACACGCGCACGCCGGCGAACGCGACGTGGTTGAGGATCGACAGTGCGATCAGCGTGCGGATGCCGAGCGGCTGCAGCGGGGGCAGCCACCCGGGGTCGGCGGCGGCGGCCTCCCCCGGGGTCGGGCCGGGCACGCCTGGACCGAGGCCAGCGCCTTCGGCAGCGCAGCGGCATCGGTGCCGCCGGCCATCGCCATGTCGGGCTTGCCGCCGCCCTTGCCGCCGATCTGCTGCGCGACGAAGTTGACCAGCTCGCCGGCCTTGATGCGGCCGACCGCGTCGGGCGTGACGCCCGCGGCGAGCTGCACCTTGCCGTCGATCACCGCGGCCAGCACGATCGCGGCCGGGCGCAGCTTGTCCTTGAGCTTGTCCATCGTCTCGCGAAGCGCCTTCGCATCGGCGCCGTCGAGCGCAGCCACCAGCACCTTGACGCCCTTGACGTCGACCGCCTTCGACAGCAGCTCGTCGCCCTGGTTGGCCGCCAGCTTGGACTTGAGCCGCCCGAGCTCGCGCTCGGTGGCGCGGGCGGACTCGATCAGCTGCTCGATCTTGCCGCGCAGCTCGACGACCGGCACCTTGAACGCACCGGCCGCATCGTGCAGCACGTTCTCGACGCCCTGCACCCAGGCGAGCGCGACGTCGCCGGTGACGGCCTCGACGCGGCGGATGCCGGCGGCCACGCCGCCCTCGGAGACGATCTTGAACAGGCCGATGTCGCCGGTGCGCGCGACGTGCGTGCCGCCGCACAGCTCGCGCGAGCTGCCGATGTCGAGCACGCGCACCGTGTCGCCGTACTTCTCGCCGAACAGCGCCATCGCGCCGCCGGCGACCGCCTCGTCGAAGGACAGCAGCTGCGAGCGCGTCGCCTCGTTGGCGAGGATCTCGGCGTTGACCAGCGCCTCGACCTCGCGCACCTGCGCGGCAGTCATCGGCGAATGGTGCGAGAAGTCGAAGCGGGTCTTTTCGGCATCGACCAGCGAGCCCTTCTGCTGGACGTGGCCGCCGAGCACCTGGCGCAGCGCCTTGTGCATCAGGTGCGTGGCCGAATGGTGACGCTGGGTGCGCGCACGCCGCGCGACGTCCACGTGCGCGCGGATCTCGTCGCCGACCTGCAGCGCGCCCGACTCGAGCCGCCCATGGTGGCCGAAGACCTCGGCCTGCACCTTGAGCGTGTCGTCGACCGCGAAGCGCGCGCCGTGCGCGCCCTCGAGCAGGCCCTGGTCGCCGGCCTGGCCGCCCGACTCGGCATAGAACGGCGTGCGGTCGAGCACGACCACCGCGGCCTGGCCGGCGGCGACCTTCTGCACCGGCGTGCCATCGACGTACAGCGCCGAGATCCGCGCACCGTCGACCTCGAGCTGCTCGTAGCCGTGGAAGTGCGTGACGACACCCGAGTACTCGAGCGAGCCGCCCATGCGGAACTTGCCGGCGGCACGCGCGGTCTCGCGCTGGCGCGTCATCGCGGCGTCGAAGCCGGCCTCGTCGACCGCCACGTCGCGCTCGCGGCAGACGTCGGCGGTCAGGTCGAGCGGGAAGCCGTAGGTGTCGTACAGCTTGAACGCGGTCTCGCCGTCGAGCGTCTTCGTGCCCGAGGCCAGCGCCGCGTTCAGGATCTGCATGCCGTTCTCGAGGGTCTCGCCGAAGCGCTCCTCCTCCTGGCGCAGCACGTCGATCACGCGCGGTGCCGCCTCGACCAGCTCGGGATAGGCGTCGCCCATCGCGGCCACCAGGTCCGGCACCAGCTTGTGGAAGAACGGCCTGGTCTGGCCGAGCTTGTGACCGTGGCGCAGCGCCCGGCGCGCGATGCGGCGCAGCACGTAGCCGCGGCCCTCGCTGCCCGGGATGATGCCGTCGACGATCAGGAACGCGCAGGCACGGATGTGGTCGGCGATCACGCGCAGCGAGGGCGTGGCGAGGTCGGCGATGCCGGTCTCGCGCGCGGCCGCGGCGATCAGCGCCTGGAACAGGTCGATCTCGTAGTTGCTGTGCACGTGCTGCAGCACGGCCGCGATCCGTTCGAGCCCCATGCCGGTGTCGACACAGGGCTTGGGCAGCGGCGTGAGCGTGCCCGAGGCGTCCCGGTCGAACTGCATGAACACGAGATTCCAGATCTCGATGTAGCGGTCGCCGTCCTGCTCGGGGCTGCCGGGCGGGCCGCCGGCGACTTCGGGGCCATGGTCGTAGAACAGCTCGGAGCACGGGCCGCAGGGGCCGGTGTCCGCCATCTGCCAGAAGTTGTCCGACGCGTAGCGCGCGCCCTTGTTGTCGCCGATCCGCACGATCCGTTCGGTGGGCACGCCGATCTCGTTTGCCCAGATGCCGTAGGCCTCGTCGTCCTCGCTGTAGACGGTGACCCACAGCCGCTCGGGCGGCAGCGCATACACCTTCGTCAGCAGGTCCCAGGCGAAGCGGATCGCGTCGCGCTTGAAGTAGTCGCCGAACGAGAAGTTGCCGAGCATCTCGAAGAACGTGTGGTGCCGGGCGGTGTAGCCCACGTTCTCGAGGTCGTTGTGCTTGCCGCCGGCGCGCACGCTGCGCTGCGCGGTGGTCGCGCGGCGGTACGGGCGCGGATCCTTGCCCAGGAACACGTCCTTGAACTGGACCATGCCGCTGTTGGTGAACAGCAGGGTCGGGTCGTTGGCCGGCACAAGGGACGACGAGCGCACGATCGCGTGGCCCTGGGATTCGAAGTACTCGAGGAACTTCCTGCGGATGTCGGCCGACTTCATGTCTTTGATTCGACTAGGTTTTCAGGTCAACTTGCGAGGGTAACACAGGGTCTTCGCCCGTTCGCGCTCCGCTGTCGCCTGCCGGCCGCGCAGACGGGGCGGTCCGCGACGCGTCGGCGCATGCCTCGACCCGCGAAAACACGCGATTGAAAGCGGCTACCATCGTCGGATCGCGGTCCGGGTCGCTCGTCCCGCTCGTCCCGCCCGTCCGTCCACGCCCTCTGTCTCCGGTTCCCGCCCGATGCCTGCTGCCCTCGAAGGTATCCGTGTCCTCGACCTGTCCCGCGTGCTCGCCGGGCCCTGGTGCTCCCAGAGCCTCGCCGATCTCGGGGCCGACGTGATCAAGGTCGAGCGGCCGGGAGCAGGCGACGACACCCGCGGCTGGGGCCCGCCCTTCCTCAAGGACCGCGACGGCGAGGACACCGGCGACTCCGCCTACTACCTTGCTGCCAACCGCAACAAGCGCTCGATCGAGGTCGACCTCTCGACCGACGCCGGTCGCGACGTCGTGCTCGCGCTGGCGCGGGTCAGCGACGTCGTGGTCGAGAACTACAAGGTCGGCGCGCTGAAGAAGTACGGCCTCGACTACGAAGGCCTGAAGGCGATCAACCCGCGCCTCGTCTACTGCTCGATCACCGGCTTCGGCCAGACCGGCCCCTGGGCGCACCGCGCCGGCTACGACTTCATCATTCAGGGCCTGGGCGGCCTGATGTCCGTGACCGGCGAGGCCGACGACCGGCCCGGCGGCGGTCCGCAGAAGGTCGGGGTCGCGGTGGCCGACCTGTTCACCGGCATGTACGCATCGCAGGCGATCCTGGCGGCGCTGTTCCACCGCGAGCGGACCGGCGAGGGCCAGCACCTCGATCTGGCGCTGCTGGACGTGCAGGTCGCGATGACCGCGAACATGTCCTCGAACTACCTGCACGGCGGCACGCCGCCCAAGCGCTGGGGCAACGCCCATCCGAACCTGGTGCCGTACCAGACCTTCAAGGCCTCGGACGGCTGGATCATCGTCGCGGTCGGCAACGACGGCCAGTTCCGGCGCTTCGTCGAACTCGGCGGCGAGCCCGCGCTCGCCGACGACCCGCGTTTCCTGCGCGTGCAGGACCGCATCCGCAACCGCGGGGCGCTGGTGCCGCTGCTGACCGAGATGGTCGCGCGGCGCACGCAGGCCGCGTGGATCGACGGCATGGAGGCCGCGGGCGTGCCCTGCGGCCCCATCAACGACCTGCGGCAGGTCTTCGAGAATCCGCAGGTGCAGGCGCGCGGCATGCGTATCGCGATCGACCGGGCGGACGCCGGGCCCGTCGCGCTGGTGGCCAATCCGGTCAAGGCCTCGCGCACCCCGCCGTCGTACCGGCTGCCGCCGCCGCGGCTCGGCGAGCACACCGACGCGGTGCTGTCCGAGGTGCTCGGCTGGGATGCGGGCCGCATCGCCGCCGCGCGCGCCGCCGGCGCGATCGGCCGCAGCAGCGCTCAGGACCCGGATGCCTGAGGGCCCCGTCGCGGGCGCCGCCTCCGGCCGCGATCCCGCGCGGAGCGGCCGGGCGGTGCGCCCGGGCGCATCGCTGTGGCGCTCTTCCACCGCCGGCGCGCTGCTGGCGATCGCACTGCTGGTGGCAACGACCGTCGGTGCCGCGGTCTGGCTGTCCATCCTCGACCAGCAGCGCCAGGCCCAGGAACAGCTGACGCGCCACGCGCACGCCGCCGCGCTGCAGATCCGCGCCCGGCTGATCGAGACCGAGCAGTTGCTGCTGCTGGAGGGCTCGGGCTACACGATGTCCACCGAGCGGTTCCGCCGCGACATGGACGAGCTGCTGGCGGCCAACCTGGCCCTGCTCCGGGTCGAGCTGCGCGGGCGCGACGGGGCGCTGCTCGCCGGCGCCGACGCCCAGCCGCCCCGCCCCGCCCTGCCCGCGACGACCCGGCAGACCCTGTCGCCGGAAGCCTCGGCCGCCTTCGACACCGCCTCGCGGCTCAACCGGCTGACCTACTCGCGACCGTACTTCATCACAGTGGGCCCGACCGGCTTCGACCTGATGGAGATGATCGTGCCGACCGGCGCGATCGACGGCCCCATGCTCGTCGCGGTCTACGCGCCGCAGCGCATCCTCGACCATTTCCTGCCGGGCGACCTCCGCGGCGACCACCTGTACTCGCTGGTCGAGTCCGACGGCACGATGGCGGCCCGCCAGGCCGCGATCGGCCAGACCGGCAGCGAACGCTTCGCGATCAGCCCGCTGGCGCGCACGGGCACCACGCTGCAGGTCCGGGCCGACGCGCTCCAGGCCCGGCCGCGCCTGATCCCGAACGTGCTGACCGGTCTGGTCGCGGCGACCACGGTCGGGCTGGGCCTGGCGATGTTCTTCCTCGTGCGCGACGTCCGGCAGCGTGCACAGGTCGAGCGGGCGCTGCGCGAGCAGGTGCAGTTCAGGCACTCGGTGGAGGACTCGATCCACCACGGCCTGATCGTCTTCGACCTCGATGACCGGGTCGCGCATGTCAACGACGCCCTCGTGCGAATCCTGGGCTTTTCACGCGAGGAGCTGATCGGCCTGGTGCGACCGCTGCCGTTCGCGCCCCCCGTAGCCGTCCGCGACCGCCGCGCGTACACCGAACGGCTCGCATCCCTGCCCGAGGCCGAGGCGGCGATCGAGCGGTCCAGAGGGTTCCACACCACGCTCCGCGCCAAGGACGGCTCGCAGGTCGAAGCCCTGGTGGTCGAGGCGCCGCTCTACGGCGCCCAGGGGCAACGGCTCGGTACCATCACGCTCGCCGCGGACATCACCGAGCAGCGGCGAGTCGAGGAGCTGGCCCGCCGGCAGCAGGAGGTGCTTCAGTCGCGCTCGCGCCTGGCGACGCTGGGCGAGATGGCCTCGACGCTGTCGCACGAACTGAACCAGCCGCTCGCGGCGATCACGAGCTACGCGGCGGCCTGCGAGAACCTGGTCCGTGCGCAGCCGCCCCGGCCCGAACAGGTCGCGCAGGCGCTGCTCGGCATCCGCACGCAGGCCGAGCGCGCCGGGCAGGTGATCCGCTCGGTGCAGGCGTTCCTGCGGCGGCGTGCGATCGACCGCAACGAGGTCGATCTCGCAGTGCTGGTGCGCGGTCTCGAGCCGCTGCTCAACATCCAGGCGATGCGCACCGGCGCGCGGATCCTCATCGACGTGCCGGCCGAACTGCGCGTGTTCGCCGACCGGATCATGCTCGAGCAGGTGCTGCTGAACCTGACCCGAAACGGCTTCGACGCGATGGCCGATACGCCTTCGGTCGAACGGGTGCTCGAGCTGCGTGCCCGATCCCGCACCGACGACGAGCGCGGCCAGCGCGTCGAGGTCGCGGTGATCGACCATGGCCGCGGGGTGCCGCCCGAGGTGGTGCCTCAGCTGTTCAACGCGTTCTTCACGACCAAGGCCGACGGCATGGGACTCGGACTGAGTCTGTGCCGATCGGTCATCGAGCAGCACGGCGGCCACCTGCGGTACCGGCCGCGTCCCGAGGGCGGATCGACCTTCGCCTTCGATCTGCCCTTCCATGACGAGGCGCTCCGTGCGCGCCCCGTACCCACCACCGCATCAGGAGCCGACCGATGACCGACTCTACGAACCCCGGTACCGTGCACGTGGTCGAGGACGACAGCGTACTGGCCGACGCGCTGTGCCTGCTGCTGATGTCGAGAGGCCTGTCGGCCGTCTCGTTTCCGAGCGGCGAGGCCTTCCTGTCGGCGATCGACGCGGACTGGCCGAGCGGCCCGGCCTGCGTGCTGATGGACGTCCGCATGAAGACGCTGTCCGGCATCGAGTCCTTCGACCGGCTGCGGGTACGCAAGCCGACGATGCCGGCACCGGTCATCTTCCTGACCGGCCACGGCGACATCTCGATGGCCGTCGACGCCGTCAAGAACGGCGCCTTCGATTTCTTCGAGAAGCCGTTCAACGACAACCGGCTCGTCGATCGCGTGATGCAGGCGCTGGCCGAATCGCACAGCCGCCTGGAGCACGAGGGCAGCAGCGGTCGGATCCGCGGCCGGCTCGATCGACTGACCGCACGCGAGCGCGACGTGATGGACCTGATCCTGAAGGGCCGACTCAACAAGATCATCGCCGACGAACTCGGGATCAGCATGCGCACAGTCGAGGTGCATCGCTCCAACGTGTTCAGCAAGATGGGCGTGCGCAGCGCCGTCGAACTGTCTCGATTGCTCGAGGACCTGAAGGACTGAAGCGAGGGCGACGTCGCCGCGAGAGGGGGGTCGCGGACCCCACCGGACCGTGGTTCCTGCGCATGACAGCCCTGTTGCGGCCAAGGATGGCTCGGGTAGACTGCCGCAACCGCGCCGAGGGCTACCTCCGGCCGGACCATTCGAACGATCGGGGAGAGAGACCTTCATGCGCATCCGCAACCACCGCGACTTCTGGTCAGGGGTGCTGTTCATCACGACTGGCCTGCTGTTCATGGCGCTATCGCGCCAGTACACGCTCGGTACGGCCGCGAAGATGGGCCCGGGCTATTTCCCGACCATCCTCGGCGGCCTGATGGCCTTCCTCGGACTGCTGATCCTGCTGCCTTCGCTGGCCAAGCGCGGGCCCGAGGTCAGGGTCGACAAGATGGACTTCAAGTCCATCGTGATGGTGCTCGTCGCCGTCGCTGTCTACGCCGCGACGCTGCCCACCCTCGGCTTCATCGTGTCGCTGTTCCTGCTGATCGGGATCTCCTCGTTCGCGAGCCACGAGTTCAAGGTGAAGACGACGGTGATCTCCGCCTTCGTGCTGCTGGCGTTCTCCTGGGGCGTGTTCATCAAGGGTCTGGAGCTTCAGTTCCCGTTCCTGCCGACGTTCCTGACCCGCTGACCCGCGCGCGACCCGAGAGACCGATTCCATGGAACTCCTGAACAACCTGGCGCTCGGCTTCCAGACAGCCGGCACCGTCGACAACCTGCTGTACTGCCTGCTCGGCGTGATCCTTGGCACGCTGATCGGCGTGCTGCCCGGCATCGGCCCGCTCGCGACCATCGCGATGCTGCTGCCGGCCACCTACAAGATGTCGGACCCGACCACGGCGCTGATCATGCTCGCCGGCATCTACTACGGCGCGCAGTACGGCGGCTCCACGACGGCCATCCTGGTGAACCTGCCGGGCGAATCGTCCTCGGTGGTGACGACACTCGACGGCTACCAGATGGCGAGGAAGGGCCGAGCCGGACCGGCGCTCGCGATCGCTGCGATCGGCTCGTTCTTCGCCGGCACGGTCGCCACCTTCCTGCTGGCCGCGTTCGCACCGCCCCTGGCCGAGATCGCCTTCAAGTTCGGGCCCGCCGAGTACTTCGCGCTGATGGTGCTCGGCCTGATCGCCGCGGTCGTGCTCGCGCACGGCTCGGTGATCAAGGCGCTGGCGATGGTGATCTTCGGGCTGCTGCTCGGCATGATCGGCACTGACGTGAACTCGGGCGTGGCGCGCTTCTCGTTCGACATCCCCGAACTGTCCGACGGCATCGAGTTCGTCGCGGTCGCCATGGGCATGTTCGGCTTCGCCGAGATCATCCTGAACCTGGAGCAGAAGGAGAACCGCGAGGTCTTCACCAGCAAGGTGACGAACCTGATGCCGCAGTGGGCCGACTTCAAGCGCGCATTCCCCGCGATCCTGCGCGGCACCAGCCTGGGCTCGGTCCTCGGCATCCTGCCGGGCGGCGGCGCAGTGCTGGCCTCGTTCTCAGCCTACGCGATCGAGAAGAAGCTCTCGAAGCACCCGGAGGAGTTCGGCCACGGCGCCATCGAAGGCGTCGCGGGTCCGGAGTCGGCCAACAACGCCGGCGCGCAGACCTCGTTCATCCCGATGCTCACGCTCGGCATCCCGACCACGCCGGTGATGGCGCTGATGGTCGCGGCGATGATGATCCACAACATCCAGCCCGGCCCGCAGGTCATGAGCAGCAACCCCAAGCTGTTCTGGGGCCTGATCGTCTCGATGTGGATCGGCAACCTGTTCCTGGTGATCCTGAACCTGCCGCTGGTGGGCATGTGGGTCAAGCTGCTGTCGGTGCCGTACCGGATCATGTACCCGGCGATCCTGCTGTTCTGCTGCATCGGCGCGTACTCGATCAACAACAACGTCTTCGACGTGTTCATGACGATCCCGTTCGCGATCCTCGGCTACATCTTCAAGAAGCTCGACTGCGAGCCGGCGCCGATGCTGCTCGGCTTCGTGCTGGGCAAGCTGATGGAGGAGTACCTGCGGCGCGCGATGACCATCTCGCGCGGCGACTGGACGGTGTTCGTGACCCGGCCGCTGTCTGCGACGCTGCTGGCCTGCGCCGCCGTGCTGCTGATCATCGTGTTCCTGCCGGCGATCTCCAAGAAGCGCGAGGAGGCGTTCGCGGGCGACGACTGAGCCTCGCGACGCACCATGGGAAAGGGCCGCTCTCGCGGCCCTTTTCCTTTTGCGGCGCGCTCCGGTTCAGGCGAGCAGGCTGCGCAGCATCCAGGCGTTCTTCTCGTGGATGTCCATCCGCTGGGTCAGCAGGTCGCAGGTCGGCTGATCGTTGCCCTCGTCGGCGAACCTGAACACCTCGCGCGCGGTGCGCGCCACGGTCTGCTGGCCTTCGACGAGGTTGCGGATCATCTCCTGCGCCGTCGGCACCGCGTCGTCGTCAGGGATCGACGACAGCGCGGCGAACTGGGCCGAGGTGCCCGGCGCGACCACGCCGAGGGCCCGGATCCGCTCGGCGATCAGGTCGAGCGCGGCCCACTCCTCGGTGTACTGGTCCATGAACATCACATGCAGCGTCTGGAACATCGGGCCGGTGACGTTCCAGTGGTAGTTGTGGGTCTTCAGGTAGAGCCGGAAGCTGTCCGCGAGCAGCCGGGACAAGCCCTGCGCGATGCGCTCGCGCTGCACGTCGTCGATGCCGATGTCGAAGCGGGGGGGCTGGACGGATGCCATGGTGAAGCTCCTTGTCGATGTGTCGGGTCGAGCATGCCGTGCGGCGCCGGGCCCGGCTGTCGGTGCCTGCCGCATCGGTACGACCGCAAGTCTGTCGCAGGGTCGACGCATCGCGCCAACCGATGTTGCCGATCGGCGCGATCGAGCGGGCCGATGAGGCGAAGGGGCCGCCGCACGGCGCAGCGCCGCCCGCGTGCGTGGCCTCAGCAGTCGACCGGGAAGCGGCGGCGCAGCACCTCGACCTCGTCGCAGCCGAGGCAGCGGCAGGCACGTCCGTTCAGCGTCAGGAACAAGCGGGCGGTGGCCTCGAGTTCCTCGACCGCATCGGTCGCGGCCTCGAGGCTGCTGCCGGCGACCACCGGGCCGTGGTTGGCGAGCAGCACCGCGTGATGCCGGGTCGCGAAGCCCGCCACCGCGTCGGCGAGCGCCGGGTCGCCGGGCGGATGGTAGGGCACCAGCGGCAGCGTGCCGATGCGCATCACGTAGTAGGCCGTCAGCGGGGGCAGCACGTCGGCCGGGTCGACATCCGCGAGCACCGATACCGCGACCGAATGCGTCGAATGCAGATGCACGACCGCGGCAGCGCGCGGACGTTCACGGTACATCGCCCTGTGGAGGAAGGTCTCCTTGGACGGCTTGTCGCCGGCCAGCAGCGTGCCGGCCTCGTCGAGCAGGCTGATGCGCGACGCGTCGAGCGCGCCGAAGCTCGATCCGGTGGGCGTCACCAGCCAGCGGCCATCGGGCAGGCGCGCGCTGATGTTGCCGGTGCTGCCATGGGTCAGGCCGCGGTCGTACAGCGAGCGGGCCACCTTGGCGATGCGATCGCGCAGAGCATCCTCGGTCATCGTTCCAGCATAGCACCGGCGCCCGGGGCCCGATCCGGCCCTCTGCTAGACTCGCCGCGCCATGGAATCGCTCGGCATCCTGCACATCGGCGCATTCGTGCTCGCCGGCCTGCTGCTGAACCTCACCCCCGGGCCGGACCTCGTCTACACGTCGACACAGGCCGGGCTGCAGGGCACGAGGGCCGGCTGGATCGCCGCGCTCGGGATCGGCGCAGGCGGACTCGTCCACGTGACCCTCGGCGCGCTCGGCGTGTCCGCGCTGCTGGCCACCTCCGCGGCCGCATTCACCGCGCTCAAGCTGGTCGGCGCGGCCTGGCTGGTGTGGCTGGGGGTCCGGATGCTCGTCGCGCGCGATACGCGGCCGTCGGACGCGGCGGCCGGCGACGCCGGATCCGTGCGGCCCGCAGCGGCCCCGCGTCCGTCCGCGGCGATCTTTCGCGAAGCGATCCTGGTCTCGGTGCTCAACCCCAAGGTCGCGCTGTTCTTCCTCGCCTTCGTGCCGCAGTTCATCGACCCCTCGTCGCCGCAGCCCGCCCTCGCCTTCATCGCGCTGGGCGCGCTCTTCGTCGCCAACGGCACGCTGGTCACCGGCACCGTCGGCACGCTCGCGGCGGTCGCCGCCGCCTCGTTCCGGTCGCATCCGGCCGAGCGGGGCTGGCGGCGCACCGCGGCGGTCGTGTCCCGCTGGCTGCCCCGCGCGATCGGCGCAGCCTTCGTCGGACTCGGCCTGCGCCTGGCGCTGGCCGAGCGCTGACACATCGCCCCTTCTCCCGGACACTCCCGCCATGCCCGCTTTCGACGACGTCCAGGTTCTCGCGTTCGACGTGTTCGGCACCGTCGTCGACTGGCGCGGCAGCATCGCCCGCGAGCTCGACGCGCTCGACCTGGGCGTCGACGCGGGCGCCTTCGCCGACGCGTGGCGAGCCCGCTACCAGCCCGCGATGCAGGCCGTGCGCAGCGGCACGCGTCCCTGGGTCAGGCTCGACGTGCTGCACCGCGAGAACCTCGACGCGACGCTCGCCGCGTTCGGCGTCGCCGAGCGCCTCGACGAGGCAGCCCGTGTCGCACTGAACCTCGCCTGGCACCGGCTCGACCCCTGGCCCGAGGCCCGCGACGGTCTGGCCCGGCTCAAGTCGCGCTTCGTGATCACGCCGCTGTCGAACGGCAACGTCGGCCTGCTCACGCGGATGGCCAAGCGCGCCGCTCTGCCTTGGGACTGCGTGCTGTCCGCGGAGGTGTACCGTGCGTACAAGCCCGAGCCGGGCGCCTACCTCGGGGTGGCCGACACCTTCGACATCGCCCCGCAGCAGGTCATGATGGTCGCCGCGCACGCAGCGGACCTGCGCGCGGCAGCCGCCTGCGGGCTGCGTACCGCCTATGTCGACCGTCCGCTGGAGTTCGGCCCGAACCGGCGCGGCGACGTGCCGCGCGAAGGCGACCGCTTCGACTTCAACTGCACCGGCTTCGACGATCTCGCCGATCGCCTCGGCTGCTGACCGCATCCCCTTCCGGAATCTTCCCGATGACGACGAACTTCGACTGGAACAACCCCTACCCGACGGTCCGCACACCGGTCTTCGCCCGCAACGTCGTCGCCACCTCGCAGCCGCTCGCCGCGCAGGCCGGGCTGCGGATGCTGGCCGCCGGCGGCAACGCGATCGACGCGATCATCGCCGCGGCCTCGACGATCACGCTGACCGAGCCCTGCTCGAACGGCCTGGGATCGGACGCGTTCGCGATCGTCTGGGACGGCCAGAAGCTCCACGGCCTGAACGCCTCGGGCACGGCCCCCGCGGCCTGGGACGTCGAGTACTTCAAGCGCCGGCACGGCGGCGTCTATCCGCTGCGCGGCTGGGACACGGTGACGGTGCCCGGCTGCGTCGCCGGCTGGGCCGCGCTGCACGAGAAGTTCGGCCGCCTGCCCTTCGAGCAGTGCCTGCAGCCGGCAATCGAGTACGCCGAGCGCGGCTATGCCGTGTCGACGATCGTCAAGCGCAAGTGGGACGCGCACGTCGAGATCCTCAAGGACCAGCCGGGCTTCGCCGAGCACTTCCTGCCGCGCGGCCGCGCGCCGGAGTACGGCGAGCGCTTCGTGCTGAAGGGCGCGGCCGACACGCTGCGCCGCATCGCCGCGACCCGCGGCCGCGACTTCTACGAAGGCGAGACCGCCGCGAAGCTCGTCGCGCACGCCGCGGCGAACGGCGGCTCGATGAGCGCGGCCGACCTCGCCGGCTACACGGTCGACTGGGTCGACACCATCGGCATGGACTACGGCGGCCACCGCCTGCACGAGATCCCGCCGAACGGCCAGGGCATCGCCGCGCTGATCGCGCTCGGCATCCTCAAGCACTTCGACATCGCCTCGCTCGATCCGGACTCCGCCGAGTGCCGGCACCTGCAGATCGAGGCGATGAAGGTCGCCTTCGCCGACGTCTACGCGCACGTCGCCGACATCCGCCACATGAAGGTCACGCCCGCGCAGCTGCTCGACCCGGCCTACCTGGCCGAGCGCGCCAGGCTGATCCGCCGCGACCGCGCGACCAGCTTCTCGCATGGCATGCCGCCCCCCGGCGGCACGATCTACCTGACGGCGGCCGACTCGGAAGGCCGGATGGTCAGCTTCATCCAGTCGAACTACATGGGCTTCGGCTCGGGCGTGGTGGTGCCGGGCACCGGCGTGTCGCTGCAGAACCGCGGCCACTGCTTCTCGCTCGATCCCTCGCACCCGAACGTCGTCGCGCCCGGCAAGCGTCCGTTCCAGACCATCATCCCGGCCTTCCTCACGAAGGACGGCAAGCCGCAGATGAGCTTCGGCGTGATGGGCGGCAACATGCAGCCCCAGGGCCACATGCAGACGCTGTCCCGCATGCTCGACGCCGGCCAGAACCCGCAGGCCGCCTGCGACGCGCCGCGCTGGAAGGTCAACCGCGGCCTGGACCTCGACGTCGAGTCGACGATGGAGCCGGACGTGGTCGAGGCGCTGCGGGCGATGGGCCATAACCTCGCGCCGGTCGCCGACCCGTACATGGACTTCGGCTCCGGCCAGTTCATCTGGCGGATGACGGACGCGATCGAGGACGGCTACGTCGCCGCCAGCGACAGCCGCCGCGACGGTCACGCCGCCGCGTTCTGATCCCGGCGGGGCGACGCCGCGTCCGCTCGGGACGCCTCGTGCGGAGCCGCGTCCCCTCGGAACGCGGCGTGCCGTGCTGCGGGCCGGCCTGCTCGCGGCCGCCGCGGCCACCGCCGGCTGCGCGTACCGGAGCATCCCCGGCTTCGACTTCGCGGCCTTCGCGGGCGGGCCACTCGACGAGCAGGACGCGGCGCTCGCGCTGCGGCTCGCGCACCGTGAGGCGCAGTCGCGCACCTACGTGCGGATCGTCGACGCCTGGCGGCGTGGGGATCTCGAGGCGCTGGCCGCGCTCAAGGACTTCGCCTATCCGCCGCAGGCGCCGCTGGCGGCGCTGCGCAGGCGGCTCTTCGCCGATCGCGACGAAGGGCTGGCCGACGCGCTCGCCGATGCGCTCGAGGCGCCGGGTCCCGCCCTGGCCCTGGTCGGCGCGCTGCACCTCGCCGGGCCCGACGCGCTGCAGCATGCGCTCGAGCGCCGCGGCGTCGTGCTGCAGCGGCTCGGCGCGACCGCCCGTCCGGGCTGATGCGTCACGATCCGGCGGACGCACCATCCGGCGCCCCGCGCCGTCCGCCGGGAGCATGCCGTGAGATGCGTCACTCCGGGAACGCCGCGGCGGGCCGATGCTGAGGCAGCGACACACGATGGACCCTTCGCCCATGGCCGCCCTACCCGAGCTCGCCGTCGACTCCCTGCAGGCGCCCTGGCAGCCCCGGCTCGAGATGCTGAGCCTGCGCGCCCGCGAGCCCGCACGCGCACCGATCCTGATGGTGCACGGCGCCTACACGCACGCCGGCAGCTGGATGCGGACCTTCATGCCCTTCTTCGCCGCCCACGGACACGACGTGCACGCGCTGTCGCTGCGCGGGCACGGCGGCAGCGACGGCGGCCCGATGCTCGACGCCTTCGGACTCGACGACTACGGCAGCGACGTGGTCCGTGCCCTCGATGCGATCGGCCGCCCGGCCGTCGTCTTCGGCTCCTCGATGGGCGGCCTGGTGCTGCAGCGCCTGCTCGCCAAGGGCACGCGTCCGCGGGCCGCGGTGCTGCTCTCGAGCGTGCCGCCGGGCGGGCTGATGGCCGCGGTGTCGCGGATGGCGCTGCGGCGCCCGCAGGCGCTCGGCAGCCTGATGCAGGTGGCGCTCGGCTCGCGCGACGGCCGCGCGCTGCTCGACCTCCTGGCCCATGACCCGTTGCCCGCGGACGGCGGCGAGGACGGCGCGGGCACGCTCGCCCGACTGCTCGGGCGCGAATCGGGCCGCGCGCTGTGGGAGATGACCTGGGCGCCGATGGGGCATGCCAGCGGCCGCGCCGACGGCGTGCCGATGCTCGCCCTGCACGGCGAGCAGGACGGCATGATCCCGCCGACCGCGCTCGACGAGCTCGTTGCGCGCTGGGGTGCCGAGCCAGTCCGCATCGCGGGGGTGGGCCACGTGCCGATGCTCGAGCGACGCTGGCGCACGGTCGCGGGCACCATCGCCCGCTGGCTCGATCGCATCGACTGAGGCGCCGCACGACCGGCTTCGGCGGCGCCGCTCCGCGCGTCCCGTAGAATCGGGCCGAGGAGGATGCGATGACGAAGACTTACGAAGCGGTCACCCCGCACAAGGTGGCGTTCCTGGGCATGGGCGTGATGGGCTACCCGATGGCGGGCCATCTGGCGCGCGCCGGGCACCATGTGACCGTCTACAACCGCAGTGCCGCGAAGGCGCAGGCCTGGGTCGCCGAGTACGGCGGCACGTCCGCGGCCACGCCGCGCGAGGCGGCCGCCGGCGCGCAGATCGTGTTCGCCTGCGTGGGCAACGACGACGACCTGCGCAGCGTGGTGCTCGGCGCCGACGGCGCCTTCGCCGGCATGGCGAAGGGCGCGCTCTTCGTCGACCACACGACCGCATCGGCCGAGGTCGCACGCGAGCTGCACGCCACCGCCCGTGCCGCCGGCCTCGACTTCGTCGACGCCCCGGTCTCGGGCGGGCAGGCGGGTGCAGTCAACGGCCTGCTCACCGTCATGTGCGGCGGCGAGCCCGCGGCCTTCGAGCGCGCCAAGCCGGTCGGCATGGCCTTCTCGCGCGCCTTCACGCTGATCGGTGCGCCGGGCGCCGGACAGCTCGCCAAGATGGTCAACCAGATCTGCATCGCGGGCCTGGTCCAGGGCCTGTCGGAGGGCGTGAGCTTCGGAATGGCCGCCGGCCTCGACATGAAGCTGGTGCTCGACGTGATCGGCAAGGGCGCGGCGCAGTCCTGGCAGATGGACAACCGCGGCAAGACCATGGTCGACGACACCTTCGACTTCGGCTTCGCGGTCGACTGGATGCGCAAGGACCTCGGCCTGTGCCTGGACGAGGCCAAGCGCAACGGAGCACCGCTGCCGGCGACCGCGTTGGTCGACCAGTTCTACGGCGACGTCCAGCGCATGGGCGGCGGCCGCTGGGACACCTCCAGCCTGATCCGCCGGCTGCGGAAAGCCGGATGATCTTCGCGCGGCGCCCCGGGCGCCTCACCGGGCGCCGCCTCGCGCTCGGTGCGCTGGTGATCGGGGCGGCGGGGCCGCTGGCGGCCTGCGGCGGGCTGCTGTCGGGTACGCGACCGGCGCAGCGCGGGCCGGTCGACGGCCGGCTGCGCCCGGTGCGCGAGGACCTGTCCAACGCGGTGTCCAGCTTCGCGACCACCGAGTACCACCGCATCGCGCCGATCGCCGCCGGACCCGACCCGAAGGCCGCGTTCGCGCGGCTGCGCGGCGTGGTCGCCGCGATGCCGGGCGCGGCCGTCGTCGACGAGCGTCCGGGCTACCTGTACTTCGAGTTCACCACGCGATGGCTGCGCTTCGTCGATGACGTCGAGTTCCTGTTCGACGAGCCCACGGCGGTGATCCATGTGCGCTCGGCCTCGCGGCTCGGGCGCCGCGACTTCGGCGTGAACCGCGAGCGCATCGAGGCGATCCGGTCGCGGATGGCGGGCTGAGGGCCCGCCCGCTGCACACACCCGCAACGACCTAGAGCGTGGTGCGCCAGTCCGCGCCGCGCGCGAGCGCGGCCATGAGCGCGGCCCGGTCGCCGGCGGCGAGTGCCTGCTCGATCCGGTCCAGTTCCACCCGGAAGGCTGCAGCGGCCGCCAGCGACGCCTCCCGGTTGTCGAGCAGGATGCCCGCCCACAGGTCGGGCGGCGATCCGCCCACGCGCGTGGTGTCGCGCAGCCCGGCCCCATGGAAGCGGCGCGCGTCGTCGGCGAGCGGGCCGCAGCCGACCGAGGCCGCCAGCGCGAAGGCCACCGCGTGCGGCCAGTGCGAGACCTCGGCGAACAGCCGGTCGTGATGGGCGGCATCCATCCGCGCGACCCGCCCGCCGAGTGCGGCCCAGGTCGATTCGACGGTGGCGAGCGCATCGGCATCGCAGTCGTCGGTGGGGCAGACGATGACGTGCGCGCCCGCGATCAGGTCGGCGCGCGCCGCAGCGGGCCCGGCACGGTCGGAACCCGCGATCGGGTGCGAGGCGACGAAGCGGCCGAGGCGCGCCCCCAGGCCGGCGCGGGCGGCGCCCACCACGCTCGCCTTGGTGCTCGAGACGTCGGTGAGCACAGCGCGGGGCCCGAGCGCCTCGCGCAGCGTGCCGTCGGCGAGCATCGAACGGTTCACCGGCACCGGTGCCGCGAGCACCACGAGCGCGGCACCGTCGAGCGCTTCGGCGAGGCTCGCCGCGACGCGGTCGATCGCACCCGCCGCGCGGGCCGCCTCCGCGTTCGCAGGATCGAGGCCCCAGACCTCGGTCGCGAGCCCTCGGGCCCGCAGGCCGCCGCTGACCGAGGCACCGACCGCGCCGGTGCCGACGATGGCGACCTTCTGGAACGGCGTCACGCGCGGCCGAGCGCGACGCGCAGCGCCACCAGAAAGGCCTCGTTCTCGGCGGGCAGGCCGACGCTGATGCGCAGCCACTCCGGCAGCCCGTAGTTGCCCACCGGCCGCACGATCACGCCGGCCCGCAGCAGTGCCTGGTTGATACCGGCCGCGTCACCGACCTTCACCAGCACGAAGTTGCCGAAGGACTTCACGTACGGCAGGCCGAGCGCGTCGAAGGCCGACTGCAGGCGCGCCACGCCCTCGGCGTTCAGCGCGCGGCTGCGCTCGAGGAAGGCGGTGTCGCCGAGCGCCGCGACCGCTGCCGCCTGCGCGAGCGAGTTGACGTTGAACGGCTGGCGCACGCGGTTGAGCAGGTCGGTCATCGCCGGCTGCGCCACCGCGTAGCCCACGCGCAGGCCCGCCAGGCCGTAGGCCTTCGAGAACGTGCGCGAGAGCACGAGGTTCGGGAAGCGCCGGACCCAGGCCACCGCATCGAAGCGCAGCGCCGGCTCGAGGTACTCGTTGTACGCCTCGTCGAGCACCACCACGACCTGCGGCGGCACCGACGCGAGAAAGGCCTCGACCTCGGCCGCGGGCAGGAAGGTGCCGGTCGGGTTGTTGGGATTCGCGATGAACACGATCCGCGTGTCGGGGGCGATCGCGGCGCGCATCGCGGCGAGGTCGTGGCCGTGGTCACGCGCCGGCACGACGATCGCGCGCGCGCCGGTCTCCTGCGTGGCCAGGGCGTACACCGCGAACGAGTACTGCGAATAGACCGCCGAGCTACCCGACTGCAGCAGCGCGTGCGCAACCAGCTCGAGGATGTCGTTCGAGCCGTTGCCCAGCGTCAGCCAGTCCTGCGGCACCTCGAGGCGCTTCGACAGCGCGGCCTTGAGCTCGAAGCCGTTCGCATCCGGGTAGCGGCCGAGCTCGGCTGCGACGGCCATCATCGCGGCGCGCGCCGACTCGGGCATGCCGAGCGGGTTCTCGTTCGACGCGAGCTTGACGATCTTCGCCTCGTCGAGCCCGTATTCGCGCGCGACCTCGGAGATCGGCTTGCCCGCCTGGTAGGGGGCGATCGCGCGGACGTGGGCGGGGGCGAGTTCGGCGGGAGCGGACGGGCTCATGGATGTGCTGCTCGTGGCGTGGGAAGGTGCGTCGCGCGCTCAGGGCCGCGCCGCGGCGCGCGACAGCGCGACCTCGCGCGGGTAGGAGCCCAGCGACTTGAAGAACGCGGCATGCGCACGGATCTCGGCGAGCGCGGCGGCGACCTGCGGGTCCTGCTCGTGGCCGAGCAGGTCGATGTAGAAGTAGTACTGCCAGCCGCCCTGGCGGGCCGGGCGCGACTCGAAGCGCTTCATCGACACGCCGTGGCGCGCGAGCGGCTCGATCAGCGCGTGGACGGCGCCGGCCCGGTCGGCCACCGACAGGATCAGCGAGGTCTGGTCCTCGCCCGAGACGCCGCAGACATGCTGGCCGACGACGGCGAAGCGGGTGCGGTTCAGCGGGTCGTCCTGGATCGCCTCGGCGACGACGCGCACCTCGTAGCGGCCGAGCACGCCGTCGCCGGCGATGCCCGCGGTATGCGGCTCGATGGCGGCGAGCCGCGCGCCCTCGGCGTTGCTCGATACGGGTACTCGCTCGAGCGACGGATGGTTGCGGTTCAGCCATCCCGTGCACTGCGCGAGCGCCTGCGCATGCGCGCAGATCCGGGTCACGCCGTCCATCGAGCCCGATGCGGTGAGCAGGTTGTGCTTGATCGGGATCGAGACCTCGCCGCAGACACGCAGCGGCGACTGCAGGAACAGGTCGAGGCTGCGGTTGACCGCGCCCTCGGTCGAGTTCTCCACCGGTACCACGCCGAAGTCGACCGTGCCGGCCTCGGCCGCGCGGAACACCTCGTCGATGCTCGCGCACGGCACCGCGTCGACCCCATGGCCGAACTGCGCGAACACCGCCTGCTCGGAGAACGTGCCCACCGGGCCGAGGTAGCCGACGCGAAGGCGTCGCTCCAGCTCGCGACAGGCCGAGATCACCTCGCGCCAGATCGCGGCGATCGCGCCGGCAGCGAGCGGGCCGGGATTGTTCGCGGCCAGCCGCCGCAGGATCTGCGCCTCGCGCTCGGGCCGCAGCACCGGTGCGTTCTCGGCATGCTTGAACTCGCCGACCTCGAGCACCAGGCGGCCGCGCTCGCCGAGCAGCGCCAGCAGCCGGTGATCGACGTCGTCGATCAGGGTCCTCAGCTCGCTCAGTCGGTCGCTCATGGATACGTCGTGAAAGGGTCGTCGGGCGGTGCGCCACCCGGGCGCGACCGAACCGCGATGCTACCCGCGATCGGCGCGCGCCGGGCCGCGCTCAGCCGTGCCGGCGTTCGAAATCCTGCATGTAGCCGACCAGCGCGCGCACGCCCTCCACGGGCATCGCGTTGTAGATCGAGGCACGCATCCCGCCCACCGACCGGTGACCCTTGAGCTGCTCGAGGCCCGCGTCCTTGGCGCCCGCGAGGAAGGCGTCGTTGAGCCGTTCGTCCTTCAGGAAGAAGGGCACGTTCATCCGCGAACGCCAGCGCCGCTCGACACGGTTCTCGAAGAGGCCGCTCGCATCGATCGCGCCGTACAGCAGCGCCGCCTTCTCGACGTTGCGCGCCTCGATGCCGGCCACACCGCCCTGCGCACGCAGCCACTGGAAGACCAGGCCGGACAGGTAGATCGCGTAGGTGGGCGGGGTGTTGTACATCGAGTCGTTGTCGGCGACGAGCTTGTAGTCGAAGACGCTCGGCGTCATCGGGTGCGCATGGCCGAGCAGGTCCTCGCGAATGATCACCAGCGTCAGGCCCGCCGGCCCGATGTTCTTCTGCGCGCCGCCGAACAGGCAGCCGTAGCGGCTCACGTCGATCGCGCGCGACAGGATGTGCGAGGACACGTCGGCGACGATCGGCACGCCCGCGGGCACCTCGCCCGGGCCGTCGCCCTGCGCGGGCGGGCCGTCGAACTCGACGCCGTCGATGGTCTCGTTGGTGCACACATGCAGGTAGGACGCATCCTTCGAGAGCGCCCACTCGGACTGCGGCGGCACGAAGGTGTAGCCGCGGCCGGCGCGGGCCGCATCGGCCACGACGTTGACGCGGCCGTAGCGCGCCGCCTCCTTCGCCGACTTCGCCGACCACTGCCCGGTCACGACGATGTCCGCCAGGCCTTTGGGGCCCATCAGGTTCATCGGCACGATCGCGTTCTCGCCGAGCCCGCCGCCCTGCAGGAACAGCACCTTGTACTCGGGCGGGATCGCCATCAGCTCGCGCAGGTCGGCCAGCGCACGCGCGTGGATCGACATGAACTCGCGGCCGCGATGGCTCATCTCCATCACGGACATGCCGGTGCCCTGCCAGTCGAGCATCTCCGCGGCGGCCTGGCGCAGCACCGGTTCCGGCAGCACCGCCGGACCGGCCGAGAAATTGAAGACCCGGCGGGTCACGAGGCGTCCCCGTCCGTCGGTGCCTCCCCGGACGCCGGTGCCGGCCCGTCCGCCGGGCCTTCGGCCGCGGCGCCGGTCGGCGGCTCGCCGGCCTCGGCCGCGGGCAGCTCGTCGGTCGCGTCGGACTCCACCACGCGCTGCACGCCGGTCAGCGTCGTGCCCTCGCCCACCGCCATCAGCGTGACGCCCTGCGTGGCACGCCCCATCTCGCGGATCTCGGAGACCCGGGTGCGCACCAGCACGCCGCCAGTGGTGATCAGCATGATCTCGTCGCGCGGCTCGACCAGCACCGCGGCGACCACCCGGCCGTTGCGCTCGCTGGTCTGGATCGCGATCATGCCCTTCGTGCCGCGGCCGTGGCGGGTGTACTCGGTGATCGGCGTACGCTTGCCGAAGCCGTTCTCGGTCGCCGTCAGCACCGACTGCGTCTCGCTCTCGGCGACCAGCATCGAGATCACAGCCTGACCTTCCTCGAGGGTCATGCCGCGCACGCCGCGCGCATCGCGCCCGATCGGGCGCACGTCGTTCTCGTCGAAGCGCACGGCCTTGCCGCCGTCGGAGAACAGCATCACGTCGTGCTGGCCGTCGGTGACCGCCGCGCCGATCAGGTAGTCGCCCTCGTCGAGCTTGACCGCGATGATGCCGCGCTTCATCGGGCGCGAGAACTCGGTGAGCGGCGTCTTCTTGACCGTGCCCAGCGAGGTCGCCATGAACACGAAGTGCTCCTCGTCGAACGCCTTGACCGGCAGGATGACGGTGATCTTCTCGTTGTCCACCAGCGGGAACATGTTGACGATCGGCTTGCCTCGCGCGTTGCGCGAGCCCTGCGGCACCTCCCAGACCTTGAGCCAGTACACGCGGCCGCGGTCCGAGAAGCACAGGATGAAGTCGTGCGTGTTCGCGATGAAGAGCTGGGCGATCCAGTCGTCTTCCTTCATCTGCGTGGCCTGCTTGCCGCGGCCGCCGCGCTTCTGTGCGCGGTACTCGGACACCGGCTGGCTCTTGATGTAGCCGGTGTTCGACAGCGTGACCACCATGTCGGTCGGCGCGATCAGGTCCTCGGTGTCGAGCTCGGTCGCGTTCAGCTCGATGGTCGAGCGGCGCTTGTCCTTCACCGGGTCGGAGTACTCCGCCTGGATGGCCTTGAGCTCGTCCGCGATGATCGTGCTGGTGCGCTCGGGGCGCGCCAGGATGTCGAGCAGGTCGGCGATGGTCTCCATGACCTCGCGGTACTCCTGCACGATCTTGTCCTGCTCCAGCCCGGTCAGGCGCTGCAGGCGCATCTGCAGGATCTCCTGCGCCTGGATCTCCGAGAGCCGGTAGCCGTCGGGCGCCAGGCCCACGCCCGGCTCCAGGCCGAACGGCCGGAACGCGGTCGCGTCGCCGCCCGCGCGCTCGACCATCTCGCGCGCCACGCCCGGGTTCCAGATCCGCGCCAGCAGCCGCTCCTTGGCGACCGGCGGCGTCGGCGAGCCCTTGATCAGCTCGATCATCGCGTCGACGTTGGCGATCGCGACGGCCAGGCCCTCGAGCACGTGGCCGCGGTCGCGCGCGCGGCGAAGCTCGAACACCGTGCGCCGCGTGACCACCTCGCGGCGGTGCGACAGGAACGCCTCGAGCATCTGCTTGAGGTTCAGCAGGCGCGGCTGGCCGTCGACCAGCGCGACCATGTTCATGCCGAACGTGTCCTGCAGCTGCGTCTGCTTGTACAGGTTGTTCAGCACCACCTCGGGCACCTCGCCGCGGCGCAGCTCGATCACCACGCGCATGCCCGACTTGTCCGACTCGTCGCGGATGTCGGAGATGCCTTCGATCTTCTTGTCGTTGACCAGCTCGGCGATCTTCTCCTGCAGCGTGCGCTTGTTCACCTGGAACGGCAGCTCGTCGACGATGATCGCCGTGCGCGCGCCGCGGTCGAACTCCTCGAAGTGCGTGGTGGCACGCATCACGATGCGGCCACGCCCGGTGCGGTAGCCCTCGCGCACGCCCTCGACGCCGTAGATGATGCCGGCGGTGGGGAAGTCGGGGGCGGGGATCAGCTCGATCAGCTCGTCGATGCTCGCCTCGGGCCGGCGCAGCAGCAGCAGGCAGCCCTCGACGACCTCGCGCAGGTTGTGCGGCGGGATGTTGGTGGCCATGCCCACCGCGATGCCCGAGCTGCCGTTGATCAGCAGGTTGGGGATCTTGGCCGGCAGCAGCAGCGGCTCCTTCTCCGAGCCGTCGTAGTTCGGACCGAAGTCGACCGTCTCCTTGTCGATGTCGGCGAGCAGCTCGTGCGCGATCTTCGACAGGCGGATCTCGGTGTACCGCATGGCCGCCGCGCTGTCGCCGTCGACCGAGCCGAAGTTGCCCTGGCCGTCGACCAGCAGGTAGCGCAGCGAGAAGTCCTGCGCCATCCGGACGATGGTGTCGTAGACCGACTGGTCGCCGTGCGGGTGGTACTTGCCGATGACGTCGCCGACGATACGGGCCGACTTCTTGTAGGGGCGGTTCCAGTCGTTGTTCAGCTCGTGCATCGCGAAGAGCACGCGACGGTGCACGGGCTTGAGGCCGTCGCGCACGTCGGGCAGCGCCCGGCCCACGATCACGCTCATCGCGTAATCGAGATACGAGCGACGCATCTCCTCCTCGAGACTGACCGGGAGGGTTTCCTTGGCGAATTGGTCCATGGGGTGCGCGCAGCGGCGGATCGGATAAACCTTTGAATTTTAAACCATTCCGGATGTGCTTTAATCCGCCGGGTCGTTTCCGGAGCGTCCGTGGCCGTGCCGCAGGGGCCCGGGGCGCGTCGCCGAGCCCGAGATGCCCGACCCCAGCGCACCGCCCGCCTCGTCCGAACCTTCCGCCGCGCCGCCGCGGGCGGGCTCGCCCCCCCAGCTGATCCTGCCCCGCTGGATCGCCCCGGTCGAGCCGGACACGGTCGTGCTGACCGACCATGCGGTCGTGATCCGGGACGGACGGATCGAGTCGGTGCTGCCGGCCGCCGAGGCCGTGCGCCTGCATCCGGACGCCGAGGCCCTGCACCTGCCCGGACACCTGCTGATCCCGGGCCTGGTCAACCTGCACAGCCATGCCGCGATGAGCCTGCTGCGCGGGGCGGCGGACGACCTGCCGCTCGAGCGCTGGCTGAACGAGCGCATCTGGCCGCTCGAGGCCGGGCTGGTGTCGGACGCCTTCGTCCACGACGGCACGGTGCTCGCCTGCCGCGAGATGCTGCGCGGCGGCATCACCACCTTCAACGACATGTACTTCTTTCCCGAGGCCACCGCCCGGGCGGCGCTGTCGATGGGGATGCGGGCCCGGGTCGGGATCATCGTCATCGACTTCCCGAGCGCCTACGGGAGCGGCCCGGCCGACTACCTGGCCCGGGGGCTGCGCCTGCGCGACGCCATGCGCCATGAGCCGACCATCGGGTTCACGCTCGCCCCGCACGCGCCGTACACGGTGTCCGACGATGCGTTCCGGGAGATCGCGAAGCTCTCGGCGGAGCTGCAGCTGCCCGTCCATGTGCACGTGCACGAGACGGCACGCGAGGTCGTCGAGCACGAGGCCCGCCACGGCGTGCGCCCGCTCGAGCGGCTGGCGCGGCTCGGGCTGCTCGGACCGGACCTGATCGCCGTGCACGCGGTGCACCTGTCGGATGCCGAGATCCGGCTTCTGGCGACGCACGGCGCCTCGGTCGCGCACTGCCCCCACTCGAACCTGAAACTCGGCAGCGGCATCGCGCCGGTCGCGCGGCTGCTCGAGGCGGGCGTGAACCTCGGCATCGGCACCGACGGCTCGGCGAGCAACAACCGGCTCGACCTGCTGCTCGAGGCCCGGACCGCATCGCTGCTGGCCAAGGGCGCGAGCGGCGACGCGGCGGCCTTCGGCGCCCACCGCGCGCTGCAGGCCGCGACCCTGGGCGGGGCGCGCGCGCTCGGGCTCGGTGACGAGATCGGCAGCATCGCGCCCGGCAAGTGGGCGGATCTCGTGGCGATCGACCTCTCTGACGCCGACCTGCAACCGATTCACGATCCGGTGTCGCAACTGATGTTCTCCGCCGGACGGGAACACGTGACCGACGTGTGGGTTGCTGGTCAGCCTGTTGTTGCAAGGCGACAGATGATCGACGAACGGGCGTTATGCACCGTATCGGAGGTCCTTGGGCGGTATGCCGTGTGGCACAATCGCTTGGGCAAAATCGTGCCGGAAGCCGCCTGATGCTCGCATCTTCGCGGTGCTCGGACAGCCAATTTGCCTTGGAACCGCGAGTGTTCTGGTGACCAGGCGGGGTCAGGGACGCTTTGCCGTGGGGGGTGGCTCCGCTACACTGCTCCGCAGGCGTCGCAAGGCGTTGATTTTTCTGATGTGAGTCATCTCACCGAGAGGAGAAACATGAAGAAATCGGTCAAGTTGGGGGCTCTTGCAGCGACCGCGCTGCTGGCCGCCTGCGCGACGGGCGGGGCCAGCGCGCCGCGTCAAGTTGTCGCGAAGGCGAACCAGTACGGTTACGTGCAAAGCCCGGACGGCGGTGTCGTGACCTCGCCGTTCTCGGACCCGAACAGCCCGTTCGGTCTGTGCGTCCGTACGCCGTTCTGGGATCCGTCCAACGCGCAAACGGGGTGCAATCAGGATCTGATCCCGAAACCCCCGCCGCCGCCGCCCCCGCCGCCGCCTCCGCCGCCCCCGCCGCCGGCAGTCGTGCCGCCGCCGCCCCCGCCTCCCCCGCCGCCGGCGCCTCCGAAGCCGACCAGCGAGAAGGTGACGTTCGCCGCCGACACGTTCTTCGACTTCGACAAGGCCGTGCTGAAGCCGGAAGGCAAGGCGAAGCTGGATGACCTGACCTCGAAGATCAAGAACATCACGCTGGAAGTGATCATCGCCGTGGGTCACACCGACTCCGTGGGTTCCGATGCCTACAACCAGAAGCTCTCGCTGCGTCGTGCCGAGGCCGTCAAGGCCTACATGGTGAGCAAGGGCATCGAAGCCAACCGGGTCTACACCGAAGGCAAGGGCGAGAAGCAGCCCGTCGCCGACAACAAGACCACGGAAGGCCGCGCGAAGAACCGTCGTGTGGAGATCGAGGTCGTCGGTACCCGTCCGATCAAGTAACACGGACCACCGCGATCGGCGGGACCCTCGGGTCCCGCGCTCCGGACGCCCCGCCTCGCGCGGGGCGTTTTCTTTTGTGTCGAGCCGTCGGGTGGGACACGCCCGTCGGGGCATCACGGCGCGGGCGCGGCGGCTCCGTAGAATGGCGGTCCCTGCAAGGAAGTCATCGATGAGCGCCACACCTGCCACCGGGACCGCGTCCGCGCGCCCCGCCCAAGCCGAAGCGTCCGCACCGAACGCGGATGCCGCCGAGATCGCCAAGTTCCAGGCGCTCGCCGCGCGCTGGTGGGATCCGAACTCCGAGTTCCGGCCACTGCACGCGATCAACCCGCTGCGGCTCGGCTGGATCGAGCGCCTGGCGGGCGGGCTCGCCGGGCGACGCGCGATCGACGTCGGCTGCGGCGGTGGCATCCTCGCCGAGGCGATGGCGCGCCAGGGCGCGAGCGTCACCGGCATCGACCTCGCGGACAAGGCGCTGCAGGTCGCCGAGCTGCACGGTCTCGAGTCCGGGGTGAACGTCGACTATCGCAAGACCTCTGCAGAGGCGATGGCCGAGGCCGCGCCGGAGGCCTTCGACATCGTCACCTGCATGGAGATGCTCGAGCATGTGCCCGATCCGGCCTCGACCGTCGCCGCCTGCGCACGGATGGCCAAGCCCGGCGGCTGGGTGTTCGTGTCCACGCTCAACCGCAACCCGAAGTCCTTCCTGTTCGCCATCGTCGGAGCCGAGTACGTGCTGAACCTGCTGCCGCGCGGCACGCACGAGTTCGCCAAGTTCATCCGCCCGTCCGAGCTGGTGACCGCGGCGAGACGGGCCGGGCTGGAGCAGCAGGCGATGATCGGGCTGACCTACAACCCGCTGACCCGCGAGTACCGGCTGGTCGACGGCGACGTCAGCGTCAACTACCTGGTCGCGTTCCGCCGGCCGGCCTGAGCGGGCGGATACCACGATGACGATCTCTCTGCAGTCGCCGCACGGCGCGGTGTTCTTCGACCTCGACGGCACGCTCGCCGACACCGCCGCGGACCTCGCGGCGCCGGTCAACGCCATGCGCATCGAGCGCGGACTCGAGGCGCTGCCGCTCGATGCGCTGCGGCCCTTCGCATCGATGGGTGCCCGCGGCCTGATCGGCCGCGGTCTCGGCGTGCAGCGCGAGGATCCGGCCTTCGAGGCGCTGCGCGTGGAGTTCCTCGAGCGCTACGAAGCCGCGATGGTGGTGCACACCCGACTGTTCGACGGGGTGCCGGCGCTGCTCGATGCGCTGGACGGGGCCGGCCTGCGCTGGGGCGTGGTGAGCAACAAGGTCGAGCGCTACGTGCGACCGATCCTCGCAGCGCTCGGCGTGCTCGAGCGCTCGACGACCGCGATCGGCGGCGACACCACGGCATTCGCCAAGCCGCACCCCGAACCGCTGCTGCATGCGGCCCGGCTGACCGGGGTCGATCCCGCCCTGTGCGTGTACGTCGGCGACGACCTGCGCGATGTCGAGGCGGGCCGCGCCGCGGGCATGCGCACCATCGCGGCGGCCTACGGCTACTGCGGCGACGAGGACCGCCCGCCGCCCACCTGGGGCGCGGACGCGATCGTCGCCCACCCCTCCGAGCTGATCACGCTGCTGCGGGTCGCGGACGATCGGACGGCGGCGCGGGGCCGCGTCCTCTAGAATCGGGCGGACCGTGTTCCGCCTGCCCTTCGCCCCCCTCGCCTCGCTCGCCTCGCTCGCCCGCTGTCCTGCCGGCCGCGCTTCGGCGCCGGCCGTCGTCGGACCGGCCCGACGACCGCGCGTGCCGGCATGCCGCCGCTCGCAGCGGGGGGCGATCGGTCGGGCCCTGCTGTGGACGGCGGGGCTGGTCGCGCTGCTGTTGGGGTTGCTCCTCGCAGCCCTGACCTGGGGTCCGAACCTCGCGCGCCACCGGATCGCGGGCTTCTACAGCGAGGTGATCGGCCGGGAGATCCGGATCGGGCACATCGAGGTCTCGCCCTTCGCGGGGCGGGTCGTCGTCGACGATTTCTCCATCGCGTCCGCCCGGCCGGATCGGCCCGCGCTGGTGGTCAAGCGCGCGACCGTCGAGATCGAGGCCTCGGCCTACCTGCACGGCGTCGTGGTGGTCAAGGGCGTGCGGCTGGAGTCGCCCGCACTGCACCTCGTGCGCATCGGCCCCGATCGCTTCGACTTCTCCGAGGTGCTCGACCGGTTCGCGAACCGGCCGCCGTCGCAGCGCAAGGCGACGTGGCGCATCGACCGCGTGACGGTCGAGGGCGGGCGGCTCGATCTCGACGACCGGCTGGTGAAGAAGGCGACGTCGATCGCCGGACTGTCGCTGCAGGCGGTCGGCCTCACCAACCAGGACGAGCACGTCGAGCGACCCGCGACCCTCGACGCCCGGTTCATGCTCGACGGCAGGCCGGTCGCCGTGCAGGCGCGGGCCACGCCGTTCTCGAGCGACCCGGTGTTCGGCGGCGACGTGAAGCTCGATGCACTGCCGATCGCGGCGCTGCTGCCCTACCTGCCGTTGCCCGCCGATATCCGTCCGGTATCCGGCACGGTGACGCTGGACCTCGGGGGCACCTGGCGGCAGACCGCCGCCGCCCCCACCAGGCTCGACGTGTCGGGGCGGCTGGCCGTCGATGGACTGGCGGTGCACGACGGGGCAGGCAGCGAGCGGGTCGCGGCCGAGTCGCTCGTGGTGGTGCTCGGCTCGTCGCAGCCGCTCGGTGGCGCGATCCACGTCACCGAAGCGACACTGCGCGCGCCGCGCGCGGCGCTGGGACGGGACGCGACGGGACGGATGCTGTGGCCGGCTGCGGCGGACACGATCGCCGCGACACCGGCGCCGGCGCCGGCGGCAACGGCGGCACAGGCGCCGGCAGGGGCAGCGGGACAGACGAGCTCGCAACCCTCTGCCGCACCGTCGCCCGCCGCGCCGGCCCTGCCCCCGAACGGCCCGCGCTCGCTGCGGATCGACCGGCTGCGTATCGACAGTGCGCGCATCGACTGGCAGGACGCGGCGCTCCCCGCCCCGCTGGCGCTGCAGGTGTCGCCGCTCACGCTCTCGCTCGAGGCGATCGAGGTGGCCGACCTGGCACGCCCCGCGGCGGCCAGCGGGCGCGGCCGGCTCGATGCGACCGTCGACGGCGACGCCGTGCTCGGCGCCGACCTGCTGCTCGACGGGAGCGGCGGCGGCCGCACGAGCATCGACCTCTCGCGGATCGACGTCGCGCGCTATGCGCCGCTCGCAGGTCCGGCGCTGCGTGCCACCGTCGAGCAGGGCCGCCTCGCGGCCCGCGCGACGCTCGCCTGGGGTCCGGACGGTGCCGGGCTGTCGGTGACCGACGCCGCGGCCGAGCTCGCCGACCTGCGCATCGCCAAGGACGGCCGGGTGCCGGCCACGATCGCCTCGCTCGCCGTGGCCGGCGGCACGATCGACCCGGCGGCTCGCCGCATCGAGCTCGGCTCGGTGAAGCTCGCCGGCGGGACGCTGCAGGCGCGGCGCGACCGCGGCGGGCGCGTCGACCTGCAGGACTGGTGGGTGCCGCAGGACGCGCCCGGCACCGGCGCGTCGGCCACCTCCGGCCCGGCTCAGGCTCAGGCCGAGACCTCGGGCCGAGACGCGCCGGCCTGGACGGTCCGCGTCGCCCAGGCCGAGGTCGCCGCGCTCGAGGTCGACTACGACGATGCGGCGATCCCCAAGGCGAGCAAGCTGCCCAGGCTCACGCTGAACGCGAAGGCATCGAACATCGGCACCGATCCGAGTCAGACGATGCCGTTCGAGGCCGCGGTCGCGCTGGCCGACGGCTCGAGGCTGTCGGCACGCGGCTCGCTGCGCCCGGTGCCGCTGCAGCTCGACGCCCAGGTGCGCCTGGCGCGGTTCGGCATCACCAACATCGAGCCGTACATTGCGCCCTACGTGAACCTCGCGCTGGCCAGCGGGCAGCTCTGGAGCAACGGGCGGCTGCGCCTCACCGGCGACCGCGACGGCGGCCTCGCGCGCATCGGCTTCGACGGCGAGTTCTCGGCCAACGACTTCCGCGCGATCGACCGCGTCACGAGCGACGACTTCCTGCGCTGGACGGCGCTCGCGCTGCCCTCGGTCAAGGTCGACTGGCGGACCGGGCGCCCGGCCGACAGCCTGATCGAGATCGGTGCGGTCGCCTTCGTCGACTTCTATGCACGGATCATCCTGTCGCCCGAAGGGCGGCTCAACCTGTCGGAGGTCGTGGCCGACCCGGGCCGCGAGCGCGGCGCGGCGCCGCGCTCGCTGACCGCGGCACCGGCGGCGAGCGGACCGGGCGGCATCGAACGGGCCCCTGCGGGAGCCGCGACCACCGCACGCCTGCCGGCGGCAGCCGCCGAGGGCCCGCGACCGACGATCCGGGTCGGCATCGTGCGGATCGCCAGCGGCAACGTGAACTTCACCGATCTGTTCATCCGCCCGAACTACACCGCGAACCTCACGCAGCTCGTCGGCTCGATCGAGGCGATCGCCAGCGACCGCGCCGAGCCCTCGGACGTGCTGGTCACCGGCCGCGTCGACGACGACACGCCGCTCGAGATCACCGGCAAGATCAACCCGCTCGCGCCGACGAGCTTCATCGACCTGCGCGCGGTCGCCCGCGGCTTCGACCTGCCCAAGCTGAGCCCCTACTCGGGCCGCTGGGCCGGCTATGCGATCGAGAAGGGCAAGCTGACCGCGGACGTGCGCTACCGCATCGAGGGCGACCGGCTGGCGGCCGAGAACAAGCTGACCATCAACCAGCTGACCTTCGGCGAGAAGATCGACAGCCCCGATGCGACCAGCCTGCCGGTGCGCTTCGCGGTGTCGCTGCTCAAGGACCGCAACGGCAACATCGACCTCGACCTGCCGATCTCCGGCACCGTCTCCGATCCGCAGTTCTCGGTCGGCGGCCTGCTGTGGCGCGCGATCGGCAACCTGATCATCAAGGTGGTGAGCTCGCCGTTCACCTTCCTCGCCTCGCTCGGCGGCGGCGACCCCGGCGAGCTGAGCCACATCGAGTTCGCCGCCGGCGCGACCGCCCTCGACGACGAGGACCGCAAGCGGCTCGACACGCTGTCGACCGCCCTCGCGCAGCGTCCCGAACTGTCGATCGAGATCGCCGGCGTCGGCGATCCGAAGGCGGACCGCGACGCGATGCAGCAGGCGCGCCTGGAGCGCTCGCTCAAGGGCGCGAAGCTCGCGCAGATGCGCCGCGCGACGCCGAGCGCGGAGCTGCCACCGATCGCCGAGCTGGTGATCGAGGCGGCCGAGCGTCCAGTGCTGCTCGAGCGCGCCTGGCGCGATGCGAAGCTCGATGCGGGCCGTACCGGCCCGGTGCCGCCGCCCGAGGCGCTCGAGCGGCTGCTGCTCGAGCATGCGGCGGTCGCCACCGAGGAGGTCAAGCAGGTCGCGCAGCAGCGCGCTCAGGCCGCGCGCGACTACCTGCGCGACCAGCGCGGCATCCCCAACGAGCGCCTCTACCTGCTCGCCCCGCGCATCGCAGACGACGACGGCAAGCTGCCGCCGCGCCGCGCCGACTTCACCCTCAAGTGAGCCCGCCGATGGACACCGTGCTGAACGACACCCATCGCAAGACCATCGGCTATCTGCTGTGGATCTTCGGATTCACCGGTGCGCACCGCTTCTACTACGGCAAGCCGGTGACCGGCACGATCTGGTTCTTCACGCTCGGGCTGCTCGGCATCGGCTGGCTGATCGACCTGTTCCTGATCCCGGGCATGGACCGCCGTGCCGACCGTCGCTATGCGGCCGGCCGCGTCGACTACAGCATCGCCTGGCTGCTGCAGACCTTCCTCGGCGTGCTCGGCCTGCACCGCTTCTACCTGGGCAAGTGGGTCACAGGCATCGTGTGGCTGCTGACCGGCGGACTCTTCCTCGTCGGCTGGCTCTACGACTTCTGGACGCTGAACGGGCAGATCGACGAGATCAACCGGCACGGGCGCGGCCGGCGCTGAGCGCGGCGCGCCACCGGGACGGCGCAGCCAGGCGCAGGCCGGCGGACCGGCCCGCGCCGCCGGGCTCAGCGCCCCTGGAAGCTCGGCGGGCGCTTCTCGACGAAGGCCCGCGCCGCGCTCTTGTGGTCGCCCGTCTCGAAGGTGCGGATCATATGGATCGCCTCCGAGTCCAGCGTCTCGGCGAGCGAGCCGCGCTGCGCGACGTTGAGGTTGCGCTTCATGTAGCCGACCGCCACGGTGGGCAGCGCGGCCAGCGCCTTCGCGTAGGCGGTCGCGGCCGCGGCGAGCTGCTCGTACGGCGCCGTGCGGTCGATCATGCCGATGCGAAGGGCCTCTTCGGCCTGCACCACCCGACCGGTGAAGTACAGCTCGCGCGCCTTCGAGGCGCCCACCAGGTGGCTCAGGAAGTAGCTGCCGCCGAAGTCGCCCGAGACGCCGATCCTGGAGAACGCGGTGGTGAACTTCGCGTCGTCGGCCGCGATCCGCAGGTCGCAGGCGAGCGCGAGCGACAGGCCCGCGCCGGCGGCCGGGCCAGGGATGACGGCCAGCGTCGGCTTGGGCATCTCGTGCAGCCAGCGGACCGCCTCCATGCGCGCGCGCAGGTCGGTGACCTTCGCATCGAAGCTCGGCTCGTCGGCCGGTACGCCGCCGGCGCGCTGCGCGAAGCCCTTGACGTCGCCGCCCGAGCAGAACGCGCGGCCCGCGCCGGTCAGCACCACCGCGCGGATCGCCGGATCGAGTGCGAGGCGCTGCAGCGCCTCCGCGAGCCCGACCATCATCGGCCGCGACAGCGCGTTGCGGGAGTCGGGGCGGTTCAGCGTCAGCGTGGCGACGCCCGCGTCGACGGTCTCGATCAGGTCCTGGGTCATGCGTGTCTCCTCTGTCGTGGTCGGATCCGGATGCGGCCGAACATAGCCGATCCGAACGGGACACGCTCGTCGGCGGGCGTGATTCCGCGTCGGGCGGACCGCGGGCCGTTCAGCGCGGTGTGCGCCGGACGGCCCGGATCATGCGGCCTCGGCCGGTGCCGGAAACCCGTTGCGGCCCGGGAAGTCGGGCGCGAGCGTGCGCGCGTTCGGCATCTTCAGCCACAGCCGCAGCAGGCGACGGCGCCGCTGTGGCTCGTCGAAGTCCTCGAAGCCGGTACGCGAGTGCAGCACCGCGTAGTTGTTGGCGAACTGGATGTCGCCGGGCTCGAGCATCATGTCCAGGCGGATCGACGGGTCCAGCAGGATGGCGTCGAAGGCATCGAGCGCCTCGAGCTCGACGCGCGAGAGCGGCGCACCGCGCAGCTCGTGGCCCAGCTCGATGTACTGGCGCAGATAGCGGCAGCTGAGCTTGCCCTCGTTGATGCTGAAGATCGGCGAGGCCGTCGGCTCCGGCTCGCCGAGGTGGGCGAACCACCAGGGGCGGTACAGCAGGCCGAGGTATTCCGGGTGCCGCTCGAGCATGGCGTTGTAGACCGCCGCCACGCTCACCAGGCTGCTGACGCCGCCCGCCTTCGCCTGGCGCACGCTCAGCAGGCCCACCACGTCCGACAGGTCGCCGTGGTACGGCAGGTAGTTGTTCGTCTGGTAGACCCGGGTCGACTTGTCCTTCGGGTCGCCCACCGCCGCCACCACCGCGAGCAGCTCGCCCTTGGGGTTCTGGCGCACCGGCAGGCCCAGATGCAGGCCCAGGCCGTAGTAGAGGAGGTCGAGCTCGGCGTCCGAGTACCGCGCCACCGGCAAGCCGCGCAGCAGCAGGAAACCGCGGCCGTTCTCCAGTTCGTAGACGTGGCGGGCGAGCTCGGCGGCGAGCGCCGCATCGATCGGGAAGTCCTCGGCGCCGAAGTCCGGGAAGACCAGGCCGCGTGACTGCACCGCACGAAGTGCCGCGTCGAGCGAGGCGATGGCCACCTCCGACAGCGGGTGCGACCAGGAATCGTCGCCCTCGAGCCCCCGCCCCGTCCAGGCCGCCGGGCCGATGATCCGCTGCGTCAGCACGATGCCCATGGGGAGTCCGGTCATGATCGATGGGGCTTCATGATCCATCGATTCGGGATCGCGATCCAGCCGGGCTGCCCCGCCGAAACCGGGACCGCGCGTCGGCGCCGCGCCGTTGAAGGGTCGCCGGGCCTGTCCCCCCTTGAAATCCTGGCGAAGCGCCTATACTTCCTCCCTGAACACCGGGGCCGACCTGGTTTCGACGTGGGTAGTGAAGCGTCTCAGTGCATGCCGAGCACTCTCGTGGTCTCGTTAATCCCCGAGAAAACTTCAAACGCCAACGACGAGCGTTTCGCTCTCGCCGCTTAAGGCGTGAGCCGCTGCACCGGGTTGCCGATGGCCCGGGTCCCGCAAGGGACTGCAGCGTCATTCACATCGGATCGCGACCGGGCGGGTCACTTGCCTGGAAGCTAAAAAATAGGTGGCTGGTCTCCTTCTGAGCCTGCCCGGCGGCGCGGTTGGAGACGAGATCCAAATGACGTGGCTAAGCATGTAGAGCGGTCCACCAACGCAATGGGCCCAGAGACTTCTCTGGGCCCATTCTTTTTGGCTGTTCCTCGAGGGAAACCGGCTCTCAGCCCGAAGCCGTCTCCGCGATCAGCACCTCCGCCGGAATCCCCAGGCTGCGATGCAACCGGCGGATCATTGCCAGCGTCAGCGGGCGCTTGTGGTTGAGGACCTCGTAGACGCGGTTGCTGCGTCCGATGATGGGCTCCAGATCCTTCACGGTCAGGCCGCTCTGTTCCATGCGGAACTTGATCGCCTCAACCGGGTCCGGCGCACCGATGGGACAGTGGCGGGCCTCGTAGGCTTGCACCAGCGTGGCCAGGATGTCCAGCCGATCACCCTCAGGCGTTCCCGGCTCCGGATCGGCCTCCATCAAGGTCGAGATCTGCCGCAGCGCGGCCTTGTAGTCGGATTCGGTGCGGATGGGTTGGATGTCCATGGTGTTGTCCTTGCGGCGGCTCCAGGGCCGGATCAATCCGGTTCGACGGTGTGTGCATCCACGGCGTCGTACTCCGAGTGGGTGCCGATGAACTTCACGTAGACGATCTGCAGCCTGTATGCGATGGCCACGATAAGCCGGTACTCGTTGCCCTTGATGTTGAAGACCACGCGGCGGTTTTTCAGGACGCTGGCGCTGCGGTACTGGGCCTTGATGTCCGACGGCTGCGACCAGCTGGCCTTGGTCACCTCCTCGAACCAGGCGTTCAGCGGCTGCTCGGCATCAGGGTGCTTCTGCCAGAAGGAACGGAGCGTGGCGACGGCGATGACCCTCACGGCCGGAGCATAGTCCCAAAATGGGACTACTGCAAGGGGCACCGCGTTAGTCGTCCCTGTTTTATCGATTCACGCCGCGACCGGCGCATACGAGCATCTCGGCGTGGGGTAAGCAAGTCGACCCAGATCAGTCGGACACCCACCGGGAGCCTCTGCATGTCGCTTACCGCCGTCTCGCGCATAGCCCGAA
>JAPLQE010000022.1 GCA_026399835.1 Burkholderiales bacterium | reverse complement strand
TGTCGGCGAACCGATCGTCGAGCTCGAACGGCCCCCAGGCACGCATGGCGTCGAGGGCGCCGACCGCGAGCACGCGGCCGTCGCGGACCGCGACATGGTCGGCCCGGGGCCGCGCCGGATCCATCGTGACGATGCGGCGGGCGGCGTAGACGACGGTCTTCGACATGGTGGCGATCTCCGGCGGTGTGACGGTCTTCGACGTGGACGGGCCCGTGGTCCGTCAGCCGCCCTGCAGCAGCGCCGCATACCGCGCGACGTCGACGTTGCCGCCGCTGAGGATCACGCCCACCCGCAGGCCCTTCACCGGGATCGCGCCGGAGAACACCGCGGCCGCTGCGAGCGCGCCGGTCGGCTCGACCACCAGCTTCATCCGCTCGGCGAAGAACCGCATCGCCTGGACCAGCTGCGCGTCGGACGCGGTCACGATGCCGGCGGCACCACGGCGCAGGATCGCGAAGGTGAGGTCGCCCAGGTGCTGGGTCTGCGCGCCGTCGGCGATCGTCTTGGGCACCTCGATGTGGACGATGCGCCCTTCGGCGAGCGAGCGACGGCCGTCGTCGCCGGCCTCCGGCTCCGCGCCCCAGACCGCGCAGTCCGGCGAGGCCCCGTCGGCTGCGAGGACCGAACCCGCGGTCAGGCCGCCCCCGCCGAGGCAGGCCACCAGCACATCGAGCGGCCCCACCTCCTCGAACAGCTCGAGGGCCGCCGTGCCCTGCCCGGCGATCACGTCCCGGTGGTCGTAGGGGGGGATCAGCGACAGGCCCTGTTCCTCGGCGATGCGTCGGCCGATCGCCTCGCGGTCGTCGGTGTAGCGGTCGTACAGCACGACCGTGCCGCCGTAGCCGCGGGTGGCGGCGAGCTTGGCCGCGGGAGCATCCGCCGGCATCACGATCGTCGCGGGCACGCCGAGCAGCGAGGCCGCGTAGGCGATCGCCTGCGCGTGGTTGCCCGACGAATAGGCGACCACGCCGGTCCGACGCTGTGCCTCGGGCAGCGCCGCGATGGCGTTGTAGGCCCCGCGGAACTTGAAGGCGCCGCCGCGCTGCAGGGCCTCGCACTTGAAGTACAGGTTCGCGCCGGTCGCCGCGTCGGCGGTCCGCGAGGTGAGCACCGGCGTGCGGTGCGCGACGCCGGCCAGGCGCGCGGCCGCGGCGACGACGTCGGAGTGATCGGGCAGGCTCATCCGCCGATCCTACACCGCGGCCGCCGCGATGAAGTCCGCGCGCCACGCAACAAAAACCGGAACGGAACGTTCCACGGTGTCCCGTAGCACGATATGGTCGGGACGGGCCGTCGAGCGACCCGAGACCTGTCCCGGACACCGAGGAGTGATGACCATGATCCACCCCGACCGACGCCAGTTCCTCAATGCAGGTGCCGCCTTTGCCGGCGCCAGCCTGTTCGGCGTTCCGCTGCATGTCGCCGCGCAGGCGGCCAAGGGCGGCGTGCTCGTGATCGGCAGCACCCAGGTGCCCAGGCACCTGAACTCCGCGGTGCAGAGCGGCATCGCGACGATGATGCCGGCCGCGCAGCTCTTCGCCTCGCCGATCCGCATGGACCGGAACTGGAAACCCCAGCCCTACCTCGCCGAGCGCTGGGACCTGTCGCCGGACAACCGCAGCGTGACGCTGTACCTGCGTCGTGACGCGGTGTTCCACGACGGTCGCCCGATCACCGCCGAGGACGTGAAGTTCTCGATCGAGACGATCCGCGACAACCATCCGTTCCGCTCGATGTACGGGCCGGTGAACGCGGTCACCATCAACGACCCGCACACCGCGGTGGTCCGGCTCTCCGAGCCGCACCCCGCCGTGCTGCTGGCGATGTCGACGTCGCTGACGCCCATCATCCCGAAGCACCTCTACGGCGACGGCACGGACGTCAAGATCCACCCCCGCAACGCGAATCCGATCGGCTCCGGGCCGTTTCGCCTGGTCGAGTTCAAGCCGGGCGAGCTGCTGGTGCTGGAGGCCTTCGACCGGTTCTTCCTCAAGGGTGCGCCGAAGCTCTCGCGCGTGATCGTTCGCTACTTCAAGGACCCCGCCAGCCAGCTGCTCGCCTACGAGCGGGGCGAGATCGACGTCCACAGCGAAGCGACCGACGCCCGGGACATCGAGCGTCTGCGGCGGGTGCCCAACACCACGCTCGACGCCGGCACCGGGCCGGCGATCGGGCCGCTCACCTGGCTGGCGTTCAACACGAAGAGTCCGAAGCTCGCCGACCGGCAGGTGCGGCAGGCCATCAACTTCGCGATCGACAAGAAGACGCTGATCGAACAGCAGTTCGGGGGCGTGCCGAAACGCTCCACGGGCCCGATCGCCGCCAGCAGCCCGTATTTCTCCGCCGAGGTCGAGCGCTACGACTTCAACCCGCAGAAGGCGATCCAGCTGCTCGATCAGGCCGGCCTGAAGCCGGGCGCCGGCGGCACCCGGGTCGCGCTCGAGCTGGATGTGCCGCCCGGCATCGGTGTCTTCAGGGTGGCTGCGGAATTCGTCAAGGCCGGTCTCGCCAAGGTCGGCGTCGACGTCACGCTGCGTACCTCGCCGGACTTCCCGGCCTGGGCGCGACGCGTGGCGTCGCATCAGTTCGAGATGACCATCGACAACGTCTGGAACTGGGGGGACCCGGTGATCGGCGTGCATCGCACCTGGCTCAGCTCCAACATCAAGCCGGGCGTGATCTGGTCCAACACCCAGAGCTACTCGAACCCGAAGGTCGACGAACTGCTGGCCGCCGCGGGGCAGGAGATGAACCAGGCGCGGCGCAAGGCGCTCTACAAGGATGTGCAGCGGCTGATCGTCGACGACTGCCCGGTGGCGTTCCTCACCGAGTCGGTGTCGCACATCGCGTTCCACAACCGCGTGCAGGACCGTCCGCAGGGCATCTGGGGTCTGATGGATGCGCTCAACGACACCGTGATGAAGGCCTGACGCCCGGGCCGCCAGGACCCGGACCGTCGCGCCTGCCGCCGCCCGCCATGTTCCGCCCGGCATGCCCCGCCTGCTGATCGCACTGCTGCGTCGCCTCGCATGGGCCGCGGGTCTGATGCTGGCGGTGCTCGCGCTCAACTTCACGCTGATCCATGCGGCGCCGGGCGATCCGGCAAGCGTGATCGCGGGGGAGATGGGTGGCGGCGACGAGCAGGTGATCGCCAGCATCAAGAGTGCCTACGGGCTGGACCGGCCGCTGCCGGTGCAGTTCGTCACCTACCTCGGCAAGAGCCTGCGGGGCGACCTGGGTCAGTCCTACACCTACAGCCGTCCGGTGTCGGAACTGATCCTCGACCGCATCGGTCCCACCATCCTGCTGGTGCTGACCGCGCTGCTCGTGGCCATCGTCGTGGGCACGCTGCTCGGTGTCTTCGCCTCCCGGCGCCCCGACAGTCTCGCCAGCAGCGCCGTCACGGTGCTGTCGCTGGTGGGCTATGCGATGCCGGTGTTCTGGACCGGCATCCTGCTGGTGATCCTGTTCGGCAAGGTCTGGCCCATCATGCCGATCGCCGGCATGCGCGACGTGCGTCAGTACGGCCTCGGCGGCTGGGGCGCGGTCGTCGACGTGCTGCACCACCTGGTGCTGCCCGCGCTCACCCTGACCATCGTCTACCTCGCGCAATACAGCCGCCTCTCGCGGGCCAGCATGCTCGAGATCCTCGGCTCCGACTACATCCGCACCGCCCGCGCCAAGGGGCTGAACGAGTGGGTCGTGACCTTCAAGCACGCGCTGCGCAATGCGCTGATGCCGGTGGTGACGATCGCCGGCCTGCAGTTCGGCAACCTGATCTCCGGCGCCGTGCTGGTCGAGACGGTGTTCAGCTGGCCGGGCCTGGGCACGCTCGCGCTGGAAGCGATCCTCGGGCGCGACTACCCCACGCTGCTGGGCGTGCTGACCTTCTCGTCGATGCTGGTCATCGTCGCCAACCTGCTGACCGACCTCAGCTACCGGTGGATCGACCCCCGGCTGCGCGGCACATGAGCGCCGGACCGGACGCGTCCGCGGCGCCCGTCGCCGTCCAGGTGCTGTCGCCCGGGCGCGAGGCCTGGCGCGTGTTCCGGCGCAACCGGGCCGCCCTGCTGGGCATGGTGCTGCTGGGCTGCATCATGCTGATGATGGTGATCGGACCGGGTGCGTACGGCGTCGAGCCCTTCGACATCGCGGGCGCGCCCTTCACCGAACCGTTCACCGACCGCCGGTACTGGCTGGGCACCGACTACCTCGGGCGCGACATCCTGGCAGGCATGCTGGTGGGCGGGCGCGCCACCATCCTGGTCGGCCTCGCGGCGGCCAGCATCACCATCTCCATCGGCGTCACCGTCGGCGCGCTCGCGGGCTACTTCGGCGGCTGGATCGACACCGCGCTGTCGCGCCTGACCGAACTGTTCCAGGTGCTGCCGGCGCTGCTGTTCGCGATGGTGCTGGTGACGCTCTTCCAGCCCTCGCTGGGTGTGGTGATCCTGGCGATCGGCATGGTCAGCTGGACCGGCACCGCGCGCCTCGCCCGGGCCGAGTTCATGCGGCTGCGCCACCTGGAGTACGTGAGTGCCGCGCGCGCCATGGGGGCGCGGCACCTGCGGCTGATGCTGCGCGAGATCCTGCCCAACGCGCTGCCGCCGCTGATCGTGTCGGCCACGCTGATCATCGGCGTCGCGATCCTGTTCGAGGCGGGCCTGAGCTTCCTCGGCCTGTCGGACCCGAACGTGATGAGCTGGGGCCTGATGATCGGCTCCAACCGGCGCAACATCCTGGAGTGCTGGTGGGCGGTGAGCCTCCCCGGCGCGGCGATCTTCGTGACGGTGCTGTCGGTCAGTCTGGTCGGTGACGGGCTCAACGACGCGCTCAACCCGAAGCTGCACCTGCGATGAGCCCCGGCACAGGCACTGCCCGGATCGGCGAGGGCCCCGACGTGCTGCTCGAGGTCAGCGATCTCGGCGTCGAGTTCCAGACCCGCGCCGGCGTGGCCCGGGTGCTCGACGACGTGGCGTTCACCGTCCGTCGCGGCGAGACCCTGGGTCTGGTGGGCGAATCGGGCTGCGGCAAGAGCATGACCGCGCTGGCGATGATGCGTCTGATCCCGACGCCGCCGGGGCGCATCACCTCGGGGCGGGTGGCCCTGGACGGGACCGACCTGCTGGCCCTCGACGCGTCGCGGATGCGCGCGTACCGCGGCAATCGCATCTCGATGATCTTCCAGGAGCCGATGACCTCGCTGAACCCCGCGTTCACCGTCGGGAACCAGATCGGCGAGGCGGTTCGGCTGCACCAGGGCGCCAGCCGCGGCGCGGCCATCGAGCGCGCCGTCGAGATGCTCGAGGCGGTGGGCATCCCGGCCGCGAAGTCGCGCGTGCACGAGTATCCGCACCAGTTCTCGGGCGGCATGCGCCAGCGCGTGATGATCGCGATGGCGCTGGCGTGCCGGCCCGACGTGCTGATCGCCGACGAGCCGACCACCGCGCTCGACGTGACGGTGCAGGCGCAGATCTTCGACCTGATCGCCGAGCTCCGCGAGCGCACCGGGACGGCGGTGCTGCTGATCACCCACGACATGGGTGCCATCGCCGAGATGGCCGATCGGGTGGCGGTGATGTATGCGGGGCGCATCGTCGAGGAGGGGGCCGCGGCCGAGGTGCTCCGGTCGCCGATGCATCCGTACACCCGGGGCCTGATCGGCTGCGCGCCGGGGCGGCGCACCACCGGCTTCGGCGAGCCGCTGCTCGAGATCCCCGGGACTGTGCCCTCGCTGCTCGAGCGCCGCGGGGGCTGCGCGTTCGCCGACCGCTGTGGCCAGGTGCAGGTACGCTGTCGCACGCAGTCTCCCCCGGAGATCCGGCTCGATGCCGGTCGCCGGCGCGTGCGCTGCTGGCTGCACGAGCAGGAGGCCGACGCATGAGCGCGACGGCGCCGCCGGAGGTGCTGCTGCGGGTGCGCGACCTCGCGGTCCACTTCCCGCTGGGCGGCGGGCTGTTCGGCCCCAGGAAGCTCGTGCGGGCCGTCGACGGCGTGAGCTTCGACATCCCCAGGGGGCGCACCTTCGGCATCGTCGGCGAGAGCGGCTCCGGCAAGAGCACGACCGCGCTGGCCGTGATGCGCCTGGTCCGGCTCACCGCGGGCAGCGTGCGGCTGGGCGAGGACGACATCGGCGCCCTGCAGGGCGAGGGCCTGCGCCGGGTCCGGCGGCGCTTCCAGATGGTGTTCCAGGATCCGTTCGCCTCGCTCAATCCGCGCAAGCGCGCCGGCGACGCGATCCTCGAGGCGCTCGAGCTGATGGAGGTCGGCGCACCTGACCAGCGCCCCGAGCTCGCGCGCCAGCTGTTCCTGCAGACCGGGCTGCGTCCGGAGCAGCTGCAGCTCTTCCCGCACCAGTTCTCGGGCGGTCAGCGCCAGCGCATCGTGCTGGCGCGCGCGCTCGCCGCCCGGCCCGAACTCGTGGTCTGCGACGAGCCGGTGTCCGCGCTCGACGTGGCCATCCAGGCGCAGATCCTGAACCTGATGCAGCGCCTGCAGCGCGAGCTGGGGCTGACCTACCTGTTCATCTCGCACGACCTCGGCGTGATCCGCCACATGTGCGACGAGATCGGCGTGATGTACCTCGGGCAGATCGTCGAGCAGGCCTCGCGCACCGATCTGTTCGAGCGGCCGCTGCACCCGTACACGCTCGCGCTGTGGTCGGCCGCGCCGTCCTTCGATCCGGACACCCGCAGTCGCCGGGGCCGCATCCGGCTGCAGGGCGACCCGCCCAGCCCGATCGACGTGCCCCCGGGATGCCGCTTCGCCGGGCGCTGCCCGAGCGCCGAACCACGCTGTCATGCCGAGCCGCCGCCGCTGCGCGAAGTGCGGCCCGGTCACCGGGTCGCCTGCCACCGGGTGTCGCAGGACGGCGTGGCCCTGTACTGATCCGAATGGACCCGCCGCGATGACCGTCACGATCTACAGCGCACGCAGGATCATCACCATGAACCCGTCGCAGCCGCAGGCCACCCACGTGGCGGTGCGCGACGGTCGGATCCTGGGCGCCGGGACGCTCGACGAGCTCGCGGGGTGGGGCCCCCACACGCTGGATGCGCGCTTCGCCGACATGGTGCTGATGCCTGGTCTGGTCGAAGGGCATGCCCACCTGATGGCCGGTGGCTTCTGGAGGCACACCTACTGCGGCTACTTCGGCGTCGGGGATCCCGACGGGCGCGACTGGCCGGGCGCCCGAAGTCTCGAGACGGTCGTGGAGCGCCTGAAGCAGGCGCTGACCGCCAAGCCCGACGGGCCGCTGGTGGGCTGGGGGCTCGACCCCATCTACTACGGCACGCAGCGCCTGACCCGCGAACACCTCGACCGCGTCAGCAGCACGCGGCCGGTGGGCGTGCTGCATGCCAGCTGCCATATCCTGGCCGTCAACACGGTTGCGCTGGAGCGCGCCGGGTATCTGAAGGCCGGCATGGACCATCCCGGCATTGCGCTCGGTGCCGACGGCTTGCCGACCGGTGAGCTCAAGGGCCCCGAGGCCATGGGCCCGGTGTTTCCCCACGTCGGGCTCGGTCGCTCGTTCCTGACGGTCGACGACCATGCCGTCCGCGCGTTCGCCAAGCTCGCGGTTCGCGCCGGCGTGACGACCTCGACCGACCTCTCGGCGGAGCTGGCCGAGACCGAGCTCGACCTCCTGCTGCGGATCACCTCGGAAGACGACTTCCCGTTGCGCCTGGTGCCCTTCCTGCGTCTGCTGGGCTCGACGCCCGCCGCCGCGGTGGAGCGGGCCGCCGCGCTCTCGACGCGCAGCACCGAGCGGCTGCGCATGGGGGGCATCAAGATCGTCGCCGACGGCTCGATCCAGGGCTTCTCGGCCCGCCTGCGCTGGCCTGGCTACTACAACGGCGCGCCGAACGGCCTGTGGTACACCGCCCCCGAGCGGGTGCTCGAGTGCTTCACGCTCGCGCTGCAGCGCGGCGTGCAGGTGCATACCCACACCAACGGCGACGAGGCCACCGACATGGTGCTGGACTGCATGACGCAGGCGCTGTCGAAGGTTCCGACACGCGACCACCGCTTCACGCTGCAGCACTGCCAGCTCGCGGATGCCGCCCAGTACCGGCGCATGGCCGCGCAGGGCATGTGCGTGAACCTGTTCGCCAACCATCACCACTACTGGGGCGACGAGCACCACGACATCACGGTCGGGCCCGAGCGCGCGCAGCGCATGAACGCGTGTGCGACCGCACTCGCCACCAGGGTGCCGTTCAGCATCCACAGCGATGCCCCGGTGACGCCGCTCGGCCCCCTGTTCACCGCCTGGTGCGCGGTCCGCCGGCTGACGGCCTCCGGGCGGGTGCTCGGTGCGCACGAGCGCATCGGCGTGCGCGACGCGCTGCACGCGGTGACGCTGGGCGCGGCCTGGACGCTCAGGCTCGACCACGAGGTGGGCAGCATCGAGTGCGGCAAGCGCGCCGACTTCTGCGTGCTGCACGACGATCCGCTGTCGGTCGACCCGATGGCGCTGAAGGACGTCCGCATCTGGGGTACGGTCGTGGGGGGCAGGCCGTTCCAGGCGGGCGGAGCCGCGTGACGGCCCGCTGAGTTCAGGCGTCGTCGCGCGGCCGCGGACCGAGGGCCAGCGCCAGCAGCGTGTCGACCGCCACGCTGCGATACCGATCGGGGCGGCGCACCACCCAGAAGCGGCGGACCAGCGCGCGTGCCGCCTCGGCGCCGGGCGGGCGCAGTTCGCAGAGCGTGCCGGCGGCGAGCGCGTCGGCCGCCGCGAGCCGGCTCGCGCAGCCGATCCAGTCCCCCGCGGCGAGCAGGCCCAGCAGCGCACCCGGATCGTCGACGGTGATGCCGATCCGCGGCGCGCCGAGGATGGGGGCCATCGCCCGCAGGAAGGTCTCGCGCGTGCCCGAGCCCGGTTCACGCAATGCCCAGCTCGCCTGCGCGAGGGCTCGCGCGTACGCGCTCGACCCCAGCGGTCTCGGGCCGGTGCCGAAGCGCGCGGCCAGCGGGTGATCGGCACGAGCCAGCAGGCAGAGCGCGTCGAGCCGCCACGCATCCATCGCGAGGCCGGGCGCCGGCACGTCGCCCTCGACGAACGCGACGTCGAGCTCGAGCCGGTCGAGCCGGGCCAGCAGCTCGGCGGTGTTCGCCACACTCAGCTCGACCGCAGCCTGCGGGCGCTGCGACGCGAAGCGCCCGAGCAGCTCGGGCATCAGGCACGGGCCGATCGTGCGCGAGGCCCCGAGCCGGAGCCGCTCCGCGTCGCCGGGCACCCCGGCGGCCACGGCGGGCAGTTCCTCGGCCCGTTCGACGACCTCCAGCGCCCGGGGCAGCAGACGGTGCGCGGCCTCGGTCGGCCGCAGTCCGCGGCCCGCGCGTTCGAACAGCGTCGCGCCGATCGCGGTCTCGAGCTCGGCGATCGCCGCGCTGACCGCCGACTGGGTGCGCGCGAGCCGGCGCGCCGCCCCCGAGACGCTGCCCGTCAGCACGACCGTGCAGAACGCCTCGAGCTGGCGCAGCGAGACCCGCAGCCGGGGCGAGCCGACCCGGCCCGGCGCGGCCGGCGGATCGGAGGGCTCGCCCGGTGTTCGGCCGGCGGGCCGACGGCGTGCTGCGGCAGTCTTGCGAATCATCTGGAATATCGATACCGAACTTCGCTATTACGCGTTTTTGCAAAAGTATGGCACGGCGTAGGATCGAGCTCGACATGGCCGAATCCCGCACCCCGCTCACCCCCGCCGCCGATCATCCCGTCCTGTTCGAGGACCGCAGCCGTCAGCGGGTCGAGTACACCACCTGCTACATGTGTGCCTGCTGCTGCGGCATCCAGGTCACGCTGCAGGACACGCCGGCCACCGCGCAGGCACCCGCGAGCTCGGCGCTGCGCTTCATCCAGGGCACGGCCGAGCATCCGGTCAACCGGGGCGTGATCTGCGCCAAGGGCAGCGCCGGGATCCAGAAGCAGCAGTCGAGGGCGAAGCTGAGCCATCCGATGATCCGGCGCCCGGGCACCGAGCGCGGCGCCGGCGTCTTCGATGCGATCTCCTGGGACGATGCGCTCGATCTGCTGACCGCGCGCCTCGCGAAGATCCGCGCCACCGAGCCGCGCAAGCTCGCCTTCTTCACCGGCCGCGACCAGATGCAGGCGCTGAGCGGCCTGTGGGCACAGCAGTTCGGCACGCCGAACTGGGCCGCCCACGGCGGCTTCTGCTCGGTCAACGTGGCGACCGCCGGGCTGTACTCGATCGGCTACTCGTTCTGGGAGTTCGGCGCGCCCGACTGGGATCGGGCGAAGTACTTCCTGATGTGGGGGGTGGCCGAGGACCATGCGAGCAACCCGATCAAGATCGGCCTCGAGACCCTGAAGCGCAACGGCGCGAAGTTCGTGTCGGTGAACCCGGTGCGCACCGGCTACTCGGCGATCGCCGACGAGTGGGTGCCGATCCGCCCGGGCACCGACGGGCTGCTCGCGATGGCGATCGCGCACGTGCTGCTGTCGCGCGAGCTCTTCGACTGGGACTTCCTCGTCCGCTACACCAACGCGCCCTGGCTGGTGATCGACGCGCCGGGCACCTCCCGCGACGGCCTGTTCCTGCGCGACGAAGGCGGCCGGCCGCTGCTGTGGGACCAGGGCAGCGGGGCACCCGCGCCGTTCGCACCGGGCGTCACGCCCGCGCTGTTCGGCGAGTTCGTTGCCCCCGGCGGCGAGCGCGTGCGGACCGCGATGACGCTGATGGCGGCGCGCGCGCTCGACGACGCGTATTCGCCGGAGGCGGTCGCCGGGCGCTGCGGCGTGCCCGCCGAGCAGATCGAGCGGATCGCGCTCGAGATGGGGCAGGTGGCCTTCGAGCAGGCGATCGAGCTGCCGATCGCCTGGACCGACGCCTGGGGCACGAAGCACGATACGGTGAAGGGCCGCCCGGTCGCGATGTACGCGATGCGCGGGGTCTCGGCGCACAGCAACGGCTTTCAGACCTGCCGCGCGCTGCACCTGATCCAGATGCTGCTCGGTGCGCTCGACGGCCCGGGCAACTTCCGCTCGCGCGCGCCGTTCCCCAAGCCCATCCCCCCGCTGCCGCTGCCCGAGAACGACGCCGCCCGTTTCGCCGCGCCGAACACCCCGTCGACGCGGCCACTGCTCGGCTTCCCGACCCGGCCCGAGGATCTGGCGATCGAGGCCGACGGCACGCCGCTGCGCATCGACAAGGCGTATTCGTGGGAGAGCCCGATCGCGGCCCACGGCCTGATGCACATGGTGATCCGAAACGCCGCGGCGGCCGACCCGTACCCGATCGACACGCTGCTGCTGTTCATGGCGAACATGGCGTGGAACTCCTCGATGAACACCACCGGCACGCAGGCGATGCTGGTGGCCAAGGACGCGGCCGGGGAGTACCTGATCCCGAACGTCGTCGTCGTCGATGCGTTCGATTCCGAGACGGTGCGCTTCGCCGACCTGGTGCTGCCCGACACCACCTACTTCGAGCGCCACGACGCGATCTCGCTGCTCGACCGGCCGATCTCCGAGCCCGACGCCGCGGCCGACGCGATCCGTCATCCGCTGCTCGAGCCCGACCGCGACGTGCGGCCCTGGCAGGAGGTGATGGTCGATCTCGCCGGGCGGCTGAAGTTCCCGGCCTTCGTCGATGCGCAGGGCATGCCGAAGTTCACCGGCTACACCGACTTCATCGTCCGCTACGAGCGCGCCCCCGGCATCGGCTTCCTCGCCGGCTGGCGGGGCGCCGACGGCACCGAGTCGCTGGTGGGCGCGCCCAACCCGAAGCAGTGGGAGGCCTACATCGCGAACAAGGCCTTCTTCGCCCACCACTGGCCGGACTCGCAGAAGTACATGCGGCACGCCAACCGCGACTACCTCGAGGCGGCGGCCAAGGCGGGCTTCATCGGCCGCGCCGAGCCGATCACCATGCAGCTCTACAGCGAGGTGCTGCAGACCTTCCGTCTCGCGGGCCAGGGCCTGTACGACGGCCCCTGCCCGGAACGCGCCGAGGACCGCGAGCGGCTCGCCACCTACTTCGACCCGCTGCCGTTCTGGTACGCGCCGATCGAGACCGCGCGCACCGACGAGCAGGCCGGCGAGGACGCGTTCCCGTTCCATGCGATCACGCAGCGGCCGATGGTGATGTACCACTCGTGGGACAGCCAGAACGCCTGGCTGCGGCAGATCGTCGCCGAGAACGCGCTGTACATGAACCTCGGCCGCGCTGCCGAGCTCGGGCTGGCCGACGGCGACTGGGTGTGGGTGGAGTCGATGCATGCGAGCGTCGCGCCGCAGCCGGGCACGCCCGCGAACGCACGGATGGTGCCGGGCGCGGCCGGCCGCCGCATCCGCTGCCGCCTGAAGACGATGGAAGGCTGCGAACGCAACACGGTCTGGACCTGGAACGCGATCGGCAAGATGTCCGGCACCTGGGGCCTGGCACCCGGGGCCGCGGAGTCGAACGTCGGCTTCCTGCTCAACCACCTGATCAGCGAGATGCTCCCTTCCCGGCCGGGCGAGGCGAGCCTGACCAACAGCGACCCGATCACCGGCCAGGCCGCCTGGTACGACCTGAAGGTGCGGGTGGTGAAGGCGGACGCGCCGTGATGCACATCGGACCCACTGCACTGCGGAGGACCTGCCCATGAGCCGCCTCGGGCTCGTCATCGACATCGACGCCTGCGTCGGCTGCCAGGCCTGCGCCACCGCCTGCAAGGAGTGGAACGGCGCGAGCCTGATGGCCGGCGGCGCGCCCGACTACGACCCGCACGGCGATGCGCCCTCGGGCGTCTGGTTCAACCGGGTGCGGCACTACGAGGCCGGGCACTACCCGCTGTCGAAGACCATGAACGTGCCGATGTCCTGCATGCACTGCGAGGACGCCGACTGCGTGACCGTCTGCCCGACCGGGGCCTCGTACAAGCGGGCCGAGGACGGCATCGTGCTGGTCGACCCCGAGAAGTGCATGGGCTGCAACTACTGCGCCTGGGCCTGCCCGTACGGCGCACGCGAGCTCGACGAGGACAAGGGCGTGATGCGCAAGTGCACGCTGTGCGTGGACCGCATCTACGACACCGGGCTGCCCGAGGCCGAGCGCCAGCCGGCCTGCGTGCTGGCCTGCCCCACCCATGCGCGGCATTTCGGCGATTTCGACGACCCGAGCTCGAAGGTCTCGACGCTGACTGCGGAACGCGACGGGCGGCCGCTGTTCGAGAAGCTCGGCTACAAGCCCGTCAACCGCTACCTGCCGCCGCGCGCCACGCCCGAGGTGCCTGTGCCGGCGACGCTGGCGCCGCGCGGCACGCTGCAGTCGCGGCTCGCGGCGATGGTCAACCGGCTGGTGCGGCTGTGAGCCGCCGCGCCGGCACGGGGCGCGCGGCATGAAGCCTGCGCTGTCGATCGTCTTCTTCACCGCGGCCTCGGGCGCCGGGCTCGGCCTGGCGATGTGGCTGCTGGCCGCGCAGCTGTCCGGCGATGTCGATGCCTCGCGTCCCGGGGCAGGGTGGGCGGCGGCACTCGCCGCGCTGCTCATCGTCGCGGGGCTGCTCGCCTCGACGCAGCATCTGGCGAACCCGCGCAACGCATGGCGCGCGTTCGCGCGGGTGCGAACCTCCTGGCTGTCGCGCGAGGCGGTGCTCGCGGTCGTGTTCTGGCCGCTGGGCGCGCTGCACCTGCTGCTCGGCGTGCGCGGCTCCCCGCTCGTCGCCGCGAGCGCCGTCGCGCTGCTCGCGCTGTCGTTCGCGATCGTCGTCAGCACCGCGATGATCTACGCCTGCCTGAAGACCGTGCCGCGCTGGCGGACCTGGCACACGCCGGCGGGCTTTGTCGCGTGCTCGCTCGGGTCGGGCGGGCTGCTGTGGGCGGCGGTCGCGAGCTCGGGCGGGCTGCCCGTGCCGCCGGCCGCGCTGGTGCTCGCGCCGGTGCTGGCCGCCGTGCTCGTCAAGCTCGCGTGGGAGGCGAAGTTCGCCGCGCGCGGACACGCGACGATCAACGAGGCCCTCGCGGTGCCGCTGTCCGCGCCGCGCGGGCATGCGCAGGGACGGGTCCGTCTGCTCGATGCCGGCCATTCGCACGGCACCTTCCTCACCAACGAGTTCGGATTCGTGCTCGCGCGCGAACGCGAGGGGGCGCTGCGCATCGCGATGTTCGGGCTGCTCGGGCCGGCCGCGCCGCTGCTCGCCTGGGCGCTGCCCGGCGCCGTCGGCGCCTGGCTCGCCGCGCTGGCGTTCGCCGCCGGCGTGCTGCTCGAGCGCTGGCTGTTCTTCGCACGCGCCGAGCACGTGGTGCGCCTCTATCACGGGCAGCCGTCGGTATGAGGCTGCGGGCCGCTCGACGCGGGTGCGCCGCACGGCGGCGCGCATGAAGCCCTCGCTGCTCCCCTTCCTCGCCTGGCCCCGCTCGGACGGCGCGACCTGGCGGGCGGACCTGATCGCGGGCGCCACCGTGGCCGTGGTCGCGATCCCGCAGGCGCTCGCCTACGCCCAGCTCGCGGGCGTGCCCCCCCATCTGGGTCTGTACGCGGCCTTCGTGCCGACCGTGATCGCGGCGCTGTTCGGTGCGTCGGCGCAGCTCTCGACCGGGCCGGTGGCGCTGACCGCGCTGCTGACCGCGGCCTCCCTGTCGGCGTTCGCGCAGCCGGGCAGCGCGGCCTGGGTGGCGCTCGCGGTGGTGCTCTCGCTCGGCGCCGGCCTGATGCAGGCGGCGGCCGGGGTGGCGCGCCTGGGCCGGCTGGTCGAACGGCTGCCGGCTTCGCTGATGCTCGGCTTCGTCAACGCGGCGGCGCTCGTGATCCTGCTGTCGCAGCTGCCCACGATGCTCGGCGTTCGGGTGCCCGCGGGGGGCGGCGTGGCGGACACCCTGCGCGCGCTGCTGGCCGGGCTGCCGTCGGCGAGCCCGGTCACCGCAGCCTTCGGCATCGTGTCGGTGCTCGTGCTGCTCGGCCTGCGCCGTGCCTGGCCGTGGCTGCCCGGTGCGCTCGTGGTGTCGGTCGTCGCGATCGGCGTGAGCGCTGCGATCGGCTACGAACTGCGCGGCGCGGTGGTCGGCGACCTGCCGCCGGGTCTGCCCATGCCCGCGTGGCCGGCGATCGACATGGCCGCCGCGGTCGCGCTGCTGCCGTCGATGCTGCTGGTCGCCCTGATCAGCTTCATCGAAGTCACTTCGAGCGCACGGGTGATCGCGGCCCGGACCGGGGTCGCCTGGAACGTCAATCAGGAGCTCGTCGGGCAGGGGCTCGCCAAGCTCGCGTCCGGCGTGTTCGGTGCGTTTCCCGTCTCGGGCTCGTTCTCGCGCTCGGCGCTGAACCTGTCGGCGGGCGCGCGCACCGCGTGGGCGTCGATCGTGTCGGCGGCGCTGGTCGGCGTGGCCCTGGTGTTCGCCGCCGGCTCGCTCCACCACCTGCCGACCGCGGTGCTGGCGGCGCTGATCGTCTCCGCCGTCGGCGGGCTGCTGACGCCGCGCGAGCTGGTGGGTGCATGGCAGGGCTCGCGCGCGGATGCCGCGATCGCCTGGATCACGCTGGTCGCGACGCTGCTGTCGGCGCCGCGTATCCACTACGGACTGCTCGCCGGTCTCGCGGCGGTCGGGCTGCGGGCGGCGGTGAACCGGCTGCGCGGCTGAGGGCCGTCGCGCCGTGGCGGGCCCGACCCGCCGCGTCGGGCGGTCCGCGTCAGACCGAGGCCGTCAGCCCGCCGTCGACGTAGATCATCTGGCCGGTCATGAAGTCCGACGCGGCCGAGGACAGGAAGATCGCCGCGCCGCCCAGGTCCTTGACGTCGCCCCAGCGGCCCATCGGCACGCGCTTCTCCAGCCAGCCGGTGAACTCGCGGTCGGCCACCAGCGGCGCGGTGAGCTCGGTGGCGAAGTAGCCCGGCGCCAGGCCGTTGACCTGGATGCCGTGGCGCGCCCAGTCGATCGCCATGCCCTTCGTCAGGTTCTTGAGCGCGCCCTTGGAGGTCACGTACGGCGCGATCGAGTAGCGGGCGAGCTCGCTGTTGATCGAGCAGACGTTGATGATCTTGCCGCGCCCGCGCGGAATCATGTGGCGCGCGACCGCGCGGCCGACCTTGAAGGCGCCGGTCAGGTTGGTCGCCATGATGCGGTCCCAGTCGGCGGTCTCGAAGTCCTCGAGCGGCCGGCGCACGGTGATGCCGCTGTTGTTGACGAGGATGTCGATCGGTCCGAAGTCGCGCTCGACCGCGGCGATGGCCGCCGTCGCGCCGGCCTCGTCGGCCACGTCGAACGACGCGGCGGTGCAGTCGACGCCCTCGGCCGAGAGCCTCGCGCGAGCGGCCTCGAGCGTGGCGGCATCGCGCCCGTTGAGCACGATGCGCGCGCCGGCCGAGGCGAGCGCGCGGGCGAGCGCCACGCCGATGCCGCGCGAGGAGCCGGTGATCAGGGCGACGCGGCCCGACAGGTCGAAGAGGGGGTGCATGGCGGTCTCGCGCGAGGGGTGCGGCATCCGGCGCGGGCGGGCCCGACGGTGCGCGCATCGTAGAATCGGGGATGGCCCATCTTCTCGCGAATCTCAACGAGCGGCAACTCGCGGCCGTCACCCTGCCGCCGCAGCACGCCCTGATCCTGGCCGGCGCGGGCAGCGGCAAGACGCGCGTGCTGACGACCCGCATCGCGTGGCTGATCCAGACCGGGCAGGTCAGCCCCTCGGGCATCCTCGCGGTCACCTTCACCAACAAGGCGGCGCGGGAGATGATGACCCGGCTGTCCGCGATGCTGCCGATCAATCCGCGCGGCATGTGGATCGGCACCTTCCACGGGCTGTGCAACCGGCTGCTGCGCGCGCACCACCGCGATGCCGCGCTGCCCCAGACCTTCCAGATCCTCGACTCCGCCGACCAGCTCGCGTCCATCAAGCGGCTGCTCAAGGCGCGCAACGTCGACGACGAGAAGTACCCGCCGCGCAACCTGCAGCACTTCATCAACGGCTCGAAGGAGGAGGGGCTGCGCGCCAAGGACGTCGAGGTGGTCGACGACTACAACCGTCGCTTCGTCGAGCTCTACGCCGCCTACGACGAGCAGTGCCAGCGCGAGGGCGTGGTCGACTTCGCCGAGCTGCTGCTGCGCTCGTACGAGCTGCTCGAGCGCAACGTCCCGCTGCGCGCGCACTACCAGGCGCGGTTCCGCCACATCCTGGTCGACGAGTTCCAGGACACCAACGTCCTGCAGTACAAGTGGCTCAAGATGCTCGCCGGGCCCGGCGCCTCGGTGTTCGCGGTCGGCGACGACGACCAGTCCATCTATGCGTTCCGCGGCGCCAACGTCGGCAACATGTCGGCGTTCGAGCACGAGTTCCGCGTGCCCAACCTGATCAAGCTCGAGCAGAACTACCGCTCGCACGCGAACATCCTCGACTGCGCCAACCATCTCATCCGCCAGAACGCGACGCGCCTGGGCAAGGAGCTCTGGACCGATGCCGGCGCCGGCGAGCCGGTGCGCGTCTACGAGGCGAACAGCGACGGCCAGGAGGCGCAGTGGCTGATCGAGGAGGCGCGCGGCCTGATCGCCGAGGGCTGGATGCGCGCCGACATGGCGATCCTGTACCGCTCGAACGCGCAGTCGCGCGTGCTCGAGCACGCGCTGTTCTCGGCCGGCATCCCGTACCGCGTCTACGGCGGGCTGCGCTTCTTCGAGCGGGCCGAGATCAAGCATGCGCTGGCCTACCTGCGGCTGATGGAGAACCCGGACGACGACACCGCGTTCCTGCGGGTGGTGAACTTCCCGGCGCGCGGCATCGGCGCGCGCTCGGTCGAGCAGCTGCAGGACGCCGCGCGCGCGGCGAACACCTCGCTGTACGCGGCGGTCGCCGGGATGCGCGCGGGCGCAGCCTCCGGCAAGATCGGCGCCTTCGTCGCGCTGATCGAGCGGCTGCGCCACGAGACGGCGGCGCTCGCGCTGCCCGAGACCGTCGAGCACGTGGTCGAGCGCAGCGCCCTGATCACCCACTACCAGACCGAGAAGGAAGGCCAGGACCGCATCGAGAACCTGCGCGAGCTGGTGAACGCGGCGGCCGCCTTCCTCGCCGAGCAGGGCGTGGGCCAGGACGTGCCGGCCAATGCCGGCGTGACCGCGGCCTCGGCACCGCAGGCCGGGCCGCCGCTCGAGTCGCCGACGACCGTGTCCGAGGACGGGGTGATCATCGATGCCGACGCGGACGCCGCACCGCGCACCACGCCGCTGGCGGCCTTCCTGTCGCATGCCTCGCTCGAGGCCGGCGACAACCAGGCGCTCGAGGGCAGCGATGCGATGCAGCTGATGACGGTGCACGCCGCCAAGGGCCTGGAGTTCGACGCGGTGTTCATCACCGGGCTCGAGGAGGGCCTGTTCCCGCACGAGAACTCGGCGCAGGAGGCCGACGGGCTCGAGGAGGAGCGGCGCCTCATGTACGTCGCGATCACCCGCGCACGCAAGCGCCTGTACATGTCGTTCTCGCAGACGCGGATGCTGCACGGCCAGACCCGCTACAACGTGCGCTCGCGCTTCCTCGAGGAGCTGCCCGAGGGCGCGCTCAAGTGGCTGACGCCGCGCAACGGCGCCGGCCGCGGCGGCTGGGGCGGCGGCCACGGCGACTGGGCGGCGGGGGGCGGTGGCGGCTGGAACGGCGGTGCGCGCGGCGGCGGCGAGTCACGCAGCCGCGAGCAGCCCTCGTGGTCGCAGCCCGGACGCAGCTCGGCGCTGGGCGGCGACCTGATGCCCGCGTCCGACCGCCGCCTCGCCGGCAAGTTCGACCGCGGCCTGCCGTGGCGGATGGGCCAGACCGTGGCCCACGCGAAGTTCGGCGAGGGCGTGATCCTGAACATCGAGGGCAGCGGCACCGATGCGCGCGTGCAGGTCAACTTCGGCAAGCACGGCGTGAAGTGGCTCGCGCTGTCGATCGCGAAGCTCGACGCGGTGAACTGACCGTCGGGGGCGCTCAGGCAGGCGGAAGCGGACCGGGCGGCGCCTCGGGCGTGTCGGCACGGCCGTCGTGCACCACGTCCCGGTACGACGGCCAGATCGAGCCGTAGAGCGCCGCGATCAGCAGCAGCGTGACCGGCGAGAACGGGCTGCCCGGCACCAGCAGCAGCCCGGCCAGGTCGCCCGGCAGGAGGCTGCGCAGCAGCTGCACCGCCAGCGTCGCAGCCAGCAGCACCAGCACCCAGGACGCGCCGTACACGACGAAGGCGGCCCGGTTGCGCCAGCAGGCCACGAGGCTGAAGAACACCGCCTCGAGCGGGCGCCGGCCGTTCCAGGCGACGAAGAGCGGCGAATACCACATGAGCATCTGGATCGGCAACGACAGCAGCACGAAGATGATCATCGCGTAGGCCACCGCACCGTCGCGCAGCGACGGATCGCTCGGGTCCATCGTGCCGGTCATCGAGCGAAACAGCGTGCCGCCGTCGGCGATCAGCGCGACGCCCATCGCGCAGGCGCTCAGCACCGCGTTGATGACGCCGAGCACCAGCAGCGGCTTGAGCCGGCCGCGGCTGCGCGCGCGGAAGCCCTCGAAGAGCGCCAGCGGATGGGGCCGTCCGCCCTCGTCGACCGTGCGGGCGGCCTGGATGAAGCCGACCGTCAGCAGCGGGATCAGCACCGGGATCGCCAGCGGCCCGATCAGCGGCACCTGGCCGGCGATCGCCAGCGTCAGCATGAAGCCGGCGGCGGTGGCGACCATCGCCAGCGGCTGGCGTCGCAGCAGCCGGAAGCCGTGGGCCATCCAGCGCCAGCCGGCGCGCGGGGGGATGCGGTCTACCTGCATGCCGGGGCTTCCTCGCGTGCGGGCAGCGGCGGCACGTGCGCGCGCCGCGCGAGCAGGATGCGCTCGAACGTGCCGGGGTCCTTGGGGGTGAGCTGCTGGGCCGGCCGCGGCCGGTGCAGGTCGTCGAGGCGTGACAGCCAGAAGCGCAGCGCGGCGGCGCGCATCGCCATCGGCCAGGCCGCGCGCTCGGCGTCGGTCGGCGGGCGAGCCGCGACGTAGGCGCCGAGCAGGGCGTCGAGACGCGCCGCATCGAGCGCACCGCTCGCGTCGTCGACGCACCAGTCGTTCACCGTCACCGCGAGATCGAAAACCAGCGTGTCGACGCCGGCGAACCAGAAGTCGATGACGCCGCCGATCGCGTCGCCGTCGAACAGCACGTTGTCGCGGAAGAGGTCCGCATGGACCGCGCCGCGCGGCAGCGAGCGGTACGCGTCGCCGGCCTGCGCGGCGTGCTGCGCGGCGAGCTCGTCGGCGAGCAGACGGCCCTGCGCCGCGGGCAGCAGCGGCTCGAGGCGGGCGGCGGCCTCGCGCCACCAGTCGGGCCCGCGCGGATTCGGCTGGGTGCCGGGGAAGTCGGCGACCGCGACATGCATGCGCGCGAGCAGATCACCCACCGGTGCGCAGTGCGCGAGCGCGGGGCGCTCGACGCCGCGGCCGGGCAGCCGCGTGACCAGGGCGGCCGGCCGCCCGGCGAGCGGCGCCCACAGCCCGCCTGCGGGGTCCGCGACCGGGTCGGGGCAGGGCACGCCGCGGGCCGCGAGGTGGCGCAGCAGGTCGAGGTGGAACGGCAGCCGTTCGGGGGGGATGCGCTCGAAGAGCGTCAGCACCCAGCGGCCCGCATCGGTCTCCACGAAGTAGTTGGTGTTCTCGATGCCCTCGGCGATGCCGGCGAACCCATGCAGGCTGCCCACCGGGCGGGCGGCGAGCCAGGCCTCGAGCTGCGCGCGCGCGACGGGGGTGAAGACGGCCATGGAGACGGATCGGGGGGCGGTGCGACGTCGCAGGGGCGGCGCGGAAGGCGCGAGAAGCGCCGGGCCGGTCGATTCTAGCAGCGGCGCCGACGCGACCCTCGGCGCCTCACAGGTACAGGTTGTTCTCGCGGTCCTGGGTGGTCGCGTAGAAGCCGCGCGCCTGGTAGAAGTCGAAGATCGCGTCGACCACGCCCTGCGGATCGTCGATCACGCGGATCAGGTTCATGTCGTCCGGCGAGATCATCCCTTCGTCGGTCAGCGTGCCCTTCATCCAGTCGAGCAGGCCCTGCCAGAACTCGCTGCCCATCAGGATCACCGGGATCCTGCGGCCCATCTTGGTCTGGATCAGGGTCAGCACCTCCATCAGCTCGTCGAGCGTGCCGAAGCCGCCGGGCGTCGCGATGAAGGCGCTCGCATACTTGGCGAACGCCACCTTGCGCGCGAAGAAGTGGCGGAAGGTGAGCGAGATGTCCTGGTAGGGGTTGCCGCTGGACTCGAAGGGCAGCTGGATGTTCAGGCCGACCGAGGCCGACTTGCCGTCGAAGGCGCCCTTGTTGGCGGCCTCCATGATGCCCGGGCCGCCGCCCGAGATGACCGCGAAGCCGGAGTCGGACAGCAGCCGCGCGACCTCGACGGTGCGCTCGTACCAGAACGTGCCTTCCTTGATCCGCGCGCTGCCGAAGATCGACACCGCGGGGCGGACATCGGCGAGCTTCTCGGTGGCCTCGACGAACTCTGAAATAATCCCGAGGACGTGCCACGACTCTCTCGCCTTGACCGCCGTCGAGCGTTCGGTTTGCCCGATCGCCCGCAGCTGGGGCACCTTCTTCCGGATCGTCATGTCTGAACCCATGCTTCTGCTGGTGGACGGGTCGAGCTACCTGTACCGCGCCTTCCATGCACTGCCCGACCTGCGCACGCGCTCGGGCGAGCCCACCGGCGCGATCCGAGGGGTCGTCTCGATGCTACGGCGGCTGCGGGCCGACCGTAAACTGGCGGGCGACGTGCGGTATGCGGCCGTGGTGTTCGACGCACCCGGGCCGACCTTCCGCGACGCGATGTACGAGCAGTACAAGGCGAATCGCGCCGCGACTCCGGACGACCTGCGCGCCCAGATCGCGCCGATCCACGAATTCGTCCGTGCGATGGGCTGGCCGCTGCTGCACGTGCCGGGCATCGAGGCCGACGACGTGATCGGCACGCTGACCGAGCAGGCCTGGCGGCGCGGCATGCGCACGCTGGTGGCCACCGGCGACAAGGACCTCGCGCAGCTGGTCAATCCGCATGTGACGCTGGTCGACACCATGACGCGCCAGGGCGAGGCGCCGCAGCCGATGGACCGCGAGGGCGTGATCGCGAAGTTCGGCGTGCCGCCCGAGCGGATCGTCGACTACCTGTCGCTGGTCGGGGACACGGTCGACAACGTGCCCGGCGTCGCGAAGGTCGGTCCCAAGACCGCCTGCAAGTGGCTGGCCGAGCACGACACGCTCGAGGGCGTGATGGCCGCGGCCGCGAAGATCGGCGGCGTGGTCGGCGAGAACCTGCGCGCAGCGCTTGGCTGGCTGCCGACCGCGCGTGCGCTGGTGACGATCAAGACCGACTGCGAGCTCGCTGATCACTTCGAGTCGATCGAGGCCAGCCTGGTGCTGCAGCCCGAGGATCCGCAGGCCCTGCGCGCGCTGTTCGAGCGCTGGGAGATGAAGTCGATGATCGACGAGGCGCGCGAGCGCGGCGGCGCCTCGGCGTCCGCGCCGACCGCCGTGCCGGTGGCCGGCGCAGGACCGCAGGGCGCGGCCGGCCCGAATGCGGGGGCCGATCCCGCCACCGACCCGGGCGCCGCCGCAGCCGCCGGCCCCGCGCATCCGGTCGAGTACGAGTGCGTGGTCGACGAGGCCGCGCTCGAGCGCTGGATCGCGGTCATCGAGGCCGCGCCGCTGGTGTCCTTCGACACCGAGACCACCTCGCTCGATCCGATGGCCGCCGAGGTCGTCGGCCTGTCGCTGTCGGTCGAGCCGTACCGCGCCTGCTACGTGCCGCTCGCCCACCGGTACGCGGGCGCGCCCGACCAGCTCGACCGCGAACGCGTGCTCGAGCGGCTGCGCGGCTGGCTGGAGAGCCCCGAGCGCCGCAAGGTCGGGCAGAACCTGAAGTACGACGCCCATGTGCTGCAGAACCACGGCATCGTGCTGCGCGGCATCGAGCACGACACGATGCTGCAGTCCTACGTGATCGAGGCGCACCGCACGCACGGCATGGACGCGCTCGCCGAGCGTCATCTCGGGCGGCGCACCATCACCTACGAGGAGGTGGCGGGCAAGGGCGCCAAGCAGATCGGCTTCGAGCAGGTGGCGATCGACCGGGCCACCGAGTACGCGGCCGAGGACGCCGAGGTCACGATGCAGCTGCATGCCACGCTGTATCCGCAGGTGGCCGCCGATCCGCGGCTCGAGGACATCTACCGGCGCATCGAGATGCCGACCTCGGTGGTGCTGCAGCGCATGGAGCGCCACGGCGTGCTGGTCGATGCGGCCGCACTCGCGCGCCAGTCCGACGAGCTCGGGGCCCGGATGGTGGAGCTCGAGCGGCGCGCGCACGAGGCGGCCGGCCAGCCCTTCAACCTCGGCTCGCCCAAGCAGCTCGGCGAGATCCTGTTCGACAAGCTCAAGCTGCCGGTGACCAAGAAGACGATGAGCGGCGCGCCGTCCACCGACGAGGACGTGCTCGCCAAGCTCGCCGAGGACTATCCGCTGCCCAAGATCCTCCTCGAGTATCGCGGCTGCTCGAAGCTCAAGTCCACCTACACCGACAAGCTGCCGAAGATGGTGAACCCGCGGACCGGCCGCGTGCACACCAGCTATTCGCAGGCCGTCGCGATCACCGGGCGGCTGAGCTCGAACGAGCCGAACCTGCAGAACATCCCGATCCGCACCGCCGAGGGCCGACGCATCCGCGAGGCCTTCGTCGCGCCCGCGGGCAGCCTGATCGTGTCGGCCGACTACTCGCAGATCGAGCTGCGGATCATGGCCCACCTGTCCGGCGACGAGAACCTGCTGCGCGCCTTCGGCGAGGGGCTCGACGTGCACCGCGCGACCGCCTCCGAGGTGTTCGGCGTGCCGCCGGCCGAGGTCTCCGCCGAGCAGCGCCGCTACGCGAAGACGATCAACTTCGGCCTCATCTACGGGATGAGTGCGTTCGGCCTGGCCGCGCAGCTCGGCATCGAGCGCGATGCGGCTCGCAACTGGATCGAGCGCTATTTCGCGCGCTATCCGGGGGTCAAGCGCTACATGGACGGCACGCGTGCGCAGGCCAAGGCCCAGGGCTACGTCGAGACGGTGCTCGGGCGCCGGCTGTGGCTGCCGGAAATCAACTCGCCGAACGGTCCGCGCCGCGGCGGCGCCGAGCGCCAGGCGATCAACGCGCCGCTGCAGGGCACCGCGGCCGACATCGTCAAGCTCGCGATGATCGCGGTGCAGGGCTGGCTCGACGCGGCCGGCCTCGCCTCGAGGCTCGTGCTGCAGGTGCATGACGAGCTGGTGCTGGAGGTGCCCGAGGCCGAGCTCGAGCTGGTGCGCGCGGAGCTGCCCAGGCAGATGGCGGGCGTGCTGCCGCTGGCCGTGCCGCTGCTGGCCGAGGTGGGCGCGGGGCCGAACTGGGAGCAGGCGCACTGAGGCCGGGCGTAACGCCGGCCTCGCGTCAGACGTAGGCGATCAGCCGACCGGCGACCACCACCGCCGCCCACAGCAGCAGCGACAGGGCGCCGGCCACGCGCATCGTGAGCGTCGGCGCACCGGTCGACTGCAGCGCGTCCCGCGCCGCGCTCGCGTGGAACCAGGCGGCGTTCAGCCCGGCGAACATCAGCAGCACCACCTTGATCGTGAACGCGCGGTTGGCGAGCAGCTCGCCCGCATTCGCGACGAACAGCAGCGTGCCGGTGGCGACCGCGCCGCAGAAGCCCGCGAGCGAGACCGGCAGCGCGCTGCGCATCAGCGCCGTCGAGGCCTGGTGACGCAGCAGGCCCATCAGCCGCAGGTCGACCACCGCGATCGAGCCCACCAGAAGCGCAATCGACAGGAGGTGCGCCGACTCGACCATCGGGTACACCCAGCCGGACTGCAGCCAGCGTGCGAGCGCGGTCTCGGCGAGGGGCGCGGCGAGGGCTGCGGCGAGGGCTGCGGCGGTGCTCATGGCGCGCGCGCGGTGCCGCGATCGGGCAGGGCGTCGCGGGCGGTGGGGGCGATGCCATCGTGCATCGCGCTGCGGGCCGCGAAGATCGACGCGAGCGCGGTCCAGCGCGGCAGCGCGGCGAGCGCCTCGAGCGGCACCGGCAGCTTCTGGCGCCAGTTCGGCGGCACGTCGGGCGTGCCCGGCAGGTTCGGCTGGCGCACGAGGCCAGCCACGTCCTCGAGCTGCACGATCGCCAGGCGCGCCGTCGACGCGGCGAGCCAGCGGTGCAGCCGCTCGACGAGGTCTGCGCCCGCGATCCCGGCCGCCGCGAGCCCGGCCTCGATCCGCTCGAGGTCCTCGCGCCGCTCGGCGCGCTGGCGCGCGGCGGCGTCCGCATCCAGCAGCCCGAGCGACTCGCGTTCGTCGATCTCGCGGCCGCAGGCCCAGCCGTCGATGGTCGGCAGGTCGTGGGTGCTGGCGCAGACGGCGGCGAGCGGCGGCAGCGTGCGCGGATCGACCAGCCGCCCCTGTGCGTCGCGCTCGAACCAGGCCACCTTGTACGACAGGATGCCGGCGCGCGCGAGCCGCTCGCGCAGGCCGGGACGCACGGTGCCCAGGTCTTCGCCGATCACCATCGCCCGGTGGCGCACGCTCTCGGTCGCGACCACGTCGAGCATCGCCTCGAGCGGATAGCCGACGTAGGCGCCGTCGGCCGGACGGTGGCCGCGCGGCACCCAGAACAGCCGCTCCAGCGCCATCACATGGTCGATCCGCAGGCCGCCCGCGCCGGCCATCGTCGCGCGCAGCAGCTGCGCGAAGGGCTCGAAGCCGGCCTCGACGAGCGCCTCGGGCCGCCACGGCGGCAGGCCCCAGGCCTGGCCGTCGGGGCCGAGCGGATCGGGCGGCGCGCCGATCTCGTTCGCCTCGTCGACGAGCCCGGGGCCTGACCAGGCGTCCGCGCCCGCCGGGTCGGCGCCGACCGCGAGGTCGGCGATCGGACCGATCGTGGCGCCGGCCGCTCGCGCGGCCTCGCCCGCGGCGCGCCACTGGCGTTCGGCGAGCCACTGCACGAACGCATGGAAGGCCACGCGATCCGGATGCGCGCGTTCGAAGGTCCGGACCGCGTCGGTGTCGGGATGCTCGAAGCCCGCGGGCCAGGCGCGCCGGTCGGCCGCACCGTGGTGCTCGGCGAGCGCCTCGAACAGCAGGTGGGCGCGCAGCCGCGCCCGGGCCGCGCCCAGCCAGGCGTCGAAGTCGTGCGCGGCCTCGCGGGTCAGGGCGGTGTCGAGCGTGGCGCGGAAGTCGACCCACAGCCGCTCCAGGCCCTGGCGCTTGAGCGCGTTGACCGCGGGCCAGTCGACCGAGGGACCGGCGCGCAGCGCGTCGATCGCCGCGCGCGTGTCCGTGCGCGCGACCCAGGCGTCGAAGAGCGGCGTCGCGAATCCCTCGGCGGCGCGCGGCACCGACACGAACATCGGGTTCAGCGCGAGCCGGCTCGACGGGGAATAGGGCGAGCCGCGGTCGGGCCAGCCGAGCGAGGGCGCGTGGACCGGCGAGACCAGCACGCCGGCCGCACCGATGCGCCCGGCGAGCGCGCCGAGCGCGGCCAGGTCGTCGAAGTCGCCGATGCCCCAGCTCCGCGCCGAGTGCAGGCCGTAGAGCTGGGCCGACAGCGACCATGCGCCTTCGGCGCGGCGCAGCTCGGGCGGCAGCCAGCACTGCGGCGGGCGGGCCACGACGCGGCCTTCGGTCCGGGGGGCGGGCAGGGCGGGCAGGGGCGTGCCGTGCTCCGCCTCGCGCCCCGGGCCGCCCTGCGCGCCCGGGCGCAGCCGAGCGGCCACGGTGCCGACGGCCAGGGGCCCGTCGAGCGGCACGCGCCAGCGCACCCGGCGCAGGCCGCCGTCCAGGCAGGCCTCGAGCCGCTCGGCCGCCGGGCTGGGGAGCGCGAGCCGCCGCACTGGTCTCGTCCCCAGCTCGAGGACGAGCGGCGCCTCGTCTTCTGCGAGGACGAGCTCGATCGCGCCGTGCGCGTCATCGGCCGGCACGAAGGCTGCGGCCGGCACGCCGGGCCGCCAGCGTGCCCGTTCGGCGTCGGCGATTGCGCCCGCGCAGCAGACCGCCACTGCCGGCCCGTGCAGCGCGATCGTGCCGTGCGTGTCCGGCTCGAGCGGCACCGCCTCGGCGCCGGTGTCGAGCACGCGGACCCAGCCGCCGTCGTGCGGCAGCGGCGGCAGCCGGAATCGGGCGCTGCCCTCGCCGGCATGGAAGGCGATCCAGACGCGATCGTGCGGCGCGCCGGGGCGCGGCACGCCGGCGTCGAGCTGCAGCGCGAGCGTGTGGCGCGCGCCGTCGTGCCAGTCGTGCTGCTGCATCGGCTCGCCGTCGGGACGCAGCCAGGCGAGGTCGGGCAGCGACTCGGCATCGTGCGAGCGCGCGCCGTGCAGGAACCACTCGCCGCGCAGGCACGGCCAGGCGGCCCGCAGCCGCGCGAGCGTCGCCAGCAGCGGGCGCAGGTCGGCCGGGGCGGCCGGGGCGGCCGGGGCGGCCGGTGGGTCGGCGTCGGCGCCTGCCTGCGCGGGCTGCGCGTCCGGCCAGCGCAGCCAGGTCATCGGACCGTCCTGGCAGTAGGCATTGTTGTTGCCGCCCTGGCTCGCGCCGAACTCGTCGCCGGCCCGCAGCATCGGCACGCCGCGCGAGAGCATCAGCGTGGCGAGCAGCGCGCGCGCGCGGCGGGCGCGGCGCGTGCGCACCGCCGGATCGTCGGTCGGGCCTTCGGCGCCGCTGCCGTCGGCCACTTCTCCCGAGTGGCCGTCGCGGTTGTCCTCGCCGTTCGCCTGGTTGCGGCGGTGCCGGTACGAGACCGTGTCGGCGAGCGTGAAGCCGTCATGCGCGGTGACGAAGTCGATGCTGGCCGCGGGTCCCCGCCCGGGCCGCTCGAACAGGTCGCTCGAGCCGGCCAGCCGTGTGGCCAGTCCGCCGACGCCGTGCCCATGTCCGAGCCAGAAGCGGCGCACGTCGTCGCGGTAGCGGTCGTTCCACTCGGTCCATCCGGGCGGAAAGCCGCCGACGAAGTGGCCCTCGCAGTCCCAGCCCTCGGCGACGAGCTTGCAGCGTGCGAGCACCGGATCCTCGCGCAGCGCGCGCAGCCAGGGCAGCGACGCGTCGAAGCGGCCGTGCGCATCGCGGGCGATCGCGCTCGCCAGGTCGAAGCGGAAGCCGTCGACGCCGACGTCGTCGGCCCAGAAGCGCAGCGCGTCGACGATCAGCTCGCCGACCGCCGGCTGGTGCGCGGCCAGCGTGTTGCCGCAGCCCGAGAGGTTGCGATAGCGGCCGGGCCGGTGCGCGTCGGGCAGGTAGTAGGTGGCGTTGTCCAGCCCGCGCAGCGACAGCGTCGGGCCGCGCTCGTCGCCCTCGGCGGTGTGGTTGAACACCACGTCGAGGATCACCTCGATGCCGCGTGCGTGCAGCGCGTCGACCGCGTCGCGCATCGCGGCGAGGCCGCGCGGGCCGGCGAGCGCGGGCTGCATCGCGCTGAAGGCGATCGGGTTGTAGCCCCAGTAGTTCGACAGGCCGCGCTGCACCAGGTGCAGCTCGTCGAGCCAGGCGGCCACCGGCAGCAGCTCGACCGCGGTCACGCCGAGCCGCTCGAGGTGGGCGATCGAGGCCGGATGCGCGAGGCCTTCGATCGTGCCGCGCAGCGCCTCGGGCACCGCAGGGTGGGCTGCCGAGAAGCCCTTGACGTGCAGCTCGTAGAGCACCGTCTCGCCCCAGGGCCGACCCGGCTTCGGCGGCCGGTCGGCGGCGCGCGCGGCCGGGGCGACGACGCGGGCCTTCGGCACGCAGGGCGCGCTGTCGCGCTCGTCGAACGAGTCGCAGCCGTCGGGATGGCCCGAGGCATAGCCGAGCACCGACGCATCCCACCGGAACGCGCCGACGAGCTCGCGCGCGTACGGGTCGAGCAGCAGCTTGTTCGGGTTGAAGCGGTGGCCCTCGTGCGGGGCGTACGGTCCGTGTGCGCGCAGCCCGTAGACGAGGCCCGCGCCCGCGCCCGGCAGCCGGCCGTGGAAGACCTCGCCGGTATGGCCGGGGAGCGCGGCGCGCGCGAGCTCGTGCCCGCCGTCGGCGTCGAACACGCAGAGCTCGATGCGCGTGGCATGCCGCGAGCGGACCGCGAAGGCGACGCCCTCGCCGTCGACGTGCGCACCGAGCGGGCCCGGGTGACCGGGCTCGAGGACGAGGGGCGCCATCACGTCGAGGATCCGTCGCGTGTCGTCGTCTCGCCGGGCGCGTGGCCGATCGCACCGGACGCGCGCGGGCGCATCGCCACCACCGAGAGCGGCGGCAAAGTCAGCGCCACCGACCACGGCCGTCCGTGGGCCGGAATCGCCTCGGCCTCCATGCCGCCGAGGTTGCCCAGGCCCGAGCCGCCGTAGGCGCAGGCGTCGGTGTTGATCACCTCGTCCCAGCGACCGCCCACGGGCAGGCCGAGCCGGTAGCCGGTGCGCGGCACCGGCGTGAAGTTGCAGGCCACCATCGTCGCGTCCCCATCGCGCTCGCCGAAGCGCAGCCAGGCGATCACGCTCTGCGCCGAGTCCTGGCAGTCGATCCACTCGAAGCCGCTCGCCTCGCAGTCCCGCGCGTGCAGCGAGGGCTGGCTCGTGTACAGCCGGTTCAGGTCGCCGACCAGCGCCTGCAGCCCGCGGTGCAGCCCGCCGTTGACCGGGTCGCCGAGCAGCCCCCAGTCGAGCTCGCGGTCGTGGTGCCACTCTCGCCACTGCCCGAACTCGCCGCCCATGAAGAGCAGCTTCTTGCCGGGCTGCGTCCACATGAAGGCCAGGTATGCGCGCAGGTTCGCGAAGCGCTGCCAGTCGTCGCCGGGCATCTTGCCGAGCAGCGAGCCCTTGCCGTGCACCACCTCGTCGTGCGAGAGCGGCAGCACGAAGTTCTCGGCGAACGCGTACATCAGGCCGAAGGTCAGGCGCCCGTGATGCCAGGGGCGGTGCACCGGGATCTCGTGGAAGTAGGCGAGGGTGTCGTTCATCCAGCCCATGTTCCACTTGTAGCCGAAGCCCAGGCCGCCGAGCCAGGTCGGCCGCGAGACGCCGGGCCAGGCGGTGGATTCCTCGGCGATGGTGATCGCGCCGGGCACCTCCTCGTAGACCTTCTCGTTGAGCCGCTTGACGAAGGCGACCGCCTCCAGGTTCTCGCGGCCGCCGTGCACGTTCGGGCGCCAGGTGCCGGGCGCGCGGCTGTAATCCAGGTGCAGCATGGAGGCCACCGCATCGACGCGCAGGCCGTCGATGTGGAACTCGTGCAGCCAGTAGAGGGCGTTGGCGATCAGGTAGTTCGCCACTTCCGGCCGCCCGAAGTCGTAGATCAGCGTGCCCCAGTCGGCGTGCCGCCCGAGGCTCGGGTCGGCATGCTCGTAGAGCGCGGTGCCGTCGAAGGCGACCAGCCCGTGGGCGTCGTCGGGGAAATGCGCCGGCACCCAGTCGAGCAGCACGCCGAGCCCGGCCGCATGCGCCCGGTCGATGAAGGCACGCAGCGCATCGGGGTCGCCCCAGCGCGAGGTGGGCGCGTAGAGCGCGGTGGGCTGATAGCCCCAGGAGCCGCCGAACGGATGCTCGGACACCGGCATCAGCTCCAGGTGCGTGAAGCCCAGGCCCAGCGCGTAGGGCACGAGTTCGTCGGCGAGTTCGGCCCAGCCGTGCGAGCGGCCGTCCGGATGGCGCTGCCAGGAGCCGACGTGCACCTCGTAGATCGACATCGGCGCGCCCCGCGCCTGGCGCTGCGCGCGCGAGGCGAGCCAGTCGGCGTCGCGCCAGGCGTACGTCGATTCGCGGACCACGCGCGAGGCGGTCGCCGGCGGCGGCTCGGCCTGGCGCGCGAACGGATCGCCCTTGAGCGCGCGCACGCCGCCCGCCCCGAGCACCTCGTACTTGTAGAGCTCGCCCGCGGTGACTGCCGGCACGAACAGCTCCCAGACCCCCGTCTCGATGCGCCGTCGCATCGGATGCACGCGGCCGTCCCACCCGTTCCAGGCGCCGACCACGGAGACGCGGCGGGCGTTCGGGGCCCAGACCGCGAAGCTCGTGCCGTCCACGTCGTCGAGGCGTCGCGCATGAGCGCCGAGCACCCGCCACGCGCGCCAGTGCGTGCCCTGCCCGAGCAGATGCAGATCGAGCTCGCCGAGCACCGTGCCGAAGCGGTAGGCGTCTTCGACCACGCGCCCGCCCTCATCGGTGCCGCCGTCGACCGCGAGCCGGTAGCCGCGGCCGTCGCCGGGCAGCGTGACGACGCCCGCGAACACGTCGCCCGCCAGGCGCTCGAGCGCACCGGCCGAGCGGCCGGCGGCGTCGATCGCCTCGACGCGGCACGCGCCCGGCAGCAGCGCGCGCACGACCCGGCATCCGCCGGGACCGGCGTGCGGGCCGAGCACCGCGAAGGGATCGCCGTGGGTGGCCGACAGCAGCGCATCGACGGCGCCGCGGTCGGTGCCGGTGGCGGAGAACGGATCGGGGTTCGAGCGTGCGGTCAACGCAGGTAGGCCTCGGCGGCGTAGCGGCGCATCATCCGCTGCGTGTTGAAGTAGCAGGCGACCTTGCCGATCGACTGGCGCATCATCCAGATCCAGCGGCTGCGGTCGTGGTGCCAGCAGGGCAGCACCATGCCCTCGAGCTTGGCGTAGAGGTCCTCGGCGGTCGCATCGGCGGCGCTCGCGTGCCTGCCGTCCGCGCTGCCGTCCGCATTGCCGTCCGCATTGCCGTCCGCATTGCCGTCATGACCGATCGCCCAGCCGGTGACGCCCTCGATCCAGGCCTCCAGCCACCAGCCGTCGAGCACGCTCAGGTTGAGCACCCCGTTGAGCGCGGCCTTCATGCCGCTGGTGCCCGAGGCCTCGAGCGGCGGCGTCGGCGTGTTCAGCCAGACGTCGACGCCGGCCACCAGGTGGCGCGCGAGCTCCGTCTCGTAGTCGGGCACGAAGACCACGGTCATCTCCGGGGCGAGCGCGCGCGCATGGGCGGTGAGCCGGCGGATCACGGCGTGGCCGGCGTCGTCGGCCGGATGCGCCTTGCCGGCGAGCACCACCTGGAAGGGCAGCCGCGCATGGATCGCGCGCAGCCGGTCGAGGTCGGCGAACAGCAGGTCGGGGCGCTTGTAGGCGGTCATCCGGCGCGCGAAGCCGATCACCGGCAGCGCAGGATCGAGCGCGACGCCGGTGCGCGCGCGGACCTCGGCCAGCATCTCGTCCTTCGCGACGCAGTGCGCCGCCCAGACGCGCTCGGCGGGCAGCTGGTCGGCGCGCACCATCACCTCGGGCTCGTGCGCCCAGGACGGGAAGTTCGCGTCGAACAGCTCGCGCACCGCGGGATGCACCCAGCTCGGCAGGTGCACGCCGTTGGTGATCGCACGGATGTCGTAGCCGGGGAACATCCGCGTCGTGGTCTGTGCATGGCGCAAGGCGACGCCGTTGACGAAGCCCGACAGGTTGAGCGCGAGCCGGGTCATGTTGAGCGCGTCGTCGCCGGCGAGCCGCCTGACCTGCTCGGTCTCGACGTAGCCGGCGAGGACGCGCTCGACCAGCGGCCACTCGAACCGGTCGTGGCCCGCCTCGACCGGCGTGTGCGTGGTGAACACGCAGGCCTCGCGCACCGGTGTCAGGCGGTAGCGCATCGCGTCCGGCGACAGCGGATCGGGCGCGCGCGGGTGGCGGCGCATCAGGTCGAGCGCGAGCAGCGCCGCGTGGCCCTCGTTCATGTGGTGGATCCGCACGTCGAAGCCGAGCGCCTGCAGGATGCGCAGCCCGCCGATGCCGAGCACCGCCTCCTGCTTGAGCCGGTACGCCGCCCCGGGGCCGTAGAGCCGGTCGGTGAGCCCCCGGTCCTCGGACGCGTTCTCCTCGAGGTGGGTGTCGAGCAGCAGCACCGGCACGCGCTCGCCGATCGGGCTGCGGATCACGTGAAGCCAGGGCCGCACCCAGACCTCGCGGCCCTCCAGGATCAGCGCGACCTTGGCGCGCAGCGGCGTGGCCCAGTCCGCGGGGTCCCAGGGAGCGGGGTGCTCGAGCTGGCCGCCGTCGGCGTCGATCTCCTGGCGCAGGTAGCCCTGGCGGCTCAACAGCGTGACGAACACCATCGGCAGGCCGAGGTCGGCGCTCGAGCGCGCGGTGTCGCCGGCCAGCACGCCCAGCCCGCCGCTGTAGGTGTGCATCTCCGGGCGCAGCGCGATCTCCATCGTGAAGTAGGCGATCCGGGTCCGCGCCAGGAACGGGCCGATCGTCTGGGCGGCGGGCGGGTCGGCGATGGGATCGTGGTAGAGCCGGTGCATCGGGTGGGTCGCCGGGCGTGTCCCTGCGGTGGAGTCGGCCTCGGAGGGAGCGATACCGTCTTCGCGGTAGGATCGGACGCATCGCAGGACCCGCCGCGCGGGTGGCTGGCGACGCACGTCCCGACCCACGATAGCAGAGGAGCCTCTCTTGGACGATTCGATTCGCGACGCTCGGGGGGCGGACGCCGCCTCGCCGGAACTCGACTCCCTGGTGCCGCCGACGCGGCTCGATCGCCGGGGCTTCCTCGCGGGCTCGGCCGCGGCCGGGTTCGCCGCATCGGTCGTGCCGACCGGCCCGCTGCTCGCCCAGACCATCACCACGCCGTCGACCGGCCTGCGCACCGGCGACGTGCTGATCCGCACCGCCGACGGCCGCTCGATGCCCGGCTACTTCGCCGCGCCGGCGGGCGCCTCGGGTGCACCCACCATCCTGGTCGTCCAGGAGATCTTCGGCGTCCACGAGCACATCAAGGACGTCTGCCGCCGCTTCGCGGCCGCCGGCTGGCACGCGGTCGCGCCCGAGCTCTACTTCCGCTTCGGCGACCCGCAGGCCTATCCGACCGTCGCCCAGATCACCGGCGAGCTGGTGCCCAAGGTCACCGACGCCCAGGTGATGTCCGACCTCGACGCGACCGTCGCGTTCGCGCACACCAACGGCGGCAACAAGGACCGGCTCGGCATCACCGGCTTCTGCTGGGGCGGGCGCATCGTGTGGCTGTACAGCGCGCACAACCCGTCGGTCAAGGCCGGCCTGGCCTGGTACGGCCGGCTGACCGGCGCGACCAGCCCGGCCACCCCGCTGCATCCGTACGACGTCGCGGTGGCGCTCAAGGGCCCGGTGCTCGGCCTGTACGGCGGCGCCGACGCCGGCATCCCGGTGAACACCGTCGACGAGATGAAGACCCGGCTCGCCGCGGGCAGCGCGGCCGCGAAGGTGTCCGAGTTCGTCGTCTACCCGGAGACGCCGCACGCGTTCCACGCCGACTACCGCCCGACCTACCGCAAGCCCGCGGCCGAGGACGGCTGGAAGCGCGCCACCGCGTGGTTCCGCAAGCACGGGGTGGCCTGAGCGTGCCCGAGGGCCCGCCGCGCGGGGTGCCGGCCGATACGGCCGGTCCGGACTTCGTCGAGCGCTGCCGCGGCGCGACCGCGCTGCTCGACACCGGCCACCCGGCGCTGCGGGCCTTCGTCGATGCGGCCGTGGGCAGTGCCGAGGCGCCTCGCGAGCGGGCGGTGCGGCTCTTCTACGCGGTCCGGGACCGGGTCCGCTACGACCCGTTCTCCTGCAGCCGGGATCGGGCCGACTACCGCGCCAGCGGCGTGGCCGCCAGCCCGCGGAGCTGGTGCGTGCCCAAGGCGGGGCTGCTGGCCGCTGCCGCGCGCGCGGCCGGCATCCCGGCGGCGGTCGGTCTCGCCGACGTCACCAACCACCTGAACACCGAGAAGCTGCGCCGGCTGCTCGGCGGTACCGACGTCTTCCACGATCACGGGTATGCCGCGCTGTGGCTGGATGGCCGCTGGGTGAAGGCCGCAGCGGTCTTCAACCTCGAGCTGTGCGAGCGCTTCGGCGTGCGTCCGACCGAGTTCGACGGCGAGCACGACGCGCTGCTGCAGGAGCATGACGCGGCGGCGCGGCGTCACATGCAGTACCTGCGGGACGACGGGCTCTACGACGATCTGCCGTTCGACACCGTGATGGCGGACTTCGCCCGCTGGTACCCGCCCGAGGTGTTCGATGCCGGCGCGAAGGCGGCAGGGCCGCGCTTCGAAGACGACCGCCCCGCCTGAGCGGGACGGGGGGGACGACCGCCCCGCCTGAGCAGGGCGGAGCGGGCCGGGGGCGAACCGCTCCGCCCGAGCGGCGGGGGCTGACGCGCGTGGCGGCGAGCCCCCGACGCGCCCCCGCGGGCCTTCAGCGGTCCAGCGAGGTGTAGACCGCGTTGCGCAGCAGCGGCCGATACTGACCGCTCTGGGCGGGGCCCTGCATCATCCACACCGCCACCAGCCGCTCGCGTGGATCGACCCAGAACGCGGTGCCTGCATAGCCGCCCCAGTTGTACTCGCCGGCGCTGCCGTAGTTCGTCGATTCGCCGTTCGCCGTGCGCACCGCGAAGCCCAGGCCGAAGCCGTAGCCCGGGCCGGGCAGGTAGGTCGGTCCGCGCAGGGTGCCGAGGTGGTCGGACGCCACGAACTCCATCGTCTTGCGCGAGACGATCCGCACGCCGTCGAGCTCGCCGCCGTTGAGCAGCATCTGCGTGAAGCGCA
>JAPLQE010000074.1 GCA_026399835.1 Burkholderiales bacterium | reverse complement strand
GGCGCCCGCCGCCCGGGCCCAGACACCGCCGATCCGCATCGTGCTCGGCTTCGCCGCCGGCGGCAGCGTCGACGGCGTCGGCCGCCTGCTCGCCGAGCAGATCGGCACCGGCCTCGGCCGCACGGCGATCGTCGAGAACCGGACCGGCGCCGCCGGCCGCCTCGCCATCGAGGCGGTCAAGGCCTCGGCGCCCGACGGCGACACGCTGCTGCTGGTGCCGCAGGGCCCGATGACGCTCTTCACCCACGTCTTCCGCGGCCTGAAGTTCGATCCGATCAAGGACTTCGCGCCGATCTCGCGGATCTGCATCGGCGACTACGGGCTGACCGTCGGGCCCTCGGTCCCGGCCAAGGACTTCGCGGGCGTTCGGGACTGGCTCAAGGGCGCCGGGGACCGCGCCAGCTACGGCTCGCCCGGCGCCGGCACGATCCCGCACTTCCTGGGCGTCGCGACCTCGCGCGCGCTCGGCGTGCCGATGGCCCACGTGCCGTACCGCGGCTCGGCGCTCGCGGTCACCGACGTCGCCGGCGGCCAGATCCCGTGCATGGTCTCGCCGGTGGGCGATGCGATCGAGCAGCACAAGGCCGGCCGGGTGCGCATCGTCGCGACGATGGGCGCGAAGCGCTCGCCCTTCCTCGAGGGCGTGCCGACGCTCAAGGAGTCGGGCATCGACCTCGACGTGCCGCTCTGGTACGGCCTCTATGCGCCTGCGGCGGTGCCGCCCGCGACCCTCGAGCGCCTGCGCGCGACCGTGGTCGCGTCGCTGGGCACGCCGGCCTCGAAGGAGCGGCTCGCACGCCTGGGCCTCGAGCCTGCGCCGAGCACCGCCGCCGAGCTGACCGCGCTGCAGCAGCGCGAATCCGCGATGTGGGGCCCGGTCGTCAAGGCCTCCGGATTCACCCCCGAAGACTGAACGCAGGCAGCGCCTTCACGCCCATGGCATCGACCCGTCCCAACTTCATCTTCATCGTCGCCGACGACCTCGGCTACGCGGACCTCGGCTGCTACGGAGGGCGCGACGCCGCCTTCGGTCCGGTCTCGCCCGAGCTCGACCGGCTCGCCGCAGGCGGCATCCGCTTCACGCAGGGCTACTCGAACTCGCCGGTCTGCTCGCCCACGCGCTTCGGGATGATCACCGGCCGCTACCAGTACCGGCTGCGCGGCGCGGCCGAGGAGCCGATCCGCAGCGCGGACCGCGGCAAGCCGCACATCGGCCTGCCGCCCTCGCATCCGACGCTGCCCTCGCTGCTCAAGGCCGCCGGCTATCGCACCGCGCTCGTCGGCAAGTGGCACCTCGGCCATCCGCCCGCCTTCGGGCCCCTGAAGTCCGGCTACGACGAGCATTTCGGCCCGATGTCGGGCGGCGTCGACTACTTCAGCCACTGCGACTCGCGCGGCCAGCACGACCTGTGGGAAGACGAGACGCCGACCCCCGCCGACGGCTACCTGACCGACCTGCTGTCGCGGCGGGCGGTCGAGGTCGTGGAGCGCGCCGCGCGCGAGCCCGGCACGCCCCTCCTGCTGAGCCTGCACTACACCGCGCCGCACTGGCCGTGGGAGACGCGCGACGACGCGCACCTCTCGCCGCAGGTGCGCGACAACCTGTTCCACCTCGACGGCGGCAACGTCGAGACCTATCGGACGATGATCCGGCAGATGGACGAAGGCATCGGCACGCTGATGGCCACGCTGCGCAGGCTGGGCCTGGAGCGCGACACGCTGGTCGTCTTCACCAGCGACAACGGCGGCGAGCGCTTCTCGGACAGCTGGCCGCTGGTCGGCGGGAAGATGGACCTCACCGAGGGCGGCATCCGCGTGCCATGGATCGCGCACTGGCCGGCGGTGATCCCGGCGGGCGCATGCAGCGCCCAGCCCTGCATGACGATGGACTGGAGCGCGACGATGCTCGATGCGGCCGGCGTGCCCGCCGACCCCGCGTACCCGCTGGACGGCGCGTCGATGCTGCCGGTGCTGCGCGACCCGGCATGCGCGTTCGCCCGGCCGCTGCACTGGCGGATGAAGCACCGCGGCCAGCGCGCGCTGCGCGACGGCGCCTGGAAGTACCTGCGGGTCGACGGCGTCGACTACCTGTTCGACCTGTCGCGCGACGAGCGCGAGCGCGCCAACCTCGCGAAACGCGAGCCCGCGCGCCTGGCCGCGATGCGCGCCGACTGGGAGGCCTGGAACGCGACCATGCCGGCGATCCCGGAGGACGCCGCGGTCAGTCTCGGCTACACGACCCAGGACATGCCGCAGCGCTGACCGGCAGGGGCCTGCGCACGCCGTGCGCAGGCCGCCTGGACTGCGACGGGTACGCCTGCGGCCCCGTCTCGCCGCGCTACACCCAGCCCTGCCGCCACACCGACGGATCGCGCAGCTCGCGCCATGCGATGCGCCGCACCCGACCCGAATGGACCGCCTCGATCTCGACCCACTCCAGCCGCATCGCCGGGTCATCGGGTTCGATCAGGCGCGTGACGAGGAAGTGCTTCTCGCGCGCGACCGGCACGGCCGCCGTCCACTTCGAACGGAGCAGCTTGGCGGGCTGGATCGGATTGACGGGCGGGCGGGCGGGCGCCCCGGGGGCTGACGGCATTCGGGCTCGGGCGGGCATCGGGACAGCCGCCGATCGTACCTCCCGGCGCGCGGCGCGCCACGGTCGCACCCGGCCGCAGCGCTACACTCGCCGGCGCAGCGACCCCCACCCCACCAGGCCGCTGCGACCGGAGGACCGCGCCGTGCTGATCTTCAGGCAGTTGTTCGACCCCACCTCGTCCACCTACACCTATCTGCTGGCCGACCGACGCAGCGGCGAGGCGGTGATCATCGATCCGGTGTTCGAGCAGGCGCGCCGCGACGCCGCGCTGGTCTCCGAGCTCGGCCTGCGGCTGCGCTGGACGCTCGAGACCCACACCCACGCCGACCATGTCACCGGCGCCTGACTGCTCAAGCGGCTGTGCGGCGCCGACATCGCGGTGCCGGCCGAGGGCGGTGCGCAGGGCGCGGACCGGACGCTGCGTCACGGGGACCGCATCGCCTTCGGCGCGCGCCACCTCGCCGTGCGCGCGACCCCGGGCCACACCGACGGCTGCCTGAGCTTCGTGCTCGACGACGAGTCGATGGCCTTCAGCGGCGACTGCCTGCTGGTGCGCGGCTGCGGCCGCACCGACTTCCAGCAGGGCGATCCGCACCGGCTGTGGCGTTCGGTGCGCGCCGAGCTGTTCAGCCTGCCGCTCGACTGCCTGCTCTATCCCGCGCACGACTACCGCGGCCTGACGGTCACCAGCGTGCGCGAGGAGCGGGCGTACAACCCGCGGCTCGGCGGCGAGATCGGCGAGGACGACTTCGTCGGCTACATGCACAACCTGAAGCTGCCGCACCCCAAGCAGATCGACGTCGCGGTGCCGGCCAACCTCGTCTGCGGCCGGCCATCCGACGACGGCCCCGCCGGCCCCGGGTACGCCGATCGCGAGCCCGGCTGGGCAGCGCTCGTCTTCACCTTCGCCGGCCTGTGGGAGATCCAGCCGCAGGGGCTCGAGGAGGCCGCCCGCGGCGTGCAGGTGGTCGACGTGCGCGAGCCCGCGGAGTTCGACGGGCCGCTCGGGCACATCGCACAGGCGCGGCCGATCCCGCTCGGCGAGCTCGATGCGCGCCTGGGCGAGCTCTCGAAGGAGCGCCCGGTCGTCACCGTCTGCCGCTCGGGCGCGCGCTCGGCGCAGGCCGCTACGCTGCTGCAGAAGGCCGGCTTCGCCGAGGTGGCCAACCTGGCCGGCGGCATGCTGCGCTGGCGCGCGAACGGCCATCCGGTCGTCGGCGGCGCGCACTGACCCGCGAGGCACGCCCCATGACCGTCGACTGGAACGTGTTCACCCCCGGACCGGCGTTCGCCGGCGGGCTGCTGATCGGCCTGGCGGCAGCGATGCTGCTGCTGTGCGGGCGCATCGCCGGCATCAGCGGCATCGTGGGCGGGCTGCTCGGCGCACGCCACGGCCCGCGTGCCTGGCGCCTCGCCTTCGTCGCCGGGCTCGTCGTCTCGCCACTCGCCTGGGGCCTGCTCGCGCCGCTGCCCGCGCTGCGGATCGACGCCGACGTCCCGACGCTGGTCGCGGCGGGCCTGCTCGTCGGCGTCGGCACGCGCTATGGCGCCGGCTGCACCAGCGGCCACGGCGTGTGCGGCCTGTCCCGGCTGTCGCTGCGCTCGCTGGTGGCCACGCTGTGCTTCATGGGTGCGGGCTTCGCGACGGTGTTCGTCGCGCGGCACCTGCTCGCCGCGTGAGGCCCGCGCCGATGCCCACCCTCGCCGCCTTCGCATCGGGCCTCGTCTTCGGGCTGGGCCTGATCCTCTCCGGCATGGTCGACCCCGCCAAGGTGCTCGGCTTCCTGGATCTCGCCGGCCCCTGGGATCCGTCGCTCGCGCTGGTGATGGGCGGCGCGGTCGCGGTCGCCGCCGCGGGCTTCGCGCTCGCCGGCCGGCGCGCCGTCTCCTGGCTCGGCGAGCCGATGCGCCTGCCCGGGGTACGGGAGTTCGATGCGCCGCTGGTGCTGGGCAGCCTCGCCTTCGGCGTGGGCTGGGGTCTGGCCGGGTTCTGCCCCGGCCCCGCGCTCGCGGCCCTGCTCGGCGGGGGCGGCGTCAAGGCCGGGGTCTTCGTCGCGGCGATGCTCGCGGGGATGGGGCTGTTCGAGCTCGCCGAGCGCCGGCGGGCCACACGCCCGCCGCAGACCGCTAGACCCGGAACACCGAGATCGCCTGCGACAGGCGGTGCGCCTGGTCCTTGAGGCTGCCCGCGGCCGCCGCGCCCTGCTCGACCAGCGCCGCGTTCTGCGTCGTCGAGCGGTCCAGGTCCGACACCGCCTGACCCACCTGCTCGATGCCGCGGGTCTGCTCGCCGGAGGCCGCGGCGATCTCGTCGATCAGCGAGGTCACCCGCTGGACCGACTCGGTGATCTGCCCCATCGTCTCGGCCGCCTGCCGCGCGCTGGCCGCGCCGGCATCGACCTTGCCCGAGCTCTCTGCGGTCAGCCGCTTGATCTCGCGGGCGGCCTCGGCACTGCGCTGCGCGAGCGAGCGCACCTCGGAGGCCACGACCGCGAAGCCGCGCCCCTGCTCGCCGGCGCGGGCCGCCTCGACGGCCGCGTTGAGCGCGAGGATGTTCGTCTGGAACGCGATCGAGTCGATCATCGAGGTGATGTCCCCGATGCGGCGCGAACTCTCGGCGATCTCCTGCATCACCGCATCGACGCGCCGCGTGGCGGCGTCGCCCTCGCGCGCCGTCTCCAGCGCGGCCGCGGCGAGCGTGTTGGCGGTCTGCGCATTGCCCTCGGCATTGCGGACGGTGCCGGCGATCTCCTCCATGCTGGCCGCGGTCTCCTGCAGGCTCGAGGCCGCCTGCTCGGTGCGCGCGCTCAGGTCGAGGTTGCCCTGGGCGATCTCGCCGGTGGCGTGCTCCATGCTGGAGATCTGCGCGCGCACGTCGGCGACCAGCGCCATCACGTTCACGCCCACCTGGTTCACGTCGCGCATCAGCTCGCCGAGCGTGTCGCGCCGCTCGCTCGACATCGTCGCGCCCATCTGACCGCCCGAGATCCGGCGCGCCGACGCCGAGACCTGCCGCATCGGCGATGCGACGCTCGCCACAAGCCAGGCGACGGCCGCCGCGGCCGCGATACCGCCGGCGGCGAGCGGCGCGAGCGCGGCGAGCGTCGGGCCCGAGACGGCCAGCGCACCGAGCGCCGCGGCGGACACGGGCAGCGTCACGGCCAGCGCGAACCGGGAGGCGAGCGACATCGCGGAGACACGCTGCAGCCAGCCCGCCGGTCCGGTGCGGACCACGATGCCGCCGGAGATCGCGTGGCGGGAGCGCTTCTCGCGGATCGCCGCGTACAGCACATCGGCGGCCTCGACCTCCTCGCGCGACGGCCGGGTGCGCACCGACATGTAGCCGACGGTCGCGCCGTTCTCGGTCAGTGGCGTGGCGTTCGCACGGACCCAGTAGAAGTCGCCGTTCTTGCAGCGGTTCTTGACCAGCGCCGTCCACGGTCGGCCCGACTCGATCGTCGCCCACATGTCGGCGAAGGCCTCCTCCGGCATGTCCGGATGGCGGACCAGGTTGTGGGCCTTGCCGATCAGCTCGTCCTCGGAGAACCCGCTGATCGCGATGAAGGACGGGTTGCAGTAGGTGATCCGACCCTTGAGGTCGGTGGTCGACACCAGCGTGTCGCCATCGCCGAGCATCCGCTCGCGATCGGTGACGGGCAGGTTCTTGCGCATCGCAGGGCCCTCTCGAACAGTCGATGGCAGGCCCGCGCGTCACGGGACGCAGGGCCGGGGCGCTCATCATCCGCCCGGGCCGCCCTGCGCGATCGCCCAAGAAGCGCCGAGGCGCCCCGGGCTTCTCCGGGGCTCGCGGCATCCGCGGCCGACCGGAGGACGATCGCGGCCGCGCTGCGGCGGAAACCAGCCTGCGGACGGCGCGCCGACCGGCACGCCCTTCAGCCCTCGCCGTCGTCCGCCGGCGCGCCGCCCTGGCGTTCGGACCCGTCACCGTCGTCGGCACCCTGACGGGTCGGCCGCACCGCACGGCCTCCCGGTCGATCGAACAGCGCCCGCAGCGCGGTGCGCCGCCATTCGGCCGGCTCGACCGGCGCGGTGATGCCCGGGCAGAGCTCGCGCAGCAGGCCGTCGTGGATGCCGTAGATCATCCCGTGCAGGGTCAGCTTCTGCCCGCGGTTCCATGCATCCTCGACCATCGGCAGGCGGCCGACGTGGCCGACCTGCTCGAGCACGTTGATCTCGCACAGCCGGTCGGCCCGCTCGTGCGGGTCCTCGATCGCGTCGAGCCGGCGCGCGTGCATGTGCATCAGGTCCTCGACATGATGCAGCCAGCTGTCGACCAGGCCGAGCTTGCGCCGCTCGAGCACCGCCTGCACGCCGCCGCAGCCGTAGTGCCCGACCACCATCACGTGCTCGACCTTGAGCACGTCGACCGCGTACTGGATGACCGACAGGCAGTTCAGGTCGGTGAACACCACCAGGTTGGCCACGTTGCGGTGGACGAAGATCTCGCCCGGCGCCAGCCCGATGATCTGGTTGGCCGGCACCCGGCTGTCGGAGCAGCCGATCCACAGGTAGCGCGGCGCCTGCTGCTCGGCGAGGCGGCTGAAGAAGGCCGGGTCGTCGTCGCACATCCGCCGGGCCCAGGCCCGGTTGTTCGAGAAGAGGAAATCGATGTCGTCCATGGGCTGCGCCCGGGCTCCCTGCCGGATGTCCGGCGCCTGCGGCCGCCACAGGATACGGGAAACGCGGCGGCGGCCGGACCCCGGCCGGTGCGTGTAGGATCGGACGATCGTCACGATCCGGGCCTGCCGCGCGCGCCGCTCGCGCCGGCCCGCCCCGCCCCCATGACCGCCACCGCCGCCGCCTCGCCCGACCAGCCGCCCCGCGCCGTGCTCGACTATCCGTTCGAGACGCCGCCCCCCACCGGCGAGGCGATCGAGGTCGCGCCCGGCGTGCTGTGGATCCGCATGCCGCTGCCGTTCTCGCTGTCGCACATCAACCTGTGGGCGATCGCCGACGGCGGACGCTGGACGCTCGTCGACTCCGGGCTGCGCTCGCCCGAGACCGCAGCGGCGTGGCGAGCGCTGCGCGACGGCGCGCTCGGCGGCCGCGACATCGAGCGGGTCGTGGTCACGCACATGCACCCGGACCATGTCGGCATGGCCGGATGGATCACGCGCCGGACCGGCTGCCGCCTGTGGATGACGCGGCTCGAATACCTGACCTGCCGCGTGCTGGTGGCCGACACCGGCCGCGACGCGCCCGAGGACGGCACCCGCTTCTACCGCCGCGCCGGCTGGGACGACGATGCGCTGGAGCATTACCGGGCGCGCTTCGGCGAGTTCGGCAAGTCCACCTACGCGCTGCCCGACAGCTACCGGCGCATCATCGACGGCGAGACCTTCCGCATCGGCGAGCACGACTGGCAGGTCGTCACCGGCAGCGGCCATTCGCCCGAGCACGCCTGCCTGTACAGCCCCGCGCTCAAGCTGCTGGTCTCGGGCGACCAGGTGCTGCCGCGGATCTCCTCGAACGTCTCGGTGTTCCCGACCGAGCCCGACGCCGACCCGCTCGGCGACTGGCTCGCCTCGCTGGCCAAGATCAAGGCGACCGTGCCCGACGACGTGCTGGTGCTGCCGGCGCACAACCTGCCGTTCCGCGGCCTGCACGCGCGCCTCGACGAGCTCGCCGACGGCCATGCCCGCGGCCTGGCCGCGCTGCGCGAGCGGCTGTCCGAGCCGCGCCGCGTGGTCGACGTCTTCACCGCGCTGTTCCGGCGGCCGATCGACTCGCGCGGGCTGCTCGGCATGGCGACCGGCGAGACGCTCGCACACCTGAACCGGCTGATCGCCCAGGGCGAGGCGACGGTCGAGATCGATGCCGACGGCGTCGCCTGGTACCGGGCGAGCGCGTAGCGGGCGGCAGCACCCCCCGCCCGGCTGCGCGGCCGGACGCGTCAGCCGCCCACCATCGGCTTCGCACCGCGTCCGATGGCGCGCGCCAGCCGCAGCAGCTCGGGCGCGAAGCGGACATCGAGGTCGTGGCGCGACACCGCGGCCTTCGGAAACACCATGTTGACCGCGGCGATCAGCCGGCGCCCCGACTTCACCGGCACCGCGATCGCCGAGAACGCCGCCTCGCGGCTCCACTCGCCGTCGTTGTACGCATAGCCGCGGCGCAGCGTCTCGCGGATCGTGCGCCCGACCCAGGCGGTGTCTCGTGCGAGCTCGCCCGAGCGGTCCGCGCGCTGGCGCAGCAGCTCGAGCAGCGCTTGGCGCTCGAGCTCGCCGCAGGCCGCGAGGTAGGCGCGCCCCGCGGCGGTGACCAGCATCGGCAGCCGTTCGCCGATCATCGCGCGGTGCTGCGACAGCGCGCTCAGCCTGTGGGTGGACTCCCGCACGACAAGAAAGCCCGCCTCCGCGGTGGCGAGGTCGCAGGGCCAGACGATGCGCCGCACCGCATCGCGCATCGCGGGCCCGGCGACCTCGGACACCCAGGCCTCGTCCTCGAAGCCCTCGCTCAGGCGCCGCACCTCGAAGGTCAGCGAATACTGGCCCTCGCGGTCGCTGTGGCGCACGAAGCCGTCGGCGCGCAGCGTCTCGAGCAGCCGCTTGACCGTCGTGCGGTGCATCGCGCACGCCTGCGCGATCTCGGTGACGGTGGCGATGCCGCCGGCCGAGCGGTTCAGCGCGCACAGCACGGCGAGCCCGCGCGACAGGCCGCGGACCGTCTTGTACTGCTGCGTCGTGACATGCGGTCCGCTGCGCAGCGGTGCATCTCCGGACAGGCGTCGAACGTGCACCTGGTGCACCCAGTTTACCGATCGGCGGCGAGGGACGACAGTGCGGCACCCGGAGCGATCCGGCCCGGCCCGATCCGCGACCGGCATCCGCGGATGCACCCTGCCTCACCGCCGCCCGTGCGGGCGGCCCACCGGAGACGACCCCATGCTGCCGACCGACTGCGACGTGCTGATCGTCGGCGCGGGGCCCTGCGGCCTCACGCTCGCGAACCACCTGGGCACGCTCGGCGTGCGCACCCTGGTCGTCGAGCGCCTGCCGGCGCTGATCGACTATCCGCGCGGGGTCGGCGTCGACGACGAGGCGCTGCGCAGCTTCCAGGCGGTGGGGCTGGTCGAGGCGGTGCGCCGGCACACCGTGCCGAACCAGGTGATGCGCTTCGTCGACCGGCGCGGCCGGCTCCTCGCCTCGATCGAGCCCACCGCCGAGCCCTTCGGCTGGCCGCGGCGCAACGGCTTCATCCAGCCGCTGGTGGACCGCGAGCTCGCCCTCGGTCTCGGACGCTTCCCGCAGGTGAGCCTGGCGCTGTGCCACGCGTTCGAGTCGGTGGCGCCGATCGGGCCGGACGGCAGCGGCCTGCGTGTCACGCTGCGCACCGTCGACGAGGCGGGCGATGCGATCGGCGCACCGGTGGTCGTCGACGCGAAGTGGCTGGTCGGCTGCGACGGCGGCCGCAGCCCGGTGCGCAACGCTATGGGCCTGCCGTTCGAAGGCCGCAGCGAATCGACGCGCTGGCTGGTGATCGACCTGGCCGACGATCCGATCGGCACGCCCAACGTCAGCTTCCGGCTCGACGACGACTTCCCCTACGTCGAGCTCGCGCTGCCCCACGGCATCCGCCGCTTCGAGTTCATGGTGCCCGACGGCGCCGACGAGGCCGAGTTCGAGAGCGACGCGCGCGTGCATGCGCTGCTCGCGCGCGTGCTGCCGGCCGACGTGCGTCCGCGGATCATCCGGCGCCGTGTCTACATGCACCACGCGCGCATCGCGCCCACATTCCGCTCGGGACGCGTGCTGATCGCCGGCGACGCCGCGCATCTGATGCCGGTCTGGCAGGGCCAGGGCTTCAACACCGGCATCCGCGACGCGACCAACCTCGGCTGGAAGCTCGCGCTGGCCTCGCGCGGCGTGGCCGGCGACGACCTGCTCGACACCTACACGCAGGAGCGGCACGCCCATGCCGGCGCGATGATCGAGCTGTCGGTGCTGGTCGGGAAGATCTTCGTGCCCGCCGGCCCGCTGGCCCGGCTCGCGCGCAACCTGCTCGGCCCGCTGCTGTCGCGGATCGGGCCGGTGCGCCGCTACATCGCCGAGATGCGCTTCAAGCCGATGCCCTTCTTCGCGGACGGCGCGGTCGTCCACCCCGGCGCGCCGGACGCCGCGGGCGCGGTCGGCAAGGTGTTCGTGCAGCCGCGTGTCGCGGATGGCACCGGGCGCATCTCGAAGCTCGACGATGCGATCGGGCTGCGCTTCGCGCTGATCGGCTGGAGCGCGCGCTTCGACGCCTGGCTCGGCGCCGACTCGCGCCGCCTGCTCGCGGCGCTCGACGCCCGCCGCGTCGTCGTGCGCCCGGCGTGCCAGTCGCTCGAGCGCGAGCCGCCCGAGGACGGCCTGGTGCTCGCCGACGTCGACGGCACCTTCAAGCGCTGGTTCGACGCCGCGCCCGGCTCGGTCGTCGTGCTGCGGCCCGACCGCATCGTCGCGGCGGTCTGCTTCCCCTGGCAGCTCGATGCCACACTGCGCGAACTCGCCGCACGCCTGCGGATCGACGTGGCGGCGCTCGGCGCGCCCCGAACCCTGCCGACGAAGGAGGCCGCATGAGCACCGACCGTGCGTTCCTGGGGCTGTCGCACACCCCGCTGATGGACCTGAACCCGGTCGCACCCGAGGTGCGCCACGAGATCGACGCGCTGCTCGCCGCGCTGCGCGACGCCGTGCACGCCTGGGCGCCCGAGCTCGTCGTGCTGATCGGCCCCGACCACTACAACGGGTTCTTCAACGCACTGATGCCGCCCTTCTGCATCGGCGACGCGGCGCATGCCGTCGGCGACTACACGACGCCGGCCGGCCGCCTGAACGTCGACGCCGGCGCGGCCATCGCCCTGGCGACCCACCTGATGGACGCCGACTTCGACGTCGCGGTCTCGCGCCGCATGAGCGTCGACCACGGCTTCTCGCAGGCGCTGCAGATCCTCTGGGGCGGGCTCGACACGCCGCCGATCGTGCCGATCTTCATGAACGCGGTCGCGCAGCCGGGCATTCCGCGCCTGCGCCGCTGCCGGGCGCTCGGCGAGGCGCTCGGGCGCTTCCTCGACGCCGAGCCGCGCCGCACGCTGGTGATCGGCTCGGGCGGACTGTCGCACGAGCCGCCGGTTCCCACCCTCGCCCACCCGGACGCGGCCGTGCGCGAACGCATCACCGTCGCGCGCGAGGCCACCGAGGCCGAGCGCGACGCGAAGACGCGGCGCGTGATGGCGGCGGGCATGGCGCTCGCCGCCGGCGACACGGCGATCAGGCCGCTCGCGCCCGACTGGGACCGGCGCTGGATGGATGCGATCGCAGACGGCAGGCTCGACGCGCTGACCGCGCTCGACGAGGCCGGCATCACCCGCGACGCGGGCCTCTCGGCCCACGAGTCGAAGACCTGGCTGATCGCGCGCGCCGCGATGCCCGACACCGGCGCCGCGCTCGCCTGCCCGGTGCGCGGCTACCGGGCGATACCCGAATGGATCGCCGGCTACGGCGCCCTCTTCCTGCACACCGGAGCCTCCCGATGACCCAGCACCTCACCCCGACCACCCTCTACGCCTCGCGGCTGCGCGAGGCCGAGCGCACCGGCGTGCCGATCGAGCCGCTGCGCGACGCGATCCCCCACGCCGACGAGGCGCTCGCCTATGCCGTGCAGCACTGCAACGTCGCGCACTGGACCGGACAGGGCCGACGCATCGTCGGCCGCAAGATCGGCCTGACCGCGCCCGCCGTGCAGCGCCAGCTCGGGGTCGACCAGCCCGACTTCGGCACGCTGTTCGCGGACATGGTGCTCGGCGACGACGAGCCGATCACGGTGGCGCGCACCCAGCAGCCGAAGGTCGAGACCGAGGTCGCGCTGATGCTCGAGCGCGACCTGCCGGACGCCGACACGACGCTGCTCGAGGTGATCCGCGCGGTCGCCTATGCGCTGCCCGCGATCGAGGTCGTCGGCAGCCGCGTGCGCGACTGGAACATCCGCTTCGTCGACACAGTGGCCGACAATGCGTCCTCGGGGCTGGTCGTGCTGGGCGGCGTGCCGCGCCGCCTCGACGGGCTCGACCTCAAGCTGTGCACGATGACCACCGTGCGTGCGGGCGAGACCGTCTCGAGCGGCATCGGCGCGGCCTGCCTCGGCCACCCGCTGGTGGCGGCGACCTGGCTCGCGCGCAAGATGGCCGCCCTCGGCCAGCCGCTGCGCGCCGGCGACCTGGTGATGACCGGCGCGCTCGGGCCGATGGTGGCCGCGCGCCCCGGCGATCGCTTCGAGGCCCGCATCGACGGCCTCGGCAGCGTCGTCGCGCGCTTCGCCGACGCGTGACGCGGCAGGCCGCCCGGGTCGTCTGACGCCGCCGGGCCCGGGCGCGCGGGCCTCGACTCAACGCGACAGGCTGGGCGCGGGCAGCGCGCTCGCCGCCGCCTCGATCGCCTCGCGACAATGCGCCTCGTCGCCCACCGCCTCCATCAGCAGCAGGGTCAGCCGCGCGAGGAACAGGCTCTCGCGCTCGCGGCCGACGGCCGTGATCGCCAGCGCGCACTCGCGGTACAGCGCATCGCGGGCCTCGGGGGACAGGGTCGCGCTCATCGGACCACCTCGGCACGCAGCCCTCGGGCGGCGTCGAGCGCGGCGCCCAGCGTCGCGGGGTCGGGCCGGCGCCAGCGGCCGGCGACATGCCCGTCCGGGCGCAGCAGCACGACCGCGCCGTCGAGCGCCCCCCAGCGAACCGCCGCGACACGGCCCTCGGTCGTCGCGTCGTCGACCGCCCGGATGCGGTTGCCCGCGTGCATGGGCTCGCCGGCGGCGACCACCTCCAGCGTCCTCAGCGGCAGCGGCCCGCGCTCGAGCGCGCCCAGCAGACGATCGAGCGCCAGATCGAGCCGCGAAGCCTGCGGCGCGACGAAGGCCAGCACCGTCCACGCCGAGCCGAGCAGCGCGCTCAGGTGGGTCGCGCCCTGGGGCCCGCGCAACGGCGCCTCGCGAGGCGGATCGCCCGGCGCCGGGCCGCCCGTCGCCGGATCGGACGCCGCCGACAGCGGCGAATCGGGATAGCCGATCGGCAGCGTCTGACGCGGATTCGCGAGTTGCGCGATCGACGCATGCCGGTGGGCGAGCGTGATCGCCGCCTCGCGCATCAGCGAGAAGCCCCGCGACGGCGGCGCCATGAACTCGGTGCTCTGGATCGCGCTCGCCGCGTTCACGCGGTACGCATGGCGACGCTCGGTGTCGTAGCTGTCGAGCAGCGCCTCGCCGCCCAGGCCGCGCACCACCGACGCCAGCTTCCAGCCGAGGTTGTGCGCGTCGTCGAACCCGGAGTTCAGGCCACGCACGCCGAAGATCGGCATCGCATGCGCCGCGTTGCCGGCGAACGGGATGCGGCCGTGCCGGTAGCGATCGAGGCTCATCGCGCCGGCGCGATAGGCGCTGATCCACACGATCTCCCAGGGCAGGTGCCCCTCGCCGATCATGTCGAGGTGCCGCTGCACGAAGGGGCCGACCCGCTCGGGCCGCAGCTCGGCCTCGAGGTCCGCGTCGTCGGGGATCTGGTAATCGAGCCGCCACAGGTCGTCGGGCTGCTTGTGCATCAGCACCGTCGAGCCGGGGTTCGACGGCGGATCGAACCAGGCGCGTCGTTCGGCGGGATAGGCGCTCGGCAGCGTGATGTCGACGATCACGTACTTGCCCTCGAACGCAGTGCCTTCGAGCTTCAGGCCCATCGAGCGCCGCACGAAGCTCTGACCACCGTCGCAGGCGACCAGCCAGTCGGCCCGCATCGCGTGCTCGGCGTCGGCGCAGCGGACCGTCATCGACACGCCGTCATCGTCGGCCTCGAAGCCGACGAGCTCGCTGCCCCAGCGGATGTCGATCAGCGCCGGATGCGCGGCCGCCGCCTCGACCAGGTAGTGCTCGATCCAGTACTGCTGCAGGTTGATCATCGGCGGCAGACGCTGCAGCGCGTCCTGCGGCATGCCGAAGCGCAGGATCTCGTCGGTGCGATGGAAGGTGCGCCCGCCCTCCCAGGGCAGGCCGCGGGCCAGGTGCCCGTCCAGCGCCCCCAGCTCCCCGAGGATCTCCAGGCTGCGGCGCGAGACGCAGATCGCACGGCTGCCGACGCACACCGTGGTGTCGGCCTCGATGATCACCGAGGCGACACCCCATTGCGCCAGGGCCAGGGCCAGCGCCAGGCCGACCGGCCCGCCGCCGGCGATCGCGACGCGATGGCGCACCGGATCGCGACCCGCCTCGAGCGCGGGCGGCACGGCGGGATGCTCGGTGTGGACGAAGGGGCCGATCGGGTCCATGGCGGTGTCCGGTGAAGACGTCGGCCGCATTGTGGCCGCTCGCCCGTCCGGCGTGCGCCTCGCGTGCTCAGAACACGGTGATGCAGCCCACCGAGGTGACCGAGACCACCACACCGGAGAAGCCGCGCCCGGTCACCTGGTAGCAGTACCGGAACCCGCCGACCACGCTCGCGTCGACCAGGCTCGTCGTGGCGGACCGCGCGAGCGGAAAGCCGTCGCGGGTGACCTCGTAGGCGGCGGCGGCCGGATCGAAGCTCCAGTCGAGCTGGATGGCTTCCGGACCGACCCGGGTGAGCGTGAGACCGAGGCCGGCGATCGGAGGCGGGCCGGGATCGTAGTAGTGATCGTGGCCACAGCCGGCCAGGGCGAGGGTCATGGCCAGCGTGGTCGCGAGCAGACGGGAGCGTGGGGTCATCGCGGTCTCCGGATCAGCGCGCCGTGGCGCCGGCTGCAGCGGTGGCGGACCCGGCCAGACCGACGGACAGCTTGGAGGTGCTCAGGTAGAGGAGCGGCCTGGCCGCATCGCCCGGCGCATCGATGCGCAGGTAGAACGCCCGGTCGAACTCGCCGGAGGTCGGCAGCGCGACCAGCCGCGACGGCGCGGGGAGACGGTCACCGTCGAGGACGCCCGTCGCGCCGCGCAGGTCGGCGGTCATCGCGGCCTGGTTCAGTTGCACCCACCCGGCCTGCACGGTGTAGCCGCCCGCCCGCGCGTCGGCGACGAACTGGACCGATTCCCGGTACGGGCGCCCCTGGCCGCCGTCGGAGACGACGAGCCGTGCGCTCGAGACCGGCATGTCGAGCAGCGTGTCGCCGATGCGCACGCGGAACGCGCGGATCGCGCGCTCGTAGCGGCCGGTCCACGGATCGACGTCGGCATCGGGGGTCGCGTCGTCGTAGCTCAGCTCGAAGCTCAGCGAGCCACCGCGCAGGTCGGCCGCGCGGACCGGCGCGTCGGCGGGCAGCGCGGCGAGGGTGGTGTCGGCCGGGGCCTTGAACGAGGCCTCGCCTCGCACGAGGACCTCGGCGGCGGCGGCCGGGGAACCCGGCGCGAGCAGGGCGGCGAGCAGGGCGCCCGTGAGCGCGACCGAACGGATCAGGGGTCGCGGCGCGCTGCAGGAGGAACGTACGGTGTTCGGACTGCGGATCGGGCGGGCCTGCATGAACTTCTCCATCTGTGGGCGACGTGCCGGTTCAACGGCGGCGCGACGATGCCCGTGCACCGGCTTGCACCGCCGTGCACCGCGACATTGCAAGCACCGGTAACCGTACTGCATGCACCGTGCCCAGCGCGGCGCGCCGGGACGGCGAGGCGGCGCGTGTTTGACAGGCCGCCCCGCGGCCGGATACGCTCTTCGGATGCTCTTCCTGCGCCCCGCCCTTCTTTTTCCGCCCACGCTGCTACTAGCGTCGGGCCGGGGTCGCACGCTGCCCGCACCGGGCTGATCGAGCCAGTCCAGCGCGCCACCCCGGCCCGCCCCGTACCCCGACCGATGCTCGGGGCCGCGGGAGGCGACGGCCACGCTCATCGCTTCCTCCGCCCCGGATCACGGTCGATTCCCGACCCCGACCGACCCCTGGAGCCCGAGCCATGACGATGAAGCCCCCCGCCGGCAAGTACCGACCGTTCCCGAGCATCGACCTGCCCGACCGCCGCTGGCCGTCGCGCACCATCGAGCGCGCGCCGCGCTGGCTGTCGACCGACCTGCGCGACGGCAACCAGGCCCTGTTCGAGCCGATGGACACCGCACGCAAGCTGCGGATGTTCGAGACGCTGCTCAAGATCGGCGTCAAGGAGATCGAGGTCGGCTTCCCGGCCGCCTCGCAGACCGATTTCGACTTCGTGCGCCACGTGATCGAGGAGGGTCTGGTGCCCGACGACGTCGTGATCAGCGTGCTGACGCAGGCCCGCGAGGACCTGATCGCGCGCTCGATCGACTCGCTGGCCGGTGCGAAGCGCGCGGTCGTGCACCTGTACAACGCGACCGCGCCGGTGTTCCGCCGCGTGGTCTTCGGCATGAGCCAGGACGACGTGCTGGCGCTGGCGGTCCGCAGCACGCGCTTCGTGCGGGAGCAGCTCGATGCGCGGCCCGGCACCGAATGGGGCTTCGAGTACAGCCCCGAGGTGTTCTCCTCGACCGAGCTGCCCTTCGCCCGCGACGTCTGCGCCGCGGTGATGGACGCCTGGGGCGCGACCCCGCAGCGCCCGGTGATCCTGAACCTGCCCGCGACCGTCGAGTGCGCGATGCCGAACATCTACGCCGACCAGATCGAGTGGATGGACCGCAACCTGCCGAACCGCGCGTCGGCGGTGATCTCGGTCCATCCGCACAACGACCGCGGCACCGCGATCGCGGCGGCCGAGCTCGGGGTGCTGGCGGGGGCGCAGCGCATCGAGGGCTGCCTGTTCGGCAATGGTGAACGCACCGGCAACGTCGATCTCGTCACGCTCGCGCTGAACCTCTACACGCAGGGCATCGACCCGGAGCTCGACTTCTCCGACATCAACGCGGTCGCGCGCACGGTCGAGCAGTGCAACCAGCTGCCGATCCATCCGCGGCACCCGTACGTCGGCGACCTGGTCTTCACCGCGTTCTCCGGCTCGCATCAGGACGCGATCAAGAAGGGCTTCGCGGTGCAGGCGCCGGATGCGCCCTGGGAAGTCCCCTACCTGCCGATCGATCCGGCCGACCTCGGCCGCAGCTACGAGTCGGTGATCCGCGTCAACAGCCAGTCGGGCAAGGGCGGGATCTCGTTCCTGCTCGAGCGTCATCACGGCATCGTGATGCCGCGCCGGCTGCAGGTCGAGTTCAGCACGATCGTGCAGCGCCACACCGACGAGCACGGCAGCGAGGTGACGGCGGACCAGCTCTGGACGCTGTTCTCGCAGGCCTACCTCGACGAGACGGCGCGGATCCGGCTGCTCGCGCATCGGATGGTCGGCAGCGACCGCGGCCACCAGGTCGAACTCGAGGTCTCGGTCGACGGCCGGCGGCACATGCTGCGCGGCGAGGGCAACGGCCCGATCGATGCAGCGGTCGATGCGCTCGGCCTGCCGATCCGCGTCGACGCGTACGAGGAGCGCTCGATCGACGCCGGTGCCGACGCGCGCGCCATCGCCTTCATCGAGGCGGCCTGCGACGGTGCGGCCGGGACGCGCTACGGCGTGGGCATCGACCGCAGCATCGTCGTGGCCTCGCTGCGCGCGCTGATCTCCGCGGCCAACCGGCTCGGGCTGGCCGACCGCGAGCTCGGCGCATCGCAGCCGCGACGCGCGGCATGAGGCGTCGGACGCCTTGGTATGATCCGCGCACGATGCCGTCCTCCGCCCGTCTCCGCCCCCGCCTCGCCGCTGCCGGCCTGGCGCTCGCCGTGCTGGCGATCGCGGCCCCGGTCGTGCATGGCCAGGCCGCCCGGACCTTTCCCGACGGCGCCGAGGCCGGCCGGCTGAGGATGGGCGTGTTCCCGCTGGCGACGATCGACGGACGCGAGCTGCGGCTGGGACCGGGCACGCGCATCTACGACGAGAACAACATGATCCGTCCGCCGGCGATGGTCGACGGCGAGCGCAAGATCGCCTACGTGCGCGGCCAGCTCGGCGAGGTCGTCCAGATCTGGCTGCTGTCCGATGCCGAGTTCCGCGACCTGGGCGCGCGGATCGCCGCGGCGCGTCGTGCCGCTCCGCAGCGCTGACCCCACCCGGCCCGACCGAGATGACCACCAAGCTGTACCTGCGCACCTTCGGCTGCCAGATGAACGAGTACGACTCGGCCAAGATGGTCGACGTGCTCGGGCAGTCGCAGGCCGGCGGCATCGAGATGACCGACGATCCGGCGCTCGCCGACATCGTGCTCTACAACACCTGCTCGGTGCGCGAGAAGGCGCAGGAAAAGGTGTTCTCGGACCTCGGCCGGCTGCGCGCGCTCAAGAAGGAGCGGCCCGGGATGGTGATCGGCGTGGGCGGCTGCGTGGCCAGCCAGGAAGGCGCGAACATCGTCAGCCGGGCGCCCTACGTCGACGTGGTCTTCGGGCCGCAGACGCTGCACCGCCTGCCGGCGCTGATCGACGCGCGCCGTCGCACCGGCCGCGCGCAGGTCGACATCAGCTTCCCGGAGATCGAGAAGTTCGACCACCTGCCGCCGGCCCGCGTCGAGGGTGCGAGCGCCTTCGTGTCGATCATGGAGGGCTGCAGCAAGTACTGCAGCTTCTGCGTCGTGCCCTATACCCGCGGCGAGGAGGTCTCGCGCCCCTTCGAGGACGTGCTCGTCGAGGTCGCGGGCCTGGCCGAGCAGGGCGTGCGCGAGGTGACGCTGCTCGGGCAGAACGTCAATGCGTATCTGGGCGCGACCGGCGCCGGCGACGAGACCGCCGATTTCGCGATGCTGCTCGACTACGTGGCCGAGATGCCGGGCATCGAGCGGATCCGCTACACGACCTCGCATCCGCTGGAGTTCACGCAGCGGCTGATCGACGCCCACGGCACCATCTCCAAGCTCGCCGGCCATGTCCATCTGCCGGTGCAGTCGGGCTCGGACCGCGTGCTGGCCGCGATGAAGCGCGGCTACACCGTGCTCGAGTACAAGTCGATCATCCGCAGGCTGCGCGCGGCACGGCCCGACGTGTCGATCACCTCGGACTTCATCGTCGGCTTCCCCGGCGAGACCGAGGCCGACTTCGAGCGGACGATGGCGCTGATCGAGGACATCGGCTTCGACGGCTCGTTCTCCTTCGTCTACTCGTCGCGCCCCGGCACGCCGGCCGCCGACCTCGCCGACGACACACCGCAGTCGCTCAAGCTCGAGCGGCTGCGCCGGCTGCAGGCGGCGACCGACGCCCACGCGCGCCGGATCTCGGCGGCGATGGTCGGCACGATGCAGCGCGTGCTGGTCGAGGGCCCCTCGAAGAAGGATCCGGGCGAACTCGCCGGGCGCACCGAGAACAACCGGGTGGTCAACTTCGCCGGTGCGCCGCGCCTGGTCGGTCATCTGGTCGACCTGCGGATCGGCGCGGCGCTGCCCCATTCGCTGCGCGGCGAGCTGCCGATCGTCGACTGACCGCGGCGCGCGGGCGCTGCCGCTCCACCCTGCGCCACGACCCGGGACGCCCGCCACGGCCCCGCCCGACGCCGGGCGCGGTATCCCGGTAGACTTTGCAGGCAACCCCACCGAGGCAGCTTGAAGAGCAGCGTCCTGCACTACCGGCCCACCGAGGCCGACAACCGCCGCCTCGCGAACCTGTGCGGCGCCGTCGACGACAACCTTCGGCAGATCGAGGAGGCCTACGACGTGCGGATCGCGCGCCGGGCCGACACCTTCGCGGTCGAAGGCGCGGCCGTGCAGGCGCGCCACGCCGTCCGGGCGCTGGAGCACTTCTACCGGCAGGCCGACGCACCGCTGTCGGTCGAGCAGATCCAGCTCGGCCTGGTCGAGCTGCGCGGGCCGCGCGAGCGCCGTGCCGCGCCCGTGCCCTCGACGGCGCCGGGCGCCCCGAGCGCCCCGCCCGACGCGGCGGGCGCGGACGGCGCGGACGGTGCGGACGACTCGCCGGTGCTGCACACGCGCCGCACCGACCTGCAGGGCCGCACGCCCCGCCAGCGCGAGTACCTGCGCAGCATCCTGTCGCACGACATCACCTTCGGCATCGGGCCGGCCGGCACCGGAAAGACCTACCTCGCGGTGGCCTGCGCGGTGGACGCGCTCGAGCGCGACGCGGTCAAGAAGATCGTGCTCACCCGCCCGGCGGTGGAGGCCGGCGAGCGGCTGGGGTTCCTGCCCGGCGACCTCGCCCAGAAGGTCGACCCCTATCTGCGTCCGCTGTACGACGCGCTCTACGACCTGATGGGCTTCGACCGCGTCACCAGGATGTTCGAGCGCCAGGCGATCGAGATCGCGCCGCTCGCCTACATGCGCGGCCGCACGCTGAACACCGCGTTCATCATCCTCGACGAGGCGCAGAACACCACGCCCGAGCAGATGAAGATGTTCCTCACCCGGATCGGCTTCGGCTCGCGCGCGGTGGTCACCGGCGACATGACGCAGATGGACCTGCCGCGCGGCCAGCCCTCGGGACTGATCGAGGCGCGACGCGTGCTGCGCGAGGTGCGCGGCATCGCCTTCACCGAGTTCGACAGCAGCGACGTGGTCCGCCACCCGCTGGTCGCGCGCATCGTCGATGCCTACGAACGCCACGCGCCGCGCGATGCGCAGTGAGCCGGCGCCGCCGCGGCTCGCGCTGTCGGTGCAGCACGAGCCCGGCGCCGGCGACTGCCCGGCCGACCGCGCACAGCTGCGACGCTGGGCACTCGCCGCGCTGGACCGCGACGCCGAACTGACGCTGCGCTTCGTGGGTGCGCGCGAGGGCCGCGCGCTGAACGCGCAGTTCCGCGGCCGCGACTATGCGACCAACGTCCTCACCTTCGCCTATGACGCGCAGGGCGATGCGCCCCGGCGCTCGGGCGACGGGCCGGTGCAGGCAGACATCGTCATCTGCCTGCCGGTGCTCGTGCGCGAGGCACGCGCGCAGAAGAAGCCGCTGCGCGAGCACCTCGCCCATCTCGTCATCCACGGCGTGCTGCATGCCCAGGGCATGGACCACGAGGACGAGGAGGAGGCCCGCGAGATGGAGGCCCGCGAGACCGCGCTGCTCCGGCGCTTCCGCATCGCCGACCCGTACCGCTGAGCCCGCGCGCGGCGCCCGGGCACGTCGGGCGCGCGCTTGGTCCACCCCTGCAACTCCGGTATCCTCGACCGGTCCCGACTCCCTCCTCATCCGATGTCCGACCCTGTTTCGAGCCGGACGCGCCCGTCCCTGCTCGAGCGCATGTCGGCGATGCTGCTGCGCACGCCCGACGATCGGGAGCAACTGCTCGCCCTGCTTCGCCGCTCCCAGGAACGCGACCTCCTCGATGCCGAGGCGATGTCGATGATCGAGGGCGTGCTGCAGGTGGCCGAGCTGTCGGCCGCCGACATCATGGTGCCGCGCTCGCAGATGGACGTCATCGACGTGTCGCAGCCGACGCCGGACATCGTCGCCTTCGCGATCCGCACCGCGCACTCGCGCTTCCCGGTCGTCGACGGCGAGCGCGACAACGTGATCGGCATCCTGCACGCGAAGGACCTGCTGCGCCTGTACGCCGCGCCCGGCACCACGGTCCGCTCGCTGCTGCGCCGCGCGCCGCTGATCCCCGGATCGCTGCGCCTGAACGTGCTGCTGCGCGACTTCCGCAGCACCCGCCAGCACCTCGCGGTCGTCGTCGACGAATACGGCGGCGTCTCGGGGCTGATCACCATCGAGGACGTGCTCGAGCAGATCGTCGGCGAGATCGAGGACGAGTTCGACCAAGACGAGACCGCCGGCAACGTGCTCGAGCTCGAGCCGGGCCCGAACGGCGCGCGCTGGCGCGTCCATGCGCTCACGCCGGTGGCTCAGTTCAACGAGCGCTTCGGCACGACGCTCGACGACGCCGAGAGCGACACGGTCGGCGGCCTGGTCGCCGAGCGCCTGGGCAGCGTGCCCCGCCGCGGCGACCGGGTGATGCTCGGGCGCTGGTGCGTCGACGTGCTGCGCGCCGACGCCCGCGCGGTGCAGCTGCTGCGGGTCGAGGCCCTGCCCGAGTCCGATGACGACGCGCCGCGCTGAGCGCGGAGGCTTCGCGCCACGCGCGGGCGCCGGCACCCGGGCCGGTGCCGTGCTGGCCGCGCTGGCGCTCGGCCTCGTGCATGCCGCGAGCTTCTCGCCGCTCGATCACTGGACGCTCGCGCTGGCCGGGCTGGCCGGCCTGTTCGTGCTGCTGCGCGTCGTGCGGGCGCGCGGCGCGTCGGCGCTCGCGCAGGCCGGACTCGCCGCGGTCTTCGGGATCGGCTGGTTCGGTGCCGGCCTCGCCTGGCTCCACATCAGCATGCACGTCTACGGCGGCATGCCGTCGGTGATGGCCGCGGCGGCGGTCCTGCTGTTCGCCGGCTACCTGTCGCTGTATCCGGCGCTCGCCGTCGGGCTGGCGGCGCGCTGGGGCGCCGCCCGCGCACCGGTCGCCGGCGCCCTGGGGCTGGCGGGCGCGTGGACGCTCGGCGAACTCGCACGCGGCTGGGTCTTCACCGGCTTCCCGTGGCTGGCGGTCGGCTACGCGCAGCTCGGCGGTCCCCTCGACCGGCTCGCGCCGCTCGTCGGCGTCCACGGGGTCGGCGCCGCGGCGGCGCTGCTCGCCGCGCTGCTCGCCGCGCTGATCCCCGGACCGGGCGCCGCCCGCGGCCGCGCCGGGGTGCCGGCCGCCCTCCTCGCGGCGGTGCTGGTCGCCGCGCCGCTCGCCGTGCCCCGCGACGCGTGGACCCGTCCCCACGGCGCGCCGCTCTCGGTGCGGCTCATCCAGGGCAACGTCGAGCAGGACATGAAGTTCCGCCCCGAGCGCGCGGTCGCCGCGATGCGCGACTACGCGCAGCGCTTCGTCGACGGCCAGGCCGCGCTGACCCTGCTGCCCGAGATCGCCTGGACCGTGCCCTGGGACCGGACGCCGCCCGCGATCGCGCAGGCCGTGCTCGAACATGTCGCACGCGGCCATGCGCTCGCGCTCGGCGTGCCGACGATCCTGCCCCCGGCTGCTCCAGGCGGCCAGCCCGCGTACGCCAACAGCGTGCTGATGCTGCGCCCGGGCACCGCGGTCGACCCCTACGATGCCGCGCAGCGCTACGACAAGCACCACCTCGTGCCCTTCGGCGAGTTCGTCCCCTGGGGCTTCCGGTGGTTCGTCGACCTGATGACGATCCCGCTCGGCGACTTCGCCCGGGGCGCGACCGTGCAGCCGCCCTTCTCCGTCGGCGACCAGCGCATCGCCTTCAACATCTGCTACGAGGACCTCTTCGGCGAGGAGCTGAGGCTCGCGCTGCGCGGCGAGGCCGGCGCGACCGTGCTCGCGAACGTCAGCAACATCGCCTGGTTCGGACGCTCGCACGCGCTGCCGCAGCACCTCGCCATCGCCCGCATGCGCACGCTCGAGACCGGGCGTCCGATGGTGCGCTCGACGAACACCGGCGTGACCGCGGCGATCGACGCGAGCGGTCGCGTGACCGCGATGCTCGAGCCGAACACCAACGGCGTGCTGGAGGTGCGCGTGCAGGGCACGACCGGCCTCACGCCCTTCGTGCGACTGGGCAACGCGACGGCATTTGTGCTGTCGCTCGCAGCGATCGCGGTCGCCGTCGTCGCTGCGCGGGCCGGTCACGGCACTCGAAGCCGCTAGAATCGCGGTTTCCGTCCAGCCGCCGGACGCCCCGCTCGGGGCCGACACCACGATGCTCAGCTTTCAGCACCTGATCCTGCGCCTGCAGGAGTACTGGGACCGCCAGGGATGCGCGCTGCTGCAGCCCTACGACATGGAGGTCGGAGCCGGCACCTTCCACACCGCGACCTTCCTGCGCGCGATCGGCCCCGAGCCCTGGCGCGCGGCGTACGTGCAGCCCTCGCGCCGCCCGAAGGACGGCCGCTACGGCGACAACCCGAACCGGCTGCAGCACTACTACCAGTTCCAGGTCGTGCTCAAGCCCTCCCCGCCCGACATCCTCGAGCTCTACCTCGGCTCGCTGCGCGCGCTGGGCATCGACACGGAGCGCAACGACATCCGCTTCGTCGAGGACGACTGGGAGTCGCCGACGCTGGGCGCCTGGGGCCTGGGCTGGGAGGTGTGGCTCAACGGCATGGAGGTCACGCAGTTCACCTACTTCCAGGAGGTCGGCTCGCTGAAGTGCCAGCCGATCACCGGTGAGATCACCTACGGGCTCGAGCGGCTCGCGATGTACCTGCAGCGGGTCGAGAGCGTCTACGATCTCGTGTGGACCGACGGCGTGAAGTACCGCGACGTGTACCACCAGAACGAGGTCGAGCAGTCGACCTACAACTTCGAGCAGTCGAACGCTCCGATGCTGTTCCGGCATTTCGACGAGTACGAGGCCGAGGCGCAGCGGCTGATCGCCGCCGAGCTCGCGCTGCCGGCCTACGAGATGGTCATGAAGTGCAGCCACACCTTCAACCTGCTGGATGCCCGCGGCGCGATCTCCGTGACCGAGCGGGCCGGCTACATCGGCCGCGTGCGGACGCTGTCGCGCGCGGTCGCGCAGGCCTACTTCGCGTCGCGCGAGCGGCTCGGCTTCCCGATGGCTGCGAACGCCGTCGGCGCAGCATGAGGACCGTACAGTGAATTCGCCGCTGCTGATCGAGCTGTTCACCGAGGAGTTGCCCCCGAAGGCGCTGGCCCGCCTGGGCGAGTCCTTCGCCGCGACCATCGTCGACGGGCTGCGCGCGCAGGGCCTCGCGCCCGCCGGCGGCGCGTGCACGGCCTTCGCGACGCCGCGCCGCCTCGCGGTGCGCGTGGCCGACGTGCGCGAGCGCGCCGACGACCGCGCCGTCGAGGTCAAGGGTCCGTCGGTGGCGGTCGCGCTCGACGCGCAGGGGGCGCCCACGCTCGCGCTGCGCAAGTGGGCCGACAAGCAGGGCGCGCGCGTCGAGGACCTGGTGCGCGCCTCGGACGGCAAGCAGGAGTGCTTCTTCCATCGCAGCACCGCTCCGGGCGCGACACTCTCGCAGACGGTGCAGCCGCTGATCGAGCAGGCGCTCGCGAAGCTGCCGATCCCGAAGGTCATGCAGTACCAGCTCGCCGATGGCCGCACCAGCGTGAGCTTCGTGCGCCCCGCCCACGGCCTGATCGTGCTGCACGGCGCGCAGGTGCTGCCGGCTTCGGTGCTCGGCCTGCAGTCGGGCGACCTGACCCACGGTCACCGCTTCCAGGGCGAGGCCGACATCACCGTGCCGCACGCGGACGAGTACGAGGCGCTGCTCGCCGGGCGCGGCCGCGTGCTCGCATCCTTCACCGAGCGGCGCACGCGCATCGAGACCTCGCTGCGCGAGCGGGCGGCCTCGCTCGGCGTCTCGCTCGGCGACGAGTCGCAGGTCGCGCCGCTGCTCGACGAGGTCTGCGCGCTGGTCGAATGGCCGGCGGTCTACGTCGGCGCATTCGAGCGGGAGTTCCTCGCGGTGCCGCAGGAGTGCCTGATCCTGACGATGCGCACCAACCAGAAGTACTTCCCGCTGTTCGACGCGCAGGGCCGGCTCGACCACCGTTTCCTGATCGTGTCGAACATGGCGGTCGCCGACCCCTCGCTGATCGTCGACGGCAACCAGCGCGTCGTGCGGCCGCGGCTCGCCGACGCCCGCTTCTTCTTCGAGCAGGACAAGAAGACCCGCCTGGTCGACCGCAGCCCGCAGCTCGGCTCGGTGGTCTACCACGCGAAGCTCGGCACGCAGGCGCAGCGCACCGAGCGCGTGCGCGCGCTGGCGCGTCACGTCGCGCCGGCCCTCGGCGGGGACCCGCTGTCGGCCGACCGTGCGGCGCTCCTCGCCAAGGCCGACCTGCTGACCGGCATGGTCGGCGAGTTCCCCGAGCTGCAGGGGTCGATGGGCCGGCACTACGCGCTCCACGACGGCGAACCGGCCGAGGTCGCGCAGGCGATCGCCGAGCACTACCAGCCGCGCTTCGCCGGCGACGCCCTCCCCGCGAGCGTGACCGGGACCGCGGTCGCGCTGGCCGACAAGCTCGAGACGCTGGCCGGCATCTGGGGCATCGGCTCGATCCCGACCGGCGATCGCGACCCGTTCGCGCTGCGCCGGCATGCGCTCGGCGTGCTGCGGATGCTGATCGAGCGGCCGGCCACGGCCACGGGCGAGGCGCCCACGTTGCGCGGCCTGCTCGAATTCGCCTTCGCGCAGTTCGCCGAGGTGCCTGCGGTCACGCCGGCCGTCGACGCGCTCCATGCCTTCGTCGTGGATCGGCTGCGTGGCTGGCTGCGCGAGCGGGGCCATCCGGCGGCCGACATCGACGCGGTGCTCGCCGTCGACGCCGATCGGCTCGACCGCGTGCTGCCGCGGCTGGACGCGATCGCCGCGTTCCGCGCGCTGCCCGAAGCGTCGAGCCTGGCCGCGGCGAACAAGCGCATCGGCAACATCCTTCGGAAGGCCGACGGTGCGATGGCCGGCATCACGGTCGACCGCACGCTGCTGGCCGAGCCCGCCGAGCGCGCGCTCGACGCGGCGATCTCCGAGGTCGCGCCGCTCGCCGAGCAGCACCTCGCGGCGCTCGACTATGCCGGCGCGCTCACCACGCTCGCGTCGCTGCGCGCGCCGGTCGATGCGTTCTTCGACGGCGTGATGGTCAACGCCGAGGACCCGCGACTGCGTGGCAACCGGCTCGCGCTGCTCGACGGCCTTCACCGTCTCATGAATCGCGTGGCAGACCTGTCGAAACTCGCCGCGTGACCGCTACACTTCGCGACGTGAAACTCGTCATCGTCGACCGTGACGGCGTGGTCGCCCGCGACCCCGACGGGCGCAGCGCGCGCACCGAGGGCTGGCAGTCCCTGCCCGGCAGCGCGGCCGCGATCGCGCGGCTCGTGCACGGCGGCTGGCGGGTCGCGATGATGGCCGACAGCGGCCCGCTCGCGCGAGGCGCCACCGACATGGCCGGCCTCAACGCGATGCACGGCCGCATCCTCGACGAGATCGAGGCCGCCGGCGGCCGCGTCGACGCGGTCGTCTTCGTGCCACCGGCCGATGCGCCGGCGCGCATCGAGCATGCGGTGGCCTCGCTCGTCGACGCGCTCGCGCGGCTGGGCGCCACCGGCGCTGACACGGTCCTGGTCGCCGATACCTGCGCCGACCTCGAGGCCGGCCACGCCGCGGGCTGCCGCCCGGTGCTGGTGCTGAGCGGGCACGGCTGCGCGGCCTTCGACGCCGACCGCCTGCCGCCGGGCACCGTGGTGCGGCCCGACCTCTCGGCGCTTGCCGCCGAGCTGGCCCCCTGAGGGCCTCGCCGATGCTCGCCCTGCGCACCGCGCTCTTCCTGCTGTTCCAGACCGTCACCGTCGTGCCGTGGGGCCTGTGCTGCCTGCTGATCGCGCCGCTGCCGCTGCACCTGCGCTACCGGTTCACCATCGGCTGGACGAAGATGGTGCTGTGGGCCGCGCGCGTGATCTGCGGCATCGAATGGGAAGTGCGCGGCCGCGAGAACTTCCCCGACGGCCCGGCGATCATCCTGTCCAAGCACCAGTCGACCTGGGAGACCTTCTTCTACGTGTCCTGGCTGCCGCGCGAGGTCTGCTTCGTGTTCAAGCGCGAGCTGCTCTGGGTGCCGTTCTTCGGCTGGGGCATCGGTCTGCTGAAGATGATCCACATCGACCGGCGCAAGGGCCGCGACGCCTTCGAGTCGGTGGTCCGCCAGGGCCAGCGCAAGCTCGACGAGGGACGCTGGATCGTGATGTTCCCCGAGGGCACGCGCACGCCGGTCGGCTCGCAGGGCAAGTACAAGAGCGGCGGCGCGCGCCTGGCGGTACGCACGGGCGCCCTGGTGGTGCCGATCGCGGTCAACGCCGGCGAGTGCTGGCCGAAGAAGCCGATCATCAAGCGCCCGGGACGGGTCGTCGTCTCGGTCGGTCCGCCGATCCCGACCGCGGGCCGCGAGCCCGACGAGGTCAACGACGACGCCGAGCGCTGGATCGAGGCCGAGATGCGCCGCATCAGCCCCCACGCCTACCGCACCACTTCCTCTTCGCCAGCACTGAATGAAGCGACTCCGTGAACTCGTCCGCGCAGCGGGCGATGCCGCGCTGCAACTGACGCTCCCGCTGTTCGACGCGCCACCGCCGACGCCGCCCCGAGCGCCCGCACGCCCGCCGCGGCCCGAGGCGCCGCCGCGCGACCCGCTGGCGCGGACCGCCCCGCCCGCGGTCGAGCCGCGCGCCGCGCCGCCGGCGCGCGGACGCCGCGTCGCCCGGCTCGGCGAGCACGCGGTCGAGTACGAGCTGCGCCGATCGCGACGCCGGACGATCGGCTTCTACGTCGACGACACCGGCCTGCGGGTGACCGCGCCGCGCTGGGTCACGCTGACCGAGATCGACGCGGCGCTCGCCGACAAGGAGCGCTGGATCCTGCGCAAGCTGGTCGAATGGCGCGACCATGCGCAGCGCCGCGAGCGGCTCGCGGTGCGATGGGAGGACGGCGGCACCGTCGCCTACCTCGGTCGCGACCTGACGATGCGGGTGCACGCCGGCACGGCGAGCATTGCGCTCGAGGGCGAGGTGCTGCGCGTGGCGCTGCCGCCCGACGCCGGCGAGGCGCCGCTGCGCGACGCGGTCCAGGCGTGGCTGCAGGCGCGGGCCCGCGAGGTCTTCGCCGAGCGGCTGCCGGTCTACATCGAACGCCTCGGCCGCGGACCGACTCGCTGGCGGCTGTCGTCGGCGCGCACGCGCTGGGGCAGCTGCGCGCCGGACGGCTCGATCCGCCTGAACTGGAGACTCGTCCACTTCCCGATCGAGATCGTCGACTACGTGATCGCCCACGAGCTGGCGCACCTGAAGGAGATGAACCACGGTCCGCGCTTCTGGGCCACGGTCCAGACCCTGCTGCCGGAGTTCGAGTCGGCCCGCAGCCGGCTCAAGGACTTCCCCGACGACCTGACGCTGAGCTGAACGAGGACACCGGATGAGACTGCTGCACACCATGCTGAGGGTCGGCGACCTGCAGCGATCGATCGACTTCTACACCCGCGTGCTCGGCATGACGCTGCTGCGCCAGACCGACCGCCCGGACCAGAAGTACTCGCTGGCCTTCGTCGGCTACGAGTCGAACCCGGCGCAGGCCGAGATCGAGCTGACCTACAACTACGGCGTGGCGCAGTACGAGATCGGCACCGCGTACGGGCACATCGCGCTCCAGGTCGAGGACGCGGTCGCGTCCTGCGAGAAGATCCGCGCGGCCGGCGGCACCATCACCCGCGAGGCGGGTCCGGTCAAGGGCGGCACGACGGTCATCGCGTTCGTGCAGGACCCGGACGGCTACAAGATCGAGCTGATCCAGCGCTGACGCGCATCGGGCCGCAGGCGGCGGTCCCGACGGCGCCGCCCGCCGCGCCCGCGCCCGCGTCCGTTCAGGCGGGCGGCGCCGACGCCGCAGCGCGAGCGTCGGAGAGCGCGTCGGCGATCCGTGCCCACACCACCACCGGGATCTCCTCCGGACGCGCGGTCGGCACCAGCGCGAACGCCGGCGCCTCGGGGTCGACGCCCTGGCTGCGCAGCCAGGGCAGCAGCGTGCCCCGCAGCATCTTCCGACGCTGGCCGAAGGCCACCGCCAGCAGCCGCTCCAGGCTCGCCCGGTCGCGCACCAGGGGCTCGGCGCGCGGGCGCATCCGCACCACCGAGGAGTCGACGCGCGGCGGCGGATCGAAGGCCTCGGGCGGCACGCCGAACAGGCGCTCGACATGGTTGAAGGCCTGCAGCATCACGCCGAGGCGGCCGTAGTCGGCCACGCCGTGCGGCGCGACGATCCGGTCGACCACTTCCTTCTGCAGCATGAAGTGCGCGTCGACGATGCAGGCGCGGTGCTCGAGCAGCCCGATCAGCAGCGGGCTCGAGATGTTGTAGGGCAGGTTGCCGATCAGCCGGATGCGCCCGTCGCCCGCGAGCCCGGTGAAGTCGAAGGCCAGCGCGTCGGCCTCGTGCACGACGAGCGCCGGCTCCGGCCAGCGCTGCCGCAGCCGGGCGACCAGGTCGCGGTCGATCTCCACCGCCTCGAGCCGCTCGGTCCGCTGCAGCAGCACCGCGGTGAGCGCGCCCAGTCCGGGGCCGATCTCCACCAGACGCTCGCCCGGCCGCGGCGAGACCGCGTCGGCGATCCGCTGCAGCACCGAGCCGTCGGTGAGGAAATGCTGGCCGAAGCGCTTGCGGGGTGCGTGCTTCACCGATCGTCGAGGCGCAGATCGACGTACGCGCGGTCACGGACCTGGGCGAGCCACTCCTGGTAGGCCTCGGCCGCCTTGCGCTCGCGGATCGCGTTGCGGGCGGCGGCGCGCACCCGATCGGGCGAGGCCTCGTCGGTGCGGCGCTCGAGGACCTCGATCAGGTGGAAGCCGAAGGGCGACTGCACCGGCCCCGCGATCTTGCCGGGCGCGAGCTCGTCCATCGCGCGCTCGAACTCGGGCACGGTGTCGCCCGGATAGACCCAGCCGAGATCGCCGCCGGACGACGCCGTGCCGTCCTTCGAGTACTGGCGCGCCATGTCCTGGAAGGTGACCGTGCCGCCCTCGATGCGCTGGCGGATCTCGGTCAGCCGCCGGACCACCTCGGCCTCGAGGTTGAGCTCGTCGACGCGCACGAGGATATGGCGGGCGCGGGTCTGGCGCACCGGCGCGCCGGCGAGCTTGCCCAGCCCGCCGTTGCGCCGGTCGATCAGCTTGATGACGTGGAAGCCGGCCGGACTGCGCAGCACCGGCGCGACCTCGCCGGGCGACAGCGGCTCGACCGCCTGCACGAACATCTGCGGCAGGCGGTCGACGGTCCGCATGCCGAGCTCGCCGCCGCTGATCGCGTCGCTGCTCTGCGAGAGATTGGTCGCGAGGCGGCCGAAGTCGACGCCGCTGCGGGCCTCGCGGGCGATCGCCTCGGCGCGCTGGCGGGCGCGCTCGACCACCTCGGGCGGGGCATTCTCGGGAACCCGCACGAGCATCTGGGCGATGTTGTACTCGGCCGCGGCCGCCGAGCCACCGGCGCCCTGCTCGGCGAGCAGCGCGTCGACCTCGGCCTCGGAGACCTGCACGCGCGCCTCGATGTCGCGCTCGCGCATGCGGCCGATCGTCATCTCGGACGCCACCTCCTGGCGGAAGCCGGCGAAGGACAGGCCATCGGCCTCGATGCGCTGGCGCAGCTGCGCGACGCTGATCCTGGACTCCTGCGCGATCCGGCCGATCGCGCGGTCGATCGCCGCGTCGTCGATGCGGATCCCGGCCTCGCGGGCCGCCTGCGCGGCCGCCCGGTCGGTGATCATCTTCTCGAGCACCTGCCGCTGCAGTTCCTCCCTCGGCGGCAGCTGCACGTTCTGGCCGCGCACGCGCACCTCGATCGATCGCGTCCGGGCGTCGAGCTCGCGGATGGTGATCGCCTCGTTGTTGACGACAGCGACCACGCGGTCGACGAGCACCGGCTCGGCGGGTCGTGCGCTGGCGAGCGGGGCGGGAGCGGGAGCGGCCGGCGCCGGCAGCGACGGGAGCGTGGAGCCCGAGCCGGCGCCGGGCAGGCGCAGCTGCGCGTGGGCACCCGTCGCCGCAGCGAGCAGCAGCAGCGCGAGCGTCCACGAGGGCGAACGACGTGTGTTCATTCGTATCCGAAGAATCTGGAGGGCGAGGCCGGCCGGGTGGACGGCGGCCGGAAACCCGGGATGTTGCGCGTCAGTATATCGAAGGGGTCCAGACCGATCCGCCCGAGCCCGTTGAGCTCGAGCTGGACGAAGAACGCGCTGGTCTGCTGCGAGGTGGTGGTCACGTAGCGCTGCGCGACGATCCGGGCGATCCAGCAGTCGGCCGCGTATTCGAAGCCGGCCACCCCCTCGAGCAGCTGCGGCTGGGTGGGCCCGAGCACGCCGGTCTTCGGGTCGATGCCCTCGCGCAGCACCGAGTAGTTGATCCGCCCGAGCGTGCTCCAGCGCTTCGTGACCGGCCAGCGCCACGAGGTGTCGATCTGCGCGTAGTCGCGCTCCTGGTAGCGCAGCGCCAGGTTGAACAGCCGGTCGTGGGCCGGCCAGTAGCGCCAGGACACCCCGAAGCGCGGCAGGTTGCCGTCGGCCACCGAGACCTGCACGCCGGCGTCGAGGTTGTGACCGCCGCCGAGGTTGCCGGAAGCGACCAGCAGCACGTCCGAGCGCGAGTACGTGCGCGACGGGACGCCCGGCAGCGTCACCCGCTGCTCGTTGAAGTAGACGCGCTGCGCGGCGCCGAGCCGCAGCGACTCGATGCCGGTGGAGGGCTCGATGAAGCGGGAGACCGCACCGGCGGTGATCTGGTTGGCGTCGGCGATGCGGTCGCCGCCGACGAAGAGCTGCTCGTTGAACAGCGTCGCGAAGCTGAGGTTGGCCACCGCGGAATCGAACACCGGGATCAAGCTCTGGTCGCGGTATGGCGTGTAGACGTAGAGCAGCCGGGGCTCGAGCGTCTGGATCATGTCCCGGCTGCCGAGGGTCGTGTTGCGCTCGAAGACCAGGCCGGAGTCCAGCGACACGGTCGGCAGCACGCGGTCGATCGACTCGGGCCCGAGCGGGTTGACGTCGAGCCGATAGGAGGTCGCGTGCACCGAGGCCTTGGGCGTCAGGAACCAGGCCGGGCCACCGAACGGATAGGCGATCGAGGGGTTGACGATCATGCGGGCGCCCTGCGCACTGCCCGCCAGATTGCGGCTGAACTCGGTCGCGTCGGCGCTGACCAGCAGGTCGAAGCCGGCCAGGTCGCGCTTGGCGTGCGTGATGCTGATCTGCGGCAGGCGGTCGTAGGCCGGTGCGCTGCGGGCCTCGAGGATGTTCTGGTAGGCCAGCGCGCGCGCGGTGACCACCGTGTCGCCGAAGCCGCGGGTGAGGAACACGCTGCGCGGCAGGCTGCGCTCGGCGCTCTGCGCGATGGTCCGCGAATAGTCGACGAAGTAGCGGTCGTCCGACACGCCGCGCAGCACCCAGCCGCCGGAGAACCCGTTCCAGTGGGTCAGGGTGTGCGTGCTGTCGATCATCCAGCGCGGGGCCTGCGCCTCGAGGTCGTTCGGGTTGTACTCGAAGCGGGTGGCGCCGGTCGCGTTGGACTCCAGGTACCTCGCGAGGCCACCGACCTGCAGGCCGCGGCGCGCGGTCGCGTTGGTGTAGAGGGTGAAGTCGCGGTTCGGCGCGATGTTCCAGTAGTACGGGACCCGGACCTCGGCGCCGTAGGTGCTCGAGATCGACAGCGTCGGCGCGAGAAAGCCGCTGCGGCGCTCGTCGCCGAGCGGGAACGACACGGCGGGCGCCTTGAAGACCGGCAGGTCCTTGAAGTAGAGCGTGGCCCAGCGCGCGGAGCCCTCTTCCTTGGTGCGATCCAGGGTGAACGACTCCGCCCGCAGGTACCAGTCCGGATCGTCGGGCTTGCAGGTGGTGTAGGTCGCGTTGGTCATCGCGACCTCGCCGCGGCCGAGAAAGTCGGCCCGCTCGGCCTCGCCGCGGGCACCGGTCGCCGGCACGTAGTACCGCGGCGAGGCGAACGAGCCTTCGTTGGCGTCGAGCTTGAGCGTCACTTCGGGACCGGTGAAGACCATGCCCTCGCGCGAGACCCGCACGCGGCCCACCGCGACCACCTCGTCGTCGGCCTCGTAGATCGTCAGCCGGTCCCCGCGGACCGTGGTGCCCCCGCGCCGCACCTCCGCGTTGCCCTCGAGGGTGATCTCGCGATTGGGGCGGCCTTCGACCGAATCGCCGCGCGCGAAGGTCGGACGGGCCGCGTCGGCCTCGAGGTTCGCTTCGCGCAGCTCGGTCTCGAGGCGCAGCCGGGCGCTGGCCGTCCCGTCCGGCCCGACGCCATCCTGCGCACGGACGCCTGGCACCGGCGCGGCGAGCAGCGCGGCGAGCAGGAGCGGACCGGGAACGGAACAGGCGCGGCGCATTCGAGGCGGCTTCGGGGGCGCCCCGGGGCGCTGCAGTTCGATCCCGTATTATAGGGAGCCACCCGGATACGCATGGACACCCGACTCGAACTGCTCCGCGCCTGGCTCGAGGCGCTGCCGGCCGCACACGGCCTGGACCTCGACACGCTGCGGCCCGCCTCCGACGATGCGAGCTTCCGCAGGTATTTCCGCGTCGACGCGGGCGCCGCCTTCGGCGGCAGCCTGGTCGCGATGGACGCGCCGCCCCCGATGGAGGACTGCCGCCCGTTCGTGCACGCCGCCGAGGTCCTCGGACGCAGCGGCGTGAGCGTGCCGCGCATCGTCGAGGCCGACCTGCCGCGCGGCTTCCTGCTGCTCGAGGACTTCGGCTCGACCACCTACCTGTCCGTGCTCGACGACGCGACGGCGCCCGCGCTCTACGCCGACGCGATCGGCGCGCTGATCACGATGCAGTCGGCCGACGGCTCGGACGACTTCCCGCCCTACGACCGCGCGCTGCTGCTGCGCGAGCTGCAGCTCTTCCCCGACTGGTACGTCGAGCGCCACAAGGGCATCGTGCTCACGCCCGCCGAGCGCGCGGTGCTCGACCAGGCCTTCGAGGCGATCCTGGACGCCACGCTGTCGCAGCCGCGCGTCCACGTGCACCGCGACTACCACTCGCGCAACCTGATGCTGCTGCCGGGCACGCGCAATCCGGGCATCCTCGACTTCCAGGACGCGGTCGTCGGCCCGATCACCTACGACCTGGTCTCGCTGCTGCGCGATGCCTACGTGCGCTGGGAAGAGGAGCAGGTCCTCGACTGGACGATCCGCTACTGGGAGCGCGCCCGCGCCGCCGGCCTGCCGATGCCCGAGCAGTTCGGCGACTTCTACCGCGACTTCGAGTGGATGGGCCTGCAGCGGCACCTGAAGGTGCTCGGCATCTTCGCGCGGCTGTGCCACCGCGACGGCAAGGACCGCTATCTCGCCGATCTGCCCCGGGTGCTGCGCTACGTGCGCGCCGTGGCCGTGCGCTACAACGGGCTCGGGCCGCTCGCGCGGCTGATCGACCGGATCGAGGGCGACGCGCCCGGCGTCGGCTACACCTTCTGAGGCCGTCCCTCCGATGCGCGCGATGATCCTGGCCGCGGGCCGAGGCGAACGGATGCGGCCCCTGACCGACACCTGTCCCAAGCCGCTGCTGCGCGCGGGCGGGCGGCCGCTGATCGTCTGGCACCTCGAGCGCCTCGCCGCGGCGGGCGTGCGCGAGGTGGTGATCAACCACGCCTGGCTCGGCCACGAGATCGAGCGCGTGCTGGGCGACGGCACGGCCTGGGGCCTGTCGATCCGCTACTCGCCCGAGGGCCGCGCGCTCGAGACCGCGGGCGGCATCGCGAACGCGCTGCCGCTGCTGGGCGAGGCGCCGTTCCTGGTCGTCAACGGCGACGTCTGGTGCGACTGGGACCCTCGGCGCGCCGGCCCGATCGCCGCGCAGCTCGACGCCTGCGGCTGGGACGCCTGGTGCGTGCTCGTCGACAATCCCGAGCACCATCCTGACGGCGACTTCACGCTGTCCTGCGGCCGGCTGACGGACACGCCCGGTGCACCGCGCCTGACCTTCGCCGGCATCGGCCTCTACCGCCCCGCCCTCTTCGCGGGCATCGCCCGCGGCAGCCCCGCGAAGCTCGCCCCGCTGCTGCGCGCTGCGGCCGCCGCCCGGCGCGCCGGCGCCGAGCGCCACCTCGGCCGATGGGTCGACGTGGGCACGCCGCAGCGCCTCGCAGACCTCGACGCCTCACTGGAACCCGCCCGATGACCGACACTGCGTCACCCACGCCCTTCACCCCCTTCAAGACGCGCCGGCAACGGCTGGCCGAATCGATGCGCGCCCGCGGCGGCGGCGTCGCGGTGATCACGACCGGGAACGAGGTGCCGCGCAACCGCGACACCGCCTATCCGTACCGGCCGGACAGCTACTTCTACTACCTCAGCGGCTTCCCCGAGCCCGAGGCGGTGGTGGTCGTCGACGCCCGGGGCGCCACGCCCCGATCGATCCTGTTCTGCCGCGACAAGAACGAGGAACGCGAGATCTGGGACGGCTTTCGCCACGGCCCGGCCGCGGCCGCCGAGCGCTTCGGCTTCGACGAGGCCCGCTCGATCGAGGGCCTCGACGAGGCCATGCCCAGCCTGCTCGCCGATGCGCCGGCGGTCTTCTGCCCGCTGGCCGAGTCGAGCGCGACCGACTCGCAGCTGCAGCGCTGGCTGGCGGCGGTCCGCGGCCAGGCGCGGGCCGGCATCGCCGCCCCGGCGGCGGCCTGGAACGTGCACGCGCTGCTCGACGAGATGCGCCTCGTCAAGGACGGCTCCGAGCTCGACACGATGCGGCGCGCCGCGAGCATCTCGGCGCACGCCCACGTCCGCGCGATGCGGGCGACCGCCCCCGGCCGTCGCGAGTTCGAGATCGAGGCAGAGCTGCTGCACGAGTTCCGCCGCAACGGCTCGCAGGCCCCCGCCTACGGCTCGATCGTCGCGGGCGGGCGCAACGCGTGCGTGCTGCACTACCGCGAGAACGACGCGGTGCTGCGCGACGGCGACCTGCTGCTGATCGACGCCGGCTGCGAGCTCGACGGCTACGCGTCCGACATCACCCGCACCTGGCCGGTCAACGGCCGCTTCAGCGGCCCGCAGCGCGAGCTCTACGACGTCGTGCTCGCCGCCCAGGCGGCCGCCATCGACGCGACCCGGCCGGGCGCGCGCTTCACCGATCCGCACGATGCGGCGGTGCGCGTGCTGGCGCAGGGCATGATCGACGCGAAGCTCCTCGCCGGCACGCTCGACGGCGTGCTCGAGAGCGGCGCCTACCGGCGCTTCTACATGCACCGCACCGGCCACTGGCTGGGCATGGACGTGCACGACTGCGGCGAGTACCGCGAGCCGGGCGAGCCGGCACCGGCCGGCGGCGACAAGCCCTGGCGGGTGCTGCGGCCCGGCATGGTGCTGACCGTCGAGCCGGGCCTCTACGTGCGCGCCGCCGACGACGTCCCCGAGGCGTACCGCGACATCGGCATCCGGATCGAGGATGACGCCGTGGTCACCGCCACCGGCTGCGAGATCATCACCGGCGAGGTGCCCAAGGCCGCCGCCGACATCGAGGCGCTGATGCGGGCGCGATGAGCGCAGGCGGCATCCCGACCCCGGTCGACCCCTGCTGGCACATCGTCGGCTCGGGGCCGGTCGCGCTGGCCTTCGCGCTGTTCCTCGTGCGCCGCGGCGTGCCGGCCGCGGGCCTCGCGCTCGACCCGCCGCCCGACGCGGACCTGCCGCTGCCCGCCGCGCTCGCCGCGCGCACCCTCGCGATCTCCCAGGGAACGCGCCAGCTGCTCGAGCGCATCGTCGCGCTGCCGCCCGCCGGCCGCATCGACCGCGTCGAGGTGTCGCTGCGCGGGCATGCCGGGCGCACGCGCATCGTCGCGGCCGACCTCGGGATGCCGGCGCTCGGGGCCGTGGTGCGCTACGGCGCGCTGACGCAGGCGCTGCGCGCAGCGGCCCGTGTCCACCGGTGGGCGACGTTGCCCGCGCCGGACACGCTCGCGGCGCTGCGGGTACATGCCGAGGGCGACGCGGGCGAGGACGCGGACACGCGGGACTTCGGCCAGTCGGCGCTGCTCGGCGAGGTCTGCGCCCCGCGGGCGCCGCCCGCGCTGCACGCCACGGCCTTCGAGCGGTTCACGCCCGACGGTCCGCTCGCACTGCTGCCGCTGCCCGAGCCGGGGCGCTGGACGATGGTCTGGTGCGACCGCGCCGAGCGCTGCGAGGCGCGCCGCGAGGCCGGGCCCGCCACGCTGTCGGCCGCGCTGCGCGAGCGCTTCGGCGAGGCGCTCGGCGAGCTCGCGCTCGAGGGGCCGCTGGCGGTCGCACCGCTCGCGCGCCGCGCACGGCGCAGCGTGCTCGAGGGCACCGATGTGTGGATCGGCAACGCCGCGCAGTCGCTGCATCCGGTCGCCGGCCAGGGCCTGAACCTCGGCCTGCGCGATGCGTTCGAGCTCGCCGACGCGCTCGCGCCGGTTCACCTGCGCGCGACGCCCCTGCCGCAGGCGCTGGAGGGCTGGCGCCGCGGCCGGCGTCTCGACCGCTCGGTCACGATCGGGCTGACCGACCTGATGGCGGCCAGCTTCACCTGGCCGCTGGCCCGCCCGCTGCAGTCGCCCCTGCTGGCGGCGCTCGACACGATCGGGACGCTGCGACGCCCGCTCGCGCTGCACCTGATGTTCGGGCACCGCTGAGACCGTTCGGAAGGCTCGCCGGGCGCGCGGCGCGGTACGGGCACCGCGGCGGCCCGCCACGATAGCGGCCGCTCACCCTCTCCGGCTTCGGAACGAGGTCTCACTGCCCGCTTCTTGTGCAGGCCGATTTTCGCTAGAATCCGCTCCCCCCCTGGCCCGTCCCCATCCAGCCACGCGCGCCGTCGCGAGGCCCGCCCCCCCCCTCCGCCATGCTCCTCGGCCCTTACCGGTTGCCCAACAACGTGTTCGTCGCGCCCATGGCCGGCGTCACCGACCGGCCGTTCAGGCAGCTGTGCCGGTCGCTGGGCGCCGGCTATGCGGTCTCGGAGATGGCCGCGTCGAACCCCCGGCTGTGGGCGTCGGTGAAGACGGCACGGCGTCTGAACCACGACGGCGAGCCGGCCCCGAAGGCGGTGCAGATCGCCGGCGCCGATCCGTCGATGATGGCCGAGGCCGCGCGCTTCAACGTCGATCGCGGCGCCCAGGTGATCGACATCAACATGGGCTGTCCGGCCAAGAAGGTGTGCGACGTCGCCGCCGGCTCGGCGCTGATGGCCGACGAGCCCCTGGCGATCGCGATCGTGGCCGCGGTCGCCGCGGCGGTCGACGTGCCGGTGACGGTGAAGCTGCGTACCGGCCCCTCGCCCGCGCACCGCAACGCGGTGGCGCTGGCCCGCGCGCTGGCGTCGGCGGGCGCGGCGATGATCACCGTGCACGGCCGCAGCCGGGCCTGCGCGTTCGGCGGTCAGGCCGAGTACGACACCATCGCCGAGGTCAAGCGTGCGGTCGGCGTGCCGGTGGTGGCCAACGGCGACATCGACTCGCCGGCCAAGGCCGCGTTCGTGCTCGCACGCACCGGCGCCGACGCGGTGATGATCGGCCGGGCCGCCCAGGGCCGGCCCTGGATCTTCCGCGAGATCGACCACTTCCTGCGGACGGGTGCACTGCTCGCGCCGCCCGGCCTCGACGAGATCCGGACCGTGCTGCGCGGTCACCTCGTCGACCACTACGCGTTCTACGGCGAGCTGCAGGGCCCGCGGATCGCCCGCAAGCACATCGGCTGGTACATCGACGGCTGGTGCGAGGACCGGCGCTTCGCCGCCGGCCTCCCGCCCCGCCCGGCCCCCATGCAGACGGACGCCCCTCCCGGGCGCGACGACGCGGCGCGGCTTCGCGACGCCATCAATCGCGCCGACCGGCCCGAGGTGCAGCTCGCGCTGCTCGACGACTATCTCGACCATGCAGACGACCGAATCGCAGTCCATTGACCAGGCGGTGACCCGCAGCCTCGAGAAGTACTTCCGCGACCTCGAGGGCGCGCGACCCAGCGCGATCTACGACATGGTGCTGGCCTCGGTCGAACGCCCGATGCTCGAGGTCGTGATGAAGCAGGCTCACGGCAATCAGCTGCGCGCCAGCGAGATGCTCGGGATCAACCGCAACACGCTCCGCAAGAAGCTGCAGCACTACGGCCTGCTCTGAGCGGCCTCACCGGGAGAGACTCACCATGCATCGCGTCGAACGCGCCCTGATCAGCGTCTCGAACAAGGAGGGCGTCGTCGAGCTCGCCTCGCAGCTCGTCGCGCTCGGCGTGACGCTGCTGTCGACCGGCGGCACCGCGAAGCTGCTGCAGCAGGCCGGGCTCGCGGTCACCGAGGTGTCGGACTACACCGGCTTTCCGGAGATGCTCGACGGCCGCGTGAAGACGCTGCACCCGAAGGTGCACGGCGGGCTGCTGGCACGGCGCGACTCGCCCGAGCACATGGCCGCGATCGAGGCGCACGGCATCGGCCGCATCGACCTGCTGGTGGTCAACCTCTATCCGTTCCAGCAGACCGTGGCGCGCCTCGACTGCACGCTCGAGGACGCGATCGAGAACATCGACATCGGCGGGCCGGCGATGCTGCGCGCGGCCGCGAAGAACCACTCGGGCGTGGCGGTCGTGGTCGACCCGAAGGACTACCGGCGCGTGCTCGGCGAGATCCGCGAGCACGGCGTGGTGGCCGACGCGACGCGATTCGAGCTCGCCCGCAAGGTGTTCGCGCACACCGCGCAGTACGACGGTGCGATCGCCAACTGGCTGGGCGGCGTGCGCGCGGACGGCACGCACGACGCGTTCCCGCAGTCGCTGACGATGCAGTTCGAGCGCGTGCAGCCGATGCGCTACGGCGAGAACCCGCACCAGGGCGCGGCGTTCTACCGCGACGTCGCGCCAGCCGCCGGCACGCTCGCGCACTACCGCCAGCTGCAGGGCAAGGACCTGTCGTACAACAACATCGCCGACTCCGACGCGGCCTGGGAGTGCGTCAAGTCCTTCGACGAGGCGGCCTGCGTCATCGTCAAGCACGCCAATCCCTGCGGCGTCGCGATCGGCCACGACTGCGGCGACGCCTATGCCAAGGCCTTCGCGACCGACCCGACCTCGGCCTTCGGCGGCATCATCGCCTTCAACCGGCCGCTCGACGGCGTGGCCGCCGAGCAGGTCTCCAAGCAGTTCGTCGAGGTGCTGATCGCCCCCGGCTTCGACGATGCGGCGCGCCGCGTGTTCGCCGCCAAGCAGAACGTGCGGCTGCTCGAGATCCCGATCGCGCGCTCGACCAACCACGTCGACCTGAAGCGCGTCGGCGGCGGGCTGCTGGTGCAGACGCCGGACGAATGGCGCCTCGCGCTCGAGGACCTGAAGGTCGTCTCGAAGCGCGCCCCGACCGCGGCGCAGCTGAGCGACCTGCTGTTCGCCTGGCGGGTCGCGAAGTTCGTCAAGTCCAACGCGATCGTGTTCTGCGGCGACGGGCGCACGCTCGGCGTGGGCGCCGGCCAGATGAGCCGCATCGACTCGGCGCGCATCGCCTCGATCAAGGCCGAGCACGCGAACCTCACCCTCGCGGGCTCGGTGGTCGCCTCGGATGCGTTCTTCCCGTTCCGCGACGGCCTGGACGTGGTGGTCGACGCGGGCGCGGTCGCGGTGATCCAGCCGGGCGGCTCGGTGCGCGACGAGGAGGTGGTCGCGGCCGCCGACGAGCGTGGCGTCGCGATGGTGTTCTCGGGCGTGCGGCACTTCAGGCACTGACCGGCGCCGGGCGGCGGCGCGGGTCCGGCGGGGGTCCCGCGCGGACACCCGCGTATCATCCGTGCCGATGGAACGGATCCTCGGCATCGACCCCGGCCTGCGGCTCACCGGCTTCGGCATCGTCGAGCGGCACGCCGCGGGCCGCATCGTCTACGTGGCGAGCGGCGTGATCCGCGTGCCCGATGGCGAGCTTCCCGCGAGGCTGGCCACGATCTTCTCGCAGCTGCGCGAAGTCATCGACGAGTACCGGCCGGCCTCGGCGGCGATCGAGCGCGTCTTCGTCAACGTCAACCCGCAGACCACGCTGCTGCTCGGCCAGGCGCGGGGGGCCGCGATCTGCGCGGCCGCGACCGCCGGGCTCACCGTCGCGGAGTTCACCCCGATGCAGATCAAGCAGGCGGTCGTCGGCTACGGTCGCGCGACCAAGCAGCAGGTCCAGGAGATGGTGGTGCGACTGCTGTCGCTGCCGGGCACGCCGTCGAAGGACGCGGCCGATGCGCTGGCCTGCGCGGCCTGCCAGGCGCAGTCGATCGCGCTGGTCGAGACGCTCGTGGCCGGCGCCGCCAGTCACGCGGTGCCCTCGGTGCTCGCGCGGCGCGGCGCGCGCGTGCGCCGCGGCCGGCTGGTGCACTCGTGATCGGGCGCCTGTCCGGGGTGCTGCTCTCGAAGACGCCGCCCCAGGTGCTGATCGACGTGCAGGGCACGGGCTACGAGGTCGACGTGCCGATGAGCACGCTCTACGACCTGCCGCCGGCCGGCGAGCGCGTGGTGCTACTGACCCACTTCGTCGTCCGCGAGGACGCGCAGCTCCTCTACGGCTTCCTGACCGAGGGCGAGCGCACCGCCTTTCGCGCGCTGATCAAGATCTCCAGCGTCGGGCCGCGGACCGCGCTGTCGGTGCTGTCGGGCATGTCGGTGGCCGACCTCGCGCAGGCGGTGACGCTGCAGGAGGCCGGCCGGCTGGTGAAGGTGCCCGGCATCGGCAAGAAGACCGCCGAGCGCCTGCTGCTCGAGCTCAAGGGCAAGCTCGCCCCCGAGCTCCCCGCGGTCGCCGGGCAGCCGGCGATGCCGGACCATGCTGCCGACATCCTGCGCGCGCTGCTCTCGCTCGGCTATTCCGAACGCGAGGCGAGCGTCGCCGCCAAGCAGGTGCCGCCCGACACCGGCGTGTCCGACGGCATCCGCCACGCGCTGAAGCTGCTCGCGCGCAGCTGAGCGGTCGCGGGGCCGAAGCCCCCGCGCGACCGGGCGCGCGCCGATCCCGCGCGGCCGACCGTCCGTCGGTGGATCGGGCGCCTCCGACGGGGCCGCGGCTGATGATCGGCGGATCCACCGACGGTCCCGCCATGCCCCGCCGACTGCCCGTTCCGCTGCTGCCCGACCATGCCTTGCCCCCGCATGCCCGCACGGTCGGCCGTCGCCGGGTGCTGCAGTTGGGCGCGCTCGCCGCAGCCGGCATCGCGCTGCGCCCGCTGCTGGTCGACGCGCTGCCCGCTGGCGAGGCAGCCCCCGAGCTCGCGCTGCGCACGGACGCCGGAACGGTGTCGCTGGCCGGGCTGCGTGGCCGGGTGGTGTGGCTCGACTTCTGGGCATCCTGGTGCGGCCCGTGCAGGCAGTCGTTCCCCTGGATGGAGGCCATGCACCAGCGGCACGGCGCCCAGGGCCTGCAGGTGATCGCCGTCAACCTCGACGCCAAGCCCGACGCGGCCCGCCGCTTCCTCGCCGAGCATCGCGCCTCGTTCACCGTCGCCTTCGACCCGGCCGGCGACAGCGCCCGGCGCTACGCGGTGCGCGCGATGCCGACCTCGGTGCTGATCGGTGCCGACGGTCGCATCCGAACGGTCCACGCGGGCTTTCGCGACGACGACCGCGCGCCCCTCGAGGCGGCGCTGCGCGAAGCGCTCTCGGCGAGGGCCGCATGACGGCTCGCCTGCTTCTGCTGCTGGCGATCGGCTGCGCGGGCGCGGGCTGCAGCGGACCGGTCACGGTCCAGGCCTGGGAGAAGGGCGAGCTCGCCCGTCCCGAGATGCGCTTCGACGCCGGCTCGCTCGAGAGCCGCATGAGCGAGCAGGTCTATCCGAGCAAGGAAGGCTCCTCCGGCGGGACCGGGGTGGGCGGCGGCGGCTGCGGCTGCAACTGAGCGTGGCCTGCATGGACACCTCCCGCACCCCGATCACCCGCGCCCCGATCGCCCCCGCCCTGCTCGCGGCCGCGCTCGCGCTGCCCGGCGTGTGCCCGCAGGCGGCGGCCCAGGCGCCGCCCGAACGCGCCCAGCTCGACGTGCGCTGGCTCCACTACCAGGACTCGCAGCCGGGCTTGAAGCGCATCCGCGTCGATACCCCGTCGATCGGGCTGCGCGTGCCGGTGGCGGGCCGCTGGAGCTTCGAGGGCGTGACCAGCTACGACTCGGTCTCGGGTGCCTCGCCGCGCTGGCATTCGTCGATCTCCGGCGCCTCGCGGATGCATGACGAGCGCACCGCCGGCGACGTGCGCGTCACGCGCCACTGGGACCGGGCCGCGCTGTCGGTCGGCGGCGCCTACTCGAGCGAGCACGACTACGTCTCGCGTGCGCTGTCGCTGCGCGCCAGCGTCTCCAGCGCCGACAACAACCGCACCTGGAGCTTCGGCCTGGGGCGCGCGGACGACCGCATCGATCCGGTCAACCGTGTCGTGATCGACGAGCGCCGCCGCACCACCGACCTGCTGCTCGGCGTCACCCAGGTGCTGACGCCGGTCGACATCGTGCAGCTGAACGTGACGCACGCACGCGGCGAGGGCTACTACTCCGACCCGTACAAGTCGCTCGACAGGCGGCCCCGCGAGCGGGTGCAGACCGCGGTGCTGCTGCGCTGGAACCACCATTTCCAAGGCCCGGGCGCGACCATGCGCCTCGGCTGGCGCGCCTATGCCGACAGCTGGGACGTGCGTTCGAACACGCTCACCGGCGAATGGGTGCAGCCGCTGGCCGGCGGCTGGACGCTGACGCCGTCGCTGCGCTACTACACGCAGAGCGCGGCGAACTTCTTCTACGGGCCGACCTACGATCCGACGCTGGGCGAGCCGTTCCCGGTCGGGTACGTGACCGACATGGGCGCGCTGCGATCGCCCGACGCGCGCCTCTCCGCCTTCGGCGCGGCGACCGTGGGCATGCGCGTGGCGAAGGCGATCGACCGCTCGAACCTGGTCGACTTCAAGGTCGAGTACTACGAGCAGCGCGGCGAATGGCGCCTCGGCGGCCTCGGCACCGGCGGCCTCGCGCCGCTGCGGGCGACGATCATGCAGGTCGGGTTGACGCACCTGTTCTGATCCGGCGAGGATCGGCGATGCCGCGCCCCTTCGGGATCACCTTCGACGCGATGGCGAGCCGCTGCGAGATCCGGCTCGCCGCGCCCGACGAGGTGCGCGCGAGCGCCTGGGCGCAGGCCGCGATCGACGAGGTCCGCCGCATCGAGGTCAAGTACTCGCGCTACCGCGACGACAGCGTGGTGGCGGCGATCAACCGGGGCGCCGGCGCCGCCCCCGTACCGGTCGACGCCGAGACGCAGGCCCTGCTCGGCTATGCCGACGCGCTCTGGCGCGACAGCGGCGGGCGCTTCGACGCCACGTCCGGGGTGCTGCGCCGGGCCTGGGACTTCCGCCTGGGCATCGTGCCCGACGACGCAGCGCTCGACGCGCTGCGCCCGCTGATCGGCTGGCAGGACGTGGTCCGCGACGGCGCCACCGTGCGGCTGCCGCGCGCCGGCATGGAGCTCGACTTCGGCGGCTTCGGCAAGGAGTACGCCGCCGACCGCGCCGCCGAGGCGATGCGCGCGGCGGGCGCTCGCCACGGCTTCGTCGACCTGGGCGGCGACATCCGCGCGATCGGGCCGCAGCCCGACGGCGCGCCCTGGTCGATCGCGATCCAGGACCCGCGCGACCCGGGCGGCACGGTCGCCGCCTTCGCGCTCGCCGACGGCGCGGTCTGCACCAGCGGCGACTACGAGCGCTTCTTCGAGCGCGACGGCGTGCGCCACTGCCACCTGCTCGATCCGCGCACCGGCCGGTCCGTGCGCCACTGGCGCTCGGTCACGGTGGTCGCGCCGGTCGCGGTGGCCGCAGGCGGCTACACGACGATCGCGATGCTGCTCGAGGCCGACGCGCCCGCCCACCTCGAGCGCACCGGCCTGCCCTGGCTCGCCGTCGGGCCCGACGGCGCGCTGCGGTCCTCGCCCGGGCGCGGCTGAAGCGCGGCCGCATCGCGCGCGCGGGCCGCGGCAGCCGCGGGGACGGTCCGCGCGCCTGCCCGAACAGTCCGCCCCCGCCGCTCCGATAGAATGCACCGATGATCGAACACGACCGCCTGATCGCGCCCGGACCGGCCTCGCCGGCCGAGGAGGCGGTCGAGCGCGCGCTGCGCCCGAAGGCGCTCGCCGACTATGTCGGCCAGCCGCGCATCCGCGAGCAGCTCGAGATCTTCGTCAGCGCGGCCCGCAAGCGCGGCGAGGCGCTCGATCACCTGCTGCTCTTCGGGCCGCCGGGGCTCGGCAAGACGACGCTCGCGCACATCGTCGCCGCCGAGATGGGCGTGAACCTGCGGCAGACCTCCGGCCCGGTGCTCGAGCGCCCCGGCGACCTCGCCGCGCTGCTCACCAACCTCGAGAAGAACGACGTCCTCTTCATCGACGAGATCCACCGGCTGAGCCCGGTCGTCGAGGAGATCCTGTATCCCGCGCTCGAGGACTTCCAGATCGACATCATGATCGGCGAGGGCCCGGCCGCGCGCTCGATCAAGCTCGACCTGCAGCCCTTCACGCTGGTCGGCGCCACCACTCGCGCCGGCATGCTGACCAACCCGCTGCGCGACCGGTTCGGCATCGTCGCGCGCCTCGAGTTCTACGACGTCGACGACCTGACCAGGATCGTGACCCGCTCGGCCGCGCTGCTCAAGGCCCCGACCGACGACGGCGGCGCGCGCGAGATCGCGCGGCGCGCCCGCGGCACGCCGCGCATCGCCAACCGCCTGCTGCGCCGGGTGCGCGACTATGCCGAGGTCAAGGCCCAGGGCGTGGTCACCGCCGAGGTCGCCGACCGTGCGCTCACCATGCTCGACGTCGATCGTATCGGCCTCGACACGATGGACAGGCGACTGCTGCTCGCCGTCATCGAGAAGTTCTCGGGCGGCCCGGTCGGGCTCGACAACGTCGCGGCCGCGATCGGCGAGGAGCGCGACACCATCGAGGACGTGCTCGAGCCCTACCTGATCCAGCAGGGCTTCCTGCAGCGCACGCCGCGCGGGCGCATCGCATCGGCGGCCGCCTGGCGGCACTTCGGGCTCGCAGCGCCGGACCGGCAGCCCGCTGCGGACCTCCTCGACGGCGTCGACGGCGGCGCCGCATGAGCACGCCGGTCGATCACAACGACTTCGTCTGGCGGCTGCACGAGGCGACGCCCCGCACCTGGGTCACCCCGACGCTGATCACGCTCAACGTCACGGTCTGGCTGCTGAACCTGCTCTCCGGCCTGTCGCCGATGTCGCCGAGCGCGCAGGAGCTGGCCATCTGGGGCGGCAACTTCCTGCCGCTGACGCTCGAGCAGCCGTGGCGGCTGCTGTCGGCGATGTTCCTGCACGGCGGTATCGTTCACCTGGGGTTCAACATGTGGGCGCTGTGGAACACCGGGCGCCTGGCCGAGCGCTTCTACGGCAACACGCAGCTCGCGCTCATCTATCTCGTGGCCGGCCTCGCGGGCTCGATGGCGAGCCTGTTCTTCGCGGCGCGCACCGGCGTCTCGGTCGGGGCATCGGGCGCGATCTTCGGCGTGGTCGGCTGCCTGCTCGCCGCGCTGTCCACCAAGGCCGACAAGCTGCCGCCCGAGCTGGCGAAGTCGATGCGATCGTCGATGCTGACCTTCGTCGCCTTCTCGCTGGTGCTGGGCTTCACGGCGGGCTTCATCGACAACGCCGCGCACATCGGCGGGCTCGCGGGCGGCTACCTGATGGGCATGGTGATGGCCGAGAAGTTCGATGCCGACGAGTTCCGCCGGCAGGGCTCCGTGCGCGCGCTGGCGGCGACGGCGCTCGCCACGCTGCTGCTCTGGGGCACGTGGTCGATGCTCGTGCCGCGGGGCTGACGGACGGCGGTCCGGGCCTTGGTAGAATCGGGTCCGATGAGCGAGGCCCGCAGCCACTCGATCCGCGTGCGCGTGTACTACGAGGACACCGACGCGGGCGGGATCGTCTACCACGCGACCTACCTGCGCTGGATGGAGCGCGTGCGCAGCGACTGGCTGCGTTCGCTCGGCGAGCGTCACGATGCGATGGCCGCGGCGGGCCTGCAGTTCGTGGTCAGCGAGGTCGACATCCGATTCCGGCGACCGGCGCGGCTCGACGACCTGCTCGACGTGGACCTCGAGGTGATCGAGGTCCGGCGCGCGTCGCTGAGACTCACGCAGCGCACGCGCGGCGCCGACGGCGGCCTGCTGCTCGCCGATGCGACCGTGCGCGTCGCGGTGATGGATCGTCACTCCGGCCGCCCCGCGCCCTTGCCGAAGCGCCTGCTCGACACGCTTGGAGCCCCATGAACAACAACGACATGTCGATCCTCTCGCTGGTGACCAATGCCAGCGTCCTCGTGCAGTGCGTGATGGCCGGACTGCTCGCGATCTCGATCGCCTCCTGGACGGTGATCTTCAGGAAGGGCTTCCAGATCCGCGCCGCGCGTGCCGCCACCGAACGCTTCGAGTCCGAGTTCTGGCGCCCGGGCGACCTGCACGCGCTGTACGAGCGTACCGCCGAGCAGCCCGGCGACCACGGCCCGCTCGCCCGGATCTTCGAGTCCGGCATGCGCGAGTTCCTCAAGACCCGCCAGCAGAAGCCGGGCGATGCCAACGCGATGCTCGAGGCCGCGCGCCGCGCGATGCGCGCCGCCTACCAGCGCGAGATGGACGCGCTCGAGTCCAGCCTCGCGTTCCTCGCGTCGGCCGGCTCGGTCAGCCCGTACATCGGACTCTTCGGCACGGTATGGGGCATCATGAATTCGTTCCGCGGCCTGGCCAACGTCAAGCAGGCGACGCTGGCCGCGGTCGCCCCCGGCATCGCCGAGGCGCTGGTGGCGACCGCCATCGGCCTGTTCGCCGCGATCCCAGCCTTCGTCGCCTACAACCGCTTCTCCTACGACGTCGAGCGGCTGTCGAACCGCTTCGACACCTTCGTCGAGGAGTTCTCCAACATCCTGCAGCGCCAGACGCGCTGAGCACCGGAGCCACGCGATGTCCAGCGTCTCCTCGTCCCGCCGTGGCGGCCGGCGCCGGTTCGTGTCCGAGATCAACGTCGTGCCCTACATCGACGTGATGCTCGTGCTGCTGGTGATCTTCATGGTCACCGCGCCGCTGCAGCCGCCCGGACAGATCGAGGTGCCCGGGGCCGGCCAGAGCAGCTCGCCCCCCGACGCGCTGGTCGAGATCCGCCTGGGCGCCGGCGGCGAGCTGCGCATGGTCACCCGCAACATGCCCCAGCAGTTCGACCGCACGGTCGGCGAGCGCGACATCGCGCCGACGCTGCGCAGCTTCGGCGAGCCCGGCACGCTGGCGGTGCTGATCGCGGCCGACCAGAAGGTGCCGTACGGCGACGTGGTGAAGCTGATGGACCAGGTGCGCGCCGCGGGCGCCGGCCGGGTCGGCCTGATGGTGCGGGGCAAGGACTCGTGAGCACGCCGCGCCCGCCCGCGGGCGGGGCGCCGCCGCCCGGGCCGGGTCCGTCCGGCAGCGGCGCCGCGCGACCGGATCCGCGACCGGCCCGCCCACCTGCCGCGCAGGTCGACCTGCGCGGCCTTGCCTCGGATCCGAGGGTGACCGGGGCACGCCAGGCGGGGACGCCCTCGCCCTCGCCCTCGCCCTCGCCCTCGCCGTCGGCATCCCCCCCGCCATCGCCGCGATCCGGCGTACCGCCTCCCCGTCCGGGGCCCCCGCCCCGCGATCCGGCACCTCAGCGCTCCGGGCCACCGAAGCGCCCGCCGCGCGCCGGGGGCAAGCTGCGGGCGATCGGTCTGGCGCTTGCGATCCATGCGCTGCTGATCGGTCTGCTGGTCTTCGGCCTGCAGTGGACTCACCGTGAGCCCGAGGCGGTCCAGGCCGAGCTGTGGGTGCCGCCGCCGCCCAAGGCCCCGCCGCTGCCGCTGCCGCCGGCGCCCAAGCCCGAGCCGCCGCCGCCGAAGCCCGAGCCCCCGCCTCCGCCGCCGAAGCCCGAGCCGGCGCCGCCAGCCAAGGCAGAGCCGGACATCAAGGTCGAGCAGGCCCGGCGCGAGGCCGAACGCAAGGAGGCCGAGCGGCGGCTGGCCGACCAGAAGGCCGCCGAGCGCAAGGCCGAGGAGAAGCGCGCCGAGGACAGGCGTCGGGCCGCCGAACAGAAGGCGGCCGAGCAGAAGGCCGCCGAGCAGAAGGCGGCGGACGAGAAGCGCCTGAAGGAAGAGCTCGCCCGCAAGGAGACCGAACGCCGGGCGGCCGACGAGAAGCGCCGCGCCGAGCAGGCCCGCAAGGACACCGAGCTCGCCGAGCAGCGGCGGGCCGACGACATCCGCCGGCTGCAGAACCAGGCCGGCACCGCGGGGATCCCGAGCGACCAGGCCGTGCGCGGTGCCGCCGCCGGCCGGATCGACGCGGGCTATGGCGCCCGCATCGCCGCCGCGATCCGCGCGAACACCGTCTACCGGATCCCGCTCGACCTCGAGGGCAATCCGAAGGCGGTGTTCCTGGTCCAGCTGCGGCCCGACTGCAGCGTGGCCGCGGTCCGGCTGCGACGCTCGAGCGGCGTGCCCACCTGGGACCAGGCCGCCGAGCGGGGGATCCAGGCCACCGACCCGTTCCCGAAACCCGCCGACGGCCGCTGCCAGGGCGAGTTCGAGATCGCCAGCGGCCCGAGGGACGAGCGGTGAACGGGACCGTTCGGCCCGTCTCCCGACGCGGCGAAGCGGTCGCCGCGTCCCCGCGACTTATAATCGGGCCACGATGAAGCGCCTCCTCCGCCTCCTCCGCCTCCTCAGCCCCCTGATCGTCGGCCTGCTGCCCCTGCTCGCCGCCCCGACCCTCGCCCAGATGCGCATCGACGTGTCCGGCGTGGGCGCCACCCAGCTGCCGATCGCGATCGCCGGCTTCGCCAACGACGCGCGCGCGCCGCAGGACATCGCCGCCGTCGTGCGCAGCGACCTCGCTCGCAGCGGCGCGTTCCGCGTGATCGATCCGCAGCAGACCACCTCGGACACGGCGCCGGTCGACTTCGCCGCGCTGCGCACGCGCGGCGCGGACACCTTCGTCGCGGGCTCGGTCGCCAAGCTCGCCGACGGCCGCTACGACATCCGCTACCGCCTGTACGACGCGGTGAAGCAGGCCCCGATCGCCGGCGAGTCGCTGGTCGCGCCCGAGGCCGACCTGCGGCTGGCCGGCCACCGCATCGCCGACGCGATCATCGAGAAGCTCACCGGCGAGAAGGGCGTGTTCTCGACCCGGATCGCCTTCGTCAGCAAGCAGGGCAACCGCTTCCGGCTCAACGTCGCCGACTGGGACGGCGAGAACGTGCAGTCGCCGCTGGTCTCGCCCGAGCCGATCATCTCGCCGTCCTGGTCGCCCGACGGCGGACGCCTCGCGTACGTGTCGTTCGAGCAGAAGAAGCCGGTCGTCTACGTGCACACGCTGGCCACCGGACAGCGCGTCGCGGTCGCCAACTTCAAGGGCAGCAACAGCGCGCCCGCCTGGTCGCCGGACGGCCGCACCCTCGCGGTCGCGCTCACGCTCAACGGCCTGTCGCAGATCTACCTGATCAACGCCGTCGACGGCGCCAACGCGCGGCGCCTGACCACGTCCAATGCGATCGACACCGAGCCGGTGTTCTCGCCCGACGGCCGCACGCTGTTCTTCACCTCCGACCGCGGCGGCTCGCCGCAGATCTACCGGATGCCGGCCTCCGGCGGCGACGCCACGCGCGTGACCTTCGGATCGAGCTACAACGTGAGCCCGCGGGTGAGCCCGGACGGCCGCAACCTGGCCTTCCTCACGCGCCGCGACGGCCGCTACTTCGTCGGCCTCAAGGACCTCGGGTCCGGCGGCAACGAGACGGTGCTCACCGACAGCGGCCAGGAAGAATCGCCGAGCTTCGCGCCGAACGGCCGCTGGATCATGTACGCGACCCAGCAGGGCGGGCGCGACTCGCTGATGGCCACCTCGGTGGACGGGCGCGTCAAGCAGCGGCTCAGCTCCTCGCTCGGCGACATCCGCGAACCCTCGTGGGGCCCGTTCCTGCGCTGAGCGCACGGCGCGCCCGCCGCTCGATCACAACGTCCTCCAGCCTTCGCCCCTTTCGCTCCCCTCACCTCCTGCACCTCGCACGATCCGAATTCGAACACGGAGTCCCGACAAGATGAACCGACGCACCCTCGCCTCCTTCGCCGCGCTGGCCACGGCGCTGGCGCTCGCCGCCTGCAGCTCGGCCGTCAAGCTCGACGAGCCCGCCCCGGTCGAGAACCGCGGCGGCACCGCCGGCGGCGCCGGCACAGCGGGCGGCGCCAGTGGCGCGCCGATCGGCAGCGAGCGCCCGATCGCACAGGTCACCGTCGACCCGTCGAAGGACCCGCTGAACGACCCGAACAGCCCGCTGTCCAAGCGCAGCATCTACTTCGACTTCGACAGCTTCAGCATCAAGGACGAGTTCCGCGGCGTGATCGAAGCGCACGCCAAGTACCTCGTCGCCAACAAGACACGCAAGGTCGTCGTCCAGGGCAACACCGACGAGCGCGGCAGCCGCGAGTACAACCTCGCGCTCGGCCAGAAGCGCTCCGAGGCCGTGCGCCGCGCGCTGACCTCGCTCGGCGTGTCCGACTCGCAGATCGAGGCGGTCAGTCTCGGCGAGGAGAAGCCCAAGTCCACCGGCACGGACGAGTCCTCGCTTGCCGAGAACCGCCGTGCCGACCTCGCCTACCAGTAAGCCCCGCCGATGCGCCACACCGTGCCGATGAACTCCGTGCGAGGCCGTCTCGCGGCCGCGCTGCTTGCCACGCGGCGCGCTGCGCGCGCCGCTGCGGCCGCCGCGATCGTCGTCGCCACGCTGCCGGCGCAGGCGCAGCTGTTCTCCGACGACGAGGCCCGCCGGGCGATCCTCGACGTGCGCAGCCGCGTCGAGCAGATGCAGCGCGAGATGCTCAAGCGCATCGAGGAACTGTCGGCGCGCATCGAGCGGCTCGAACAGACGACGCGCGGCCAGCTCGAGCTGCAGAACCAGATCCAGGCGATGCGCCAGGAGATCGCGTCGCTGCGTGGCGCCCTCGAGGTGCAGACCAACGAGCTCTCCAAGACGCAGCGCAGCCAGCGCGACCTCGCGTCCGAGCTCGACGCGCGGATCAAGCGCTTCGAGCCGGTGGCGGTCTCGCTCGACGGCAAGCAGGTCAACGTCGACCAGGGCGAGCGGCGCACCTACGAGGCCGCGCTCGCGACCTTCCGAGGCGGCGACTTCAAGAGCGCGCAGACGGCGTTCCAGCAGTTCCAGACCGTCTATCCGCAGAGCCCCTACTCGCCGAGCGTCACCTACTGGATCGGCAGCAGCCAGTACGCGCAGAAGGACAACAAGAGCGCGATCACGACCCTGCAGGGCTTCGTGCAGCGCTACCCCGACCATCCGCGCGCGCCCGATGCGCTGCTGACGGTGGGCAACGCGCAGGTCGACCTCGGCGACCGCAAGGCCGCGGCCGACACCTTCCGGATCGTCACCGAGAAGTTCGACGGCAGCGGCGCGGCGCAGACCGCACGCGAGCGGCTCGCCACGCTCGCCGGACCGGCCCCCAAGCGCTGACGCACGGAGCCCGGATCCGATGACAGACGCGGACGTCGTCACGCTGCAGCACACGGTCGCCTGGGCGACCTTCGCCATCGCCTTCGTCCTCGGCATCGCGATGAGCCGCAGCAACTTCTGCACGATGGGCGCGGTCGCCGACGTCGTGAACATGGGCGACTGGATGCGGATGCGGATGTGGCTGGCCGCGATCGGCATCGCGGTGATCGGCACGCAGGGCCTCGCCTGGGCGGGCCTGATCGACCCGGGCAAGTCCATCTACGCCGGGCCGCGGCTGATCTGGCTGTCGCATGCGGTGGGCGGTGCGCTGTTCGGCTTCGGCATGGTGCTGGCGTCGGGCTGCGGCACCAAGACGCTGCTGCGGGCCGGCGCCGGCAACCTGAAGTCGCTGGTGGTGTTCGTCGTGATGGGGCTGTTCGCCTACATGACGCTCAAGGGCCTGTTCGGCGTGCTGCGCGCCGGCACGGTCGACCGCGTCGCCATCGAGCTGGCCGGCGGCCAGGACCTGCCCCGGCTCCTCGCCGGGGGCGATGCCGCGCTGCTCGGCACGATGCGGCTGGTGCTCGGCGCACTGGTCGGCGGCGGGCTGCTGACCTTCGCGCTCGCCTCGCACGAGTTCCGCGCCGACCGCGGCAACCTGCTCGGCGCCGTCGCGGTCGGCGCGGGCATCGTCGCGGTCTGGTACGTCTCGGGCCACATCGGCCATCTCGACGAGGATCCGCGCACGCTCGAGGAGGTCTTCCTCGGCACCAACAGCACCCGTATGGAATCGCTCAGCTACGTCGCGCCCACCGCCTACGCGCTCGAGCTGCTGATGTTCTGGAGCGATGCCAGCAAGTCGGTGACCCTCGGGATCGCCTCGGTGCTCGGTCTCGTCGCCGGCTCGACCGCCCATGCGCTCGCCACGCGCAGCTTCCGCTGGGAAGGCTTCCAGGGGCCCGAGGACACCGCCAATCACCTCGTCGGCGCGGCGCTGATGGGCATCGGCGGCGTCACCGCGCTCGGCTGCACGATCGGTCAGGGCCTGAGCGGCCTGTCCACCCTGGCCCTCGGCTCCATGATCGCCCTCGCGGCGATCGTCGCGGGCGGCTGGGGCGGCCTGCGCTACCAGATCTGGCGCATCGAGCGGATGGCCTGACGTCGGCCTCGTTTGACCCTGGCCGGCGGCCGTCGTATACTTGAGGGCTGTTCTAGAACAAAAACAACGCACAAAAAGAAGAAGCAGTCAGTTCCACGGGTCGTTAGCTCAGCTGGTAGAGCAGCGGACTTTTAATCCGTTGGTCGCAGGTTCGAATCCCGCACGGCCTACCAACATTCAAGCGAGTCAGCAGGCGCGAGCCTCCTGGCTCGTTTTCATTTGCGCTGCGCCCGCGTGCCTCGCCGCCGTTCGGGCGCCCCCCCCCCCGCACTGCGCCGTCTTCAGGGCGTCGGCTTCTGCACAGCGGCCTGAATTCCGGCCTGAATTCCGGCCTGAATTCCGGCCTGACCAAAGGCCATCGTGAAGACGCACCCGCTGCCCGGACGGTTCTCCACGTTCAGCGTGCCGCAGTCCGCCTCGACATGGGACCGCGCGATCGTCAGCCCGAGGCCCAGGCCGGTCCGGTCCCCGCTGCGCTTGGAGAACGGGGCGAACATCCGCTCCGCGGCGCCCGGCGCCAGTCCGCCGCAATGGTCCTCGACCTTCAGCAGCACCTGAGTGCCCACGGCCTCGGCCGTCAGCCTCACTCCGGTGCCGGGCTCGGTGAACTTGAACGCGTTCTGCAGCAGGTTGGCGAGGGCCGCGAGCAGGTCGGCACGGTTCCCGACGAGACTCAGCTCGGGGTCGACGAAACCCACGTCCAGCGTGCAGCCGCGGGCCCGGGCGTCCAGCACGGCGGCTCGCGCGGCTTCGGCGACGAACGCATCCAACGGGAACGGGACGGCCCCGGCCGCCGTCTCGGCCTTGGTCCTGACCTCGTCGAGCGCGTGCCCGACGAGCGCCGCGAGCGACGCCAGGCTGCGCTTGAGGATGCTGCCGGTCGCGCCGGACATCGGCAGGTTCCCGGTCTCGAGCGCCTTGACCGCGAGGGTGGCCGTCCCCAGGCCGTTGCGCAGCTCATGCGCGAGCACGCCCAGACGCTCGTTCAGGATGCCCGACTGCACCCGCTCCATCGCAGCGTCACGCTGCGCGCTGAACTCGGTGACGGCCGCGGCGATCGCGTTGTCCAGGCACCGGTTCAGCGTGCGGAACTCGTCGATGCTGAACGGCGCATCCCGCTCCGCGGCGAGGTCGGTGATCGCCTGGCAGAGGTCGCCGTAGTCGTGGACGACCTGATCGACCGTGTAGCCGAGCTCGAGCAGCTGCTTGCCGTGGCCGGCCGCGGTGACCGACATCTCCGAGCCGCCCGGCGGCTCGATCCCGGTCGCACCGGAGATCCGCAGGCTGTCGATGGGCTGCCCTTGCTCGTCCGCCTCGAGCGTCTGCCCGAGCTGCTCGAGGAAGAGCGGGATGCCGTTCTTCAGCTGCTCCTGGGTCGCGGCCCGAAACGGGCGCTGGGCGGCCTTGGCCTTGCACCGCGCAATCAGGTCGTTGCGGTTGTTCGCCAGGAACAGATGCATGTGTGCCGCTCCAGCCATCGGAACTCCAGCGTCGGCCAGGCCGGTCCACGCGCGGTCTCTGCCGCTTATGGTTCGGTACGCTCCGTGGGGACATCCGCGGGCGCCCGGCGGCGCCCGACGCCCCCTCTGTCAGGGTACGCGACTTGCGCCGGAACCGAGCCCGCCCGCATGGTTTCAGGAGGATCGCGCCCGGCTCCTACACCGGTCGACCGCCATCGGCGCCCGGTGAAGCGCAGGTGTAACGGCGCTGGCATGCGATCCCGAACGCGGTACAGTTACAAGTCATGAGTACGCCACGCGGATCCACTCAGGGCTGGCGGCACATCGCCGACATTCGCTTCACGGACATCCGGGTCCGCCCGGACGGTGTCGAGATGGACGCGGTCGGCGAGACCGGCATGCCGATCCGATTCGCCATCGACGCCGAGACGCTGCGCACGATCAGCGGCCATCCTCGCAACACCGCGGTGGCCGACCTCTTCGAGGGACGCCGCGAGCAGATTCTCGGCGTCGCGACGCGCGCCTTCAACGCAGGCGTACGAGGCGAACCGATCCGGCTGCTGGCGACGATGTTCCCCGAGACCTGACGCACGTCGGCGGCACCTGCCGTGCGGCCCGTCTTCGCCGGGCATCCCGACCGATCCGGCAGCGCAGCGAGCATCGCATTCGACCGATCCGGAACTCGTGCCTGCGGCTCAGGTCTGGGTCCGCTTCTTGAAGGGCCCCTGCCATCGGGACGCTTCCAGGAATCGGGATGAACGGCGCAACCGACGGCCCGCTGCACGACGGTGCGCATGACTCGGCGATGCCCGCCGTGCTCATCGTCGACGACGACGAAGACTCCCGCGTGGCGTGCCAGCTGATCCTGGAGATGGAGGGTTACCGGACCGTCACGGCCTGCAGCGGCGAGGCCGCGCTGCGCGCGCACCGGGAACGGCCCCAGGCGATCGGGCTGATCGTGCTGGACCTGATGATGCCGCGCATGAACGGCGGCGACTTCCTGGCCCTCAAGGCACGGGTAGCAGGCCTCGCACGGGTCCCGGTCGTGGTGCTGTCGGCGACGCCGGAGGCGGGGCGGGCGCTCGATGCCGAGGACGTCAAGGCGGTGCTCGCCAAGCCGGTGCGGCTTGCCGAATTGCTCGCCGCGATCCGGCGCTGGGTGGCGCCGCAGGCCTCGCGGCACTGAGTCCGCGGACGGCGCGCGGTGTCAGTCGCGCGTCAGCACCATCAGCACGTCCGCGTACCACGCGCAGTTCAGGCCGAGCGATTCGTCGTGCTCGCGGTCGCGCGAGCCCACGTCCATCCGCGACGCATGCACGCCGAGCAGCCGCCATGGCAGCGCCTCGGCCGCGCCCGGGCGCTGCGCGACGCGCATCACCACCGGGGCGCCGCTGGTGCCGCGGTGCGTGCGCGCATCGGTGAGGAAGTAGCCCTGGCCCTGGAAACGAACGCCGAAGGACGAGGCGATGCCGGCCTGGCGCACCACCGGGAGGTAGTGGACGGTGTCGTGGAAACCGAGCGGAAAGCCCACGATCAGCAGCGGCGTGCCGACCTCGACCGCGTCGAGCGCGGGCACGAGGTGCTCGGGCCGGAACGCCTCCCAGGCCTCGGCACCGGCGAAGATCCCGTGCTCGAGCGGAATGGCGACGACGTCGATCGGACCGCCGGTATCGGAGGCCGCGCGCCATGCGGCCTTGCCGCCCTGGTAGAGCGGTACCGAGAGGGTCGCCATCGAGGTCAGGTCGACGCGGTCGCGATGCACGCCGAACTCGATGCGGTCCGGACGGTGCTCGCTCGGCTCGTCGAACACCACGTGGCCGCTGGTGACCAGGAAGAGCCGCGCGTCCCGCTCGAAGAAGAACCCGCTCGCCTTCGTCAGCAGTCGGGTGCCGTCGAAGGTCGAGACCTGCGTGGTGGTGAGCAGCAGCGGCTCGGTCATCGAGCGACCTGCCGGACGATCTCGCGCAGCGCTGCGAAGGTGGCAGGCCGGGCCAGGCAGGTGTCGCAGCCGGCGCGCCGTCCCGCAGCGATCTCGGCCGGTCGCCCCGTGCCGACGGTGGCGACGACCCGCAGCGCCTCGGGTGGATGCACGAGGCGCAGGCGTCGGATCGCGGCGAGGCCGACCTCGGCATCGGTGCAGAGATCCACTACCAGGACCGTCGGCGACTGGGCGTCGACCAGACGCTCGAGATCGGGCCAGCCGTAGCCTGCATGAACCTCGAACAGATCCTGACCGAGTGCGCCGCACAGCCCGTCCGCCCAGGCATGGTCCTGGTCGATGACCACGACGCAGCCAGGGCGCTCGGGGGAGAAGAACGACGGGACGGGGACGCTCGGGCGTCGAGGCACGGGCAGCATCATGGCGGGACCGCTCGCGTCGGGAGGTGGAAGCTCGGCCGCGGACGCATCGTCCGGGCTCGGCCGCGGTGCAGGGTCGGCAGCGCCCAGCATACTCGACCCACGGGGACTGCCCGCACCGCCGCGGGCCGTGGGAGGCGCGCTCGCCGCAGCCGCAGGATCGTCGCGATGCCGTGTCGACCGGGAGGCGGACGATCGCGGCGGGACGACGGCGCGACGTCAGCCATCGGAGCCGGGCGCGCGCAGATGGAACGCGCAGCCATGATCCGGGCGCGCCTGCACCGAGGTCCGGCCGCCGACGCGGCACAGCGCATGCGCGCCGCGCGCCACCCACTCGCCGCGGAAATGCTCG
>JAPLQE010000038.1 GCA_026399835.1 Burkholderiales bacterium | reverse complement strand
TCGGCCGCAGGCCGGCCGAGTTCTTTGGCCGGCCCGGCGCGGCCCCCCGCCTCGCGGGGACCCTCGGGCCGCAGGCCCGAGGGCGCGGGGTCAGCGCAGCGATGCCCGCCCCCGGGCGGCGACGGGCCGCGCCGACCGTCGCACGACGCACGCCGCGAACCGCGCCGCTCAGACCTTCAGCACCCGCTCCAGCGGCAGCCCGCGGCAGTCCATCTCGTACTCGAGCTCGCGCACCGGCGGCCGGTTGAAGTGCCAGGTCACGCCGCCGCGCATCGCGCCGCGCCGTACCAGCTCGTCGCCGATGAAGGGATGGAAGTCGTGCACGGTGTAGACCTGGGTCACGGTGGCGCTCGACCAGTCGGCGCCGAGCGCCGCCATCCGCCGCTGCATCTCGTCGAGCACGAAGCGCCCCTTGGCGAGCAGGCCGGCCGGCGAGGTGTCGCCGCGCGCCACCATGTTGTCGCGGTAGTCGCCGCGGCCCTCGGCGGACTCGCCGCTGCCGGCGACGACCCACGAGGGGCCGGCCTGTGCGTCGACCACGGTGTACGAGAACGCGAAGAAGCCGGGCTCGGCGGGCGGGTCGAGCTCGGGGCAGACGTTGCTGCGGGCGACCGGATTGACCTCGCCGTCCATCAGGCCCCAGCGCTTGAGGGTCTCGATGTAGATCGCGTTGAAGGCACGGAAGCCCTCCTCGGTGAAGGGCGCCGGCGAGCGCAGCTCGCACGCGCAGAAGGCCGACACCGGGCGTCCGATCGAGGCGAGGTGGCGCTCGATCGCGGCGAAGCCCTCGGCCAGCGGCACGACGCGCGAGAAGCGGGCGCGCTCGACCCGGAAGCCGGGCTCGGCCGCGACACCGCCTGAGTACTGCGACACGGCGGGAATGAAGCGGTAGCCGCCGGGTGCGAAGGTTCGGGTGCTCATGGGGGTCTCCGTGAAGACGGGAAAGGATCCGGTCAGAGGATAAGGCGGGCTCAGTCGTCCGCCAACGCACCGAGGTAGGCGCGCCGCACCGCCGGGTCGTCGAGCAGCTCGCGACTGGCACCCGAGCGCACGATGCGGCCGGTGTCCATCACGTACGCGGTGCGGGACACCTCGAGCGCGGTCATCACGTCCTGCTCGACCACGAGGATCGTCAGGCCCGCGCGGTTGAGCGCGAGGAGCGCCTCGACGAGCTGCTCGACCAGCAGCGGCGACAGGCCGAGCGACAGCTCGTCGATCATCAGCAGCGTCGGCGCGCTCATCAGCCCGCGCCCGATCGCGCACATCTGCTGCTCGCCGCCCGACATCGTGCCGGCGGCCTGCGTGCGCCGCTCGGCGAGCCGCGGGAACAGCGTGTAGACGCGGTCGATGTCGCGCGCGAGCTCGGCGCGCGGCACCCGGCGCAGGTACGCGCCCATGATCAGGTTGTCCTCGACCGACATCGCACCGAACAGGCGCCGGCCCTCGGGCACGTGCGCGACACCGCCCGCCAGCACCTGCGCCGGGTCGCTGCGCTCGATCGGGGCGCCGCGCCACAGGATGCGGCCGGCGCGTGTCTTCACCAGACCCGAGATCGTCCGCATCAGCGTCGACTTGCCGGCGCCGTTCGAGCCGATCAGCGCGGTCAGGTCGCCCTCGCGGATCGACAGGTCCACGCCCCAGAGCACGGTGACCTCGCCGTAGCCGGACTGCAGGCCCTCGATGCGCAGCAGCTCGGCGGGCTCGCCCGCTGCCGCAGTGCCCGCGGAGCCTCTGCTCGCGGAGCCGGTGCCCGCGGGCAGGGTGCTCCCGGGCGCGGCGCTCACGATGCGGCGCTCCCGGCGGCCTGCGCGTACTTCTTGCCGAGATAGGCCTCGACGACGCGCGCGTCCGCGACGATCTCGGCCGGCGAGCCCTCGGCGATCAGCGCGCCCTGCTGCAGCACGACGATCCGCGAGCAGACCGACATCACCACCTTCATCAGGTGCTCGATCAGCACGATGGTCACGCCCGAGCCCGCGATGCGCCGGATCAGCGCCATCGCCTGCTCGACCTCGGCCGAGTTGAGCCCTGCGTTGACCTCGTCGAGGAACAGCAGCCGCGGCTGCATCGCGAGCGCCTTGGCGAGCTCCAGGCGCTTGCGCATCGCGAGCGTCAGCGTCGCGGCGGGGCGTTGGCCGTGCTCGGCGAGGCCGACGAACTCGAGCTGCTCGAGCGCGGCGAGGCGGGCCTCGCGCACGCCGAGCCCGCGCGAGAAGCTCGCCGCCGCGGCGACGTTGTCGGTCACGGTCAGCTCGGGGAAGGGCTGCACGATCTGGAAGGTGCGGGCGAGCCCCGAGCGCGCGGTGCGGAAGGGCTTGAGCGCGGTGATGTCGCGACCCTCGAACAGCACGCGCCCGGCGCTGGCGCGGTGCACGCCGCAGATCACGTTCACCAGCGTCGTCTTGCCGGCGCCGTTCGGGCCGATGAGACCGAGCACCTCGCCGCGGCCGACCTCGAAGGACACGCCGTCCAGCGCCTGCAGCCCGCCGAAGCGGCGGGACACCGAGTCGAGCCGCAGCAGCGGCTCAGGCACGGCGCGCCACCCAGGCCTTCGAGACCCGACCGAGCGACACGATGCCCTGCGGCAGGAACAGCAGCAGCACGACGACCAGCAGCCCCAGCAGCCCGCTGTGGATCTGCAGCGAGTTGCGCCACACCGTCTCCTCGATCGCGAGGAAGGCGAACGCGCCGAGCACCGCACCGGTGGTCGAGCCGAGGCCGCCGAGCAGCGCCATCACGATCGGCTTGACCGAATAGAGCACGTCGAACACGTCGGGCGGCTCGATGTAGTGCGCCCAGCCGGCGTACAGCGTGCCGGCCATCGCGACGAACACGCCCGACAGCGCGAACGCGAGGCTCTTGTAGAGGGTGGTGTCGACGCCGATCATGTCGGCGGCGGCCTCGTTCTGCCGGATGCAGGCGAGGCCGAAGCCCAGCCGCGAGCGCTCGACCGCCACCACCACCACCAGGGTGAGCACCAGCAGCGCCCACATCGCGAGGAAGAAGAAGCGCGCCTCGGCCTGCGGACCGGCGCCGCCGAGCGTGGCCAGCGGGATGTTCAGCCCCATGCCGCCGCCGGTGAGGTCGGTCGCGCTGTTGGCGAGCTCGCGCAGCACCTCGGCGACGGCGAGGCTGGCCACCGCGAAGTAGTGACCCTTCAGGCGCAGCAGCACCGCGCCCAGCAGCAGCGCGCCGCCGAACGCGAGCCCGCCCGACAGCAGCAGCGCGGCGATCAGGCCGCCGCCCTTGGCGAGCAGCACGCCGCCGGCGTACGCGCCCAGCCCGAAGAACGCGGCGGTGCCGAACGACGGGTAGCCGGCCAGCCCGCCGATCACGTTCCACGACACCGCCATCACCGCGTACATGCAGGCGAAGGTGCCGAGCCGCAGCGCATAGGCGCCGCCGAGCCAGGGCGCGGCGGCCAGCAGCAGCACCGCGCCGATCAGGATCGCGTCGCGCCGGCGGTTCATTCGAAGCCCCGGCGGCCGATCAGGCCCTGAGGCCGGAACACCAGGAAGAGGATCAGCAGCCCGAAGGACAGCGTCACCGCATGCTCGGGACCGAAGGCCATCGCGCCGAAGCTCTCGACGATGCCGAGCACCAGGCCCCCCAGCACCGCGCCCGGCACGCTGCCCAGCCCGCCCAGCACGCAGACCACGAAGGCCTTGCCGAGGTAGGCGCCCGAGGCCAGCGGCGAGATCGGGAAGATCATCGCCAGCAGCACCCCCGCGCAGCCGGCCATCGCCGCGCCGAACGCGAAGGCCGACGCGTAGATCGACTTCACGTCCACGCCCATCAGCGTGGCCGCATCGCGGTCGAGCCGCACCGCGACGATGGCGCGCCCGACGCGCGAGCGGCGCAGGATCAGCCACAGCACCCCGGTCAGCGCCAGCGCCAGCACCATCGCGAGCACGCGGTCGATCGGCACCAGGACGGGGCCGAGCTCGAGCGTGCCCAGCGGCGGCTCGAGGATCAGCTTGCGGTAGTCGGCCTTGAACGCGAGCAGCATCGCGTTGTTCAGCATCAGGTCGAGGCCGAAGGTCAGCGTCAGCGTGACCAGCACGGGGGCCGCGATCACCCGGTTGAGCACGCCCCGCTGCAGCAGCCAGCCGAAGCCGAAGAACAGCGGCGCCGCGACCAGCAGCGCCACCCAGGGGGCGAGCCCGAGCCCGTTGTACGCGGCCCAGGCGAGGTAGGACCCGAGCACGATGAAGGTGCCGTGCATCAGGTTGATGACGTTCAGCACGCCCCACACCAGCGAGAAGCCGGCCGCGATGCACGCGTACAGGCAGCCGAGCACCAGGCCGTTGGTGAGGATCTGCAGCGCGAACATCGGGGCGCCGGGCCTACTTCACGCCGAGCCTGAACTCGCCCTGCTTGATGGACGCGGGGTGCACGACGACGGTCTTGCCGCCCTGGATCTGGAAGACCGGCGGCTCGAGCGAGGAGATCTGGCCGGTGGGGCCGAACTTCACCGGCCCCCAGAAGGTCTGCACGTTCATCGCGGCGAGCGCGTCGCGCACCTTCTGCTTGTCCAGCGAGCCGGCCTTCTCGATCGCCATCTGGAAGAGCGCGCCCGACACCGACGCCGAGGCATGGCCGTAGTCGGGGTCTTCCTTGAAGCGCTCGCGGAACAGCTTCACGTAGTTCTCGGTCGTGCCGAAGAGATCGGTGCCCTTGTAGCGGGCGGCCGGATGCCACCAGGACGCGCTGCTGATGTTCTCGGCGCCCTTGCCCGCGGCGTCGACGAACTCCTTGTAGGCCGGGCCCGCGACCATCGTGACCACGGGCGCCTCGATCTTCTGGTCGGCCATCTGCTTCTTGATGAGCACCAGGTCGTTGATGTAGCCGGTCGCGAAGATCCAGTGCGGGCTCACCGACTTGATCTGCGCGATCGCGGCCGAGTGGTCCATGGTGTTGATCGCGTACTTCTCGAAGGACACGACGTTCAGGCCGCGCGCCTTCGCGGACTTCTCCATCTCCTGCGCGATGGCGAGCGGGAACAGGTCGTTGCGGGCGAGGATGGCGACGCGCTGCACGCCGGGCGCCTTGGCGCGCACGATGTCGGACAGCGGCTCGGTGAGCGTCTCGTTGGGCGTGAAGGTGCCGAACAGGTACTTGTAGCCCTGGTCGTAGACCTGGGCCGAGGACGCGGTCGCCGCGATCGTCGGCACCTGGTAGCGCTCGGACACGGTGCTCGCGGCCTTGGCCGCACCGGAGCCGAAGGGCGCGAACATGAAGTCGACCTTGTCCTGGGTGATCAGCCGCTCGGTGGCCTGCACCGCCCGCGGCGTGTTGGACTGGTAGTCGGCGTAGACGATCTCGACCTTCCTCTTCCGGCCGCCGACCGAGATGCCGCCGGCCTTGTTGACCGTCTCGGCCCACAGGTCGTAGCCCTGCTGCTGCTTGACCGCCTCGGGCGCGAGGGCGCCGGTGACCGGCAGCGGTGCGCCGAAGCGGATGGTGTCCTGGCCCTGCGCGCGCGCCACGGGCAGCGACAGCAGCGGCGAGAGCGCAGCGGCCGTGGTCAGGGCGCGCCGGGACGGCGACGGGGTCGGACGCGGGGTGCTCGGGCGGGTGCCGGTCATGCGAGTCTCCGTGCGGGGGCGGGCGGGGGCGGACATGCAGTCTAGCCCCGCCCTCCTTGCCGCGGTATCGCCCTGATTCGAATTTGGTGTTCTAAGATCGAGAACACCGATCCGAATCCTCCCCCGAGAACCGATGACCCCGCCCTCGCCCGCGATGCAGCCGCCCGCGCTGCGCTACTTCGCCGAAGTGGCGCGCAGCGGCTCGCTGCGGCATGCCGCCGAGATCTTCGACATCGTGCCGAGCGCGATCAGCAGGCAGGTCGCGCAGCTCGAGCTGCAGCTCGGCGCGCAGCTGTTCGAGCGCTCCACCCGGGGCATGGCGCTGACCGAGGCCGGCCGCGTGCTGCTCGAACACGTCGACGACGGCGAGCGCCGGCTCGCCGCGCTGCGCCAGCGGCTCGACGACCTGAGCGAGCTGCGCCGCGGCTCGGTGCGGCTGGCAGTGGTGGAGGCGACCGCGCACGACTTCCTGCCCCGCGTGATCGACCACTTCTCGCGCCGTCATCCGGGCATCGAGTTCCGCGTGTCGATCCTCGGCAGCGCCGAGGTCGCCGAGCGGCTGCTCGCGCACGAGGTGGACGTGGCACTCGCCTTCAACTCGCCGTCGCGCGACGACCTGATGCTGCGCGCGCGGATGCCGCAGCCGCTGCAGCTAGTCTGCGCACCCGGCCATCCGCTGCTGCGCGGCGGGCCGCCCGCGATGCGCCAGCTCGACGGGGTGGCGGCGGCGCTGCCCGACCGCAGCTTCGGGATCCGACGGCTGATCGACCAGGCGGCGGCGGCGGCGCGCATCCGGCTGCGGATCGCGCTCGAGGCCAACTCGCTGCAGCTCATCCGCACGGTGGTCGCGGGCTCGGACCTGGTGTCCTTCATGCCCGAGATGACCTTCACCCGCGAGGCCGCCGCGGGCACGCTCGCCGCGATGCCGCTGCAGGGCACCGCGTTCACCCGTGCCTCGATCGACGTGCTCACCGCGCGCGGGCACGACCTGTCGCATGCCGCGCGCCGCTTCGTCACGGTGCTGGCGCAGGCCGCGCGGCGCGGGCCCGGCTCGCTGGCGGATTGAGGGCGCGCAGGTATGCTGGACCGCATGACCGACACACGCACGCTCGCAGTGGGGATCGCCGGGCTCGGCGGCATCGGCTCGGAGGTGGCGCGCTGGCTGGCCGAGCGAGCGCCGCCGGGGCTGCACTTGGCCGCCGCCGCCGGTCGGGACCTGGACGAGACCTCGCGGCGGCTCGTCGCGCTCGGCCATCCGCAGGCGCGCTCGGTGCCGCTCGCGGCGTTGCCCGGCGCCTGCGACGTGCTGGTGGAGTGCCTCGCGCCCGAGGCGGCCGCCGTGCTGCTCGACGGCGTGGTCGGCGGCGGCGGGACCGTCGTGACCGTCAGCGTCGCCGCGCTGCTCGCGACGCCCGAGCTGCTCGATCGGGCGCGCCGTGCCGGCACGCGGGTGATCGTCCCGTCGGGCGCGGTCGCAGGCCTGGACATGCTGCGCGCGGCCGCGATCGGCCGGATCCGCTCGGTCAGGCTGCGCACGCGCAAGCCGCCCGCGGGGCTCGACGCCGCCGGCGACGGCCCGGTGCGGGTGTTCGCCGGCAACGCGCTCGAAGCCTGCCGCGCGTTCCCGCGCAACGTGAACGTCGCCGCGACGCTCAGCCTCGCCGGGATCGGCGGGGCCCGCACCGAGGTCGAGATCTGGAGCGACCCGGCGCTCGCGCGCAACGTCCACGAGATCGAGATCGACGCGGACGACACGCTGGTCCGGATGACGATCGAGAACCGCCCGAGCGCGGCCAACCCGCGCAGCAGTGCGATCACCGCGCACAGCGTCTGCGCGGCACTCGCGGGGCTGCTCGATCCGGTCCGCATCGGCGGCTGACGCCGCGACACGCGCCCCGAGCCCGCCCCCTGCCCCGAACCTCGACCCTGGCGCCGACCATGACCCCGAGCACGAACGACACCGCCTGGCGCGCCCGCGCCGCCGCCCCCTTCGACCTGGAGAAGGCCCCTGCGCGCGGCTCGCGCGGCATGGTGGTCACCAACCATCCGCTCGCCTCGGCCGCGGGCGCCGAGATGCTCGCGGCCGGCGGCAACGCGGTCGACGCGGCGGTGGCCGCGCTGTTCGCGCTGTCGGTGCTCGAGCCGATGATGGTCGGCCCGCTGGGCGGGGGCTTCGCGCACCTGCGCCGGCCCGACGGCACGCACGAGGTGCTCGAGGGCCAGGGCCGCTGCCCGCTCGGCGTGGGCCCGGCGAGCTTCGAGCCCGATCCGGCGGCGCCGCCCGGCGCACTCGACGCCGTGGGCCGGCGCAACGCGGTGGGCCGGACCGCGGTCGCGACGCCGGGCAACCTCGCGGCCTGGTGCGAGCTGCTGGCGCGCCACGGCCGGCTGCCGCTCGCCGACGTGCTAGAACCCGCGATCCGCCATGCGGCGCGCGGCTTCGCGGCCACGCCCTACCTCGCCGACTGCGTCGCCGACTGCGCGGCCGACCTGCTGCGCGACGAGACGATCGCCCGCGTGTTCCTGCCCGGCGGCGCACCGCTGCGGGCCGGCACGCGGGTGGTCAACGGCGCGCTCGCCGACACGCTGCGCCAGGTGGTGCGCGACGGCCCGGCGGCGCTCTACTCGGGCCCGATCGGCGAGGCGCTGGTCGCCGACATGGCGCGCCACGACGCCTTCCTGTCGAAGGAGGACCTCGCGCGCTACCGCACCAGCGCGCTCGAGCCGCTGCGCTCGCGCTATCGCGGCTTCGAGATCGTGGGACCGCCGCCGCCGTGCAGCGGGCCGCTGCACGTGGGCCAGATGCTCAACCTGCTCGAAGGCTTCGACCTGAGGGCAGCCGGCTTCGGCAGCGCGGACGCCTCGCACCTGCTGGCCGAGGCGCTGAAGATCGCCTTCGCCGACCGGGCCGCCGCCACGGCCGACCCCGAGCATGTGCCGGTGCCGATCGCCAGGCTGCTGTCGCGCGAGTACGCGGCGCTGCGGCGTGCCGACATCGACCCGCTGCGCGCCCGCGCGCAGGCGGCCGGCGTCTCGCCCGAGGACGGCGCGCACACCACGCACCTGACGGTGGCCGACCGCGACGGCTGGATCGTGAGCGCCACGCAGACGATCAACTCGCTGTTCGGCGCGCGCTACATGGTGCCGGGCACCGGGCTGATCCCGAACAACTACCTGTACGTGTTCGACCCCCATCCGGGCCGCGCCAACTCGCTCGCGCCGGGCAAGCGCGTGACCTCGTCGATGGCGCCGCTGATCGTGCTGCGCGACGGCGTGCCGCGCTGGGCGCTCGGGCTGCCCGGCGGGCTGAGGATCTTCCCGTCGGCGATGCAGGCGCTGGTCAACCTCATCGACCACGGCATGTCGCTGCAGGAGGCGGTCGAGGCGCCGCGGCTCTGGACGCAGGGCTTCCAGCTCGAGCTGGAGCCGGGCTTCCCGCAGGCGGTGGCCGATGCACTGGGCGCACGCGGGCACGACGTGCTGCGGGTGCCGAACGTGGGCGGCGGGATGTGCGCGGTGGGGGTCGACGCCGACGGGCTGCTGGAAGGCGCCGCATGCTGGCGGGCCGACGGCACGCCGGTGGGCGTCGGCGGCGGCCTGGCGCGGGCCGGCGTGCGCTTCCTGCCCGAGGCGCGGCGGCCCTGAGCGGCACTGAGCGCCCCGGGCCGGCGGCCATGACGCCGCCGCGGCAGGCGGGCCCGCCGGTCAGCCGCCGACGTGTGTCAGCGCGAACGTCAGCGCCGCCACGGCGAGCGGCGCTGCGCACAGTGCCTGCACGAGCTCGGGCCGCTGCGGGCTGACGGCGGCCACGCGGGTCTCGGTCAGCAGGTCGTGCAGCGCCTGCCGGCGCTCGTTGAACGGGGCGATCAGGAAGCCCAGGCCGAACAGGCACCAGGACATCGTGCGCAGCCCATGGCGCAGCAGCACGGTCTGGATGTCCGGAGCCCGCCCGCGCAGCGTCTCCACCCGCATCCCGAGCAGGCGCTTGCCCGGGCTGCCGCCCCAGCCGAGCTCGCTGCAGATCGAGTAGAGCGCGCCGCCGACCAGCATCGCGGCCAGCGTGAAGCGCTCGACCACCACCGGCGACGCGTCCAGCGCGCGGCCGAGCATCATGACCGGTGCGGCGCAGAAGACGAACACCAGCAGGACGTCCGCCACGGTCGCGGCGACGCGCTGCGCGAGGCTCGCATCGGGCGGCGGCGGTGCATCGTCGTCGTAGTCCGGCTCGGCCGCGGCCTGCTCGATCGGCAGGCCGCGCAGCACCCGCGATGCGTTCGACAGACGCTTCGCCAGACCGAGCGGGCCATCGGCCACCGGCACGGTGTCGGTCTGACCGGAGGATCCGCGCGCGCCTGCGGCCCGGTGCACGCCGGCATCGAGGCCGGCACGCGAGGGCGAGGGCCGGGCCGCTGCCGCCCGTGACGACGCCGCACCCCGCGACGGCACCGCCTCGCGCGCGGTCGGCCGCAGGCGCGGCAGCAGCGCCGCATGCGCGGCGGCCCGTTCGGCCACGGGCCAGCCCACCGTCGGGGGGCAGCCCCCGCGGGACAGTTCGCTCAGGATCGCATTCGCGTCGAGACCGGCGCGGGCGAGCCCGAGCGCATGGACGGCGATCGCCTCGTCGAACGCGCGCATCGCCTGCATGTCGGCCTCGCCACCGCCGCCCAGGATGGGTCGCCTGGCCAGCACGGCCCAGGCGCCCGCGGCTTCGCGCAGACGCTTGCGCGCCGCCGCCAGGTCGCCCTGCATGACGGGGTTCCCCGGATGGCAGGCGAATGCGGTCTGCAGGAAGGCGAGCCGGAGGTCCTCCTCGGATACACCGCGGGTCACCCCCAGGATCTGATGGCAACTCCTGGGCGTCTCGAGCTCTGCAGGGGCGGCGCGGTACACGGGGCGGAATTCCGGTCTGTGGCGAAGCGGTATCCGAGCTTCGGTGCTCGACGTTCCGCGAGCCAGCGTGCCGCCCGCCAGCGGTCGCGGGCGACCGCCGCGCGGCCGGTCCGACGCACGCATCGGGCGACGCCTCCCCCATTCACCGGAGGACCGGGACCGCCGAGCCGGCACCAACGCGACGCCCGCACCACCATCCGTCGGACCCGGACGCGTACCGCGCCCGTCCCCTTGACGGCGCGACCGGGCTGCTCAACATGGGTCGCGAGGCGCGCCCCCGCGCGCGCACGGACCCTCACATGCCCGAACTCCAGTCCGCCGCGCTCCCGCCCGGCGACGCCCCGTCCCGGCACCGTCCGGCGGCCGTCGCGGGCAGCTTCTACCTGGCCGATCCCGCCGCACTGGGGGCGGACGTGGCGCGCATGCTCGCCGCGGCGCAGGCCCGTACCGACGGCCCGGCCACGGCCGGTGCACGCCCGCCGAAGCTGATGGTGCTGCCGCACGCGGGCCACCGGTGGTCGGGCGAGTGCGCGGCCCGCGGCTGGGTGCTGCTCGCGCCCTGGCGCGGGCGCATCACGCGGGTCGTGATGCTCTCGCCCGCGCACAGCGTCGCGCTGCGCGCGATGGCCGCGCCCGGCACGGACGCCTTCGACACGCCGCTGGGCGCCGTGCCGATCGATCGCGCCGGGATCGAGGCGCTCGCGGCCGCGGTGCCGCAGGTGACGGTCGACGACGACGCCCATGCGCGCGAGCATGCGATCGAGGTCCAGCTGCCGTTCCTGCAGGCGGTGCTCGGGCGGGCCGTGCTGCTGCCGCTGGTGGTGGGCGACGTCGACGCGGCCGTGGTTCACCGGGTCGTCGAGCGGCTCTGGGGCGGCGACGAGACGCTGCTGGTGGCGAGCACGGACCTGTCGCACTTCCTGCCGCTCGAGCGCGCCCGTGCGGTCGACGCGACCACCGTCGCACGGATCCTGCGCTTCGACGACACCCTCGGCCCGCACGCCGCCTGCGGCGCGAGCGGGCTCGACGGCGCGCTGCGCGCGGCACGCGCGCACGGCCTCGAGCCGCGGCTGCTCGACCTGCGCAGCTCGGCCGATGCGCCCGGCGGCGACCCGGCGCGCGTCGTCGGCTACGGCGCGATCGGCTTCTGGCACGCACCGCCGCGCGAGGCTGCCGAGGACACGCTGCTCGGCCATGCGCTGCTCGCCCGCGCCCGCAACGCGATCGCCGCCGCGCTCGGCCTGCCCGGGCGCGCGCCCGAGCCCTGGCATCCGGCGCTGGCCGGCCCGGGCGCGACCTTCGTGACGCTGCAGCGCGGCGGCCGACTGCGCGGCTGCATCGGTCGGCTGGCGGCGGGCACGCATCCGCTCGAGGACGACGTGCGGCGCAACGCCTGCCGCGCCGCGTTCGAGGATCCGCGCTTCCCGCCGCTCGCCGCATCCGAATGGCAGGGCCTGTCGGTGGAGGTCTCGCTGCTCGGCCCGGTCGAGACGCTCGGCGAGCTCGACGAGGCCCAGGCGCTGCACACGATCCGCCCCGGCATCGACGGCGTGATCCTCGCGTGCGGTGGGCGCAGCGCCACCTTCCTGCCTCAGGTCTGGTCGCAGCTGCCCGAGCCGCGGGCCTTCTTCGCGGCGCTGCGCGAGAAGGCCGGCCTGCCGCGCGAGGGCTGGGCGCCGGGCACGCGGCTGTCGCGCTACGGCGTGGCGAAGTTCGCCGAGGACCCGCTGGCACGATGAGTGACGCGCCGATCGAGGCTGGCGACACGCATCCGGCGCGCTGGTGGCATCCGCTCGACGACGGCCGCCTGCAGTGCGACCTGTGCCCGCGCGACTGCCGCCTGCACGACGGGCAGCGCGGCCTGTGCTTCGTGCGCGCGCGCCAGGGCGATGCGATGGTGCTCACCACCTGGGGCCGCAGCTCGGGCTTCTGCATCGACCCGATCGAGAAGAAGCCGCTCGCGCACTTCCTGCCCGGCTCGCCGGTGCTGTCGTTCGGCACCGCCGGCTGCAACCTCGCCTGCCGCTTCTGCCAGAACTGGGACATCTCGAAGAGCCGCGAGACCGACCGCCTGCTCGACCGCGCGAGCCCCGCGCGCATCGCCGAGGTGGCGCGCGCCGCGAGCTGCGCGAGCGTGGCCTTCACCTACAACGACCCGGTGATCTTCGCCGAGTACGCGATGGACGTGGCCGACGCGTGCCACGAGGCCGGCGTGAAGGCGGTGGCGGTGACCGCCGGCTACATGCACGAGGCGCCGCGCCGCGCGTTCTACGCGAAGATGGACGCGGCCAACGTCGACCTCAAGGCCTTCACCGAGGACTTCTATGTCCGCCAGACCGGCGCGCACCTGGCGCCCGTGCTCGACACGCTCCGCTACGTGCGTCACGAGACCGACTGCTGGCTGGAGATCACGACGCTGCTGATCCCGGGCCTGAACGACTCGGACGCCGAGCTCGATGCGATGACGCGCTGGATCGCCACCGAGCTGGGCACCGAGGTGCCGCTGCACTTCAGCGCCTTCCATCCCGACTGGAAGCTGCGCGAGGTGCCCGCCACGCCCGCGGCGACGCTGACCCGCGCACGCGGCATCGCGCTCGCCAACGGGCTGCGCCACGTCTATACCGGCAACGTGCGCGACCTCGAGGGCGGCGTCACGCGCTGCACCGGCTGCGCGGCGCCGGTGATCGAGCGCGACCGCTACACGATCCTGCGCTACGCGCTGGACGAGACCGGCGCCTGCCGCCACTGCGGCACCGCGCTGGCGGGCCGCTTCGCGAAGGCCGCGGGGACCTTCGGCGCACGGCGAATCCCGGTCCGGCTGGCCTCGGCGTGAAGAACGCCGCCGGGGCGGGCGTACGGCGCCCGCCCCGGCCAGCGCCCGTTCAGCCCCGGCTCGGCACGATCAGGTACTTGGTCCCCGTCGCACGTGCGCCGTACGCCGCGATCGCATCGGCCGACAGCGCCTCGGCGAGCGACACCTCCTTCGAGTAGTGGCTCGCGAAGGTGGTGTGCAGCTCGTCGACCACGCGCTGGCGCAGGCGCGCGCCGACCTCGGGTCCGACCTTCTGCAGGAAGGGGAACAGCAGCCAGCCGCCCATGCCCCAGGAGAAGCCGAAGTTGCGCACGATCTCGGTCGGGCGCATGTCGAGCGAGCCGTACAGGTAGACCTGCTTGTGCACGTTCGAGCCGTAGCGGCTGTATTCCTTCGCGGTCCGCGTGATCGCCGCCTCCATGCCGGTGAGCAGCCGGCTGGCGAGCTGGCCACCGCCAGTGGCATCGAACGCGATCGTCGCGCCGGTCGCCACCAGCGCCTCGGTCAGATCGTCCTTGAAGGTGTCGGCACTGCTGTCGACCACGTGCCGGGCGCCCTGCGCGCGCAGCAGCGCCGCCTGCTCGGGCTTGCGCACGACGTTCACCAGCCCGACGCCGTCCTTCAGGCAGATGCGGTTGAGCATCTGGCCGAGGTTCGAGGCCGCGGCGGTGTGCACGAGCGCGGTATGGCCCTCGCGGCGCATCGTCTCGACCATGCCGAGCGAGGTCAGCGGGTTCACGAAGCACGAGGCGCCTGCCGCGGGTGCGGTGCCCGCCGGCAGCAGCAGGCAGTCGCGCGCCTTGACCACGCGGTACTGCGCGTACATCGCGCCGCCGATCAGCGCGACCACGCGCCCGGCCAGCGCCTGCGCCTCGGGCGAGGACCCGGCCTCGACGACCGTGCCCGCGCCCTCGTTGCCCACCGGCATCGCATGGCCCACCCGCGCGCCCATCGACGGCATCGCGCGCTCGGGAACCCGTGCGGTCACGACCGGGCGCGCGGCGGTGCCGCCGACCTTGAGCGTCGACAGGTCGGCCGCACCGAACAGCAGGCCCAGGTCGGACGGATTGAGCGGCGTCGCCTCGACGCGCACCACCACCTCGTCGGCCCCGGGGGCGGGGACGGTCTGGTCGACGAGCGTGATCTCGAGCTCGCCGTCGGGCTTGACGAGCGAGCGCAGCTGCAGGCCGGTACGTGCGGTCATGGGGGTCTCCTGGAGAGTCGTTCTTCGGGGAGGACGCAGTGTGGCAGAACCGCCCGCGACCGGCCCCAGGATGCGCCGGGCCCCGCGGCCGATCGGCGAGCCGCTGCGGCACCGGGCGCGTCACCGGGGTGTCACGGGGCCCACCTAGGCTTCGTGCGCTGCAGCGTGCAGACCCCCCGAGGTCCGCGTCGCATCCGCCCGACGCCGTCCGATGCCCTGCCCCTCACCTTCCCCGCCCCGGAGCCCCCGATGAAGATCCGACCCGCCCGCCTCGTCGCCGCGCTCGCGCTCGCGCTCGCGTTCGCCCCGCCCGTCCTCGCCCAGCCGCGCGAGTTCCCCGCCACGCTCGCCGGCCATGCGCTGGTGCCGGCCCACCGGATGATCGTGCCGCCGGCCGACGCACCGCCCGGCTTCGCCGTGTCCGGCCGCTTCACCGGCCCGGGCAATGCGCGCACCGACGGCCTCGGCACGCTGCCCCAGCGCACCGGCATCGCGCTGCCCTTCGTCGGGCAGCCGCTGCAGGGCTTCTCGGGCATCAAGCCGGTCGGCGACGGCAGCTATTGGGTGCTGACCGACAACGGGTTCGGCACGAAGCGCAACAGCCCGGACGCGCTGCTCTTCATCAGCCGCGTCACCCCCGACTGGCAGGGCGGCGGCGTGGCCGTGCACCAGCACGTCTTTCTGAGCGACCCGAACCGGCTCGTGCCCTTTCGCATCGAGAACGAGCACACCCGCGAGCGCTACCTGACCGGCGCCGACTTCGACCCCGAGAGCATCCAGCCGGTGGCCGACGGCTTCTGGATCGGCGAGGAGTTCGGGCCCTACCTCGTCCACGTCGACCGCCAGGGCCGCGTGACCGGTGTGTACCCCACGCTGTCCGCCGGCCAGGAGCTGCGCAGCCCCGACCACCCGGCGCTGCAGATCGGCGCCGATCCCACGCGCGCGGTGCCGTACTCGGTGCAGCGTTCGGGCGGCTACGAGGGCATGGCGCTGTCGCCGGACGGCGCGAGCCTCTATGCGCTGCTGGAGAAGCCGCTGTTCGACGCGGGCGGCAAGCCCGAGGCCGTCGACGGCCGCCGTTTCCTGCGGATCTTCGAGTTCTCGACAGCGCGCCGCGCCTGGACCGGGCGCGAGCTGCGCTTCGCCCTCGACGAGGGCGCAACCGCGATCGGCGACTTCAACATGATCGACGCCCGCCGCGCGCTGATCATCGAGCGCGACGACGGCGAGGGCGATCCGTCGATGGCGTGCGCGGCCGGCACCCAGCCGAGCGCGGAGAACCGCTGCTTCGCCACGCCCGCCCGGCTCAAGCGCATCGTGCTGGTCGATCTGCAGGACACCGACGCTCGGGGCTTCGTGCGCCGCATCGGTCACATCGACCTGATGGCGATCCGCGACCCGCAGAACCGTGCCCGCTTCAAGGGCGAGGCGAAGCGCGACCTCGCGGGCCTGTTCACCTTCCCGTTCTTCACCATCGAGAACGTGGCCGTCGTCGACGCCGAACACATCATCGTCGCCAACGACAACAACCTGCCGTTCAGCATCGGACGCTTCGTCGACCGGGCCGCCGACAACGAGTTCATCCTGCTGCGCGTGCCGGAGCTGCTGCAGGCCCGCTGAGTCGGGCAAGGTCGAGCAGCGGCCGGCTGCAAGGGCGCGCGACTTCCTGGAGCGTCCTCGCATGAGCATCGTCGTGGGCATCGTCGGGACGGGATGGGTGGCAGAGGTCGAGGCGATGCGCGACGCGCGGGCCGTGGTCGTGGCGGCAGGCCGCTGCGCGACTGGCCGGGCTGGACCCCGGATGACGAGGCGCGCCTCGCGCACGACCTGCGGGTCGCGGCCTACGAGATCATCCGCCGCAAGGGCGCGACCAACCATGCGATCGGGCTGGTGACCGCCAGCCTGCTGCGCGCTGCTGCGCGACGAGCGGCGCGTGCTCGACGTCTCGCGGGTGCAGGACGGTGCGCTGGGCCTGCACGGCGTGGCGCTGTCGCTGCCGACGGTGGTCGGACGCGATGGCGGCACGCAGGTCCTCGAGCCCGCGCTGGACGCGGCCGAGCAGGCGGCGCTGGCGCGCTCGGCGCAGGTGCTGCGCGATGCCTGGGCGACGCTCGGGGCGGGCTGAGGCGCGGCGCCCGACTCAGCGCTTCGCCTTGCCCTTGCCCTTGCCCTTGCCCGGCTTCGCGTCGGGCCCGGCCAGCCGCTCGTAGAGCGCCTCGAACTCCTCGGCCAGCTTGTGCCGCGGATCGAGCCAGGCCATCGGCATCGCGCGCTCGTGCGACTCCCGGATCTTCACGCTCGCGCTCAGATAGGGCTGCAGCACCGGCAGGCCCTCGTCCACCAGCTCCCGCACCGTGCGCTGCGGCAGGTTGGCACGGGGCTGGAACTGGTTGACCACGATGCCGCCGATCTCCAGCGCCGGATTGTGGTCGGCGCGGATCTCGTCGACCGAGGCCATCAGGCCGTAGAGCGCGTGCCGCGAGAACTCGTCGCAGTCGAAGGGGATCACGCAGGTCCGCGCGGCGATGAGCGCCGAGCGGCTGAAGAAGTTCAGGGCCGGCGGCGTGTCGATCCAGATGTCGTCGTAGATCTCGGCGAGCTCGTCGAGCGCCTCGCGCAGCTTGTAGATCTTGTAGCGCGACTCGAGCTTGGCTTGCATCTCGTCGAGCCGCGCGTCGGCTGCCACCAGGTGCAGCGCCTTGAACGGCGTCTGCGCCACATAGTCGGTGGCCGGCCGCTCGCGGACCGAGAACTTCAGCGCCTGCTCGAAGAGGTCCGCGGCGCCGGTGCGCGCGGTGTCGGCCTCGGTGCCGAGCAGGTAGCGGCTGGCGTTGCCCGACGGATCGAGGTCGACGACGAGGGTGCGACGGCCGCGGCTGGCGCCGACCGCGGCGAGGTTGACGGTGATCGTGGACTTGCCCACGCCACCTTTCTGGTTGAACACGACGGTACGCATGGAAGCTCGCGGGTAGGACGGGAGGGGATCGGAGTCGCCGTCGTGCGGCGACCGCTCTTCGCCAAGTATACGGACGGCGGGTGACGCCGGCGTGTCCGGCGGCGGGCATGCGTGCACGGGTACAAGCCGTCTCCCCCGGCGGCCCCGCTCGCGCCGCCCCGGCGACGGTTGGCGAACGGCCGCGGCCGGTTCGTCGCGGCGGCGGTGCACCCGCACGCAGGCGCCCGGCAGACTGCGCCGCATCCCCATCCGGAGACCGACCGTGCAGACGCCCCGCCGCCCCGCCCCGACCGCCCTAGCCGCCGCCATCGCCCTGGCCACACTCGCCGCGCTGCCCGGCTGCGCGTTCCTCGCGGTGCAGACCGCACCCGCCAAGGCGCCCGCCACCGACCGGACCGAGCTGGCCCGCAAGGCCGATGCGCTCTTCTGGGCGACGCTGCACGGCGGGCGCTACGACGACATCGGCCGAGCGCTCGAGGTGCAGACCGCCGCGTACCTGGAGAACCCGAACGATGCGGTCACCGCGGCGCGCGCCGGCTGGCTGCACATCTGGCGACTGTCGGAGTCCGCCCGCCTCGCGACGCTGCCGGCGACGATTACCAACGACGCCACGCTGTCGCGCAAGTACTTCGAGGAGGCCGCCCGCCTCGCGCCGAACGAGGCGCGCTACGCCGGCTTCCTCGGTGCGCTGCGGGTCACCGAGGGCACGATCCACCACGACGAGAAGCTGGTGCGCCAGGGCTACTACACGCTGCGCGATTCGATCGACGCCTGGCCCGAGTTCAACCTGTTCACCGCGGGCTACACGCTGTCGCGGCTGCCGGCCGACTCGTCGGGCTACCGCGAGGCGCTCGACTGGCAGTGGCACACGCTCGACCTGTGCGCGGGCCGACCGGTCGACCGGGCGAACCCGGACTTCTCCGGGGTCATGTCACAGGCCACGACGGTCGGCGAGAAGCGGGTGTGCTGGAACTCGACGATCGCGCCCTACAACTTCGAGGGCTTCTTCATGAACATGGGCGACATGCTGGTGAAGGCCGGCGACCCGGCCACCGCGCGCAAGGTCTACGCGAACGCGAAGCTGTCACCGAGCTATGCGGGCTGGCCGTACCGGGCGGTGCTCGAACAGCGGATGGCGGACGCCGACGCGAACGTCGCGGGGTTCCGGGCGGGTACCGGCACGCCGATGATGGGGCGCTCGGCGTACTCGTGCATGGCGTGTCACCAGGCGCGGTGACGAGACGGCCGTCATCGGTCATCGGCTCTAGACCGACCGACCGATGACGGTCACGCCGCGTACCCGCAGACTTCCAAGACCGGATCGCCTCGGGTCGGCCAGGCGCCGCTCGCCCGGTGGGATTGACGCCGCGGCGACCCTGGACTAGCGTTACATGTAACACCCGTCCGGGAGCCCGCCCATGACCGCCACCTCCGAACGCGTCCAGCAGCACCGCCAGCGACTGCGCCGCGCCGGCCTGCGTCCGATCCAGCTGTGGGTCCCCGACACCCGCAGCCCCGGCTTCGCGGAGGAATGCCGCAGGCAGTCCGCCCGGCTCGCCGACGATCCTCAGGAGCGCGACGCGCTCGAGTGGCTGCAGTCGGTGGCCGACGACGACGGCTGGCGATGAGGCGGGGCGATCTGGTGACCGTCGCGCTGCAGGGCGCGTACGGCAAGCCCAGGCCCGCGCTCGTCATCCAGTCGGACCTGTTCGACGCGCACCCGTCGATCGCCGTGCTGCCGGTCACCAGCGCGCTGCGCGACGCGCCGCTCTTTCGCATCCGGGTCGAGCCCTCGCCCGGCAACGGCCTGCGCCAGCCGTCCGACGTGATGGCCGACAAGCCCCAGACCGTGCCGCGCGACAAGGTCGGCGAAGCGATCGGGCACCTGCCCGACGACACGATGCTGCGCGTGAACCGCGCGCTGGCGCTGTTCCTGGGCTTCGCCTGAGCCGCGCCGGTTCGCGGCGACGCCCTACTTCTTCGGATCCAGCGCGTCCCTCAACCCGTCGCCGAACAGGTTGAACGCCAACACAGTCAGGAAGATCGCGATGCCGGGGAAGACCGCCATCCAGGGCGCTTGCGTGAGGAAGCGCTGCGCGGTGTTGAGCATCGAGCCCCAGCTCGGCGCGGGCGGCTGCTGACCGAGGCCGAGGAACGACAGGCTCGCCTCGGCGATGATCGCCGCAGCCACCGCGAGCGTGGCCTGCACCATCACCGGCGGCAGGATGTTCGGCAGGATGTGGCGCAGCAGGATGCGCGCCGGCGGGTTGCCGACCGCGCGCGCGGCCTCGACCCAGTCCTCGGCGCGGGCGGCGAGCACCTGGCCGCGCGCCAGCCGCACGAAGATCGGCGTGGCGGTCACGCCGATGGCGATCATCGCATTGCCCAGCGACGGCCCGAGGAAGGCGGCGAGCGCGATCGCGAGGATCAGGAAGGGCACGGCGAGCATCGCGTCGGTGAGCCGTCCGATCACCGCGTCGACCCAGCCGCCGACGTAGCCGGCGAGCATGCCGATCGGCACGCCCACCCCCACTGCGATGGTCACCGCGATCACGCCCGCCGACAGCGACGCGCGTGCCCCCCAGATGGTCCGCGACAGCAGGTCGCGGCCGACCTCGTCGGTGCCGAACCAGTGCGCCGCGCTCGGCGCCTTGCGCACCGCGGCCCAGCTGGTGGCGAGCGGGTCGTAGGGCGCGATCCACGGCGCGAAGACCGCCAGCAGGCTCACCAGCACCAGCACCACGCCACCGAAGACCGCGGTGGGCCGCGAGAGCACGGCGCGCACGGCCAGCCGTCCGGGGCTGTCGCCGGTGTCGGTGGCGACGCCCGCGGTCACGGCCGCGACGCCGGCGGGCTCCACGCTCGCGGTCATGCCCGCAGCCTCGGATTGACCAGCACGTACAGCACGTCGGCCAGCAGGTTGAGCATGATGTAGACGGTGGCGGTCACCAGCACCACGCCCTGCACCACCGCGTAGTCGCGGTTGAACACCGCATCCACGATCAGCTTGCCGAAGCCGGGGATCGAGAACACCTGCTCGGTGAGCACCGCCCCCGACAGCAGCGTGCCGAACTCCAGCGCGCCGAGCGTGATCACCGGCGTGAGGGCATTGCGCAGCGCATGGCGCAGCACCACCGCCCGCTCGCGCAGGCCCTTGGCGCGCGCGGTGCGCACGTAGTCGGCGCCCATCGCCTGCAGCATCGCCGAGCGCATGTGGCGCATCAGCACCGCGGCGATCGCGTTGCCGAGCACGAAGGCGGGCATCACGGTGGCGGCGAGCGACTGGCCGAGGTCCTCGAAGGGGCTCACGTAGCCCGAGGCGGGCAGCCAGCCGAGCTGCACCGAGAACAGGAAGATCAACATGATGCCGAGCCAGAAGTTCGGCGTGGACAGCCCCCACAGCGCGAACACGTTGGCGCCGACGTCCCAGGCGGTGCCCTTCTTCACCGCCGACAGCACGCCCGCGGGGATGCCGATCAGAAGCGCGAAGGTCATCGCCATCGTCGCGAGCTGCAGCGTCACCGGCAGCTTCTCGGCGATGAGCTGCGAGACCGGCAGGCCGAGCCGCATCGACTCGCCGAGGTCACCGCGCAGCACGCCGCCGACCCAGTACAGGTACTGCATCGGCAGCGGCTGGTCGAGCCGGTAGCGCTGGCGGATCTGCTCGATGACGGCCGGATCCTTCTCCTCGCCGGCCATCACCAGCGCCGGATCGCCGGGCAGCAGCTGCTGCAGCCCGAAGATCAGCACCGACACCAGGAACAGGGTCGGTATGAGCTGCAGCAGCCGGCGGGGAAGGAAGCTCAGCACGGGATCACTTCAGCCTGAGGTCCGTCACGCGGATCAGGCCGTCGGGCATGACCTTGAAGCCCTCGAGGCGCGTGGAGTGCGCGAACAGCAGCGCACGATGGTAGAGGTACAGCACCGAGCCCTCGGTCAGCCACTTGGCGGCCACCTGCTCGTAGAGCGCCTTGCGCTCGGCGACCGAGGTCACGCTGCGGGCGCGGTCGAGCAGCGCGTCGACGCCGGCGTCGCAGTACTTGCCGTAGTTGAGCGGGCCCTTGCACGAGGCGAACGAATAGAGGTTGCCGTCCGGATCGGTGCGGCCGCTCCACGCCAGCATGTAGAGCTGGAAGTTGCCCTTCTCGGCCTCGTTCAGCGAGGTCGCGAACTCGGTCACGCGGATCTTCAGGTCGAAGCCGGCCTCGGCCGCCATCGACTGCATCACCTCGGCCACCGCCCGGGTCTCGGGGTTGTTCGGCACCATGAAGTCGAGCTGCAGCGGCGGCGTGACGCCGGCCTCCTTGAGCAGCGCGCGGGCGCGCGCCACGTCGCGCTTGGGCGTCGGGAACTTCGGCTGGTAGTACGGGTTCTGCGGGCTCACCCACTGGTTGTTCGGGCTCTGCACGCCGTTGAACACCACCTGGTCGATGGCCTCGCGGTCGATCGCGAGCTCGAGCGCCTTCCGCACGCGCGCGTCCTTGCCGAGCGGGCTGTTGGCCTTCTCGCCGTTGGCCAGGTTCATCGTGATGCCCTGGTAGCCGAGCTCGAAGCCGCTGGCGAGCCGGATGCGGCTGTCCTTCTTGACCTCGCCGATGTCGGTGGCGAGCAGGCGCTCGAGCAGGTCGAGCTGGCCGGACTTCAGGTTGGCCAGGCGCACGGTCGAGTCCTGGATCGGACGGTAGACGATGCGGTCGATCGAGACCTTCGACTTGTCCCAGTAGTCGGGGAAGCGGTCGACGACGATGCGATCCTGCGCGACGCGCTCGGTGAACCTGTACGGCCCGGCGCAGACCGGCGCGGTGCCGAACTTGTCGCCCAGCGCGGTTGCGGCCTTGGGCGAGACCATCATGCCGGCACGGTCGGTGAGCTGCGCGATCAGCGGCGCGAACGGCGTCTTGAGCGCGAGGCGGATCGTCGTCGGATCGACCACGGTCACGGTGTCGATCTGCGAGATCTCGGCGCGGCGGAACGAGCCCTGCATCGACAGGTGCCGATCGAGGCTGAACTTGGCGGCGGCGGCGTCGAAGGGCTCGCCGTCGTGGAACTTCACGCCGGTGCGCAGCTTGATGGTGACGGCCTTGCCGTCGGCCGAGGTGTCGTGCGACAGCGCGAGCTGCGGGACGATGTTGAGCTTCTCGTCGATGTCGAAGAGCTTGTCGCAGATCGACGCGAACACGATGCGGCCGACGTAGGTGCGGGCGGTGCTCGGGTCGAGCGCGTCCGGGTCCTCGGCCAGGCCGATGCGAAGCGTCGTCTGCGCGCCGGCGGTGCCGGCGAGCGCGAGCGCGATCGCGGCGGCGGCGCTCTTGAGGGCGTGGGTCGGTGTCATCGGTCGGGTCCTCCTGGGGTCTCGGTTGTCGGGTGGGGATCAGCGCACGAATGCGGCCTGCAGCCGCGCGAGCGCATCGTCGGGTCGGGTCGCGCGGGCGCGCGTCGAGGCGGGCGGCGCGATGGTGCGCCAGTGCCAGCAGGCCACCGACACGCCGTCGCCCGCCGCCTCGAGCGCGGGCGACTCGGTGCGGCAGCGCGCGTCGGCATGCGGGCAGCGGGTGTGAAAGGTGCAGCCCGGCGGCGGGTCGAGCGGGCTCGGCACGTCGCCGCCGATCGCGGGCTCGCGACCGCGGGCGGCGGGATCGGGGATCGGCACCGCCGACAGCAGCGCCCGGGTGTACGGATGGCGCGGGGCGCCGAACACCGCGGGCGCCGGGCCAGTCTCGACCAGCCGGCCGAGGTACATCACGCCCAGGTCGGTCGCGATCTGGCGCACCACCGCGAGGTCGTGCGAGATGAACACATAGCCCAGGCCCAGGCTGCGCTGCAGGTCGCCGAGCAGGTTCAGGATCTGCGCCTGGATCGACACGTCGAGCGCCGACACCGGCTCGTCGCAGACGATGACCTTCGGGCCCGCGGCGAGCGCACGCGCGATCGCCAGGCGCTGGCGCTGGCCGCCCGAGAACTCGTGCGGATAGCGGCGCGCGGCGTCGGCGCGCAGCCCGACCTGCGAGAGCAGCTCGGCGACGCGCGCGGCGCGCTCGGCGGGCGCGGCGGTACCGTGCAGCAGCAGCGGCTCGGCGAGCATCGCGCCGGCGGTCATCCGCGGGTTGAGCGAACCGTACGGATCCTGGAAGACGAGCTGGATGCGGCCGCGCAGCCGGCGCAGCGACGCGGCATCGGCGGCGAGCAGGTCCTCGCCGCCGAGCGACACGCGGCCCGCGTCCGGCTCGATGAGCCGCAGCAGCAGGCGCGCGACGGTGGACTTGCCGCAGCCCGATTCGCCGACGATCGCGAAGGTCCGGCCGGCCTCGACCTCGAAGGACACGCCGTCGACCGCACGCACGTGCGCGGTGGCGCGACCGAAGAGGCCGGTGCGCACCGGGAAGTGCTTGACCAGCCCTTCGGCCTTGAGCGCGACGCTCATCGCACCCCCTCGCGTCGAGCGCTCACGACACCGTCTCCAGCGCGGGCAGCGAGGCCGCGAGCACCTCGAGCGGCGCCTTCCAGCAGCGCGACAGGTGGCCCGGGCTCACCTCGGCGAGCGGCGGCGCCTCGTCGCGGCAGCGCGCATCGGCGAACGGGCAGCGCGCCGCGAACCGGCAGCCCGCGGGCATCGCGGTCGCTGCGGGCACCATGCCGTCGATCGCGGCGAGCCGCGCGCGCGGCGCGTCGATCGACGGGATCGCACCCATCAGGCCGACGGTGTACGGATGCTGCGGCATCGCGAAGAGCTCGCCGACCGGCGCCTGCTCGACCACCTGGCCCGCATACATCACGACCACGCGGTCGGCCATCTCGGCGACCACGCCGAGGTCGTGCGTGATCAGAACGATCGAGGTGCCGGTCTCGTCGCGCAGGCCGCGCATCAGCTGCAGCACCTGCGCCTGGATGGTGACGTCGAGCGCGGTGGTCGGCTCGTCGGCGATCAGCAGCGCCGGCGCGCAGAGCAGCGCCATCGCGATCATCACGCGCTGGCGCATGCCGCCCGACATCCGGTGCGGATAGTCGTCGACACGGCGCTCGGGCGCGGGGATGCGCACGCGGCGCAGCATGTCGATGGCCGCTGCGCGCGCGGCCGCCGCATCCATCCCGCGGTGGCGCACCAGCACCTCGGCGAGCTGCGCGCCGACGGTGAACGCCGGGTTCAGCGAGGTCATCGGCTCCTGGAAGATCATCGCCAGCCGGTCACCGCGCAGGTCCGACAGCTCGGCGGACGACATCCCGACCAGGTCGCGGCCCTCGAAGCGGATGCGCCCGGTGACGCGCGCCGGCGGCGTCGGCACCAGCCCCATGATCGACAGCGCGGTCACCGACTTGCCGCAGCCCGACTCGCCGACGATGCACAGCGTCTCGCCCGGCTGCAGCGAGAAGTCGACGCCGTCGACCGCGCGCGCGGTGCCGCGCGGCGTGTCGAACGCCACCTGCAGCCCCTCGACCTGTAGCAGGGGGGTCACTGCGACGGGGCCTTCGGCGGCGGGTCCTGCGCGAAGCCGGCGAGCGCGGCGTCGATCACCGCGCGGTCCCAGGTCCCGCCCGGATTCGCGCGGGTCGCGAAGAAGGTCGCGAAGTGCACGAAGCGCTCGCGGCTGACGGCCTCGAGGCGCGCGAGCTCGGCGAGCGGATCGGGATGGTCGTCGACCCGCAGGTCGAGCGCCGGATACTCCTCGGTGGTGTGGATGCGCAGTGCCGCCGACTGCTTGCCGCGCTTGTCGCCGCCCACCGCCTCGCCGGCCTCGAGCGCCGCGATCAGCCGGCGCGGGAAGGCCAGCGCCGCACCCGCCTCGTAGGCGCGCGCGGTCGCCTCGATCACCTGCGGGCCGGCCAGCATGTTGCCCGCGACCGAGAAGCCCTCGCGCACGAGGTGGCCGCACCAGGGCACGCAGTCGGCACCGGTGTGCGCGGCGATGCCGCCGCGCGAATCCTGCAGGTGCAGCTGGCGGCTGCCGCGGCCCGGGTCGGCGGCGACGAGCGCATCGACCACCGTGGCCGCGTCGAGCCCCTCGCGCAGCAGCCGCAGCCCGCGCGGGCCGAAGGTCGGGTTGATGAGCGCCTGCGTGGCGAGCGCGCCGGTGCCGCCGTCGGCATGCGTGCAGAGCGCGCCGACCGCGAAGAAGCGCGTCGCGACCGCGACGCCGAAGGCGCCGCTGGCGGGGTCGCGCGCGACGATCGACCAGGTCATGGAGAGCCGGAACCAGGAAGTGAAGGCCGGAGGATACGCCGGCGCGCGGCGTCTTCGGCGATCAACCGAGCGTCCGGGCGGTGTTTGAAACGGCCACGCCCGGTGCCGGGGCGCGGGCGCCGCGCCGCGCCTCGGGCGGGTGCGCCGCGCACCGGGCCTGCGCCCCCTTGCCGTTCGCTGCTCCGCCCGCGCCCCGGGCCGCGCGAGCGCTCAACGTCCGGTGAACAGCGGCGTGCGCTTCTGCATGAAGGCGCGTGCGCCCTCGAGGTGATCGTCGCTCGCGAAGCAGGCCGCGATCGCGGCCTTCGCCGCCGCCATGTCGCGCTCGCCCGCATCGCGCACGAGCTGCGCCGTGGTGAGCTTGACCGCGCGCAGCGTCAGCGGCGCATTCTCGGCCACCATCGTGCACCAGGCGCCGACGGCGGCATCGAACGAGGCCCGCGGCTCGACGCGCGACACGAAGCCCATGCGCAGCGCGTCGGCGGCGTCGAACACCCGTGCGGAGAAGAACACGTCCAGCGTGTTCTGCAGCCCGAGCACCGTGAGGAAGCGGTCGACGCCGCCCGCGCCATAGCCCAGGCCCAGGCGCGCGGCCGGCATCCGGAAACGCGAGTCGTCGGTGCAGAAGCGCAGGTCGCAGGCGGCGGCGAGGCCGAGCCCGCCGCCCATGCAGATGCCGCGGATCTTCGCCACGACCGGCTTGCCGCAGCGGCCCGGCGCGAGGTAGGCCGCCTCGACCGCGGCGTCGTAGCGGGCGCGGGACTCGGCGGCATCGCGCTGCGACTCGAATTCCGAGATGTCGCCGCCGGCGATGAAGGCACGCTCGCCCTCGCCCTCGATGACGACGAGCCGCACCTCGGGGTCGGCGTCGAGCGCCTGCAGCAGCGGCGGCAGCGCCTCCCACATCGCGAGGTTCATCGCATTGAGCTTCTCGGGGTGGGCGATGACGACGCGACCGATCGGTCCGTCTCGGCGTGCGGTGACTTCGGGCATCGGAGGGCTCCGGCTGCGCGCCGGCCGGCCGGCCGGCGCGGCGCGCAGCATACCGCGCACGGTCGGCCCTGCGGTCAGCCCGCCGGCATCGCGCATCGGCCGCCGCGGTGGTCCCGTCACGCGGTTACCATTTGAGCCCCCCCACCCCCGCCCCTGCCCCGTGCCCGCCGACACCGCTTCCGAACACCTCGACGTGCTGGTCGTCGGCGCCGGCATCTCGGGCCTGAGCGCCGGCTGGCACCTTCGGCAGCGCTGCCCGGGCAAGACGGTCGCGATCCTCGAGGCCCGCCACGAGCTCGGCGGCACCTGGAGCCTGTTCCGCTATCCGGGGATCCGCTCCGACTCCGACATGTACACCTTCGGCTTCGGCTTCCGGCCGTGGCCGGGCGCGCGCGCGATCGCCGACGGCGACTCGATCATGCGTTAC
>JAPLQE010000001.1 GCA_026399835.1 Burkholderiales bacterium | reverse complement strand
GACGGCGAGCTCGGGGCGAAGACCGCCGAGGAGTTCGCCGGCCACGGCTCGGGCGTGCTGGTCTCGCTGGTGAAGTTCACGCGGGCGCTGCGCGCGCAGAACGCCGAGGCGGCCACGCGCACGCTGCGCGAGTCGATCCAGCCCCGGCTCAACGGGATGATGACCGCGGTTGAGTCCTACCGCGGCGGCCAGCTCGCCGCGCTGCAGGACGGCAAGGCGAAGGTCGATCGGGCGACGCGCTCGGCGCTGGTCGCGATCGCGGCGCTGGTCGGCGCGTCGCTGGTCGTCGCGGGCGTCGCGAGCCTGCTGATCGCGCGCTCGATCACGCGGCCGCTGAGCGATGCGGTCGATGCCGGCCAGGCGATCGCCGACGGCGATCTGCGGGTGCGCCCGGTCTCGGGCGTTCGCCACGAGGCCGGCATGGTGATGGCGGCGCTGCGCGGCATCAGCGAGCGCATCGGCGAGGTGGTGCGCAGCATCCGCGGCGCGGCGGCGCGCATCGATGTCTCGGCGCGCGACATCGTCGCCGGCAGCGAGCGCCTGTCGTCCAGCAGCGCCGAGCTGTCGGTGCGGCTGCAGGGCTCGGTGTCGGCGATGGGCGAGATCCGGGCGATGGTCGAGTCCAGCGCGGCCGGCGCACGCCAGGTCGACGTCCGCGCCCGCGAGGCGTCCGAGCGTGCGAGCGACGGCAAGCGCGAGGTCGACGCGGTGCGCCAGGGCATGCGCCAGCTCGCCGACCAGGCCCGCCAGATCGCCGAGATCATCGGCGTGATCGACGGGATCGCCTTCCAGACCAACATCCTCGCGCTGAATGCTGCAGTCGAGGCGGCCCGCGCCGGCGAGCAGGGCCGCGGCTTCGCGGTCGTGGCCGCCGAGGTGCGCAGCCTGGCGACCCGTACCACCGGCTCGTCGGCCGAGATCCGCAAGCTCATCGACTCGTCGGTCGCGCACGTCAACAGCAACGTCGACCGCATCGAGCAGGTGGGCACCAAGATGGACAGCATCCTCGGCGACGTCGACGACGTCAGTGCGAGCGTCGCCGGCATCTCGGCCGCCCTGGTCCAGCAGCTCGAGCGGATCGGCGAGGCCGACGCCAACATGGCGGCGCTCGAGCGTGCCAACGCCGAGACCGGCTCGATGATCGGCGAGCTCGAGCAGATGTCGCGCGTGCTCGACCAGACGGCCCACGAGCTGTCCGAGCGGGTGTCGGTGTTCCAGGTCCAGGAGCGCGCCTCTGTCTGATGACCCGGCGCGCACCCGCCCGGGCGCCCCCGAACCGGCACGCATGCGCTATCGTGCCGGCCATGCATCGCGCGGACGCACTGCGTGGCATCTTCCGGAGAAGCCTGTCCATGAGCGCCACCGAACGGTCGCCCGAGGAGCCTGACGAGCCTGGTTTCGGCGACGCCCCGCCCGCGCTGCTCTTTCAGGTGACCTATTGCAGCCGCGTGGGCCCGGGCGTCGACGACGCCGCGGTCGACCGTCTGGTCGCGACCGCGCGTGAGCACAACCCCCGGTTCGGCATCACCGGCCTGCTGGTCTTCGGCGGCGGCATCTTCTTCCAGTGGCTCGAGGGTCCGCGCGAAGCGGTCGCACGGCTGATGGCGAACATCCGGGCCGACGCGCGCCACGAGTCGGTCGTCATGCTGAGCGAGTCGGAGGAGGTCCGCGACCGGGTCTTCCCGCTCTGGGACATGGAGCTGGTGGCTGCCGACGACATCCGCGACGTCCTCGAGGATGCGCTCTCCAGCGCGCTGGATTCGCGCAGCGAGGCCACGCTGTCCCGCATGCTCGAACAGCTCGACAGCGGCGTGCTGACCCCGCTCGGCGGGGCCTGACCCCCGGCGCGCGCGGGCCGGGTCCGGGTGCGCCGCTAGCTAGCGGGCCGCCGAGATGTCCGGGTCGCGCAGCATCACCGGCTCGCGCGCGCCCGCCGCCAGCCGCGTGCGCACGGCCTGGTCGATCACTGTGGCGTTCGAGGTGTAGGTCGACAGCGGGTCGTCGGTGCCGCTGGTGGGGTGGTACCGGTAGTGCAGCGTCGCCTTGTCGATCGACGCGCTCACGGCCACGCCGTCGACGCTGACCCAGAAGTAGACCCGGGCCGAGCCGGGGTCGTAGTAGGGTGCCTGGGACATGGTGCCTGGGGTGGGTGCGGATCGGAAGCCGATCCTGCGCCTTTAACCGACCCGAGTCCATGGCCGGGTCGGGCCCCTCAGATCGGCCCGAGCCCCAGCGCCTGCCTGAACCGGGTCTTCAGGTACGCGCCGTCGCGCGGCGGCAGTGCCCGCGGCACCTCCTCGCTCGCGATGAACACCTGCGCGAACGCCGGCCCCTCGCGGGCCGCGATCCGGGCGGCCAGCGCGTCGACCTCGTCGATCGAGCGGATCTCGTCCGAGCGCGCGATGCCGCAGGCGCGCGCGACCTCGGCCAGGCGCGTGCCCAGGCTGGTGTGGCTGCGCTGCATGCCGGTCTCGCCGAAGTGCCCGTTGTCGAGCACCACGATCGTCAGGTTGGCCGGCTGCTGCGCGGCGACGGTCGCAAGCCCGCCCAGGCCCATCAGCGCCTCGCCGTCCCCGGTCACCACCAGCACCGGGCGGGTCGGCTGCGCGAGCGCCAGGCCCAGCGCCAGCGGCGTGGCGCCGCCCATCGCGCCCCACAGGTAGAACGTGCGGTCGCGATCGCCCGCGGCGAACGCGTCGTAGCTCGGCGAGCCCAGGCCGGTGACCACCAGCGCGTCGGGGCAGGCCCGCAGCAGGCGTGCGACGAACTCGCGCCGGTCGATGCCCGCGGCGCCCCTGGCTTCGCCCCTGTTCGTGTCCATGCCGCGCTCCGTCATTTCGCCACCCACTGCTTGCGTCCGATCAGCCGCTGCGACAGCAGCACCGCGACCCGCTGGCCGCCGCGGAATGCCGCGTCGAGCGCCGCGCCCACCACGTCCTCGACCT
>JAPLQE010000088.1 GCA_026399835.1 Burkholderiales bacterium | reverse complement strand
GCTGGAGCGCTCCCGCCGTCTGGTCATGCATCACGACCGCTCCAGCCGAAACGCCGCTGCATGGGCTTGGCTCGCTCAGTCGCATATGCTTCTGCACAGACTCGCTTCGCCCGCTTGATTTTGTCTAGACCCTGTCAGTCGGCGCAGTCGCAGGTCGCGGCGCTCATGCCGTCCCCGCCACGGCCACGGCGTCCTCGGCGGCCTCGGCGAGCGCGGCCGCGTCGAGCACCTTGAACCGGGTCCGCCACGAGTCGATCAGCCCTTGCGCGGCGAGGGTGTGCAGCTCGCGCGACAGCGTCTCGGGCGTCATCGCCAGCCGTGACGCGATCAGCCGCTTGGGCTCGTCGAAGACAATCTCGGTGCAGCCCTTCGGCGCATCGCGATGCAGGTCGCACAGAAGACGAGCGACCCGCGAGCGCGCCGTGCGCTGCGTGAAGCCGCCGATGTCGCGCACGAAGCGCGCCAGCTTGGCCCCCATGTCGCCGATCAGGCGTGCGGCGAACAGCGGATGCGCGTCGATCGCGTGCCGGATCGTCCCGGCCGGCAGCCCGACCAGAAGCGCCGCCTCGACGACGCTGGCATTGACCGGATAGACGTCGCTGCGCAGCAGCGCCGCGAGGCCGATCGTGTCGCCCCGGCCCAGCGTGGCGAGCACGCGGGCGGTCGGCGGGCGGCCGAGCGTCAGCCGCACCCGGCCGTCGATCACCACGTAGAGGACCTCGGCCGGCTCGCCCGCCCGGAACAGCACGGTGCCGATGGGCACCGACAGCACGCTCGCCCCGTCCAGCGGCGCCTCGAACGCCGCCTCCGGCACCCCGTCGAACAGCGGCAGCCCGCTCAGCAGCCGGGCGGCACGCCGTGCCGGCGGCTCGCCGGGCAGGGCGGCGTCGAGCGGCGCGGCGACCGCAACAGGCAGTCGATCCTGGTGGACATGCATCGGTTCTCGCGGAGGCGCGACCCCCCCGTTTCCAGCGTTGGAACGAGCGTGTCACGCCCCGACCGGGCCGGCTTTGAGCCAGATCAAGCACCGGCCCCCCGCGAGCCGCGGTGCTATCCTGCGGCGATCCAGACTCGCTCCGACCCTCGATGGACGTTCTCCTGCTGCTGCTCCTCATCCTGCTGAACGCGGTGTTCGCGATGTCGGAGATGGCCGTGGTCTCGTCCCGGAAAGCCCGGCTGCAGCGGATGGCCGACGACGGCTTCCCCGGTGCGAAGTCCGCCGTCATGCTGAACGACGAGCCGTCGGCGTTCCTGTCGACCATCCAGGTCGGCATCACCACCATCGGCATCCTGAGCGGCGTCGTCGGAGAGGGCCTGATCGCCGCGCCGATCGCGGCCTGGCTGTCGCAGTACGAGGTTCTCGCCCCGTACGCCAAGGGCTTCTCGGTCGCGCTCGTGGTCCTGATCATCACCTATCTGTCGGTGGTCATCGGCGAGCTCGTGCCCAAGCGCCTCGCGCTGCTCGCGCCCGAGCGCATCGCCTCGGTGGTCGCGCGGCCGATGGTCTGGTTCGCCGGCTTCGCGCGGCCCCTCGTGGTCGGCCTGTCGGCCTCGAGCAACCTGCTGCTGCGCCTCATCGGCGCGCGCGGCACCGACGAGCCGCCGGTGACCGACGACGAGATCAAGGTGCTGATGGAGCAGGGCGCCGAGGCGGGCGTCTTCCACCAGAGCGAGCAGGCGATCGTCTCGAACGTGCTGCGCCTGGACGACCAGCGGATCGGCGCGATCATGACGCCGCGGATGGACATCTTCGCGATCGACCTCGACGAAGACGATGCGATGGTTCGCGGCAGCATCGCCGAGAGCCCGCATTCGAGGGTGGTGGTGTGCCGCGGCGGGCTGGAGCACATCCTCGGCGTGCTGCGGATCGCCGACCTGCTCAAGCCGGCGCTGCAGGGCGCGCCGCTCGACGTCGAACGCCACCTGACGCCGCCGCTCTTCCTGCCCGAGACCATCAGCACCACGCAGCTGCTCGAGAGCTTCCGGCGCGAACGCGTGCAGTTCGGCCTGATCGTCGACGAGTACGGCGACCTGCAGGGCCTGGTGTCGCTGACCGACGTGCTGACCTCGATCGTCGGCGACCTGCCCGAGCAGGACGACCCGACCGACACCGACCTGGTGCGGCGCGAGGACGGCTCCTGGCTGGTCGACGGCTCGGTGGGCCTGGAGCGCCTGAAGCAGGTCCTCGAGATCGACGAGCTGCCCGAGCAGGACGAGCGCGGCTTCCACACGGTGGGCGGCTTCGCGATGCACAGCCTGGGGCGCATCCCGACGGTCACCGACCACTTCGAGGCCTCGGGCTACCGCTTCGAGGTCGTCGACATGGACCGCAACCGCGTCGACAAGGTGCTGGTGGCGCGGCTGCCCGATCCGCAGCCGGTGGCGGTCGACGAGCCCTGACGGGCTCGTGACCGAGTGGCCCGGGCGAACGCGCGCGGCTCAGGCAGGCAGCGAGCGGCTCAGGCGGTGGCGCCGCCGCCGCGCAGCGTGCGCCACAGGTACGGCCCGACGATCAGCAGTGCCGTCAGCGCCAGCAGCGAGGCCGAGATCGGCTGCGTCACGAACACCGACAGGTCGCCCTGGCTGATCGACAGCGCACGCCGGAACTGGGACTCGGCCAGCGGCCCGAGGATCAGCCCGATCACCGCCGGCGCCACCGGGAAGCCGAAGCGGCGCATCGTGAAGCCCATCAGGCCGAAGACCAGCAGCGTGACCAGGTCCACCACCGACTGGTGCAGGCTGTAGGCGCCGAGCGTCGCGAACACCAGGATGCCGGCATACAGGCCCGGCTTGGGGATGGCCAGCACCCTCACCCAGAGCCCGATCAGCGGCAGGTTCAGCACCAGCAGCAGCACGTTGCCGACGTAGAGGCTGGCGATCAGGCCCCAGACCAGCGGGCCCTGCGTCTGGAACAGCAGCGGGCCGGGCTGCAGCCCGTAGTTCTGGAAGGCCGCCAGCAGGATCGCGGCGGTGGCCGAGGTCGGGATGCCGAGCGTGAGCAGCGGCACCAGCACCCCGGTCGACGACGCGTTGTTCGCCGCCTCGGGACCCGCCACGCCCTCGATCGCGCCGTGGCCGAACTCCTCGGGATGCTTCGAGAGCTTCTTCTCGAGGGCGTAGGACAGGAAGGTCGGGATCTCGGCGCCACCGGCCGGGATGGTGCCGAACGGAAAGCCGATGCCGGTGGCGCGCAGCCAGGCCGGCCACGAGCGCTTCCAGTCGTCGCGGCTCATCCACAGCGAGCCGGAGATCCGCTCCATGCGGTCCTGCTGGCGGCTCTGGTAGGCGGCGACGTAGAGCGTCTCGCCGACCGCGAACAGGCCCACCGCCAGCACCACCACGTCGATGCCGTCGAGCAGCTCGGGCACGCCGAAGGTGAAGCGCATCTGCCCCGTGGCCTCGTCGATGCCGGCCAGCCCGAGCAGCAGGCCGACGAACAGCGTGGTCAGCCCCCGCACCGTCGAGCTGCCGAGCACCGCGGCCACCGTGACGAAGGCGAAGACCATCAGCGCGAAGTACTCGGCCGGCCCGAACTTCAGCGCCACCTCGACGACCAGCGGCGCGAGCAGCGTGAGCAGCACCGTTGCGATCGAGCCGGCGACGAACGAGCCGATCGCCGCGGTCGCGAGCGCCGGACCCGCCCGCCCCTTGCGGGCCATCCGGTTGCCCTCGAGCGCGGTGGCGATCGAGGCCGACTCGCCGGGCGTGTTCAGCAGGATGGTCGTGGTCGAGCCACCGTACATCGCGCCGTAGTAGATGCCGGCGAACATGATCAGCGCGCCCGTCGGCTCGAGCTTCACCGTCAGCGGCAGCAGCATCGCGACCGTGAGCGCGGGCCCGACCCCCGGCAGCACGCCGACCGCGGTGCCCAGCGTCACGCCCACCAGCCCCCACAGCAGGTTGAGCGGCTGCAGCGCGACCGAGAAGCCCTGCATGAGGGCGGAGAACGTCTCGGTCACAGTCCTGCCGTCCCCAGCACCGGCAGCAGCCAGCCGGCCGGCAGGTTCACGTTGAGGAAGCGCACGAAGAAGAGGAACACCAGGATGCCGATCGCGAGGCCGACCGCGGCGTCGCGCAGCCAGCGGGTGCTGCCGAAGCCACGCGCCACGCAGGCGAACAGCGCCATCGCCGCGAGCGGGAAGCCCGCGGTGTGGATCAGCGCCATCTGCGCGACCAGGCCCGCGACCACCCACAGGAACGCTGACGGCACGAAGGCATGGTCGCCGCGCGCCTCGGGGTCGTCGGGCACCGCGACGCGCCAGCCGCCGGAGAACGCCTCCCACAGCAGCCACAGGCCGAGCAGCACGACGCCGCCGGCCACCCCCTTCGGCACGAAGTTGGGGCCGATCCGCGAGTAGCCTCCCCCTTCGGGCAGCGACAGCGCGATCGCCGAGGCGCCGACGCCGAGCGCGAGCACGCCCAGCGACACGACGAGTTCGGCGCGCTTGACGCCGCCGGGGCCGGCCACCTCGACGGCCTTACTTGCGCAGGCCGAGCGAATCGATGATCGCGCCGATGCGCTTGATGTCCTCGTCGAGGAACTTCTTGTACTCGTCGCCGGGCAGGTAGGCCGCGTCCCAGCCGAACTTGGTCAGCGACTCCTTCCACATCGGCGACTCGGTGCCGGCCTTCACCGTCGCGATCAGCGCGTCGCGCTGCGCAGGCGTGATGCCGGGCGCCGCGAAGATGCCGCGCCAGTTGCCGAGCTCCACGTCGATGCCCTGCTCCTTGAGCGAGGCGATGCCGTCGAGCGCCTTCGGGCTCGAGACCGCGAGCGCGCGCATGCGGCCCGCCTTGATCTGCTCGGCGAACTCGCCGAGGCCCGACACGCCGGCCGCCACGTGCCCGCCGATGATCGAGGTGATCGCCTCGCCGCCGCCCTTGAAGGGGACGTAGTTGATCTTCGACGGGTCGGCGCCGATGGCCTTGGCGATCAGACCGACCAGGATGTGGTCGGTGCCGCCGGCCGAGCCGCCGCCCCAGGACACCTTGCCGGGCTCGGCCTTGAACGCCTTCACCAGATCGCCGATCGTCTTGTGCGGCGAGTTCGCCGGCACCACGATGACCTCGTACTCGGTGGTCAGTCGCGCGATCGGCGTGACCATGGTCAGGTCGACCGGCGACTTGTTGAGCGCGATGCCGCCGACCATCACCATGCCGCCCATCATCAGCGTGTTCGGATCGCCCTTGGCGGCGTTGACGAACTGCGCGAGGCCGATCGTGCCGGCGGCGCCGCCCTTGTTGTCGAACTGCACGTTCTGCACCGACTTGGCCGCCTGCATCGCCGCGGCGAGCGCACGTCCGGTCTGGTCCCAGCCGCCGCCGGGGTTCGCGGGGATGAGCATCTTGAGGGTCGCGATGCCCTGCGCCGAAGCGCTCGGGGGCAGCATGGCGGTCGCGAGCACGCCCAGCGCTGCGGCGGAAAAATGGCGGCGGTTCATCTGGGATCTCCTGTCTGTCGGGACCCGGTCGGATCCGCGTTCTTTCGAGTCGGGCGAGCATACCGGCTGTCCCCGGCGGGGACAACACGCGTCGGGGCGATGCCGCCGTTGCGATGCCCGCGATGCGTTAACCTGCCCCGACGCACGACCCGCCTCGCCAGGACGCCTCCACGATGACCGCGATCGCCCGCGACGACGACGTCGCGCCCAGCCAACGCCCGCAAGGCCGCTTCGCGCGACGCGCCTGGGGCCTGGTCCAGCCGTACTTCACCAGCGAGCGCCGCTGGCAGGCGATCGGCCTGCTCGCGGCAGTGGTCGCGCTGAACCTGGTCACCGTCTACGTCGACGTGCTGATCAACGACTTCCAGCGCGACTTCTACAACGCCCTCGAGAGCAAGGACTACGCCGAGTTCACGCGGCAGCTGTGGCGCTTCACGGGACTTGCGTTCGCCTTCATCGTGGTGGCGGTCTACAAGTTCTACCTCACCCAGCTCTTCGAGCTGCGCTGGCGGACCTGGCTCACCGAGCGCTACGTCGACGGCTGGCTGTCGGCGCGCGCGTACTACCGGCTCGAGCTCGGCGGCACCGCGACCGACAACCCCGACCAGCGGATCGCCGAGGACATCCGGCTGTTCACCGAGTACACGGTGTCGCTGTCGATGGGCCTGCTCAACGCGGTGGTCACGCTCGGCTCGTTCGTCGCGATCCTGTGGGTGGTGTCCGGGCCGCTGAGCGTCACGCTCGGCGGCAGCGAATACACGATTCCCGGCTACATGGTGTGGGTCGCCCTCCTCTACGCGCTCGCCGGCAGCGTGATCTCGCACCTGATCGGCCGACGGCTGATTCCGCTGAACTTCGCGCAGCAGCGCTTCGAGGCGGACTTCCGCTACGGGCTGGTGCGGGTGCGCGAACACGCCGAGAGCGTCGCGCTGTACCGCGGCGAGCAGGCCGAGCGCGCGACGGTGATCGGTCGCTTCGGGCGGGTCGTGTCGAACTACTGGGCGCTGGTGCGCGCGCAGAAGCAGCTGATCTGGGCGCAGAGCTTCTACGGCCAGCTCGCGGTGATCTTCCCGTTCGTGGTCGCCGCGCCGCGCTACTTCAACGGTCCGCTCAAGCTCGGCGACGTGATGCAGATCTCCAACGCCTTCGGCATGGTCCAGGGCGCACTGTCCTGGTTCGTGTCGGCCTACGCGAGCCTGGCGACCTGGAAGGCGACCACCGACCGGCTGCTGACCTTCGACGACGCGCTCGCCGAGCTGCGCGACTCGCAGGACCGGCTGCTGCACGCGAGCGCGGCCGACGCACCGGCACTGCATGGCGTGCGGCTGGACACGCCGCTCGGCGCGCCGATCGTCGCCCGAGCCTCCATCGCGGTCGCACCCGGCGACCGGCTGCTGGTGACCGGCCCCTCGGGCAGCGGCAAGAGCACGCTGTTCCGCGCGCTCGCCGGGATCTGGCCGTACGGAGAGGGGCGCGTCGATCAGCCGGCCTCCGGCGTGCTGTTCCTGCCGCAGCGCCCCTATCTGCCGATCGGCACCCTGCGTGCGACGGTCAGCTATCCGGCCGCGGCCGACGCGTTCGACGACGCCTCGATCGCGCAGGCGCTGCGCGATGCGCGCCTGCCGCGTCTGGCCGACCGGCTCGACGAGGAGGCCGCCTGGGACCGCAGGCTCTCGCCCGGCGAGCAGCAGCGCCTCGCGTTCGCCCGCGCGCTGCTCAACGCGCCGCGCTGGCTGTTCCTCGACGAGGCGACCGCCGCGCTCGACGAGGCGACCGGCACCGCGCTGTACGCGCTGCTGCTCGAGCGCCTGCCCGGCAGCGCGGTCGTCAGCATCGCGCACGACGACTCGGTTGCCGCGTTCCATCGGCGGCGCGTGCACCTGACGCCGGGCGAAGCCGGCTCGACGCTGGACGAGCGCGCGATCGAGGCGCGCTGAACCGCGGCGTGCGACTGCAGCCACCGCGGCCCACCGGCGGTCTGGAAGGCGACCTGCGACCCGAGGTCTAGGAGCGGCCGTAGACCTCGTTGATCTGCTGGCCGACCCGCACGAAGGTCGTGCAGCGCGACAGGTCCTTGAGCTTGCGGGCGCCGACGTACGTGCATGCCGAGCGCAGCCCGCCGAGGATCTCCTGGACGGTGTCCTCGACCGGGCCGCGGGCCTCCAGCACCACCGACTTGCCTTCGGAGGCGCGGTAGCGCGCGACGCCGCCGGCGTACTTCTCCATCGCCTCGGCCGAGCTCATCCCGTAGAAGCGGCGCCAGACCCGGCCGTCGCGTTCCTCGATCTCGCCGCCCGACTCGTCGTGCGCGGCCAGCATGCCGCCGAGCATCACGAAATCGGCCCCGCCGCCGAAGGCCTTCACCACGTCACCCGGCACCGTGCAGCCGCCGTCGCCGCAGATCTGGCCGCCGAGCCCATGGGCCGCGTCCGCGCATTCGATGATGGCCGACAGCTGCGGGTAGCCGACGCCGGTCATCTTGCGCGTGGTGCACACCGAGCCCGGGCCGATGCCCACCTTGACGATGTCGACCCCGGCGAGGATCAGCGCCTCGGTCATGTCGGAGGTCACGACGTTCCCCGCCATCAGGACGACCGACGGGTAGCGCTCGCGGAAGCGCCTGACGAACTCGACGAAGGCCTCGGTGTAGCCGTTGGCCACGTCGATGCAGACCCATTCGACGGCGCCGCCCGTCTTCGACCAGACCTTCTCGAACTTGGCGAGGTCGGCCTCGAGGATGCCGAGCGAGTAGAAGGTGTAGGCGTTCTGCGCTCGGTTCTCGGGCGAGAAATGGGCGACCAGCTCGGCCAGAGCGTGGTGTTTGTGCAACGCACAATGGATCTTGTGCCGGGCCAGCGCACGCGCCATCTCGAAGGTCCCGACGGTGTCCATGTTGGCCGCGATGATCGGCACGGACGGCCTGCGAAGCGGCGCATGACGGAACCGGTACTCGCGGACGAGGTCCACGTTGGCCCGGCTGCCGAGGGTCGATCGCTTCGGACGGAGCAGCACGTCCTTGAAGTCCAGCTTCGGTTCGTATTCGATTCGCATGAACCACATGATGCGCGCGGCCGGGAATCGGGTAAACTAGCGGGCTCGGTGTCGCCTCGGTCCGCTTGGGACCGACTGCCGACCCGTTTACCTCATCGCCTCCGACATCGCCGCGAATCCGCGGCCCGGTTCAACCGGGCCGTCCGCGGTGGGCGCGCCCCCCGAGCGAGGGTCGCGGTTGGCGCCGATGTACGCCAACCGCCCGAACGCTTCGGGTGTATCAGGATTCTTGCGCCCATGTTCCGTGATCCGATCGGCGAGCCCGTTCTCGCCCTAGACGCCTCCATTCCCGCCGCCGGCTCGACCGCGGTCTCCGAAAGCCTCGACACCGCCGTGACGGCCGACGCCGCCCCGGCAGTCGTCGAGCCGTCGCGTTTCCTCTCGCTCGGCCTGTCGGCCGCCGCGCTCAAGACGCTGCAGCAGCTCGGCCACGACCAGCCCACGCCGGTCCAGGAAGCCACGATCCCCGCGCTGATGGAAGGTCACGACCTGCTGGTGTCGGCGCAGACCGGCAGCGGCAAGACCGCCGCCTTCCTGCTGCCGGCCCTCGAGCGCCTCTCTCAGGCCTCGACCGGCCCGCGCGGCGCACCGCGCGTGCTGGTGCTCGCCCCGACCCGCGAGCTCGCGCTGCAGGTCGAGCAGGCCGCCGTGCGCTACGGCCGCTGGCAGAAGCGCCTTCGCACCGTCTGCCTGATCGGCGGCGCGCCCTTCGGCCCGCAGCTGCGCGCGCTGGGTGAGGGCGTCGACATCGTCGTCGCCACCCCGGGCCGGCTCGCCGACCACCTCGAGCGCGGCCGTGTCGACCTGTCGGCCGTCGGCCTGCTGGTGCTCGACGAAGCCGATCGCATGCTCGACATGGGCTTCGTCGACGAGATCGAGGCGATCGCCGCGCGCCTGCCGGCGACCCGGCAGACCGTGCTGTTCTCGGCGACGCTCGACGGCAAGATCGGCAGCGTCGCGCAGCGCGTCACGCGCAACGCGCGCCGGGTCGAGGTCGGCGTCCACGTCGACGCCAGCACGCTGACCCAGGTGGTGCACCATGTCGACGACCTGCGCCACAAGCTGGCGCTGCTCGACGCCATCCTCGCCGGCCCCGACGTCGCTCAGGCGATCGTGTTCGCCTCGACCAAGATCGCCGCCGACGAGCTCGCGCAGCGCCTGCGCGAGGCCGGCAAGTCCGCGGCCGCGCTGCACGGCGACATGCCGCAGGTCGCCCGCGACCGCGTCGTGCGCAATCTGCGCCAGGGCCGCATCGGCGTGCTGGTGGCCACCGACGTCGCCGCGCGCGGCATCGACGTGCCGACGATCAGCCACGTGGTCAACTTCGACCTGCCGATGAAGCCCGAGGACTACGTCCACCGCATCGGGCGCACCGGGCGCGCCGGTCGCGCGGGCACGTCCATCACCCTGGTGGCCGCCCGTGACCGTCGCCAGCTGGCGGCGATCGAGCGGCTGCTGCAGACCCGCATCCCCGAGTCGGTCGTGCCCGGCCTCGAGCCGCGCACCTCGCCGCCGCGACGCGCACCGGGCGGTGAACGACGTGGCCCCCCGCGCTTCGCGCCGGGCTCGGGTTCGGGCATGGGTTCGGGCATGGGTTCGGGCATGGGTTCGGGCATGGGTTCGAGCACCGGCGCCCCCCGCCGTGACGGCGGTGTCGGCACCGGCGCGCGCCGGCCGGCCAGCGGCGGCCCACGTCGGCGCACCGACTGACAGCAGGGCGCACGTACAATCGGTCGGACACCTAGCGGAGTCCGACCATCGCCCGCCCGATATCGCTGTTCCTGGACGTCGACGGCACCCTGCTCGACTACGCGTCGCACCCCGACGCGGTGTGCGTCGGCCCGACTCTGGTCGAGCTCCTGGGTGACCTGCACCGGGCGAGCCACGGCTCGCTCGCCCTGGTGAGCGGCCGCTCGATCGACTCGCTCGATCGCCTGTTCTCGCCCTTTCGCGGCGTCGCCGTCGGCCTGCACGGGCTCGAGGTCCGCCGCGACCCCGACGAGCCCCCCGGACGCCCGCCCGCCGACCCGGTGCCCGCCCCGCTTCGCGAGGCGATCGAGGGCATCGCGGCCCGGCACGGTGCGACCCTGGTCGAGGACAAGGGCGCGGCGATCGCCGTCCACCACCGGCTGCCGGCGCCCGCGATGCAGGCGCTGCGCCAGGCGCTGCGCGAGGCCTGCGAGCGGCTCGCGCCGCGCTGGACCGTGATGCGCGGACGTCGCGTGCTCGAGGTCAAGCCCGGCGACGCGACCAAGGCGCTCGGGGTCGACACGCTGATGGCCGAAGCCCCCTTCCTCGGCAGCATGCCGATCGCCTTCGGCGACGACGTCACCGACCTCGACATGTTCGAGGCGATCCGGCGGCACGCGGGCACCTCGGTCTCGGTGGGACTTCGGATCGCCGGCAGCGGCGACCTGCAGCTCGACACCCCCGACGAGAGCCTCGCGCTGCTGCGCGAGCTGCGGGACGCGCTCGAGGCCGGCGCCGACTCGCTGCGCATCGGCGAAGTCCTGCGGGCGCGCACCCATGCCTGAGGCCCTGCCGCGCGAGGACCGGGCCGACCACGTGATCCTGGTCGGCGACGTCGGCGGCACCTACGCCCGCTTCGCGCTCGCACGCAACGGCCGCCTGCTCGACACCCCGCGTCGCGCCGAACGCACGGCCTTCGCCGACCTCGCCACCGCCTGCCGCGTGCACCTATCCGAGCACGGCGGGGGCCTGCGCATCGACGGGGCCGCCATCGCCGCGGCCGGCCGCGTGCAGGGGGGCCGCATCGCGATGACCAATGCCGACTGGTCGGCGGACCCGGCCACGCTCGCCGCCGAACTCGGCCTGCGCGAGCGCCGTGTCATGGTGCTCAACGACTTCGGCGCCCTCGCCTGGTCGTTGCCCTCGCTGGCCGCCGACGAGCTGCTGCCGGTGCCCGGCGGCGGCGCGGCCCGCGCCGGACGCGGCGCGCCGCTCCCCGACCCGGCCGGGCACCGCGTGGTGCTCGGTCCGGGCAGCGGGCTCGGCGTGGCCGCACTGCTGCGTACCGCGCAGGGCTGGCAGCCGCTCGCCACCGAGGGCGGCCATGCGAGCGCGGCGCCCGAGACCGCGCTCGAGCAGGCCGCGGTCGCGCTCGCCGCGGCCCGCTTCGGGCGTGCCTCCTGGGAGCGGCTGCTGTCGGGACCCGGGCTGGCGCTGCTGCACGAGGCCGCCTGCCTGCAGGCCGGCGTGGCGGCCCCCGCAGGCGGCGCCGCCGCGGCGCTCGAGGGCTGCACGCGCGGCGACGAGCCCGCGCTGCGCGCGGCGCGGTGCTTCGTCGAGCTGCTCGGCGCGTTCGCCGGTGACCTCGCGCTGCTGTTCGACGCGACCGGCGGCGTCGTGATCGGCGGGGGCATCGTGCCGCGGATCGCGGCGGTGCTGCCGCTCGACGGGCTGCGCACGCGCTTCGAGGCGAAGGGCCGCTTCTCGGGATGGCTGGAGACCCTGCCCGTCGGCGTCCTCGCTTCGCCGTTCGCCGCGCTGCGCGGCGCCGCCGTGGCCTACTGCGGCTGAGGCGCGCGAGCGCGCGGCCGTCTCCCCACCGTTCCACACGACCCACAGGCGCCGATGACACAGACCGACCCGACTCCGCCGCGCCACGGCTCCTCGCTCGAACTCGGCCTGATCGGCAACTCTCGCACCGGCGCGCTGGTCGACGCCCAGGGTGGCGTCGTCTGGTGGTGTCATCCGAGGCTCGACGGCGATCCGGTCTGCAGCGCGCTGCTGTCCGGCCACGCCCGGCCCGAGCACGGCTACTTCGACGTGCGCCTGGAGCGCCAGGTCTCGACCGAGCAGCACTACCTGACCAACACCCCCATCCTGTGCACGACCCTCGTCGATGCGGACGGCAGCACGGTCGAGGTGCTCGACTTCGCGCCGCGCTTCTACCAGTTCGGGCGGATGTTCAACCCGTCGATGCTGGTTCGCATCGTGCGCCGCGTCTCCGGGCGCCCGCGGGTGATCGTGCGTGCGCGCCTGGGCGCCGGCTATGGCGAGCGGCTCGCCGAGCGCATCGTCGGCACCCACCACATCCGGTTCCTGCAGCGCGACGGCGCGATCCGGCTGACGACCGACGTGCCGATCACCCAGGTCGTCGAGGAGCGCGCCTTCTTCGTGCACCGTTCGGTGACGCTGCTGTTCGGCAACGACGAGACGCTGGGTGGTGCACCCGCCGAGGTCGGCCGCACCTTCCTCGAGGAGACGCGCGGCTACTGGCTGCGCTGGGTGCGCAACCTCGCGGTGCCCTTCGAATGGCAGGAGGTGGTGATCCGCGCGGCGATCACGCTCAAGCTCAACGCCTTCGACGACTCGGGGGCGATCGTCGCGGCCGTGACGACCTCGATCCCCGAGGCGCCGGCGAGCGGGCGCAACTGGGACTACCGCTACTGCTGGCTGCGCGACGCCTACTTCGTCGTCAACGTGCTGAACCGGCTCGGCGCGACCGGCACCATGCAGCGCTACCTGAACTACATCCTCAACGTGGTCGCCGACGCCGGCAGCGGCGCGCTGCAGCCGGTCTACGGCATCAGCGGCGAGGCCGCCCTCGACGAGTCGGTCGCCAGCGCGCTGCCCGGCTACCGCGGCATGGGTCCGGTGCGCATCGGCAACGCGGCCTACTTCCAGGTCCAGCACGACGTCTACGGCGAGGCGGTCCTCGCCGGCGCCCACGCGTTCTTCGACCAGCGACTCGAGCACACCGCCGACGCGCGGATCTTCGCCGAGCTCGAGAAGCTCGGCGAACGCGCGGTCGCGCACTACCAGGATCCGGATGCGGGCCTCTGGGAGCTGCGCGGCAGCAAGCGCATCCACACCTTCTCGAGCCTGATGTGCTGGGCGGCCTGCGACCGGCTCGCGCGGATCGCGACCCAGCTCGGCCTCGCCGAGCGCCGCACGTACTGGAGCGGGCATGCGACGCGCATCCACGCGACGATCTGCGAGCGCGCGTGGAACCCGCAGCTGCAGGCCTTCGCCTCGACCTTCGGCGGGGAGCGCCTCGACGCGAGTCTGCTGCTGCTCGCCGAGCTGCAGTTCCTGCCGGCCACGGACCCGCGCTTCGCCTCGACGGTACGCGCCATCGAGCAGCGGCTGCGGCGCGGCGACTTCCTGCTTCGCTACGACGAGGAGGACGACTTCGGCTATCCGGAGACCGCCTTCCTCGTGTGCACACAGTGGTGGGTGCTGGCGCTCGCCGCGCTGGGCGAGACCGACCGGGCCCGCGCGATCTTCGAGAAGCTGCTGGCGATCCGCAGTCCGCTCGGCCTGCTGTCGGAGGACGTCGATCCCGCCACCGGCGAGCTCTGGGGCAACTATCCGCAGACCTACACGATGGTCGGGCTGATCCAGTGCGCGATGCGGCTGTCGCGCCCCTGGGAGGATGCCTACTGAGCGCCGCGGCGCACCGCGGTGTGCGAGCGCGGCTCGCCACCGAGCGCGGCGCGCAGCCACTCGACCGCGACCTCGGCGCGGGCCTCGCCGCACATGAACGCATCGACCGCGGCGAGCCCGACCTCGGGCCAGGTGTGGATCGACAGGTGCGACTCGGCCAGCAGCAGCACGCCTGTCACGCCGCCCTCGCCGCCGAACCGGTGGAAATGGGCGGCGAGCACGCGGGCCTGCGCCGCGGCGGCGGCCTCGTGCATCAGCGCCTCGATGCGCACGACGTCGCGCAGCACCGCGGCCTCGATGCCCCAGAGGTCGACCAGCACGTGGGTCGCGTGCGGACCGCTACTTGTGCCCGCTGCCGCCACCGCCACCGCCCCCCCAGCTGCCGCCGCCGCTGCGGTAGCCCGTGCCGCCGACCCGCGTCGTGTCGCCGTCCGAATAGATGACCACCGTGTACGTGCCGATCACGATGCAGGCGTAGATCACGTAGAGGACGCGCCACATCGGATCAGTCGTCCTCGCCGCGCAGCACGCGCAGCGGCGCCCACAGCGCGATCGCCGCGATGATCGCCGATCCGAAGAAGTCGTCGTCGTCGCCGAACAGCCAGGCCGGCAGCGACAGCACCGCCAGCACGATCGAGAAGATCACCGCGAGGTCGCGCACGCCGCGCTTGCCGCCGTCGGGCACGAAGCTCGACAGCGGCGGCTTCGGCGCGTCGGCCTTGCCGAACGCCTTCGAGAGCGCGCCGGCGTCGGCCTCGGTCGCGAGCGACCAGCTCGCCTCGGTGTCGGTGCGCTCCTCGGTCAGCGTGCGCCGGCCGGCCCCGGCGGCGCCGCGGACGAACTCGACCACGTGGGCGCGATCGTCCACCTTCGGGCGCCAGTTGAAGCTGCCCGCCACCCAGGTGGTGATCGAGTCGTAGGCGTCCGAGCGGGCATACGCCTCGCCGCGCAGCGTGGCGCGCTCGCCCACCACCGTCGGCGCCTCGTTGAGCACCTCCACCCACTGGAAGCGGCCCGATGCGTGGACGATCCACCGGAAGCCGCCCTTGGGCGAGTACAGCAGGTACTCGGTCCACTCCTGCGGATCCTCGGCCGCGCGCCGGGCGAGGATGCCGATGACCGTCCACCGATCGCCGTCGCGCTCGCAGGCATCGCCGAGCGCGAGCCAGGTCGGCCGCTCGGCGCGGTCGGCGCGCTCGACCTCGACGACCAGGCCCTCGGCGCGGCCGGAGAGTTCGCTCTTGCACTGGCGGCAGGTGACGTTCGCGGCCAGCTTCGGCACGAAGCGCACCGCTGCGCCGCAGGACGGGCAGGCGAGGTTCTGCAGGCCACCTTCGAGCGCGCCCGCGGTCTCCTCGACCGCCGCCACGGGGCGCAGCAGCGTGGGCTTGAGGGCATCGAGCGTCACCGCCTGGCCGACGTACAGCGTGGGCGGATCCCCGTCGGACCAGTCGAGCGTCACCAGCCGCTCGCCTGCGCGCAGGTCGGCGACCCGGGCCTCCCAGCGGCTGTCGACCGGGAACGGCAGCTCGCCCTCGGCCGCGGTGCAGCGCGCGCTGCGCCGATCGCTGACCGACCAGCGCTCGCCCTTGATCATGACCGGGCTGCCCGGCACCAGCGCCTCGAAGGTGCCTGCGGCCGGAGCCTTGCCGCGGTCGAAGGTCACCGCGTACTGTCCGCTCGCCTCGCTCAGCCAGCCGGTGGCGCCGTCGTCGAACAGCACGTGCCACTCGTTCCAGGCGCCGGCGTCGTCGCGGAGCTGGATGCGTCCGACCACCGAGAAGCCGCGGCCCTCGAAGCGCCCGCCGGTACCGATCTGCACGCGCGAGTAGTCCTCGAGCAGCTCGCCCTGCACGCCGATCCGCTCGAGGGCCTCGGCGCGGCGCACCAGCGTGCTCTTGCAGAAGGCGCAGACGGCCGTGGTCGAGGCGCTCGCGCGCAGCGAGACCTTCGCGCCGCAGGACGGGCACTCGGCGGTGAACATCGGCGCGTGCGCCGGATCAGCCGGCGAGCTTCCTCAGGATCTCGGCCTTGGTCGAGTCGAAGTCGGCCTGGGTGATCAGTCCGCGATCGAGCAGACCCTTGAGCTTGCCGAGACGGTCCTCGGGGGAATCGGAGGCGGCGGGCGCGGCGGCGGCCCCGGCCCCGGCCCCGGCCGCGGCGCCGGCCGCCGCCCCCATGGCGGCCTGCCCCGCGCCGAGCGCCTGCCCCATGGCCGCACCGATCGCGGCCCCCGCCCCGAGCTGCGCGCCGAGCCCGCCGAGCCCGCCCTCGTTGCCCGCAGCGATGGGGATCGCGTTCGCGGTCTGGAACTTCGCGTAGGCATCGAGGTTGCCCGCCATGCCCATCGCGATGCGCTTGTCGAGCGCCTCCTGAAGCGGCTCGGGCAGGCTGACCGACTGGATCATGAAGCTGTCGAGCGCCAGACCCATCGCATCGAACGCCGGCCCGATCTCGGCCGCGATCGCCTGCGCGAGCAGCGTCTGGTTGGCGGCCATGTCGAGAAACGGCACCCCGGACTTGCCGATCGCGGCCGCGAGGCTGGCGAGCACGGTGCCGTCGAGCTGCTCGTCGAGCTCGTCGACGGTGACCTGCGCGCGGTTGCCCGCGATCTCGGTGTAGAACTTGCGCGGGTCGGCGACCCGGAACGCGTACAGGCCGAAGGCGCGCATCCGCACCATGCCGAAGTCCTTGTCGCGCACCGAGATCGCCTGCGGCGTGCCCCAGCGGCGGCCGATCTGCTGGCGCGTCGAGAAGAAGTAGACATCCGACTTGAACGGCGACTCGAACAGCTTGTCCCAGTTCTTCAGGTAGGTCAGCACCGGCAGCGTCTGGGTGGTCAGCGTGTGCTTGCCGGGTCCGAAGACATCGGCCACCGTGCCCTCGTTGACGAAGACCGCGGACTGCGCCTCGCGCACCGTCAGCGAGCCACCATACTGGATCTCCTGGTCCGTCATCGGATAGCGCCACATCAGCACCCCGTCGGACTGGTCGGTCCACTGCAGGATGTCGATGAACTGCTTCTTGATGAAATCGCCGAGACTCATGCCGGGCTCCTCAGAGGGGTCGTGGAGGAAGGTGGGACGACGGGACCGGGAGGGGACCGCGGCTCAGAACACGCAGGCCGCGTTGATCAGGCCGGCGCACAGTGCAGCCGCGCCGCCGATCGTGCCGACCGCGACGTTGCCGCCCTCGAGCGCGGCCCGCAGGTTCGTGAACGTCCGGTCCAGCACCGCATAGACGAGCAGCTGCACGACGAGGGCGCTGACGCTCCAGCCGACGAAGCTGCCGTAGTTCACATGGGTGAGGATGCCGGAGGCGATCGTCGCGGTGAACCCGAGCATCGCGCCGGAGAAGAAGATCGCGACCGCGACGTTGCCCTCGCGGACCTGCCGGCGCTCCTCGTGGGGCGTGAGCCGGGTGTAGACCACGAAGAACAGCGCCAGCAGCGCCAGCCCGGTCAGCAGATAGGCGATGTAGCCGATCACCAGCTGGGACAGCAGGGCTTCGTCCATGTCGAGGGCTCCGTGGGTCGCGAGGCAAGCGGCCGGATGCCGGCGCGGTGCGCACCGATCATAATGGATCGGATCACCCCACCGCCATGACCCCCGACCGGCTCCTGATCCTCTCCGTCTTCGTCGTCGCCTCCTGCGGACTGGCCTACGAGCTGGTCGCGGGCGCGCTGGCCAGCTACCTGCTGGGCGACTCGGTGCTGCAGTTCTCCACCATCATCGGCGCCTACCTGTTCGCGATGGGCATCGGCGCGCACCTGTCGCGCTACGTGCGCGACGAGGACGTGCTGGGCCGCTTCGTCGAGATCGAGCTGCTGGTCGCGCTGGTGGGCGGCATCTCGGCGGCCGTGCTCTTCGTCGTGTTCGCCTGGGCGGGCAGTCCGTTCCGCGTGTCGCTGTACGCACTCGTGCTCATCATCGGCACCCTGGTCGGCATGGAGATCCCGCTGGTGATGCGGGTGCTCGACCAGCGCCGCACCGCCTTCGCCGACATCGTCTCCCGCGTACTCACCTTCGACTACCTCGGCGCGCTCGCGGTGTCGGTGCTGTTCCCGCTGGTGCTCGCGCCCCGGCTCGGGCTGGCGCGCACCGCGCTGCTCTTCGGCATGCTCAACGCGGCGGTCGCGCTCTGGGTCACCCACCGCTTCCGCCACGAGCTGCCTCAGCACCGCACGCTCGCGCTCAAGGGCATGGGCGTGATGGCGGTGCTGGCGCTCGGCATGTCGGGCTCCGAGCGGCTGATGGGCTGGGCCGAGCGCGGGCTGTTCGGCGACGAGATCGTGCACGCGCGCAGCTCGGTCTACCAGCGGATGGTGGTCACCCGCTGGAAGGACGAGCTGCGCCTGTACCTGAACGGCAACCTGCAGTTCTCCTCGCGCGACGAGCACCGCTACCACGAGGCACTGGTGCTGCCGGCGATGGAGAACCACCCCGAGCCGCGCCGCGTGCTGATCCTGGGCGGCGGCGACGGGCTGGTGGCGCGCGAGGTGCTGCGCTATCCGTCGGTCGCGCAGGTCACGCTGGTCGACCTCGACGCCGCGATGACCGAGCTCTTCGCGAACGCGCCCGATCTGGTCGCGCTCAATCGCGGCTCGTTGAGCGATCCGCGCGTACGGGTGCACAACCGCGACGCCTTCGGCTGGCTCGAGGCCACCGACGAGGTGCCCTACGACGTCGTCATCGTCGACCTGCCCGACCCGACCAACCACAGCCTCGGCAAGCTCTACTCGGTGCCGTTCTACGCGATGCTCCGGCGCGTGCTGACGCCGCACTCGCAGGTCGCGATCCAGGCCGCCTCGCCCTGGTTCGCGCCGCAGGCGTACTGGTCGGTGGTCGCGACCCTGAAGGAGGCGGGCTACGCGACGACGCCCTACCACGCGCACGTGCCGTCCTTTGGCGAGTGGGGGTTCGTCGCGGCATCGCCCACGCGCGGCTTCCGTCCGCCGACCCGCTACCGCGTGCCGACCCGCTTCCTCGATGCGGACACCACCGCGCTGATGTTCTCGTTCCCGCCCGACATGGGTCCGCGCGAGGTCGAGCCGAACTGGCTGAACACGCAGAGGCTGGTGCAGTACTTCCATGAAGACTGGTCACGCGTGGCGCGCTGAGCGCCGCGCGCTGCTGCGGGTCGGCGGGCTGGCCGCAGCGGCGCTCGCCGAGCAGGGCCACCCAGTCGGTTAGGCGTCACAGAACACCCCTCCCGCGACTCCCCGGTATCATCTGCCCCGACACGGAGGTGCATCATGGCTGACATCGTTGCTGAGCTTGCAGACCGCGGCCGATCGCTCGCTCCCGACGATCGGTCTCGCCTCGTGGAACTCCTCCTAGAGTCGCTGCACGAGCCGCCGCTATCCGACATCGAAGCAGCCTGGGATGCCGAGATCGTTCGCCGAGTCCAGGCACACAAGCGCGGAGAGGTTGAAACCTTTGCCGCCGAAGAAGTCTTCGCAGAAGCAAGGCGCATCGCTCCTTGAACCAGGCACGCTTCACCAAGTACGCCAGGTCCGAACTTCCCCGGCGCGCAATGAACGCGAGACCGTCCGCAAAGATGGAGACGCGCTGTCTGCCGACCTGCAGGTTAGCCTGAACCACTTGAGCATCACACGCGCGGCGAGGGCGAACCGGATGTGCAGGTGCACGCATGATGACGGGTCACGCGTGGCGCGCTGAGCGCCGCGCGCTGCTCCGGGCGGGCGCCGCCGCGGGCGGCGGGCTGGCCGCAGCGGCGCTCGCCGGCTGCGGTCGCAGGCCGTTCTGGGCGCTGCCGCCGGTCGCCATCGAGCTGCCCGGCCGCGGCATCGGCCACGCACTGCGCGAGCGTTGGCGACGCGACGGACCCACCTACTCCGACTGGCGCGCCGCGCAGGTCCGCTCGGTCGACGTCGCGATCGTCGGCGGCGGCGTCGCCGGGTTGGGCTGCGCGTGGCGGCTAAACCGCGCCGGGCATCGCGACCACCTCGTCCTGACCGGTCCAGAGCCGTTCGGCCACGCCGCAGCCCGGACCTTCGCCGGCCTGGACTGCCCGACCGGCAGCCACTACCTGCCGCTGCCCTCGCTCGAATCGACCCATGTGCGCGAGCTGCTCGCCGAGATGGGCATCCTGCGCGGCCCGCCGGGCGCCGTGGCACCCGACTACGACGAGCGCGCGCTCGTACACGCGCCGTCGCACCGGCTCCTGGTGGCCGGCCGCTGGGAGGCCGGCTCGATCCCGCCGGCCGGCCCCGGCGAGGACGGAGCCGGCGAGCAGACCGCACGGTTCCTCGCGCTCGTGGAGCGCCTGTCGGGCGAGCGCGGTACAGACGGACGTCGCACCTTCGTCGTGCCAGTCAGCGAACGCTCGCGCGATGCCCCGTCGCTCGCGCTCGACCAGCTCGATGCGGCCCGCTGGCTGCGCGAGCAGGGCTTCACCGCCGCGCCGCTGCGCGCGTGGCTCGAGTACTGCACGCGCGACGAATTCGGCGCGACGCCCGACGAGGTGTCGGCCTGGGCCCTGGTGCACTACTTCGCCGCGCGGGTCGGCCGCGCCCGCAATGCCGAACCGGGCGCGGTCTTCACCTGGCCGGACGGACTCGCGCCGCTGGCTCGCCACCTCGCTGCGGACGCTGCGGCCGCGGACACGATCCTGCCAGTCACGATCGAGCGGATCGAGCAGGCGGGGCCCCGGATGCGCCTATTCGGCTGGTACCCTGCACGGGGCGCTGACGGCGAGCCCTCGGGAGCGGGCGAACCCATCGTGCTGACGGCCAGGCGGGTGGTACTCGCCGCGCCGCTGGCGATCGCCGCGCGGCTCGTGCCCGAGCTCGCCCGCGACGCAGGCCCGGCACGGCGCGCGCCGTGGACCGTCGCCAACGTCGTCTGCCGCCGGCCGCCCGTCGAGCGCGTCACCGGCGGCGAAGACGAGCTCGCCTGGGACAACGTCGTGCACGGAAGCGCCTCGCTCGGTTTCGTTCACGCCGGCCACCAGCGCATCGGCTTCGAGACTGGCGCACCCACAGTGCTGAGCGCCTACCGGGCCTTCGCACCGGCCGACCGCGATGCGCTCGCCGAGCTCTCGCGGCTGATCGATGCGACCGGACCGCCCGATGCTCGCGCCTGGCTCGACCTCATCGGCACGGACCTCGAGCAGGCCTACGGTCCGCGGGTATGGCGCCACGTCGCGCGGGTCCACGTCACGGTACGCGGACACGGCATGGCCGCGCCCGCCCCCGGCTTCCTCACCGACGCCCGTCTCTTAGCCCTGCGCGCGACCGATGGCGCGCTGCGATTCGCACACTCGGACCTGTCGGGCTACTCGGTGTTCGAGGAGGCGCTGTGGTGGGGGGTTCGGGCGGCGGATGGGGTGGCTTAGGGCGGGGGATGGGGTCGGGCGCACCGCGGACCCCACCCGCCCGACTGCCGGTGCCCAGCTCGCGGATCGTACGCACCACAGGCGCTGCTGTGGGCACAGAAGCAGATGCCATAAACAAAAAAGCTGCTAGAGAGCGAGCAGCACTTCTCAGGAATCTCGCGGAACAGGCTTATCGGAAGTTAAAAGCCGGCATGAATCTGGGTGGATGGGAAGAGCATTTAAGCGACTTGGCAAATCAACACGGCGTGTCACTGCAAGACTTGAAGACCGCCACTCGCGCACGTTTCGCAAAGGAGTTGGGTGGGATGAATGGCGTGCAGGCGAGTGCAGGCGGGCCGACACCGGGTCCGCTGCAGGTACCGTCGCTGCCCGGTAATTCAAAATTTGCCCCCAGCTGGGAGAGTACACTATCTTTGGTTCGGGAAAAGGAAGCAGTGTGGCCAGAGTGGAATCTTGCCAGAGCTAATCGAACTATCACCATTAATAGAATACTTCGTCTAGGCACCGAACCCTGCACGGCAGTGCACATTGCTGCAGCTGCACTGGTTGACCACATATTTTTCTACTCGGAACGATCTTCCGAGCAACCCGGGCCGGGTAATTTCGAGATGCATGCCCGAACCTTCCAGCTGCTCGAGCGGTTTCTGGGTGAAGCTGTTTCGACTAATAACCCTTCCGGAGCGGCATCCCATACCCTTATATCGCTGGATCAGCAATGGAGCAGTCTCGCAAGAGATGCAAAGTTGAACGTCATCCGTCGGTCGCAAGCTGAGTTGATACGCCAGGCCAAGCGCATTGACACAATAACCGACATCAACGAAACCGAGGCCGATCCGGCCGCTATCCTCCGTACTGCCGAGCGTATTTTTGCAAACTACACTGGATTAAATGAATGGCAGGTCCTGCAAGACATGCTTGAAGTATGGTTCTTCCAACATATTCCAACAACAGAACTAGGGAGTGGTCAATGGAGCGACGGCTTGAAAGCAGGGATCGTGCAGCGTGCCGTCACCCTTGGCCTGCGACCGTCAGCCGACAATGTGACGCTCGACCGTTTGGCTCAGCACTTTCTTAATTTGAGTCCTGATGAAATAGAACTCCTGCTCGATCGCGTAAGAAATGAGTTGCTTAACCCGCCGGATGTGAAGCCACTCTGGACGCGGCTCCCCTAGTGACATCACCTGCTCGAAGCCGGCCCCCGGTGGCTCTCTGAGGTAACGCCCTTGGAAGCTTGCCTCCGCCCCGGCCGGTGACCACACGCTCGTGGGTTGCGCCGACGGTTTGCACCGCGCCGAAACACCGCAGCCCATCGGATATGACGGTGGCCGACGGCGCGATAGAGCGCTCGGCCTTGCCGCCCGAGCGCTCCCCGCCCAGGTAGGCATCGTCGATCTCCACCCGGCCGTCGAGCAGGCGATCCTGGAGGGCGTGGATCTGTTCGGGCCGAGCGTGCAGGTGATGGGTGTGGGGGTGTCGAAGGCCGGGCGTCCGCGGCTGCCGATGCGGCTGATGATCTCGCTGCTGTACCTGAAGCACGCCTTCAACGAGAGCGACGAGGCCGTGGTCGAGCGCTGGGGCGAGACGCCGATCTGGCAGTTCTTCTCGGGGATGGACTACTACGAACATCGGCGCGCGTGCGATCCGACGGCGCTGGTG
>JAPLQE010000025.1 GCA_026399835.1 Burkholderiales bacterium | reverse complement strand
TGGCCCGTCTTGGCCAGCCGAACCGCCTCCAGCTTGAACTCCAGCGTGTACCGCGCCCTTGTCGTTCCTGTCACTTCCGTTCTCCTTGCCGTCCATTTTGAACTCCTCAGCAAGGGATCCGGTTTTCAGGGGCAAGGTCAGGCCGTTGCTTCCTCCGAGGGCCGCACCCCGGGCTTCGCCCGGGGTGCCCGTCTCGCGCAGGCGCCCGACGGGCCGGCCCAGTCGGTGCGCAACGGCCTGAAGGACAGCGACGCCGAGAGACGGTGTGCCGTGCGCAGCCGATCGTTTTTGTTGTGATGGAGAGGGGGCGACGACGGTCTGCGTGAGCCGTCGCACTGGCTCGCTCAGCGGTCACGCGAATCGGGGATTGCCTGCCGCTGCCTATACTTCTGCCGCTCCTGACCTCAACCCCCTGCCCCGCCCCATGAACGCACCGACCCCCGCCCCGACCCCGCCCGCCCCCCTCTCCGACACCCTGCTGCGCGCCCGCTACGGCGATGCCCGCCCGGAGGGCGCACTGCCCGGTGGCGCAACGATCGACGTGCTGATGCGCCACCGCACGGTCCGCGCATTCGACACGCGGCCGCTGCCGGAGGGCACGCTGCAGACCCTCGTGGCCGCCGCGCAGTCGGCGCCTACCTCGTCGAACCTGCAGGCCTGGAGCGTGGTCGCGGTGACCGACCCCGAGCGCCGTGCCACGCTGGCCCAACTCGCGGCCGGCCAGGCGCAGGTGCGCGACTGCCCGTTGCTGCTCGTCTTCATCGCCGACCTGTCGCGCCTGGACCGGGTCAGCGAGCGCGCGGGCGGCCGCGCCGATGCCAACCGCTTCCTCGAGATGTTCCTCGTGGCCTCGGTGGACGCCGCGCTCGCCGCGCAGAACGCGCTGGTGGCGGCCGAGTCGCTGGGGCTGGGCACCTGCTACATCGGCGCGATGCGCAACCACCCCGAGCAGGTGGCCGAGGTGCTCGGCCTGCCGCCCGACGCGTTCGCGGTGTTCGGCCTGTGCATCGGCTGGCCCGACCCGGCCCGCCCCGCCGAGGTCAAGCCGCGCCTGCCGCAGCCGGCGGTGCTGCACCTCGAGCGCTACGACGCCCGCGCCGAGGCGGCCGAGGTCGAGCGCTACGAGCCGGCGATGCGCGCCTTCCAGGCGTCGCAGCGGATGACCGAGGTCGCGTGGTCCGCGCAGTCGGCCTCGCGCGTGCGCGGCCCGGACAGCCTCACCGGCCGCCACACGCTGCGGGACTCGCTCAAGCGGCTGGGGTTCGGGCTGGAGTGAGGCGGCCCGCCGGCGTCTGAGCGGTCAGTCCGACGTCGGTGCCGCTGGCTCGTACCACGGCAGCTCGGGCCGCCCGCCATAGCGCCGCACCCGCAGGTTGGCCTGCTCGCCGTGCCCGGCGAAGTTCTCCATGTGGCACAGCCGCGAGCAGTACTCGCCGATCGAGGCCGACGCCGCGTCGCTCGTCACGCGCTGGAAGGTGCAGGTCTTCAGGAACTTGCCCACCCACAGCCCGCCCGTGTAGCGCGCGTTGCGCTTGGTGGGCAGCGTGTGGTTGGTGCCGATCACCTTGTCGCCGAAGCTGACGTTGGTGCGCGGCCCGAGGAACAGCGCGCCGTAGTTCGTCATGTGGGCGAGGAACCAGTCGGGGTCGCGGGTCAGCACCTGCACGTGCTCGAAGGCGAGCTCGTCGGCCTTGGCAAGCAGCTCCTCACGGGTGTCGCAGACGATGACCTCGCCGTGCTCGGCCCACGACACGCGCGCGATCGGCGCGGTAGGCAGGATCGCGAGCTGGCGCTCGACCTCCAGCAGCGTCGCGCGCGCCAGCGCCGCGCTGTCGGTCAGCAGGATCGCGGGCGAGGTCGGGCCGTGCTCGGCCTGCCCGAGCAGGTCGATCGCGCACATCTCGGCGTCGGCCGAGTCGTCGGCGATGACCAGGGTCTCGGTGGGTCCGGCGAAGAGATCGATGCCCACCCGCCCGAACAGCTGGCGCTTGGCCTCGGCGACGAACATGTTGCCCGGCCCCACCAGCATGTCCACCGGCGCGACGGACGCGGTGCCGATCGCCATCGCCGCCACCGCCTGCACGCCGCCGAGCGCGAGGATCTCGTCGGCGCCGGCGAAGTGCATCGCCGCGACGATGGCGGGGTGCGGCTCGCCCTGGAAGGGCGGTGCGGTCGCGACGATGCGCCCGACGCCCGCGACCTTGGCGGTCAGCACGCTCATGTGCGCCGACGCGATCATCGGGTACTTGCCGCCGGGCACGTAGCAGCCCACCGCGGCGACCGGGATGTGGCGGTGGCCGAGCACCACGCCGGGCAGGGTCTCCACCTTCACGCCTTCCAGTCGATCATCATCTTCAGACAATGAGGATCGCCGAACGCGGCCTCGTAGGCCTCGCGGGCACGGGCCGGGTCCATCGTGTGCGTGATGAGGCCCTCCAGCGACAGGACCCCCGACTCCACCAGCGCGGTCACCGCCAGCAGGTCGTGCTTCTTCCACTGGGCCGCGACCCGGATCTGCGCCTCGCGCATGAAGGCCGGCGCGAACGCGAAGCTCAGGCTCTGCTTGTAGAACCCGGCCAGCACCACCTCGCCGCCCGGGGCCAGGCGCCCGATGAGGGTGTCGAGCAGGGCGGCATCGCCGCTCACGTCGTAGATCGCGCGATAGTCCTTGCGCGCATCGTCCGCGGGCGCGACGACCGGGTATCCCACGCCGCCCGTGCGCCGCGCCGGCTGGGTCTCCCAGACCGTGGGCGCGGGCAGGCCCAGGGCCAGCGTGATCCGGGCCAGGAGCCGCCCCATCACGCCATGGCCGACGATCAGGTCGGGGGCGACGAGCGGCTCGCGCAGCCCACCGATCGCCACGGTGTGGTAGCAGGTGGCGGCCAGCGCCAGCAGGACCGATCGGGGCCCGAGTGCCGGGGCCACCTGCACCACGCGATCGTGCGGAACGATCAGCCGCGAGCCGGCACCGCCGAAGAGGTTGCGCACGCCGACGAAGGCATAGGACCCGGGGATGAAGACATGGCTGCCCACCGGCACCGAGGCGGTCTCGCCGGCCCGCAGCACCGTGCCGACGGTCTCGTAACCCGGGACCAGCGGATAGCCCAGGCCCGGGAACGGCGGCATCGTACCGTCCCACAGCAGCCGTTCGGTGCCGGTGCTGATGCCGCTGAAGCTGACCTCGACCTCCAGGTCCGAGGCTTCGAAGGGCTTGAGTTCCAGTTCACGCACCGACAGGGACTGCGGTGCGTCGAACACGATGGCGTCGGCGTGGGTCATGCACGGTCCCGGGCAGTGGAGACACAGGTGGAGGCGGGCGTCGGCCCGGGCTGCCGCCGACGCCGTGAGAGACTAACGCACTGGCGTTCCATTTCGACGCGTCATCCGCTGCGTCCGACGACCCCGCATACGCAGAGCGCCACTCGGCCTGCACCCAGGGGCTCGTCGGTCCGGCCCGAGGGCCGGGCGCACGGCGTGCGCGCCTGAACCTCCGATCGGGCAGACCCTTGAAGATCCTCGCACTGGCAGGCGGCATCTCCCTGCTCGCCCTGCTGGCCCTGGCGGTCTGGCTGTGGACACCCGATCGCGATCGCGCTGCGCTTGAAGCCGTCTACCTGCGCGCGCCGGGCGAGCTCAGGCAGGTCGGCCCGTGGCGGCTCCACCTGCGGGACACCGGGCCGCGCGACGCACCGGCGATCCTGTTCATCCACGGGTTCGGCTCGAGCCTGCACACCTGGGAGGCCTGGGCCACGGCACTCGAGTCGACATACCGCGTCGTGCGATTCGACCTGCCCGGCTGCGGCCTGAGCGATCCGGACCCGGTGGGCGACTACACCGATGAACGCAGCCTGCAGCTGATCGTGGCAGTGATGGACAGCCTGGGGCTGGCGAAGGCCAGCATCGCCGGGCACTCGATCGGCGGCCGGCTGGCGTGGACCTTCGCGGCCCGCCACCCGGAGCGCGTCGAGCGCCTGGTGCTCGTCGCCCCGGACGGTTTCGCAAGCCCCGGGTTCGAGTACGGCCGCGCCGCCGATGTGCCGGCCTCGCTCGCCCTGATGCGCTACATGCTGCCGAGGCCGCTGCTGACGATGAGCCTGGAGCCGGCCTACGCCGATGCGAGCGTGATGACCCCGGCGCTGGCCACGCGCTACCACGAGATGATGCTGGCGCCGGGTGCGCGCGAGGCCATGCTCGCGCGCATGCGTCAGACCGTCCTCACCGACCCCGTCCCGCAGTTGCGCGGCATCCAGGTGCCGACGCTGCTCATCTGGGGCAAACAGGACGCGATGATCCCGTTCGCCAATGCCGACGACTACCTCGGCGCCCTCCCGAACGCCCGCCTGTCCGCGCTGCCCGGTGTGGGGCACGTGCCGCATGAAGAGCGCGCCGAGCTGGGGCTGGCGGCCCTGCGCGGCTTCCTGAAGGCCACGCAGGGCAAGTAGGCCGCAGTCCCAATTGAATGTGCTCCAGGTCGTGGAGGTAGCAGATGACCACAGCCATTCGTAATCAGGCGGCCGGCCCAAAGCGGGCCATTCAGCCCAGACCGCCGACCCAGTTCTCCGTCAGCAACCCCGGCACCCGTTCGAACTCGGCGAGGTTGTTGGTGACGAGCACGAGCCCTTCGCTGCGCGCGTGGGCGGCGATGTGCAGATCGTTGACGCCGATCGGGCGACCAGCCTTCTCGAGGTGGGCGCGGATCGCGCCGTAGTGCGGCGAGGCCTTGGCGGGATAGGGCAGCACCTCGAGCAGGCTCGAGAACTCTTCGATCACCGCGAGGTTCTGCGATACCCGGGCGCTCTTCTCGGCGCCGTGACAGAGCTCGCTCAGGGTGATCGCCGAGATCGCCATGCGGCCGGCGTTGTCGTTGAAGATGCCCATCACCTCGACCGGCCGCCGCTTGATGACGTAGATCGCGATGTTGGTGTCGAGCAGATACTTCAACATCTCGGGCCCGGCTTCAGAAGGGCTCGCGCTCGCCCTGCTCCTGCGCGGCACGCTCGACCAGGAAGTCGTCTGTCGCCTGCGGCCCGTTCAGGAAGAACTCGTCCCAGGTGTGGCCGACCGGCGAGATGATGCGGTCCACACCGCGAGCCCGCACCCGTACCTTCTTGACCCCAGGGGGCAGGCGCACATCCGCTGGCAGGCGCACGGCCTGGGACCGGTTGTTGGTGAAGACGGTGGTGATGGTCATTGCACGCCCAGCGGGGGATATCGCATAAGTATATACCATCCGAATCCGACGGCTTCAGCCTGCACGCCGCGCTGCGGATCAAAGGCTCCGAAGACTAACGCTTTGGATGGTCGCGGTAGGGACGGCGTGCAGCCAGGCCCGACCGACCTCCTTTCGGAAGACGCTCAGGCGGTGGCTGTTCCCCGGGACTGCGTGGTAGTTGAAGTAGCCCTGAACCACGCGGCGTAGCCAGTTGCCGATCACAGGGACCGGCTCGTGTCTGCGCTGATGCAGATCCCCGATGAGATGCATCAGACCGCGCACGGACTACACGGTGCCGGGCTCATCAGCAAACGACGTTTGGGCGAATTCGATGCGCTGTGCCGGCTCGACGTGCAAATGCCCCCGCAGAAACTGAAGGCGTCGTCCCTGATCATTCCATAACCCATTGATCAGAAACGAGTTTAGGGGTGTTTTCGGATAACATATCTCGCAGATATCGTGGTGTGACCCGCTGATTTCTGGGAGTTCTCGATGACCGACTCGGCTGATTTCTTCCGAGG
>JAPLQE010000014.1 GCA_026399835.1 Burkholderiales bacterium | reverse complement strand
TGCGCGGCCTCGTGGACCGCCTTCATCGGCAGCCACGCCAGGGTCGCGAGCAGCAGATGCCGGGGCGACTGCGCCCAGTGACCGGCATGGCGGACGACGGCATCGGTATCCGCGAGCGCCAGGCCCGAGGCGAGCGCGACCAGCGCAAGCCAGGCGAGCGCGCCGGCCGGCGAGAACAGGCGGCGGGCGAGCGGATCCAGCGGGCGCAGCAGCGGCGTCGGATCACCCAGCGACATCCGGGGCGCCAGCGGGTTGAGCCGCCCCGAGAGCCGGCGCGCGGCGCGCGTGCGATCGTCCTCGCGGATCACCGCGACGTCGGGCAGCCCGTCGCAGGCGAGACAGCGCTCGTCGACCAGCCTGGCCAGCAGCTCGATCGCCTCGTCCTGCGTCGGCGCCGCGGCGGGATCCTCGGCGAGCGCCTCGTCCCAGATGGCCTGCATCGTGCGGTGGCCGTCGCAGCGGCCGACGATCGACCAGGCGCCCGCGTCCAGCCGCAGCGTGCCCGAGCGCCCGTCGCCGCTGACGATGTGCCAGGTCGCGCCGCGCACCTGCTGGCGATCGCTGCGCGCATGCATCCGCCAGCGCGGGCGCAGCGCGGCGACCTGGTGCCAGCGGTCGCTGTGGAGCGGCCGTTCCATGGCTCAGGGCATCCAGCGCCAGACGAGGCGCGCCAGCGCGTCGCCGGACCGCCGCGCCCAGTCGAGCGCAAGGGGGCCATGGCCGGCGTCGAGATGCGCGATGCCGCGCTGCCCGGCGCGCAGCGCATCGGTCGCGCCTGCCTCGACGCGGGCCTCGAGCTCGAAGACGTTGCGTCCGTCGAGGGTCGCCGCGGCGGGCGCGATGCGCTCGATCACCAGCGGGAGCGCGTCCCAGGGCAGCGCCGACAGCGCGAGCCGGCCGCGTCCGCCCTCGGCGATGCGTCGCAGGTCGCGTTCGTCGAGCTCGACGATGACGCGGTGGCGCGAGGCCGGCGCCACGACGAAGAGCGTGCGGCCGCGATCCACCGGCGTGCCGAGCTGCTGCCACAGGTCGCCCTGCAGCACGACGCCGGCGATCGGCGCGCGGACCTTGATCTGTTCGAGCTGGTGCTCGACCAGCCCGAGCCTCGCCCGCGCCTCCTCGACCCGGGCCTGCGCGATCGACATCGGCGCCCGCTCGCCGCGGGCCATCGCCGCGGAGACGCCGCCCTCGTGCTGGGCGACCTCGCTCTTGAGCTTGGCGCGCTCGAGCTCCAGGTCCCGGTCGCCGAGTTCGGCGAGCAGGTCGCCCTCTCGGATCGCGTCGCCCGGGCGAACGTGCACGGCCTTCAGGTACCCGCGGATCGGCGCGGCGACCGTGCGCTGCACCTCGCCCTCGATCCGGGCGGGGGCGCCGACGGTGAGGTCGATCGGCACGGCGCTCCCGATCGCCGCGGCCGCGGCCGCGGCCCACAGCAGGCGGGCGCGCCAGGGTCGCGCAGCAGCCTGTCGGCCCGACAGGCCGGCGGCCCGCCAGGCACGACGCAGCGCGCCCGGACGGCGCTCGTGCAGCAGCCGCAGCCAGGGCGCGGCGAGCGCGCCGGCCTCGCCCAGGCGCTCGAGGTCGCGCGGCGCGACCGGGCGCTCGAACTCGGCGAGCAGCGCGCCGTGGGCCGCGCCGCCATGGGCCAGCGGCACCGTGGCGATCGCCTTCGCGCCGCCGGCGCGCAGTTGCAGCGCATGGGCGCGCAGCACGCCTCGCTGACCGGGGCCGGGCGGACAGGCCAGCGCGCGCGCCTGATCGATCGCCTCGTCCATCGCGGCGACGAGCAGGCGCCGGGCCTCGCCGTCCCACTCGGGCTCGCCGGCGCCCGACAGCGCGACGGCACGCGTCGGCGGGTGCCCGCGGGTGCGCCAGCCGAGCACCACGCGGGCCGCGCCGACGGTGGCGGCGATCCGCGTGCACAGCGCCGCGGCGGCGGTCTCGAAGTCCTCGGCGTCACCCAGCGCGCGCGCGAGCGCGAGCAGCGGATCGCCGGCCGGGGCGACGGCTGTCGCAGGGCCGGTCGGGGGGCCCGGCCGGGCCCGGGGCTTCGGAGCGAGGGGCGACGGCTGCGCGAGGGCCGACCGCTGTGCCGGGTGGGTCGGCGCAGCGGGCTTCGACGGCCGCGCTGCGTCGGACGGCTGCGGCTCGCGCACGGCGCGCGCCGTCCCGCCACCGGCGGACGACGGCGTGGGCGCCGGGTCGGGCCGGCGGGCGGGCGGAGCATCGAGCGAGGTCGTCAAGCGGAGCGGGGTCGCGTCGGCGCAGGGCGGGATCACCCCAACCTGGACAGTGTGCTGATGCGCGCCGGCGCCAGGAACGGTGCGGACGGGCGCGACCGACGGACGGCGCGGTCGCGCGATCCGGCGGGGCGCGCCCCGTGGCGCCCCGACGACCCCTAGGCGCCCTCGCGGCGCCTCGACGTCCCTTAGGCGCCCTCGTGGCGCCTCGACGTCCCTGAGGCGCCCTCGCGGCGCCCCGACGTCCCTTAGGCGCCCCCCGCCGCGCGCTCGAGCTCGCGCACCATCCGCGCGACCCGGTCCGAGAGCTTCTCGGTCGTCACCTGCTCGCGCAGGCGCTCGATCAGCAGCGGGAACGCGAACGGCCCGGGGCGCTCTAGCCCGACCTCGACCAGCCTGCGCCCGCGCAGCCGCGCCAGCGTCGCGCGCAGCCGCTCGAGGTCGAGCTCCTGCTCGAGCACCTCGCGCTGCGCCTGGGTCAGCAGCAGGTTGTCGGCGTCGTGCTGGCGGAACACCTCGTAGAAGAGCCCCGACGAGGCCTGCAGCTGGCGCGAGGATTTCGGCGCCCCGGGGAAGCCCTGGAACACCAGCCCCGAGATCCGTGCGATCTCGCGGAAGCGCCGCAGCGCGAGCTCGCCCGAGTTCAGGCTCGCCAGCACGTCCTCGGCGAGCGCGCCGTCGGCCAGCAGCGTGCCGTCGGCGAGCCCCGACCAGTCGACCGGCTCGGGCGCGAGCAGCTCCAGGCCGTAGTCGTTGACTGCCACCGAGAAGGTCGCCGGCACCTGCCGCGACACCCGCCACGCGAGCAGCGACGCCAGACCCAGGTGCACGTGCCGCCCGGCGAACGGATACAGGAACAGGTGATGGCCTTCGCGCGAATGGAGCCGCTCGGCGAGCAGCGTGTCCGGATCGGGCAGCCGCGACCACTCGGCCTGCAGCCGCAGCAGCGGCTCGGCCATCTTCATCTCGGGGCCTTCGAAGAGGCCCCGCGAGGCCTGCGCGAGCCGCGCCAGCACCGCATCGGCCATCTCGGAGGACAGCGGCATCTTGCCGCCGTTCCAGCGCGGCACCGCGGCACGGCGACCGGTCGCGCGCTTCACGTACGCGGTCATCTCGTGGATGCGCACCAGCTCGAGCAGCCGGCCGGCGAACAGGAAGCAGTCGCCGCGCTTCAGGCGCGAGACGAAGCCCTCCTCCACCGTGCCGATCGTGCCGCCGGTCTGGTACTTCACCGACATCGTGGCGTCGGAGACGATCGTGCCGATCGACATCCGGTGGCGCCGCGCCACCGTACGGTCCGGCACCCGGAACACGCCCTGCTCGTCGGCCACGACGCGCCGGTACTCGGGATAGGCGAGCAGCGACTGTCCGCCCCGCACGACGAAGTCAAGCGCCCACTGCCACTCGTGGTCGGCGAGGCCCGCGTACGCATGGCAGCCGCGGACCTCGGCGAGCAGCTCGTCGGCGACGAAGCCGGTGCCCGCGGCGACGGTCACCAGATGCTGCACCAGCACGTCGAGCGGCTTGGCCGGCGAGTCGCGCGGCTCGATCGCGCGGGCGGCGACCGCGTCGCGCGCGGCCGCGCCCTCGAGCAGTTCGAGCGCATGCGTCGGCACCAGCGTCACCCGCGACGGGCGGCCCGGCGAATGCCCCGAGCGGCCCGCCCGCTGCATCAGCCGCGCCACGCCCTTGGGGCTGCCGATCTGCAGCACGCGCTCGACCGGCGAGAAGTCCACGCCGAGGTCCAGGCTCGAGGTGCAGACCACCGCCTTCAGCCGCCCGTCCTTCAGGCCCGCCTCGACCCAGTCGCGCACGGCGCGGTCCAGCGAGCCGTGGTGCAGCGCGATCAGCCCGGCCCAGTCGGGGCGCGCCTCGAGCAGCGCCTGGTACCAGAGCTCGGCCTGCGAGCGCGTGTTGGTGAAGACCAGCGTGCTGGCGCTCGCGTCGATCTCGGCCACCACCGGTGCGAGCATCCGCGTGCCCAGGTGACCGCCCCAGGGGAAGCGCTCGGTAGAGTCGGGCAGCAGCGTGTCGACCGCGAGCGTCTTGGGGAGCACGCCCTGCACGAGCCGTCCGCCCGGGCGCGCGAGCAGCACGTCCATCGCGTGACCGAGGTTGCCGAGCGTCGCCGACAGCCCCCAGACGACGAGCGCCGGATTGAGCCTGCGCAGCCGCGCGAGCGCGAGCTGCACCTGCACGCCGCGCTTGGAACCGAGCAGCTCGTGCCACTCGTCGACGACCACCATCGCGACCCGCCCGAGCCGCTCCGGGCTGTCCGCGCGCGACAGCATCAGCGACAGGCTCTCGGGCGTGGTGACCAGCGCGTCGGGCAGTACGCGGTCCTGGCGCGCACGCTCGGCCGAGGCGGTGTCGCCGGTGCGCAGGCCCACCCGCCAGCCGAGGCCGAGGCCGGCCGGCGGCTCGCCGAGCGCGCGCGCGGTGTCGGAGGCGAGCGCGCGCATCGGCGTGATCCAGAGGACCTTCAGGCCGGTGTGGGACCAGCGCCGCGGGAGCGCGGCGGCGGGCGCGGCGGCGGCGGCACGCTCGCCGAGCGCGGCCGACAGCGCGGCGAACCAGACCGCGTAGGTCTTGCCGGCACCGGTGGTCGCATGCAGCAGGCCGGATTCGCCGCGTGCGGTGGCGGCCCAGACCTCGCGCTGAAAGGCGAAGGCAGACCAGCCGCGCCGCGCGAACCAACCGTCGACGTCGACCGGTTCGATGGGCTCGATCGGCACCACCGGCGCGACCGTCCGGACCGTCGCCGGTGCCTTGCGGGTCGCGACGCCCGCATCGTCGCCCGCGTCGGGCGAGCCGGTCGCGGGGCTGCGGCGCGGGATCGGTCGGGGACGCGGGAAGGCTGGCATCGCGTGATCGTAGCCGCTCGCAGGTCGACCCCTCCGCCGGACGGGGCGGCCGCGCCCGGCCGTCGGTACGGTCGCCGACCTGCCGGGGCGGCGCCTCCCGGCTCCCGGCTCCCGACTCAGGCCCCGACGATCCACCCCTCGATGCGGTCCGCGCGCACCGGCAGCCCGTAGTTCGCATCGCGCCGCGCGTGGGCCCACGCCGCCTGCACCAGGCAGAGCACCGCATCGAGCCGGTCCGCGCCGGGCTCGTCGACGCAGGCCTCGCGCCAGGCCCCGAAGTCCACGCACACCCCGAACGGCGGCGCACCGGCCTCGATCGCCGCGACCAGCCGCTGGCGTGCGGCGCGGCGCGGCGCGTCGTCGCGATGCTTGGGGTCGTCGCTCTTGTAGGACGCGCGCCCCAGCACCGCGCGCGCCGCCAGCCCCGGATAGCCCTCGAGCGCGATGCGGGCCGGATCGGTGCCGCGCTCGCGCAGCCCGGGCAGCGTGACGCCGGCCGCCAGCAGGCGCGGCGCGCCCGCGTGCAGCATCAGCGCGACCGGCGGATTGACCCACTTCATCGACGCGCTGCTGCCGGCGGTGGCGTCGCAGGCACGGTGCGCGAACTTCGAGCCCGCCGGGCGCGCATCGCACCAGGCCCGGCAGCGTGCGATCAGCGCCGGGCGAGAGAGCGCCGCCACCTCGCCGGTGATCGCGGCCCACGCGTCCTCGCCGTCGAGCGGCCAGCCCTGCGCGGCCACGAACTCGCGCGCCAGCGCGAACGGGAAGTCGAACGCGGCGAGCCAGGGGCCGGGTTCGCGCAGCCAGCCCTCCCATGCCTCGAACGACTCGAAGGCGACGAGCCGCTCGAGCACGATGCGCGGCGCCGCGTGCCCGCCTTCGCCTGCGCGCGCGTCCGGCGCCACGCGCCCGAGCGCGACCGTGATCGGCTTGCGCGGACGCGGTGCGCTGGTGAAGTCGACGCCGGCGAGCCGCACCCGGCCGGACTCGTCGAGCGGCCCTTCGCTGGGCGGCGTGCGCGTCATCCGCTCGTCGCGCTCGTCAGACCACCGGCGTGCGGTACAGCACCTCGCCCTTGACCCGGATCTCGACGTCGAGCAGGTAGCGGCGCACCGCGTCCGCATCGATCTCGATGCCCAGCCCCGGCGCGTCGGGTGCGGCGACGCTGCCGTCGGCGTCGCGCTCCAGGCGGTTCGCGGTCAGCTCGACCGCCAGCGGCTTGGGCTCGGCCGGGTACTCGCAGATCGCGTCGGGCGCGTGGCCGGCATAGGGCTGCAGCGACGCCGACAGCGCCAGGTGCGTCGTGAAGGTGTGGTTCACGTAGGTCACGCCGCGCGCCACCGCCAGGTCGGCCACCTGCCTGGCCGGCCCGATGCCGCCGATGCGTCCGCAGTCGATCTGCACGAAGCCCACGCGCCCGAAGTCCATCAGGTGGCGGGCCATCGCGACATCGTGCGCGCCCTCGCCGCTGGCGGTGCGTACCGGCGAGCCGCGCGCGGCCAGCGCCGCGTACGCCTCGTAGGCCGAGGCGGCGAACGGCTCCTCGAGCCAGGTCGCGCCGGCCGCCTCGAGCGCCGGCAGCCGCTCGGCCGCGCGCCCGACGTCCTCGCCGAAGATCTGCCCGACGTCGACCAGCAGCACCCCGTCGGCACCCAGGCCCTCGCGTGCGGCGACGAAGTGGTCCGCATCGAGCGAAGCCGCCCCGCGTCCGATCGGCCCCCAGCCGAACTTCGCCGCGCGAAAGCCCCGGCCGCGCGCCGCGCGCGCCCGCTCGAGCGTGTGCTGCGGCGTGTCGCCGAACAGCACCGAGGCGTAGGGCGTGCGCCGGTTCGAGGCCGAGTACCCGAGCAGCCGCCACACCGGCTCGCCGCGCGCCTGCCCGAGCAGGTCCCAGAGCGCCATCTCCACGCCCGACCAGGTGTGCGCGGCCTGCAGCAGGTCCATGCTGTCGTAGGCGACGTCGGCGGCCATCCGCGCGATGTCCGCGGGACCGTCGAGCGTGCGCCCGAGCACCGACGCGCCGACCGGGCGGCACACGCCGTGCGACATCGGGCAGACGAAGGCGGCGATGGAGGGCAGCGGCGCCGCCTCGCACTCGCCGTGTCCGGTGAAGCCGCCGCCGCGCACGCGCACCAGCAGCGCGTCCTGGCTGCCGTCGGCCTCGGTGGTCACCACCGGCATCGACAGATAGAAGAACTCGACCGATTCGATCCGCACGCTCAGTCTCCGTCGCTCACTCGGCCTTGACGCCGGATTCCTTCACGACCTTGCCCCAGCGCGCATAGTCCTCGCGCACGAAGGCCGCGAACTGCTCGGACGTGCCGCCGCCGGGCGCGATGCCCTGCGCGGCGAGCTTCTCGCGCACGTCCGGCGCCTGCAGCACCTTGTTCACCTCGGCGTTGAGCTTCGCGATGATCTCCGGCGGCGTGCCAACCGGCGCGAACAGCCCCAGCCAGATGCTGACGTCGACACCCTTGAGCCCGGCCTCCTCGATCGTCTGCGTGTCCGGCAGCACCGGCGAGCGCCTGCCCGTGGTGACCGCCACCGGCCGCAGCTTGCCGCCCTTGATCTGCGGCAGCACCGAGCCGCTCGAGAGGATCGCGACATCGACCGATCCGCCGATCACGTCGGTGATCGCGGGCGCGGCGCCCTTGTAGTGGACCTGCGTGAGCTTCATGCCGGTGGCCTGGCGAAGCTGCTCGCCGAACAGGTGGCCGAGGCTGCCGTTGCCCGCGGTCGCCCAGGTGATGCCGTTGCCGGTCTTGCCGGCGGCGATCAGCTCGGCGGGGCCGGTGATCTTAGAGGTGATGGCCGCGGCGATCACCATCGGCGCGACCGAGACCTGCACGATCGGCGCGAAGCTCTTGACCGAGTCGTAGCCGACGTTCGGGTACAGCCACGGCCCGAGCATCATGTTGTCCGACTGGCCCATCACGATGGTGTAGCCGTCGGGCGCGGCCTTGGAGGTCTGCTCGATCGCGATGTTGCCGGCCGCGCCGGGCTTGTTCTCCAGCACGATCTGCCAGCCGAGCGACTCGGCGAGCTTGTTGCCGACGGTGCGCGACACGAAGTCGGTGCCGCCGCCGGGCGTGAACGGGATCACCAGCCGGATCGGCTTGCTCGGATAGGCCTGCGCGGCCGCGCCGTGCGCCACCGCCGCGAGCGCGAGGCCGGCGAGGCACTTGAGGGACTGTCTTCTTGTCATCGTGGGTCTCCGTGTGTGTCGTCTTCGATGACACCGCGGGGCGTCTCGCAGGGGGTGTCGTCACGGGCCGGGCGAGCCGGCGTCTCCGAGATCGAGCATACCCGATGCATCACTCAGCATCGCCCGCAGCGCATCGATCGAATCGGCCTCGGTGACCGGCTTGTCGGTCCGCCAGCGCAGCATCCGCGGAAAGCGCACGGCGATGCCCGACTTGTGGCGCGGCGAGCGGGCGATGCCCTCGAAGCCCAGCTCGAAGACCAGCGTGGGCGTGACGCTGCGCACCGGGCCGAACTTCTCGACGGTGGTGCGCCGGATCACCGCGTCGACCCGGCGGATCTCCTCGTCGGTGAGGCCCGAGTAGGCCTTGGCGAAGGGCAGCAGCGCGCGCGGCCGCAGGCCGGCCGGATCGGCCGGATCGTCCGGATCGTCCGGATCGGCGGGCCGGTCCCAGACCGCGAAGGTGTAGTCGGTGTACAGGCTCGCGCGCCGGCCGTGGCCGCGCTGCGCGTAGACCAGCACCGCGTCGACGGTGAACGGCTCGATCTTCCACTTCCACCAGTCGCCGCCGCCCTCGGCCTTCGTGCGGCCGATGCCGTAGGCCGCGCTCGAGCGCTTGAGCATGAAGCCTTCCACGCCGCGCTCGCGCGAGCTCTCGCGCAGTGCGGCGAGCGCCGGCCAGTCGGCGGCCTGGACGCGCGGCGAGACCATCAGGCCCGGCACCGCAGCGCGCGCGACGATCGCCTCGAGCGCCACGCGCCGCTCGGCCTGGGGACGGCCGCGCCAGTCCTCACCGTCCCGCTCGAGCAGGTCGTAGGCGACGAAGGCGGTGGGCGACTCGCGCAACACAGCCGCGGTCAGCGTCTTGCGCGTCACCCGCTTCTGCAGCGCCGCGAAGGGCAGTGGACGCTGCGCGGCGGCGTCCCAGGCGAGCACCTCGCCGTCGAGCACCAGGCCCGCGTGGCCGGGGTCCGCCTCAGCGGCCAGCGCGCGCCCGGCGCGCTCGATCTCGGGGAAGCGCTCGGTCACCAGTTCCTCGCCGCGCGACCACAGCCAGCAGCCGCCGGCGCGCAGCACGAGCTGCGCGCGGATGCCGTCCCACTTCCACTCGACCAGCCAGTCCGCGGGCGCGCCGAGCGTCGCCGGATCGGCCTGCAGCGGATGCGCGAGGAAGAACGGGTACGGACGGCCGGCCAGCGCCGGATCGGCCGGCGCCGATGGGTCGACAGGCGCCAGCAGCGCGAGGAAGCGAGCGGCGTCGGGCGCGGCGCGCGCATCGGTCCAGCCGATCATCCGCTGCGCGAGCAGGGTCTCGTCGATCCCCGAGACCCGCGCGATCGCACGCAGCACCAGCAGCCGCGACACGCCGACCCGGAAGCCCCCGGTGATGAGCTTGGACAGCACGAAGCGCCCGTTCCAGTCGAGGCCCGCCCACCAGCGGCGCAGCGTCGCGCGGGTCTCCTCGGGCGCCAGGCTGCGCAGCGAGGGCAGGCGCTCGCCCATCCAGGTCGACAGTCCGACGTCCTCGTCGGCGGGCGCCTCGGGCAGCAGGTGCGCGATCGTCTCGGCGAGGTCGCCCACCGCCTGGTAGCTCTCCTCGAACAGCCAGTCGGGGAGCCCCGCGGCCTCCTGCGCGGCCTCGCGCATCAGCCGGGACGGCACCGCCTGGCGCGGCTTGCCGCCGGCCAGCACGTAGACCGCCCAGGCCGCGTCGGCGGGCGCCGCGCGCCGCAGGTAGCGCTCGAGCGCGTCGACCTTGTGCAGCGTGGAGGTCGATGCGTCGAGCTCGGTGTAGAGCTCGGCGAAGGCCTTCACGGGGCGGCCTCGTCCGGTGCGGCCTCGGGCGCGGCACCCTGCGTGCCGCCCGGCTCTGCGCCGGCAGCCGGCCCCGCGTCGCCGTCACCCTCCTCCCCGCCGAACTCGGTGTCGAACGACTGCGCGTCCAGACCCTGCGACGCGAGCCAGCGCACCATCACCGGCACGTAGCCGTGGGTGACGAACACCCGCTCGGCGCCGCTCGCCCCGATCGCCGCGTGCAGCCCCGGCCAGTCGGCATGGTCCGACAGCACGAAGCCGCGGTCGACTGCGCGCCGCCGGCGCGCGCCGCGCACCGCCATCCAGCCGCTGGCGAACGCGTCGCTCGGGTCGGGGAAGCGGCGCATCCAGGTCGAGCCGCCGGCCGAGGGCGGGGCCAGCACCAGCGCACCGGCGAGCGCGCGCCTGTCGGCGACCTCGGTGACCAGCGAGGTCGGCGGCAGCGCCACGCCCGCCGCACGGTACGCGCGGTTCAGCGGCTCGACCGCGCCGTGGCAGACGATCGGCCCGATCGACGCGTCGACTCCGGCGAGGATGCGCTGCGCCTTGCCGAAGGCGTAGCAGAACAGCACGCTCGCGCGTCCGGCGGCCGCGTTCGCGCGCCACCACGCGTCGATGCCGGCGAAGGTCTCGCGCGCCGGCGCCCACCGGTAGACCGGCAGCCCGAAGGTCGACTCGGTGACGAAGGTGTGGCAGCGCACCGGCTCGAAGGGCGCGCAGGTCGGATCGGGCTCGACCTTGTAGTCGCCGCTCACCACCCAGACCTCGCCGCGGTGCTCGATGCGGACCTGCGCCGAGCCGAGCACGTGGCCGGCCGGAAACAGCGACACGCGCACGCCGTTCACCTCGACCGCCTCGCCGTAGCCGAGCGCCTGCAGCGCGATGCCGGCGCCCAGCCGCGCCCGCAACACGCCCTCGGCGGGCGCGGCCGCGAGGTAGGCGCCGTGACCGGGACGCGCGTGATCGGCGTGCGCGTGCGTGATCACCGCGCGCGCCACCGGCCGCCACGGATCGACGAAGAAGTCGCCGGCCTCGCAGTACAGCCCCTCCGGCCGCCGCTCCAGCAGCGGCCGTGATGCGCCGGCCACCGGCTCAGCCCCCGTGCGCGCGGGCGGCGCGCCGCAGGTCGTCGACCACCGGCACCACCGCGAGCAGCACCAGCACGATCGCCAGCGGTACCGTCGACACGTAGCCGGCGAGCTTGAAGCCGAACGCGCCGGTGATGGCTCCGGCAAGGAAGGCCGCGAGCAGCCCGGCCAGCACGACGATGCGGTCGCGGTCGGCCCGCACGAAGCGGGGCGCGTCGCGGTCCCGGTTCCAGTACAGCAGCCGGCCCAGTTCGATGCCGAGGTCGGTCACCGTGCCGGTCAGGTGGGTGGTGCGCACCACCCCGCCCGAGAGCTTCGTCACCAGTGCGTTCTGCAGGCCCATCACGAAGCACAGCAGCACGATGGTGAACGGCAGCAGCAGCCCCTCGAAGGTGGCCAGGCGCGCGCCCATCAGCCCGAACAGCAGGATCAGCGCCGCCTCGAGCATCAGCGGCAGCGCGTACTCGCTCGCCATCCGGCGGCGCCGCGCGAAGTTCACCAGCAGCGCGCAGGTCATCGCGCCGAACAGGAACGCGAGCACCCCGACCGCCGCGTCGACCACGAGCGCGAACTCGCCGAGCGCCAGGTTGTCGGCCAGCGACGAGACCATGCCCGTCACGTGCGAGGTGTACTGCCGGACCGCGAGGAAGCCGCCGGCGTTGATCGCGCCCGCGACGAAGGCCAGCGCGAAGCCGAGCTGGCGGTTCGCCTGGATGCTGCGGTCGCGACCGGTGAGGAAGCGTGCGTAGTTCGCCGGCATGTCGGGCCCAAGATACCCCTAGTACCGCTGCCGGTGCCCGGACACCATCACGCCCAGCCGCAGCATCAGGGTTGCGAACCGGCCCGCCAGCTGCCGCGTCCACGGCCTGCGGGCATGCTCCTCGGGCAGCACCGCCCGGCCGCCCTCGGCCATCGACGCCAGCAGCCGCTCGCGCAGCGTCGCCGCGAAGGCCGGATCGACCACGACCACGTTCGCCTCGCGCGCGAGCAGCAGCGAGAACGGATCGATGTTCGAGGAGCCGACGGTCGCCCAGTCGTCGATCACTGCGACCTTGGCGTGCAGGAAGCTGCGGTGGTACTCGACGATCTCGACGCCCGCGCGCAGCAGCGGGTCGTAGAGCGCCTGCGTCGCCAGGTGCGGCAGCATGTACTCGGCACGCCCCTGCAGCAGCAGCCGTACCCGCACGCCGCGCCGCGCGGCCTCGGCCAGTGCGCGCCGGAAGCGACGGCCCGGAAAGAAGTAGGCGTTGGCGATCAGCACCTCGCGGCGGGCCCCGCCCAGCGCCTTGAGGTAGGCACGCTCGATCGCGCGGCGGTTGGCGAGGTTGTCGCGCAGCACGAGCATCGCGCGCACGCCGGCGGGCGCGCGGCGCCGGTCGGTCGGCGGCTCTTCGGTCGGCAGGTCGTCACGCGGCGGGCCGTCGCGCGGCGGGGCGTCGCCTGCCGGCTCGCCGCGCGGGGGCTCGCTGCGCGCCGGCTCGCTGCGGGGCCGCTCGAGCCCGAGGGCCCGCAGCGGCGACCGGCCGACGGACACCTGCGCCCACAGCCGGCCCATCGCCGCGTGGACCGAGGCCGCGACCGGACCGGCCAGGCGCACCGCGTAGTCGAGCCGCGGATGCTCGAGCGCGCCATGGTTCGGATCCTGCAGGTCGTCGAGCACGTTGATCCCGCCGACGAACGCGATGCGCCCGTCGACGGCGGCCTGCTTGCGGTGCAGGCGGCGCAGCCGCTCGCGATCGAGCGTCAGCCAGCGGCCCATCGGCGCGTAGACCTCGATCTGCACGCCCGCCCGCTCGAGCTGCTGAGCGATCGCCTGCGGCAGCTCGCGCGTGCCGTAGCCGTCGATCAGGAGCCGGACCGCGACACCGCGCTCGGCCGCCCGCGCGAGCGCGGCCGCGATCCGCTGCCCGGCCGGGTCGTCGGCGAAGATGTAGGTCTCCAGCCGGACTTCGGTGACGGCGGCGTCGATCGCGGCCACCAGCGCCGGAAAGAACTCCGCGCCCGACTGCAGCAGCCGCACCTCGTTGCCGTCGAGCGGACGCGGCCTCAACCGGTCGATGAGGCGTGTCCCGCCGGGGTCGGCCGTCATCGTTGCGGCCGCCCGCTCAGCGCAGCAGCTGCAGGTCGGCGACCAGCGGCGCGTGGTCCGACAGCCGCGCCCAGGCCGGCCCGCGCAGCACGTCCGCGCCCTCGAGCTCGAAGCCGCGGGTGTAGATGCGGTCCATCCGCAGCCACGGCACCAGCGCCGGGAAGGTGCGCGCCGACCCCATCACCTCGGTGACCTGCAGCGCCTCGACGAAGCGCCGCGAGAGCCGGTCGCGCCAGTCGTTGAAGTCGCCGGCGATCAGCAGCGGCGCACGCCGCGGCACCTCGCGCACGATCCAGTCGACCAGCGCATCGGCCTGCCGGTCGCGGCTGCGGGCGAGCAGCCCGAAGTGGATGACGAAGCAGTGCACGTTGCGCCGCTGCACGCGCACCACGCAGTGCAGCACGCCGCGCTTCTCGAGCGCATGGTCGGAGAAGTCGCGGTTCTCGCGCCGCACGATCGGGAAGCGCGACAGCAGCGCGTTGCCGTGGTGGCCGTGCAGGTAGTTGGCGTTGCGCCCGTAGGCCGTCTCGAAGGTGTGCTTGAGCGTCGGGGATCGCGCGAGGAACTGGTCCTGCGGCTCGCCGGGCCACTTGTCCTCGAAGCGGTTCGCATGCCGGTCGTTCTTGCCCTGCACCTCCTGCAGGAAGATCAGGTCGGCGTCGAGCTCGTGCAGGCGCGCGCGCAGCTCGTGCACGCTCGAGACGCGACGCAGCCCGAAGAGGTCACGGATCACGCCCTTGTGGATGTTGTAGGTGGCGACCCGCAGCCCGCCGCCATCGGGCCCCTCGGCGGGCCCGTCGTCGACGGGATCGGGCGATTCGCTCATCCCCGACCCGCGCGCACCGGCAGCTGCCGGATCGCCTCGACATTCGACATCGAGAAGCACCGGCCCGCGGCCTCCTCCCACGGCAGCCAGCGGTACTGCAGGTGCTCGCGCGGCGCGATCCGCACCGGGCCCGCGGCCGGCACCCGCAGCCCGAAGACATGCTCGGTGTTGTGCGTGACGCCCTCGGGATACCGGTGGCGCCACTGCGGATAGATCTCGTAGCGGTTGCGCACGCCCCAGTCCTCGAGCACGCAGCCCGCCGCCGCCGCGTCGAGCCCGGTCTCCTCCAGCACCTCGCGCCGGCAGGTCTCGACGAGCGGCTCGTCGAGCAGGTCCTTGCTGCCGGTGACCGACTGCCAGAAGCCGGGATGGTCGGCCCGCTCGAGCAGCAGCACCTCGAGCCCGGGCGTGTGGATCACGACCAGGACCGACTCGGGGATCTTCGTGCCCATCCTCTGGCCGCCGATCGTGCCGGCCCGCCCGTCAGACCTTCGCCTCGGGCGCCTTCGGCTCGACCGCTCGCAGCCGGATGTGCAGTTCCTTGAGCTGCTTCTCGTCGACCGGCGACGGCGCCTGCGTGAGCAGGTCCTGCGCGCGCTGCGTCTTCGGGAAGGCGATGACGTCGCGGATCGACTCGGCGCCGGCCATCATCGTGACGATGCGGTCCAGACCGAAGGCGATGCCGCCGTGCGGCGGCGCGCCGTACTGCAGCGCGTCGAGCAGGAAGCCGAACTTGGCGCGGGCCTCCTCGGCGTTGATCTTGAGCGCGCGGAACACCTTGCTCTGCACCGCCTCGCGGTGGATCCGCACCGAGCCGCCGCCGATCTCCCAGCCGTTGAGCACCATGTCGTAGGCCTTGGCCACGCAGCGGCCCGGGTCGGTCGCCATGTAGTCCTCGTGGCCGTCCTTGGGTGCAGTGAACGGATGGTGGACCGCGACCCAGCGGTCCTCGGCCTCGTCGTGCTCGAACATCGGGAAGTCGACCACCCACAGCGGCTGCCACGAGGCCTCGAACAGCCCGTGCTTGCGGCCGAACTCCGAGTGCCCGATCTTCACGCGCAGCGCGCCCATGGCGTCGTTGACGACCTTGGCCTTGTCCGCGCCGAAGAAGACGATGTCGCCGTCGCGCGCGCCGGTCCGGGCGAGCAGCGTGTCGAGCGCGGCGTCGTGCAGGTTCTTGACGATCGGCGACTGCATGCCGTCGCGGCCCTTCGAGGCGTCGTTGATCTTGATGTAGGCCAGGCCCTTGGCGCCGTAGATGCCGACGAACTTGGTGTACGCGTCGATCTCGCTGCGCGGCATCTCGGCGCCGCCGGGCACGCGCAGCGCGACCACGCGCCCGCCGTCCATCTGCGCCGCCGCCGAGAACACCTTGAAGTCGACGTCGCGCATCGCGTCGGTCATCTCGGTGAACTGCAGCTTCACGCGCAGGTCGGGCTTGTCCGAGCCGTACAGCCGCATCGCGTCGGCGTAGGTCATCGTCGGGAACTGGCCCGAGAGCTGCACGCCCTGCACGTCGCGGAACACCGTGCGGATCATCTCCTCGAAGATCGCGCGGATCTCGACCTCGTCGAGGAACGAGGTCTCGCAGTCGATCTGCGTGAACTCGGGCTGGCGGTCGGCGCGCAGGTCCTCGTCGCGGAAGCACTTGGTGATCTGATAGTAGCGGTCGAAGCCCGCGACCATCAGCAGCTGCTTGAAGAGCTGCGGCGACTGCGGCAGCGCGAAGAACTGGCCCGCGTTCACCCGCGACGGCACCAGGTAGTCGCGCGCGCCCTCGGGCGTGCTCTTCGTCAGCATCGGCGTCTCGATGTCGATGAAGCCGAGCGAGTCGAGGTACTTGCGCACCGCCATCGCGACCTTGTAGCGCAGCATCATGTTCTGCTGCATCTGCGGCCGGCGCAGGTCGAGGACCCGGTGGGTCAGGCGCGTGGTCTCCGACAGGTTGTCGTCGTCGAGCTGGAACGGCGGCGTGACCGAGGCGTTCAGCACCTCGAGCTCGTGGCACAGGATCTCGATCTGGCCGCTGCCGATGCCGGCGTTCTCGGTGCCGGCGGGGCGGCGACGCACCTTGCCCGTGATGCGCACGCAGAACTCGTTGCGGACGTTCTCGGCGACCTTGAACACCTCGGCGCGATCCGGGTCGCAGACGACCTGCGCGAGGCCCGCGCGGTCACGCAGGTCGATGAAGATGACGCCACCGTGGTCGCGCCGCCGGTGCACCCAGCCGAAGAGGGTCACGACGTCGTCGAGGCGGTCGAGGGACACCTCGCCGGTGTAGCAGGTACGCATGCTCAGTGGATCTCCGCTTGGATCTTCGTGTTCGGTCCGCGGGCACCGCCCTGCGGCCGGTTCGGGGGCGAGACGACGCCCATCGACACGATGTACTTGAGGGCCTCGTCGACGCTCATGTCGAGCTCGATGGTGTCCTCCCGACGCATCATCAGGAAGAAGCCCGAGGTGGGATTGGGCGTGGTGGGCACGTAGATGGACACCATCTCCGCGCCCGCCCCGGCGTCGGCGTCGAGCGGCGCGGACTGCATCACGCGGCGCCGCACCTCCTCGGCCGGCGTGCCGGTCATGAAGCCGATGGTCCAGCTGCCCTGGCGCGGGTACTCGACGAGCAGCGCCTTGCGGAACGCGTTGCCCTGCGGCGAGAGCAGCGTGTCGCTGACCTGCTTCACGCTCGAGTAGATGGTGCGCACGATCGGGATCCGCGACAGCAGCCCCTCCCAGACCTTCACCAGCCGCTGGCCGAGGAAGTTGGCGGTCAGCACGCCGGTCACGAAGATGATCAGCACCGTCAGCAGCGCGCCGAGGCCCGGCAGGTGCCGGCCGAACAGCTGCACCGGCTGCAGGCCCTGGGGCAGCAGCGACAGGCTCAGGTCCATCGTCGTCACGACGAGGTCGAGGACCCACAGCGTGATGCCGATCGGGACCCAGATCAGGAGGCCGGTGATGAAGTAGCGGCGGAACATCGGGTGCTCGATGCGACAGGAGGGTGGAGGAAGACGGACCCGACCGGGCGCCGGCGCGGGCCGGCGGCCGCGGCCGGGCTCAGGACTCCGGGGTGGACTTGGCCGGAGGCGGGCTGGCGGCGGGTGCCGATTCTGCGGGCTTGGCGGCCTCGGCGGGCTTGGCGGACTCGGTGCCGCCCGCGGCAGCGGGCGACTCGGCCGCGGCCGCCGGCGCGGGCGCGCCGGCCTTCTTGCCGTTGTCCCGGAAGTCGGTGACGTACCAGCCGCTGCCCTTGAGCTGGAAGGACGGGGCGGTCAGCTGCTTGCGGAACGCATCGGCGCCGCATTCGGGGCAGATGCTGAGCGGCGTGTCCGAGAACTTCTGGATCACGTCCTTGGCATGGCCGCAGCGTTCGCAACGATAGGCGTAGATCGGCATGGCAGTTGGGCGCCCTCGAGCGGCGCTGGAACGACGGAAAACCTTGAATTATATGACGGTTTTCCGTGTTCCGCTGCCGACCTCATTCCGGCTCGATGCCCGCCGCCTTCATCGTGGCTCGGTAGCTGTCGAGCTGCTCGCGGACCAGGGTGCCGAGCTGCTCCGGGGTCGAGCCGCCCAGGATGAACGCCTGCTTCTCCATGGCCTGGACCACGTCCGGCCGGGCGAGGGCGGCATTGAACTCGCGGTTGAGCCGCTCGACGACGTCGCGCGGCATCTTCGCCGGGCCGAACACGCCCGCCCAGGAGGTCAGCCTGAACTGCGGCATGCCCGCCTCGGCGATCGTCGGCACGTCCGGCAGCACCGGGCTGCGCTTGTCGAGGGTCACCGCGATCGCCCGCAGCCGGCCATCGCGGATGTGCGGGACCGAGGTGCCGGCCGAGACCACCATCACCTGCACCCGCCCGCCGACCAGGTCGGTCAGCGCCTGCGGCTCGCCCTTGTAGGGCACATGGACCATCCTGATGCCGCCCAGCGAGGCGAACAGCGCCATCGACACGATGCCGGTGGTGTTGCCGGTGGCGTAGTTCAGCGCGCCGGGGTTGGCCTTCGCGTGGGCGACCAGTTCGGCCACCGAGTTGGCCGGCACCGACGGATGCACGACGATGAAGAAGGTGTAGCGGCCGATGTCGGTGATCGGCGAGAAGTCGGTGACCGGGTCGTAGGGCGGCACCTTGCGCAGCGCCGGGGCCGCCGACATCGGGCTGTTGGTGGCCATCAGCACGGTGTAGCCGTCGGGCGCCGCCCGCACGACCTCGGCGCCGGCGATCGCGCCGTCGGCGCCGGCCTTGTTCTCGACCAGCACCGGCTGGCCGATCGAGGTGGCGACCGACGCGCCGATCACGCGGGCGATGGTGTCGGTGGCCGACCCGGCCGGGAACGGCACGATCATCTTGATCGGCTTGGCGGGATAGGCCTGCGCATGCGCCTGGGGCGCGGCAACCAGGGCACCGACCAGCGCCAGCAGCGCGGCCACGACCCGCACGCGCGGGGAACGACGGTTCATCGGGGGGTCTCCTCTCGGGTGGTGTCGGGCCCGGTCGGCGCGCGCGGGGCGTGCAGCCGGGCTCGCTGCACCGTACCACGGCGGGCGGGCGACCGTGCATCGGCGGCCAGCGGGCGGGCCGCCTTGCAGGCCCCTGTGCGGGCTGCCATACACGCCGCCGTACGGGCCGATCGTCAGTTTCGGGGCCCGGCATCGCAGGCGGGCGCCCGAGAATCCGGACATGTCCGATGCCATGCCCCCGGACGGGTTCGCCCCGTCGTCCCAGGCCCGCCCCGCATGAACGCCTTCCTGATCGACCCCGTCCGCCGCTCGATCGAGTCCGTCGAGATCGACGGCAGCATCGAATCGATCCGCACGCTGATCGGCTTCCCGCACGTCGACGCCGACGAGATCCGGGGCGGCGGCGACCGGCTGTACTTCGACGAGGAGTGCTACCTGCGTCGGGACGAGACCGCCGGCCGCTTCCAGCTCGACACGCTCGCCCCGGTCTCCGGTCGCGGCGTGGTCACCGGCGCGCCGCGCGAGGGCGGTGTCGTCGGCGCGCCCAAGGTGTCGCTCGAGTCGCTGCGGACACGGATCGTGTTCGTCTGACGGCGGGCGGCCCGGGGCCGCCACTGCGCCCGGCCCGGGCCTCCAGAGGGCTTCGCCCGAGCCTCAGAATCCGGCCAGCACCACCTTGCCGATGGTCCGGCCCGACTCGACCCGGGCATGCGCCTCGCGCAGCGTGGCCGCGTCGATCCGGCCGAGCGTGCTCGCATGCGTGGTGCGCAGCGTGCCGGCGTCGACCAGCGCCGAGACCTCGTCGAGCAGGCGACCCTGCTCGATCATGTCGGGCGTCTCGAAGGTGGAGCGCGTGAACATCGCCTCCCAGTGCAGCGACGCGCAGCGCGCCTTGAGCAGGCGCACGTCGATCGGCGCCGGATCGTCGATCACGCAGATCCGGCCCTGCGGCGCCACCACCTTCGCGAGCTCGGCGAAGTGCGCGTCGGTGTTCGACACGCTGAAGATCCGCTCGACCCATTTCACGCCCGCGGCCTGCAGCGCCTCGGACAGCGGCTGCGAGTGGTCGACGACGAGGTGCGCGCCGAGTGCGAGCGCCTGCGCGCGGCTCTCCGGGCGCGACGCGGTGGCGATCACGCGGGCACCGGTCAGGCGCCGCGCGAGCTGCACCGCGATCGAGCCGACGCCGCCGGCCCCGGCGGTGATCAGCAGCGTGCCCGAGTCGTGCGGCGCGCCCAGCCGCAGCTGCAGCCGGTCGAACAGCGCCTCCCAGGCGGTGATCGCGGTCAGCGGCATCGCGGCGGCCTGCGCGAAGTCGAGCGTGGCGGGCTTCCTGCCGACGATGCGCTCGTCGACGCAGTGCAGCTCGGCGTTGGTGCCGGAGCGGATGCGCGAGCCGGCGTAGAACACCGCGTCGCCGGGCCGCAAGCGCGTCACGCGCGGGCCCACCGCCTCGACCACGCCGGCCGCGTCGAAGCCCAGCACGCGCAGCCCGCCCTCGGGCGGCGCCACGCCGCGCCGCACCTTGGTGTCGACCGGATTGACCGAGACCGCGTGCACGCGGACCAGCAGGTCGCGCTCGCCCGGCACCGGTTCGGGCAGCTCGACGTCGAGCAGGCACTCCGGGTCGGTGACGGGCAGGCAGCGGCGGTAGGCGACGGCTCTCATGCGCGGGGTCTCATCGGAAGGAAGGACAGCGAGCGAACTTCAGCGGCCGGACTTCAGCGGCGGGTCGGATCGAAGTGCCTGGCGAGGCCCTGCCAGCAGCGCCAGTAGTCCTGCTGCAGCGTGGGCAGCGCCAGCGCCTGCGCGGTCGGATGGATCACGGCGCGGGTCTCGAACATGAAGGCCATGGTGTCGCGCACGTAGTGCGCCACCGAGGTGTCGGCCGCACTCGCCTTCTCGAAGGTGCCGGCGTCCGGACCGTGGCCCGACATGCAGTTGTGCAGGCTCGCGCCCCCGGGCGAGAAGCCCTCGGCCTTGGCGTCGTAGACGCCGTGGATCAGGCCCATGAACTCGCTGGCGACGTTGCGGTGGAACCAGGGCGGTCGGAAGGTGTCCTCGGCGGCGAGGATGCGCGGCGGGAAGATCACGAAGTCGAGCGTGTCGACGCCGGGCGTGTCCGACACCGACTGCAGCACCAGGAAGATCGACGGGTCGGGATGGTCGAAGCTGATCGAGCCGATGGTGTTGAAGCGGCGCAGGTCGTAGAGGTAGGGCACGTGATTGCCGTGCCAGGCGACGACGTCGAGCGGCGAGTGACCGATGTCGGCCGCCCACAGCCGGCCCTGGAACTTCGCGACCAGCTCGAAGGCGCCTTCGCGGTCCTCGTAGCGGGCCACCGGCGACAGGAAGTCGCGCGGGTTCGCCAGGCCGTTCGAGCCGATCGGGCCGAGGTCGGGCAGCCTGAGCGGCGCGCCGAAGTTCTCGCAGACGTAGCCCCGCACCGCAGCCAGGGCCCCGGGCCGGTCGGCGTCGGGGCCGCCCGCGTCGACCTCGGGCAGCTCCACGCGAAAGCGCACGCCGCGCGGCACCACCGCGATGTGCAGCGGCGGCACGACGAGCTCGCCGAGTTCGGTCAGCAGCCGCAGCGTGCCCTGCTGCGGCACGATCAGCAGCTCGCCGTCGGCGTCGTAGAAGAAGCGATCGCGCATCGAGCGGTTCGCCGCATACAGGTGGACCGCACAGCCGGTCATCGAGGCGGCGTCGCCGTTGCCGCCCATCGTGAACAGGCCGTCGACGAAGTCGGTCGTCGCGTCGGGCAGCGGCAGCGGGCTCCAGCGCAGCTGCGAGGGCGGGGTCTCGACGCCGGCGGCCTCGCCGAAGGCGCCGACGATGCCGCGGTCGGCGATCCGCCGGAATGGGCCGTGCAGCGCGCCCGGGCGGATCCGGTAGGTCCAGGTGCGGCGGTTCTCGGCGCGCGGCGCCGTGAAGGCCGTGCCGGAGATCTGCTCGGCGTACAGGCCGTACGGGCAGCGCTGCGGCGAGTTGCGCCCGACCGGCAGCGCGCCCGGCAGCGCCTCGGTGGCGAACTCGTTGCCGAAGCCGGACTGGCAGGCAGGCGCGGCGACGACGGTCTCGGGACGGTTCACGGGGGGCCTCGCTCGGTCGGATCGATCCGCCCGAGGATACCGCCGATGCGGCGGCGCCCGCCCAGCCGCGCCGCTGGGTCGGCACCGTGGGGTCGGCATCGCGACGGCGATGCGGGCCCGGCGGCGATGCACGTCGCACGTCGGGCCCGGGCGGCGTCAGTCCACGGTCCAGCTCTCGTTCACCACGCGGCGGTCCGCGGCGACGCGGGCCGTGCAGGAGACCGTGCCGCGCTGCGCGATGCAGCCCGGCGCCTCGGGCGCCAGCCCGGTGACCGCGACCGTCCACGGCCACGCGCCCTCGTCCGGTCCGCCGCCGTCGCGCACGCGGTGGCGCAGCGTGCCGTCGTTGGTCACCACGAAGCAGTCGACGCCGTTGCGCTCGGGCGATGCGACGCAGCGCGGCGGCGCCTGCACCAGGCCGACCGAGGCGCGCTCCTGGCGCCAGCCGCTCCAGCGCACGCCGTCGAAGGCGTTGCCCCACAGCCCGTCGTCGCTGCCGCGCACGAAGCAGCGCATCAGGCCGTCGGCCTGCGTCGCGCACGAGGAGTCGCCGTGGATCCAGCCGCCGAGCGAGCGCCAGCTGCCGCCCGGCTCGACCGCCTTCTGCCACAGCGCCGCATCGTTGCCGCGCGCGAAGCACTGCGTGGCGCCCTGGGCATCCAGCACACAGTCGGGCGCGGAGGTCAGCACGCCGCCGAGGCTGCGCCAGCCGCCCCAGGCACCGCCGGCGAGCGTGCGCGAGAACAGCGCGTTCCCGGGGCCGCGGACCACGCAGTCGATGCGTCCGAGCGGACCCGCGACGCATGACGGATCCGAGCCCGTGGTGCCGCCGAGCGAGCGCCAGTCGAGCCAGCGCGCGCCGTCCCAGCTGCGCTGCCACAGCGCGCGATCGCGGCCGACCGCGAAGCAGTCGAGGCGGCCCGCCGCGGTGCTCACGCACGACGGCCGGCCGGCGGCGAGGGCGCCGCCCTGGCGGACCCAGCCCGGGTTCCACGTGCCGTCCGCCGCGCTGAAGCGCTGGTACAGCGCGCCGTCCGTGCCGACCACGAAGCAGTCCTGGCGGCCCTCGGCCCACGACACGCACTCGGGCGCGCCGATGGCGATGCCGCCGAAGTCGGTGCGGGCGTCGTCGCGGCGCGGCGCCGGGACGATCGCTGCGGTGCTCCAGTTCGAGACCGCCTGGATCGCCATCGCGCCGCCCGTGCCGCCGGTGATGCCGGCGGTCACCGTCGCGCCGAAGCGCGTGCGCAGGTCGACGGTCATGCTGTCGGCAAAGGTGCGCGGCACGCCGTCGACCAGCATCGCCGCGGTCATCGACAGCCGGTTCGATGCCGGGTTCCAGGTCACCGACATGCGGCCGACGATGCGCCGCGCGGCGCCGGCGTCGAAGCCGAGCGGCCGGCCCGGGCGGCCTTCGTGCACGAAGCCGCCGTCGTTGTACATCCAGGTGCGTACGGTCGCGGCGAGCCCGTTCGACAGGCCGCACAGGCCGATGCAGCCGCCTGCGCCGCCGATCGCGCCCGGCCCCGAACCCTGCAGCACGAAGGCCAGACCGTCGGCCTGCCGTCCGGTGCCGTCCATGGCGAAGTCGAACGACGTGGTGAAGGGCTGCGCGGTCGGCCACGCCTGCGTGCTCCAGAGCGCACCGGCCTGGCTGAAGGCCGAGGTCAGCCGCGTCGAACCGTCGGGCCGTGCCACGGCGCTGCCCACCGCGCGGACCGCGGTGCCCTCGAGCCGGCGGGGCGGTGCGACGGTGTCGACCGCGCCGTTGCGCACGAAGGTCGCGACCTCGGCGAGGTCGCCGGCGGCCAGGCCCGGGACATGGGCGGCGATGGCGGCTGCCAGCGTCGGCGCCGAACCGTCGTGCAGGTAGGGCTCGGTCGCCCAGGCGTCCGAGAGCGAGGGCGTGTCGATGCCGCCGAGCAGGCCGCCCAGCCGCTTGCCGCTCGCGGCCTTCAGCGTACCGACGGCATGCCGGCCGCCGGGCGCGCTGTCGGTGGCGGCGGGGCCGGCATGGCAGCTCGCGCAGCGCTCGGCGAACACCTCGCGCCCGAGCGCCTCGGCGGCGCTGGGCGCGCCGTTGGCCGCCCGGTGCGGGCTGCGGTCGACCGCGGTCAGCGAGCCCACGTAGGCGGCGAGCGCGTCGAGGTCGGCGCTGACGCCGGCCTTCGGCGTGCCGATCGGCTGCGAGCGCGTGCCGACCGCGAAGTCGGCGTCGCTCATCAGGCCGGTGCCGCCCGCGAGCCTGCGGATCTGGCCCTCGAAGTCCTGCACCTCGTCGAAGTTGCCGCTCCAGTGCAGCTGGCCGTGGCGCATGCCGCCGCGTCCGCGCAGGCTGATCGTGTTGCGCAGGCCCTCGCCCGCGCCGGTCAGGTCCCAGGTACGGCCGTCGTGGCCGCCGTCGTTGTGGCAGCTCGCGCAGCTCATGTACCGGTCGCGCGCCAGGCGCGTGTCGGCCGCGTCGTAGAACAGCTGCTTGCCGAGCAGGACCTGCGCGGACAGCGGTTCCGTGGCGACCGTGGGCAGCGTGCCGAGCACCGGCACCTCGAAGCGGCCGCGCGTGCGCAGCGGCGCGAGGTCGAGCACGGTGACCGTGCGGTCCATGAAGTTCGCGACGTACAGCCGGCTGCCGTCGGGCGAGACCTGCAGGCCCTGCGGAGCGCGGCCGACCTGCACCCGCATGAGCTGCGCGCGCGAGTAGGCGTCGACCACCGCCACCTCGCGGCTCGTCTCGAGCGCGACGAAGAGCAGCGTGCCCAGCGGGTCGAAGGTCGCGGCGCTCGCGAGGCTGGCGTTGTCGTGGTCGATCCGGGCGTCGGGGTCCTCCGCGCGCGTCGCCATCACGATCCGCGAGCTCACCGCGCGCACGGTGTTCTGGAAGTCGAGGTCGCGGCCGTTGTCGCGCAGCGTGCCGCGCAGCACGTTGTCCTGCTTCGACGGCACGAACGCCTGGCTGGCGTCGGGCGAGATCGCCATCGCGCCCAGGTAGTTCGGGATGCCGCGGCCCTGGTTCTCGGCGTCCTGCCGGTCGCTGTGGCGCAGCACGATGTGCGTGCCGACGGTCAACTTCGCCGCATCGACCGGGATCACCCGGGCACCGTGGATCCGGCCGTCGGCGTACGGATGGACCTTCGCGGTCGACTCGCCCGGCAGCGGCGGCGTGATGAATCGCGTCGCGTAGACGGTCGCGCCGTCGCCGGTGATCGCCAGGTGGCGCGTGTTCGCGCCGACGGCCGTGGCACCGGTCCGCGCGAAGCTGGTGGCGTCGTAGCGGTACAGCGCGCCCGTGCCCTCCATCACCACCCACACGTTGCGGCCGGCCGGATCGGCGACCACGCCGTAGGGCTGCGAGCCCGCGGGCAGCGCGATCGTGCGGACCACCGCGCGCGTGCCCGGGTCGATCACCGACAGGCTCGCCGAGCGGCGGTTCGCCACCCAGACGCGGCCGTCGCCGGCCACTGTCAGCGTCACCGGCTGTTCGCCCACCGGGATCTCGGCGAGCCGCGTGCGGTTCGCCGCGTCGAACACCGCGACGGTGTTCGCGTCGGGGTTCGCGACCCACAGCCGCTGCGCGGCGCCGGTGCCCGAGAGCGCGAGCATCGACGAGCGCGCCGCCTGCCTGCCGGTCGCGCCGTGCACGACCTGCAGGAACGAGCCGGTGACCGGGCGCCCCTCGGCGTCGTAGACGGTGACGGTCACCGTGTAGACGCCGGGCCCCGCGAACACGTGGTTGACGCTCGGCGTGCTGCTTCGCGCGGTCGGCGGCGTGCCGTCGCCGAAGCGCCATTCGTAGGTGAGGCCCGCGCCGGTGGCCCGGGCGGTGAAGCTCGCGCCGGTGCCGGCCGCCACCGGGCCGCTCGATTCGGGCTGGGCGAGCTGCGCCTGCGAGGGCGTGACCGTCCACAGGAAGGAGCGCGTGCCGGTCCAGGTGCCGTCGTCGGCGGCGACCGTCACGAAGTGCTGGCCGGCGCGCGTCGGGCGGCCGGTGATGGCGCCGCTCGTGCGGTCGATCGCCAGGCCCTGGGGCAGGCCGCTCGCGCTCCAGACGACGGGCGTGCCGCGCGGGCTGCGGCCGACCGGCTGCAGCACGACGTCGCCGGAGGTCCAGGCACGGTCGGCGATGGCGTCGACCGTCGGCGCGTGCGCGGCGCCCGGATCGCCGGGCTCGGTGATGCGCACCGTGCGGGCGACCGAGGGCACGCCGTTCGCGTCCCAGGCGAACAGCATGTAGAAGCCCGGAGGCGTGTCGGTGGCGCGCGAGGGCAGCTGCACCGCGACGGCCGAACCCGACGCCTCGGTGGCGCGGAACGGCAGGTCCAGGAAGCGCTGGTCGCTGTTCCACGAGTGGCTGACCGAGCCGAAGCGCACCAGGGTCACGCGCGAGACCGCGCCAGCGCCGACGCGCAGCGCGAAGGAGCGGCCCGGCTGCAGCGACTCGGGCGCAGCGCTGATGGCCGGTCGCCGCGCCGGCATCCCGTTCGCGTCGAAGAGGTACGAGGGCGAGTAGATCTCGCCGTTGCGGTTGACCAGCGGACCCGGGGCGCCGCCGCCGGCGACCAGCACGCGGCCGTCGGGCAGCAGCAGCGCGGTGCCGTGGTACAGGCGCGGGTTGACCTGCGACGGCCCGATCGTCCATTCGCCGGTCACCGGGTTCCAGACCTCGGCGCTGCGGAGCGCGGATTCGCGCTGGTTGTCCTGGGTGCTGCCGCCGCTGGCGAGCACGCGGCCGTCGGCCAGCACCGTCGCCACGCCGTGGATGCGCAGGCCCGACAGCGCTTCGGTGCCCGCGACCGCGGGCGTGCCCGAGCGGATGTCGACGACGTGCGCCGCCGGCGACTGCGAGGACAGGCCGAGGATGCGGCCCGGCCGGAACATCGCCGCGCCGGCCGAGCCGACCGCGGCGCCCGCGGGCAGCTGCCCGGCACTTACCAGCGTGCCTTCACCGGCGGTATCGACGTAGTACATCCGGCCCGAGCCGTCGATGCCGAAGACACGCCCGTCGGGGGCCACCCAGTTGCGCGGGAAGGCCCAGTCGATGCCCGAGGTGTCGGCGTTCTCGAGCAGGTCGAAGGAGCCGTCCGCGCGGCGGATCTCGGGACGGTCGTGACCGCCCGCGCCGCCCTGGATGTAGACCTCGCCGTTCGTCAGCGTGGTCGTCGTCGAGTACCAGCGCTCGCGGTTCATCGGCGTGCGCTTCGTGAGGCTGTTGTTCGCGGCGTCGAAGACGTTCGAGTCGCGGTTCGCGGTGTTGCCCGCATCCGGCATGTCGCCGCCGGCGATCAGCGTCTTGCCGTCGGGCATCAGCGTCTGCGAGCTGCAGAACAGGTCGGTGCCGCTGCCGTTCGGCAGCACCATCACGCTGTCGGCGTCGGTGCCGGCGGCCGGATCCCAGACCGCGTACTGCTTCGAGGCGGTCTGCACGCCGTTCAGGTCGCTGCCGTAGTACAGCACGCGGCCGCCCGGCTGCAGCGCCATGTGGATGGCGATCACCGACATGTCGAAGGGCGCGTCCCAGAGGCCGCCGACCTGCGCGCGCTCGTCGCGCACGACCTTCGAGGCGACCCGACTGGACGGATCGGCCGCGGGGACACCGGATGCCGCGCCCTGCGCGGCCTCGGACGGCGCCTCGCCGCCCTGTCCGCAGGCCGCCAGCGCCGCCGCCGTCGCGGTGACCGCGAATGCCCTGACCCACCGTCCCGCCGAGAAGTGCCGCATCCTGCCACCCGCATGTCGCGCATCTGAAGCGCAGAGGGTCGCGGAGGCGTCCGACGAGCGCCGTGAACTCGGTCACGAACGGCGAGCGTGGCTGTCGGAAGCGGTCGCGCGGACGGCGGCTCCGTCCGATCCGAGACTCGGTGACTCAGTAGCGCACCACCAGCGCGGTGCCGACGGCGACCACGCGCGAGCTCGATGCGCGCGCCTGGTCCTGGATGCCGACGTACAGCTCGGCCCCCAGCCGGCCGCGGAGCTCGACCTCGACGCCGTACTGCTGGTAGCGGCGGTTCCAGTCGGCCGGGCGCGAGTCCCAGAACCATTCGAGCGTCGCGTACGGCGTGATGCCGGCCACGCCCAGCGTTGCCAGCGGCGAGCCGAGCGACTCGCCGAGCAGCTCGCGCGGTGCGAAGCCGCGCTCGATGCGCCCGCGGTTGCGGTAGCGCCAGGAGCGGATGCCGTCGATGTCGCGCAGCTCGAGCCGGCTGCGATCGGAGATCTTCAGGCCCCAGAGGAGCGGCACGCTGCGCAGCGTGACATCGCCCAGCAGCCGGTTCTCGGCGGCGCCGCGGCCGTCGTCGGCGCCGAGGGCGGCGATGCGGTTGTAGCCGACCCGGAACGACAGGCTCCAGCCCTGCTCCATCATCGGCACCGCCTGGCGCCACCAGTCGGGCAGCGGACGGGCGAAGCGGTCGTAGTGGATGCCCCAGGTCGCCTCGGTCGCGGTCGCGTATTCGCGGCCGCGCGCGAACGAGCCGAGCAGGAAGAGCCGGCTGCGCTCGTCGATCGGCACGAAGACGTCGAGCTCGGGCCAGAACTCGTTGACCCGCTGCTCGGGCGCGGCGACCGCCGACAGCGGCCCCGCCAGCACGAGGCCGGCGGCGAGCGTCCGCAGGGCCGGACCCAGGCGCACCGGGCTCAGAACGGAATGTCGTCGTCCATGTCGGTGAGGCCGGTCGCGGGCGCCGGCTTGCGCGCCGGGGCGCCGCCGCCGCCGGGCCGGGCACCGCCGCCACCGGAGCGAGCGGCCCCGCCGCCGCCGCCGCCGCCGTCACCGTAGGATTCGCGGTTGTAGCCGCCGCCGTCGTCGGGCGGGGTGCGGTCACCGCCCATGCCCTCGCGCGAGCCGAGCAGCTGCATCTCGGCCGCGATGATCTCGGTGGTGTAGCGGTCCTGGCCTTCCTTGTCCTGCCACTTGCGGGTCTTGAGCCGACCCTCGACGTAGACCGAGCGGCCCTTCTTCAGGTACTCGCCGGCGATCTCGGCCAGGCGGTCGTAGAAGACCACCGAATGCCATTCGGTCTCCTCCTTCTTCTCGCCGGTGGCCTTGTCCTTCCAGTTGCGCGTGGTGGCGATCCGCACGTTGCAGATGGCGCCGCCGTTGGGCGAGTAGCGGGTCTCGGGATCCTTGCCGAGATTGCCGACGACGATGACCTTGTTGACAGATGCCATGGGGCTCTCCTGAGAGGGGACGCGACGCCGGGGACTCCGGCGGCGGCACGGCGGACGTGCCCGCGATTCAGGTTGCAAGGATACCCCGGCCGACGGTCCGCCCCCTCATCGGACGGCGTAGGCCGGAGGACGTATCGCGCCACCCTCGAAAACGGAAGCGTCGGTCGCGACCCGCTGGCTAGACTCGTCGTGTGACGCTGCCGCCCTCCTCCGATCCGCGCCGCGCGGAGCGCCTGCACGGCCTGCCCGTGCTGATCGCGGCGCAGGTGAGCCTGCACGCCGCGATGACCGGCATCCGGATCGTGGGTCCGCTGCTGCTGCTCGACGCGGGCGCGCCCGCCTGGCAGGTCGGCGTGCTGCTCGCCTGCTTCGGGCTCGGGCCACTCGCGGTCGCGTGGCCGGTCGGCCGCGTGGTCGAACGCCGCGGCTACCACAGGGCGATGGCCGTGGCGCTCGTGCTCGGCGCGGCCGCGGGGCTGGTCGCGCTCGCCGCCAGCCTGTTCGACGGCACGCCGCGGCTCCTGCTGCTGTGCGCGGGCGCGGCGATCGGCGGCGGGTCGGCCAATGCCGGCCTGGTGGTCGCGCAGCGCACCGCGGCGCGGATGGCGCGCGACGCCGCGGCGCTGCGCGGCGCCTTCGCCTGGGTCGGGCTCGCGCCACCCATCGCCAACCTGATCGGGCCGGTCGCCGCCGGCGCGATGCTCGATACGGCCGGCGCGACCGCGGCCTGCGCGGGCCTGCTCGCGTTCACCGCCACCGCCGCGCTGCTGGCGCGCGCCGCGCGCACACCGCCGGTGCCCGCGCCCGGGCAGGGAGGCCCGCCCGGCTCGCTGCTCGAGGTGCTGCGGCACCTGACCGTGCGCCGGATGATGGTCGTCGACCTGCTGATCACCGGTGGCTGGGACGTGCACGGCTTCATCGTGCCGACCTTGGGCCACGCGCGCGGCCTGTCGGCGACCGCGATCGGCACGGTGTACGGCCTGTTCGCGCTCGGCATCGCCGGGGTACGCATGGCGATCCCGTGGCTCGCCCATCGGCTGCGCGAGTCGTGGGTGCTGTGCGGCTCGATGCTCGCTTCGGCCGCGGTCTACGTGCTGTATCCGCTCGGCGAGTCGGCCGCCTACATGGGCGCCTGCGCGTTCGCGCTCGGCGTGGCGATCGGCGCGGCCCAGCCGATGGTCCTGTCGGCGATGCACCAGGCGGTCGACGAGCGGCACCGGGGAGGCATGCTCGCGCTGCGCACGATGTGGGTCGGGCTGGGCTCGGTCACGGTGCCGGTCGCGCTGGCCGGCGCGGCGGCCGCGATCGGAGCGGCCGCGATGCTGTGGGGGGTGGCTGCGGCCGTGGCCGCCGGCAGCGTCTTCACGAGGCGGCGCGCAGCCGAACGGTGAGACCGGGGTTTCGCGGCGCATGCTCGACGCACTGCGTCGAGATGCCGGCCGAACGACTCGCGCCTGCAGCCGCGAGGCTGCTCATGGCAAGCACCGCAGGCGTCGGATCGGGACGCGCAGCAGGCGTGTTCGCGGCCTCCGTCAGTGCGCCGAGGCGCGCCCGCCCGGCTGCGGCCAGCGCCGCTGGCCCGCGGCGACGATCCCCCAGACCGCCATCACGCCCGCGCACAGCACGAAGACCGACACGCCGCCGAAACGCGACGAGGCCCAGCCGCCGAGCGCGCCGCCGGCGAACAGGCCGAGCGCCTGCACGGTGTTGTAGAGCCCGAGCGCGGTCCCCCGGACATCGGGCGGCGCGAGCCGCGAGACCATGGAGGGCACGGTGGCCTCGAGCACGTTGAAGGCCGCGAAGAACACCAGCAGCAGCACGACGAACGGCAGGATGCCGACCGGCTGCGTCGCGTAGCCGAGCTGCGAGACCAGGATCGCCGCGATCGAGACCAGCGTGACCAGCCGCAGGCGGCCGGCGCGCTCGCCCCATGCGATCGGCGGGACCATCAGCACGAACGAGGCGGCGACCACCGGCAGGTAGACCTTCCAGTGCTCGGCCAGCGGCAGCTGCGCACGCTCGACCAGCCAGGCCGGCAGCACCACGAACATCGCCATCTGCACGAAATGAAGCGCGAAGATGCCGACGTTGAGCCGCATCAGCTCGGCGTCGAGCGCGACCTCGCGGAACCGCGTGCGCTGCACGCCCTCGCCGACCCTGTGCACCGGCAGCGGCAGCGGCGGCACCGCGAACAGCACGACGGCGATGCCGACGACCGCGAGCGCGCCGGTCAGGTAGAACATGCCCGCCATGCCGACCCACTCGTACAGCAGGGGCGCGGCGACCAGCGACAGCGCGAAGGTCAGGCCGATCGAGGCGCCGACGAGCCCCATGGCCTTGGTGCGCTGCGAGTCGCGCGTCAGGTCGGCGATGCAGGCGGTGACCGCGGCGGAGATCGCGCCGGTGCCCTGCAGCGCGCGCCCGATGAGGGTCCAGGTGATGTCGGTCGCCTGCGCGGCGGCCACGCTGCCCAGCGCGAACAGCACCAGCCCGAAGATGATCACCGGCTTGCGCCCGAGGCGGTCGGAGGCCATGCCGAAGGGCAGCTGCAGCAGACCCTGCGTGAGGCTGTAGATGCCGAGCACCAGACCCACCAGCAGGGGCTGGTGGCCGCCCGGCAGCGTGTGGGCATGGACCGCGAAGACCGGCAGGATCAGGAACAGGCCGAGCATGCGGAACGCGTAGAGCGACGCGAGCGACAGGCTCGCTCGCAGCTCGAGCGGCGTCATGCGACGGGCGTCCGGCGCGGCCACGGCGGCGGGGTCGGCAGACATGGGGAACCGAGGGGGGTACGGCCGGAAGGGACAGGGTGTCCGAGTCGGCTATATTAGCAGGTTGCCCATTCACGGCCCGCCGCGCACCGCTGCGGGCAGCCCCCGATGCCGAGAGTCGAAGAAGCCCCGGGCGACCGCTCGAGCAAGACACCGAACGAGACAACGGACGGGACGCCGAGCAAGACGCCGAACGGGACGCCGGGCGCCATGTCCGACGGACACGCCGAGCGCGACGCCGCCGTCCAGGCCGAAGCACGGGCGGAGGCCCTGGCCGAGTCGCGCCTCCTCGCCCGCCGTCCCGTCGCCGCGTCCCACACGATCCGGATCCGCGGCGCGCGCACGCACAACCTGAAGAACGTGAGCCTGGAGCTGCCGCGCGACGCGCTGGTGGTCATCACCGGGCTGTCGGGCTCGGGCAAGTCCTCGCTCGCCTTCGACACCCTGTACGCCGAGGGGCAGCGCCGCTACGTCGAATCGCTGTCGGCCTACGCACGCCAGTTCCTGCAGCTCATGGAAAAGCCCGACGTCGACCTGATCGAGGGCCTGTCGCCCGCGATCGCGATCGAGCAGAAGGCGACCAGCCACAACCCCCGCTCGACGGTCGGCACGGTCACCGAGATCCACGACTACCTGCGGCTGCTGTTCGCGCGGGTCGGCACGCCCTACTGCCCCAACCATCCCGAGCAGCCGCTCGAGGCGCAGTCGGTCTCGCAGATGGTGGATGCCGCACTCGAGCTGCCCGAGGACACCAAGCTGATGGTGCTCGCGCCGGTGGTGTCCAACCGCAAGGGCGAGCACGTCGACCTGTTCGAGGACCTGCGCGCGCAGGGCTTCGTGCGGGTCCGCGTCAAGACCGAGGGCAAGAGCGGCGAGAAGATCTTCGAGCTCGAGGACCCGCCCAGGCTCGTGAAGACCGGCAAGCACTCGATCGACGTCGTCATCGACCGGCTCAAGGTCGCGCCCGCGATGAAGCAGCGCCTGGCCGAGTCCTTCGAGACGGCGCTGCGCATCGCCGACGGCCGTGCGATCGCCTTCGAGATGGACACCGCGCGCGAGCACCTGTACTCGAACCGCTTCGCCTGCCCGGTGTGCAGCCATGCGCTGCGCGAGCTCGAGCCGCGCCTGTTCTCGTTCAACAACCCGATGGGCGCCTGCCCCGGCTGCGACGGCCTGGGCACGGTGCAGTTCTTCGACCCGGCGCGCGTCGTGCACTTCCCGAACCTGGGGCTGGGCGCGGGCGCGATCCGCGGCTGGGACCGGCGCAACCACTTCTACTTCCAGATGCTGCAGAGCCTGGCCGCGTTCTACGGCTTCGACGTGGACACGCCATTCGAGCAGCTGCCGAAGACGGTGCGCGAGGTGATCCTGCACGGCTCGGGCACGCAGAAGATCCCCTTCGTCTACCTGACCGAGAGCGGCAAGGCGAGCACCCGCCAGCACGCCTTCGAGGGCGTGATCCCGAACCTGGAGCGCCGCTACAAGGAGACCGACTCGACGCACGTGCGCGAGGAGCTCTCGAAGTATCTGAACGTCAAGGCCTGCCCGGCCTGCGAGGGCACGCGCCTGAAGCCCGAGGCGCGCAGCGTGCGCGTGGGCTCGCGCGGCGGCGACCAGCCGATCTGGACGGTCTCGAAGTGGACCCTCGGGCAGACGCAGGCCTGGTTCGAGTCGCTCGAGCTGCCGGGCGCGAAGGCCGCGATCGGCGAGCGGATCGTGCGCGAGATCGCCAGCCGCCTGCAGTTCCTGGTCGACGTCGGCCTCGACTACCTGTCGCTCGACCGCTCGGCCGAGACGCTGTCGGGTGGCGAGTCGCAGCGCATCCGACTCGCCTCGCAGATCGGCTCGGGCCTGACCGGCGTGATGTACGTGCTCGACGAGCCCTCGATCGGCCTGCACCAGCGCGACAACGACCGGCTGATCGGCACGCTGCGCCATCTGCGCGACCTCGGCAACTCGGTGCTCGTCGTCGAGCACGACGAGGACGCCATCCTCGCGGCCGACCATGTCGTCGACATGGGCCCGGGCGCGGGCGTGCACGGCGGCGAGGTGGTCGCGCAGGGCACGCCGGCCCAGATCGCCGCCGATCCCGGATCGCTCACCGGGCGCTACCTGTCGGGTGCCCTCGCCATCGAGGTCCCGACCGCGCGCGTGCCGCCCGGCGAGAAGCACCTCACGATCCGCGGCGCGCGCGGCAACAACCTGCACGGCGTCGACGTGTCGATCCCGGTCGGGCTGCTGGTGTGCGTGACCGGCGTGTCGGGCTCGGGCAAGTCGACGCTGGTCAACGACACGCTGCACCATGCGGTGGCCCGCCACCTGTACGGCTCGCAGGCGCAGCCCGCGGCGCACGACGGCATCGACGGGCTCGAGCACTTCGACAAGGCCATCGCCGTCGACCAGAGCCCGATCGGCCGCACGCCGCGCAGCAACCCGGCGACCTACACCGGCCTCTTCACGCCGATCCGCGATCTGTTCGCCGAGACGCCGACCGCGCGCGAGCGCGGCTACGGCGCCGGGCGCTTCTCGTTCAACGTCAAGGGCGGGCGCTGCGAGTCGTGCGAGGGCGACGGCATGATCAAGGTGGAGATGCACTTCCTGCCCGACGTGTACGTGCCGTGCGACGTCTGTCACGGCCAGCGCTACAACCGCGAGACGCTCGAGGTCGTCTACAAGGGCCGCAACATCGCCGAGGTGCTCGACATGACCGTCGAGACCGCGCATGCGTTCTTCGTGTCGGTGCCGACGATCGCGCGCAAGCTGCAGACACTGCTCGAGGTCGGCCTGGGCTACGTGCGGCTCGGCCAGAGCGCCACCACGCTGTCGGGCGGCGAGGCGCAGCGCGTGAAGCTCTCGCAGGAGCTCTCCAAGCGCGACACCGGCCGCACGCTGTACATCCTCGACGAGCCCACCACCGGCCTGCACTTCCACGACATCGCGCTGCTGCTGCGGGTGATCCACGCGCTGCGCGACCATGGCAACACCGTGGTGGTCATCGAGCACAACCTCGACGTGATCAAGACCGCCGACTGGGTGATCGACATGGGGCCGGAGGGCGGGGACGGCGGCGGCCGGGTGGTGGCGAGCGGCACGCCGGAGGCGATTGCCGAGGCTGAGGGCAGCCACACGGGGCGGTATCTGGGGCGGGTGCTGGGGCGCGGGAAGAAGAGTTAGTCGGGTTTGTGGAGGCCGTTGGATTTCATATCGCCCCCGACGGCGGGCGCGGACCGGGCAGCGTTGCTGGACTCTGGACGGCGCTCAGCGCGCCCACCTGAAGGCGCCCTGGAAGAACGACGGATAGTCCGGGCGGAACATCTCGACCGGGCTGAACAGAGCGTTGATGTTCGGGTAGTGCTCGGGCTTGAACGCGGGCACTTCGATGCCGAGCCGGTCGAAGATCACCTTGGTCGACAGATCGGCGATGCAGGCGCTGCCGCGCTTGTAGGGCCACGCGTGGGACAGCAGCCAGTAGACCTTGGCGGCATGATCGACGATCGAAGTCAGGGTAGGCTCGTCCTGCGAGCGCGAGCCGCCATCCAGGTCCTGCGCGATGCGTATCACACCTTGGAAGGCCCGATCGGCAGCCCTCAGCATGGACGGGATGACCTCAGGTGTTGCCGACTCGTAGATCATTCTGCCCCACGGTTGGTTCATGCGGGGATCGTTATGTCCCGGCACCCAGAGCGACCCTGTCAGTCGACCCAGAGGGATCACGCCCTCGGTGTCCGGGTACGAGAACTCGAGGCGGCTTGACATGATGTGCAGTTTCCCTTGGCCCTGTGGATCCAACGGGTTCCAATACTGCGATGTCTCCTGTCGCCCGCCTTCCTTCAGGCGACTAATCGCCAGTGGTCTGAAGGCCTTGTATTCGCTGGCTTCCCCAAAGAACAGTCGCGCACGTGAGTGGGGATGGGTGCGGGGATATCCGAACTTTGGCGCGTGGCTCAAGAAATACGAGCTGGGCGCAAGCACTGTCCGCGAGTGCTGTTCGAGTGGCAGCCGAACGGTCTGGATCAGTCCGCCGAGCACCTCCTGTAAAGGCAAGCCCGGGTTCCGGCTCAAGGCGCCCACCGCCCCCCGGACCGATTCATGCATGATCCGCGCCCAGCGAGGATCGGGCGGGTACACGGACGGCATGTAGTACCTCTCCAAGACCGAGTCCTGTTCAGCCCTCCCCCCTACCCCGGCCCCCGCCCCGCCGCTGGCGCTCGCACTGACTCGGCCGCTGCCATGCGACCCGGCGATGAGTCCCGGAGCCTGCACCAGCGAGACGAATGCGTCCTCGCTCACCCCCAGCGTGGCCTGCCCCCCCCATCCGGGCGTACACCTGGCGCGCCACATCATCCACGGAGCCGCCGACCCACTGGGTCTTGCGGGCCTCGTAGACCAGCCGGCGAGCGGTCTCGAGTTCTCTGAGGCGCCTGTTGAGGACCTTGCGCTCGAGCGCGGCCGCCCCTTCGCCGGCCTGGGTGCCGGTGCCGCGGGTATGCGTGACCCGTGACGCGCGCTCTAGTCGGGCAGGCTGCGGCGGGGCCGCCGCGCTGGACCCGCCCAGCACGGGCAGTCGGCGGAGCGGGGCCGTCGGTACGGGGCCGTGCTGCGCCCGAGCGGTATGCGGGCCGGCGCCAGGGACCTTGTGATCTGAGCGCGATGCCCCCGGAGCCGTTCCAGACGCCCTCGGGCGGACAGTCGCCAGCAGACGCGGCGCCGTGACGTTCTTGAACTGCCCGATCTCGCGGCCGACGGCGGCGACGCCCGCATCCTTCGCACGGGCATCGAAAGCCATGGCCTTGGCGATCGTTCCGAAGTGCTGCAGGGCCGCGGTGCGGTCCCGCCGGGCGATCGCATTCGCCAACTCGGTGCGCTCGGCCCGCAGTGTGGCCACAGTAATGTCGTTGACGAACAGTCCCGCCGGCAGCCTCGACAGCGCCTGCGCGACCCTCTGCCCGCTTCCCAGGTCTTCGACGAACTGCTCGGCGCGGCGCTGTGCCAACCAACGGATCTCACCGTGATTCGCTGAACGGGGAGCCAGAAGCTCGAGGGCCGCCGCCGCCAACCCGACCCCGAGGAGTAAGGGTGAGCTGAGCACACCACCGGGCGTGCGAACGGCCTTGGGGGCCGACGCCGCCGCAGGAATGCGGGCCGGCGGGCGAGCCGGTGCCGGCGGGCGAGCCGGTGCCGACGGACGAGCCGGGGCACGCACGATGTTGTTCGCGGCGGACCGCACACCGCTCCGCGAGCCCAGCGCACTGGCGGACCGTGCATTAGGCAGGATTGGCGTACTGCGCTGGGCAACAACGGGTCCGGGCATCGAAGGCTTGCAGACCTCTGAGGGATACGCGTGCCGAGGTCATGGCTTGCAGCATCGCCTCACAGGCGAGCGACCTCGAACGCGCCCGATGGTCGCGTACAACGGCACGGCCGACTAGCTGGGGGGCACCCTAGCCCGGGACGCCCGGGCCCGCCAAGGGCGGCGCTCGCTGCGACCCCTTGCGGCTGCCGATGAAAGAGCTCGAGCGGTCAGGCGCCGCTACACCAGCGAGATCGGCATCGTCATCGACCTGATGCAGGACATCCCCGCGCCCGACGTCATCACCAAGGCGGCAGGGTGGTGGCGAGCGGCACGCCGGAGGCGATTGCCGAGGCTGAGGGCAGCCACACGGGCCGGTATTTGGGGCGGGTGCTGAGGCGCGGGCGAGAGGGCGGCTGCTCAATCTGAGCGGCCCTCGCGCCGTCAGAACACGTACGCCGCCGACACCCCCGCATACCAGCTCCGGCCCGGTGACGGCTCGAAGAAGCGCTGGTTCGCCTCGTTGACGATCACCGAGCCGATGTAGGACCGGCCGGTCGCGTTCTCCAGGTGCACGACCTGCGAGAAGCGCCACGGCCCGAGCTGCTGGCGCAGGCCGGCACGCAGGTTCAGCACCGTCCAGGCGGGGGTCGAGTCGGTGTTCGCATCGTCGACGTAGAGGCGACCGCCGTGCACGACGGCCGCGGCCGCGAACGGACCCCGCAGGGCCGAGGGCTGCCACGCGAGCTCGGCGAAGGCCCGCCTGTCGGGCGCGCCCGGCAGCCGGTTGCCCGCGGCGACGGCCGACGCGCCGCTGCCGAAGCCGTCGACGAAGGTGGCCTCGAGCGCGGTGAGCGCGAGCTGCGCGCGCCAGGCGGGCCCGAGCCGCTGCACCCACGCGAGCTCGACGCCGCGCCGCTGGGTGCGCCCGCCGTTGCGGAAGGTCGAGCGGCCGCCGGCATTGGTCGCGACGACGATCTCGTCGTCGGTGCGGATGTCGAACACCGCCAGGTCGAGACGGCCATCGGGCGTCGGCTGCCACTTCGCGCCGATCTCGGCGTGGCGAGAGCGCGCGGCGTTCAGCCCGTAGTTCAGGCCGGTGCCGACGGAGCGGTAGGCCAGCTCGGCGAAGGTCGGCGTCTCGAAGCCGCGGCCCAGGTTCGCGTAGACATTGAGCGTGTCGCTCGCATGCCAGGCGAGGCCGGCGACCGGGTTGGTCGCGTCGTAGTCGGCGCGGCCGCTGTCGTCGGGGTTGCCGGGGACGACGAACCGGTCGGCGGTGTCGAAGCGCACGCGGCTCGAGCGCACGCCGAGCGTCGCGGTCCAGGACGGGGCGAGGTGCCAGGCGAGCTGCGCGTACCAGTCGCGGTTGCTCACCGTGTTCGTCTCGTCGCGCTTGAGCGCGCCGCGAACACCGGCGGCGTTGATGTAGCCGCGCCGGTCCTCCGTCATCGTGTCGAGCTCCACCCCGGCGACGAACTCGAACGCAGCACCGCCGAGCCGCAGCCGCTGCGACCACTGCAGCCCGAGGCCCGAGTAGCGGCGGTCGAGCTCGACGATGCCGCCCGACGAGGTCGGCGACAGCTGCGCCGACAGCGGCACCGACAGCGCGTTGTCGAGATCGCGGCGGCCGCCGTACACACGCGCCGACAGCCGCGTGTCGGCGTCGACGCGGTGCTCGACGGTGAGACCGGCCTGCTGCTGCGCGACCGACTTGCGAGCGTCCTGCGCGAGCGCGGCGGGCGCGGCCTGGCGCGGGTCGGCCGCGACCTGCGCGCGCGTGAGGCCTCCCGGGTCGAGCGCGAGCGGCAGCTCGAAGGCATTCGCGACCAGGCCGACGCGCGTACCGGTCGGGGCCTCCCAGGTGAGCCGCGCGTCCTGCTGGCGGCGGCTGGCCGCGCTGTGCGCGCGCCAGCCGTCGGTCTCGAAGGTGGTGGCGTCGACGCGGCCGGCGAAGGTGCCCGAGCGCGCCGAGCCGGACACGGCGCCGCGCACCGTGCCCCAGCTGCCGCCGTACAGCTCGGCGCCGAGGCGGGCGGGCGAGGCGCCCTCACGGGTGAAGACCTGCAGCACGCCGCCCGCCGCGTTGCCGTAGAGCTGCGCGAGCGGGCCGCGCAGCACCTCGACGCGCTCGATCGCCGGCAGCACCACGGTCGAGAGCTGGCCCTGACCGTCCGGCATGGTCGCGGGGATGCCGTCGACCAGCACCCGCACGCCGCGGATGCCGAAGGTCGAGCGCGCCCCGAAGCCGCGGATCGACAGCTGCAGGTCCTGCGCCTGGTTCTGGCGGTCGAGCACGACCAGGCCCGGCACGCGTGCCATCGACTCGGCCAGGCCGAGGCCCGGGCCGGAGGCGCGAAGCGTCGCGCCGTCGACGGACTGGATCGAGGCGGGCGCATCGAAGGCGCGCTGCGCGCTCCGGGAGGCGGAGACGACGACGTCGTCGAGCGCGGCGGGCGCAGGCGCCTCGGCCGCGGTCGCAGCCGGCATCGCGGCCAGGGCCAGGGCCGTGCCGAAGATCGGAATGAGGCGGTTCACCGGCACCGAGGATAGGCGACGCCGCGGCGCGCCGGTATCGGAGCCCATCGCCTGTCGGGGCGATGCGGAACTCGCCACCCGGCGTCAGGCGCATGCCCCGCGTGGCGACACAGCGACAGGCCCGGAGCGCCGGGCGACCGCTTGCAGGCCGCCAGCCGCCGCCGGGCATGCAACGTGCGGTCGGTCCTTGCGCCCAGCGCGGCCGCGACCGATAACGCACCCACAAGCACAAAGAAACCACGAACAAGACATGATCATCCATCCCGCCATGGTCGAGCTGCTGCCGACCGACGTCCTGATGCTCCGCGAGAGCGGCCTGCCCATCGGCCCCGCCGACACGCACACCGCCTTCTCGAAGATCGGCCGCGCCGATCTCGCCTCGCGCCTGCACACCGCACGCGCCCACACGGACGACCCCGCTCAGCTGTCGGTGATAATTAGCTTCCTTAGGCAGCTGCGCGCCTGACCGTCCCGGTGGTCCGTGGCGCCCCACCAGGAACCACGATGACCGCCCTGTCCTACGCTCCCGGCCACGCGCCGGACGGCCCCTGGGCCACCTACCTCGACCAGATCGAGCGGGTGCGCCCGTACCTCGGCCCGCTCGAACGCTGGGTCGAGACGCTCAAGCGTCCCAAACGCTGCCTGATCGTCGACATCCCGATCGAGATGGACGACGGCTCGGTCTCGCACTTCGAGGGCTTTCGCGTCCAGCACAACCTGTCGCGCGGCCCCGGCAAGGGCGGCGTGCGCTACCACCCCGACGTGACGCTCGAGGAGGTGATGGCGCTGGCCGCCTGGATGACGATCAAGAACGCGGCCGTGAACCTGCCCTATGGCGGCGCCAAGGGCGGCGTGCGCTGCGAACCCGCGCGGCTCTCGATGAAGGAGCTCGAGCGGGTCACGCGCCGCTACACCAGCGAGATCGGCATCGTGATCGGCCCGATGCAGGACATCCCCGCGCCCGACGTCAACACCAACGCGCAGGTGATGGCCTGGATGATGGACACCTACTCGATGAACGTCGGGGCCACCGCCACCGGTGTCGTCACCGGCAAGCCGATCCCGCTCGGCGGCTCGCTCGGGCGCGTGAAGGCCACCGGACGCGGCGTGTTCGTGATCGGCTGCGAGGCGGCGCGCCGCCTGAACCTGCCGGTCGAGGGCGCGCGCGTCGCAGTGCAGGGCTTCGGCAACGTCGGCTCGTCGGCGGCCGAGCTGTATGCGGCGCACGGCGCGCGCGTGGTCGCGGTCCAGGACGCCAGCGGCACCGTGCACGCGCCGCAGGGCCTCGACGTGCGGGCGCTGATCGCCCATGCCGAGGCCAACGGCGGCGTCGCGGGCTTCCCCGGCGCCGACGCGATCGAGGCCGAGTCGTTCTGGCAGGTCGAATCCGACGTGCTGATCCCGGCCGCGCTGGAAGGCGTGCTGACCGCGGAGCGCGCGCGTCACCTGCGCACGCGGATGGTCCTCGAGGGCGCCAACGGCCCGACCCTGCCCGAGGCGGACCTGATCCTGCACGACCGCGGCATCACGGTGGTGCCCGACGTGATCGCGAACGCCGGCGGCGTGACGGTCTCGTACTTCGAGTGGGTGCAGGACTTCTCGAGCTTCTTCTGGACCGAGGAGGAGATCAACGCTCGGCTCGACAAGATCCTGGTCGGCGCATTCGCACGGATCTGGGCCGACGCCGAGCGGCACGGGATCCCGCTGCGCACCGCGGCCTTCGTGGTGGCCTGCGAGCGGGTGCTGTCGGCGCGCGAGCTTCGCGGGCTCTACCCGTAGCGCGGCTCAGCGGCGGGCGCGCCGGCGCAGCACGAACTTGCGCGCCTCCTCGACCCACAGCACCGTGCTGGCCAGCACCAGCAGCCCGAGCAGCACCGCGGGCGAGGGCGGCACGGTGTGGAACAGGGCCTGCAGCGGCGGCGCGTAGAGCACCAGCGCCTGCAGCACGACCGAGGCCGCGAGCCCCCAGGCCAGCCAGCGGTTTCGCGGGTGCCCGCCGAGCAGCGCCGAGCGGGTCGCGGAGCGGCAGTTCAGCACGTTGAACCACTGCGTGAACACCAGCAGCGTGAAGGTCTCGGTGCGCAGCAGATCGATCGGCACGCCCTGCGACAGCCCCCACGCGAACCAGCCCGTGCACACCGCCACGGCCGTCGGCACCAGCACCGCGAGGCGGCGCGCCATCGCACGATCGAGCAGCCGGTCGTCGCGCGGCGAGGGGGCGCGCGACATCTCGTCGCCATCGGGCGGGTCCATCACCAGGTTCACGGTGACGGTGCTCTCGGTGACGATGTTGATCCACAGGATCTGGACCGCCAGCAGCGGCAGCGGCCAGCCGGCGGCCAGCGCGATCAGCAGCAGGCAGACCTCGTCGACCGAGGTCGCGAACAGGTACAGGATCACCTTCTTCAGGTTGCCGTAGACCAGGCGGCCCTCCTCGACCGCGGCGACGATCGTCGTGAAGTCGTCGTCGGTGATCACGATCCGCGACGCGCCCTTGGCGACCTCGGTGCCGGCGATGCCCATGGCCACGCCGACGTCGGCGCGCGCGAGCGCCGGCGCGTCGTTGACGCCGTCGCCGGTCATCGCGACCACGTCGCCGCGCGCCTGCAGCGCCTCGACGATCCGCAGCTTCTGGGCGGGCTGCACGCGCGCGAACACCGCGATCCGGCCGAGCACGCGCTGCAGCGCGGCCTCGTCCATCCGGTCGAGCGCGGCGCCATCGACGGCGAGCGTGTCCGCGTCCGCGATGCCGAGCTCGCGGGCGATGGCCAGCCCCGTCAGCGTGTGGTCGCCGGTGATCATCACCGGGCGGATGCCCGCGGCGCGGCAGCGCCCGACCGCCGCCCGCACCTCCTCGCGCGGCGGGTCGATCTGGCCGACCAGCCCGAGCAGGCGCACGCGGCCGACGAGCGGCTCGATGCCCTCGGCGGGGTCGAAGCGCTCGAGCGTCACCCGCGCGAACGCGAGCACCCGCAGCGCGCGGCCGGCCATGGCCTCGGCCTGCGCACGCGCCGCGTCCACCGTCGCGGCGTCCTCGGCGGCCGCGACGAGCCGCAGCACCGCCTCGGGCGCACCCTTGATCGCGAGCCCCTGCGAGGCGCCCTCGGCACGGTGCGCGGTGACCATCAGCCGGGTGTCCGCATCGAACGGCAGCTCGGCCGTGCGCGGCAGCTGCGCGCGCAGCGCCGCGACGTCGATCCCGGCCTTGGCGGCGAGCGTGAGCAGCGCCGCCTCGGTGGGGTCGCCGGCGATGCGCCACCCGGTGTCGCCCGCGTCCGGCGCGTGCAGCGCGGCGTCGTTGCACAGCACGCCCGCGCGCAGCAGCGCGAGCAGCGCCGCATCGTTCGCATCGACCGGCGTGCCGATCGGGACGCCGTCCTCGCTCAGCCCGCCTCGCGGCGCCCAGCCGCTGCCCTCGACCTCGATCGAGCGCGCGCCGCGGCCGCCCGCGGGCGGCAGCCACAGCGCGACCGCGGTCATCTCGTTGCGGGTCAGCGTGCCGGTCTTGTCGCTGCAGATGACCGTGGTCGACCCGAGCGTCTCGACCGCCGACAGCCGGCGCACGATCGCGCCGCGCGCGGCCATGCGCTGCATGCCGACCGCCAGCGCGATGGTCATCGCCACCGGCAGGCCCTCGGGCACCACCGACACCATCTGGCTGATCGCCACCATCAGCAGCTCGCCGATCGGCACGCCGCGCAGCGTGCCCAGCGCCATCACCACCGCGAACAGCGCGATCGCGGCGCCGACCAGCGTGCGCCCGAAGCGATCGAGCCGCAGCTCCAGCGGCGTGGCGGGCTCCACGGCGCGCTCGGTGAGCCCGGCGATCCGGCCGACCTCGGTGTGCACCCCGGTCGCAACCACGACCGCCCGCCCGCGGCCGGCGGCCACGTGCGTACCGGACCACACCATCGCCGCACGGTCGGCGAGTCCGGTCGGCGCGGGCAGCGGCACCACCGACTTGGCGACCGGCACCGACTCGCCGGTCAGGGCGGCCTCGGCCGCCTGCAGCCCGGCCGCCTCGACGAGCCGCGCGTCCGCGCCCACCGCGTCGCCGGCCGCGAGCAGCAGCAGGTCGCCCGGCACCAGGTCGCCGGCGGCCAGCGTGTGCTCGACGCCGTCGCGCAGCACCCGCACATGCAGGCCCGACAGGCGCCGCAGCGCGGCCATCGAGCGTTCGGCGCGGCCCTCCTGCAGCGCGCCGATCGCGGCATTGGCGACGACGACGATCGCAATGACCGCGGCGTCGCCGTAGTGACCGAGCCCGAGCGCCAGCGCGCCCGCCACCCCGAGCAGGTAGACCAGCGGGCTGCGGAACTGCCGCGCGAAGGCCGCCCAGGGCGAGCGCGGGGCCGGCTCGGGCAGTGCGTTCGGGCCGTGCTCGGCGAGGCGGCGCGCGGCCTCCGGCGCGGCCAGTCCGGTGCGCGCGTCGCCGCCGAGCGCACGCAGCGCGTCGTCGGCGCTCAGCGCATGCCAGGGGTGATGCGGATCAGGGGCGGGGCGGCCGGACGCGGTGACGGGATCGGGCATGTCGCATCGAGGATAGCCCCCTGGTGCGGCCGGCCGGGTTCGCCGGTGACCCGTTCCGGCGTGGGCACTTGACCGGCATCAAGCCGCGGCCGGTCAGTCCCAGCGGTACGACGGCAGCAGCGTGTCGCCGGCCCGCAGCACGCCGTCGATCCCGTCGACCAGGATGGCGTTCTGCCCGAAGGTCACCGCGCCGCCCAGCTTCGGATCGGAGCGGAAGCCGGCGAGCACCTGCAGGATGCCGGGCTCGTGGCGGCCGGTGAGCGGGTCGACCTCGGGCACGGTGCAGCGCGTGCAGGGCTTGACGATGCGCAGCACGGGGGCCGGGCCGCTGCCGCCCGCGACGGCGAGCGTATCGAGCGCGTCCTCGCCGAACGCGTCGAGCCCCTCCAGCACCACGTTCGGCCGGAAGCGCTGCATCTGCGCGGCGGGCAGCCCCGCCTGCGCGAGGCGCCCGTTGAGCGCGGCGAGCGAGGCGCCCGACACCACCAGCAGCGGAAAGCCGTCGGAGAACCGCGTCAGCGCCCCCGGCTGCCCGGCGTCCGGGCCCACCCAGTTGCGGCTCGCCTCGCGCGGCGCGCTCGCGTCGAAGCGCAGCAGCCGCACCGGCCGGCCGATGTATTCGCTGAACCAGGCGCGCGCCTCGGTGCCCTCGTCGAAGCCCGCGCAGCGGTCGTCCCAGACGCGGGTGCTGCGCCGCGCGCCGCCCGTGCCGGCGACGGTCAGCGCGGGCATGCCGGGGGCCAGCACGCGCAGGCCGCCGTCGAGGCGCGAGGGCCGGACCATCGCCAGCCGCGGCGCGTCGCGCTGGGTGACGAACTCGTCGCGGTCGTCGACCAGCATCCAGCGCCGGTCCTCGAGCGGCCCGAGCGCATCGAAGCGCAGGGTGTCGACGGCGATGCCGGCGCAGGACTTGATGGGGTAGACGTAGAGGGCCGCGACGCGGCAGGAAGGAGGGGGAGCGCTCATCCCACCATCGTAGCAGCCGGGCCCAGCCGCTCGATCGCCGCCGCCAGCCCCAGCACCCGCGCATCCTCGAAACGCGGCCCGACCACCTGCAGCCCGACCGGCAGGCCTCGCACCAGACCGGCCGGCACCGAGCAGGCCGGCACGCCCGCCGCGTTGAACAGCGGCGTGAACGCCGCATGCCCGCGCGGGCCCGCCGGGCGGCCGCCGATCATCGGCGGCCCGAGCTGCCCGAGCGGCCAGGCGGTCACCGGCGTGGTCGGACACAGCAGCAGGTCGACGTCCTCGAAGAAGCGCGCGACGCTCGCGACGATCCGCTCGCGCAGCCGCAGCACCGCGGCCAGCGCCTGCGGCGTCTGCATGGCACCGGCCTCGATCTGCGCGACGAGGTCGGGGTCGATCATGTGGCGCGCGTCGGCGAGCCGATGGCCGTAGAGCGCGTGCAGCCCGGCCTGCTGCAGCGCGAGCAGCGGGTACTCGCGCACGCCCTCGGGCCAGACCGGGTCGCGCTCGACCACGTCCCAGCCGTCGGCGCGCAGCGCGTCGACCCGGGCCTGCAGCGCCGCGAGCACGTCCTCGTCCACCGCGAGGTCGATGCCCAGGCGCGGGCTCCAGGCCAGGCGCAGCGTACGCGCGGGCTCGAGCGGGTCGCCGGCCGTGCCGAGGTCGACGCGCACCGGCACGCCCGCCGGATCGGCGGCATCGAAGGCGACCAGGGTGTCGAAGGCCCACGCGCAATCGCCGACGTCGAGCGCCATCACACCGATCACCGACTGGCCGTAGTTCGGCTCGGCGAAGCCCCAGGGATGCGGGATCAGGCCGCTGCTCGGCTTCAGACCCACCAGCCCGCAGTGCGCGGCGGGCCGGCGCGTCGAGCCGCCGGCATCGGTGCCGAGCGCGAGCAGCCCGAGCCCCGCGCCGAGCGCGGCCACCGCGCCACCCGAGGAGCCGCCGGGTGTGAGCGAGGGGTTCATCGGATGACGGGTCCAGCCGTGCAGCGGGTTGGTCGTCACGCCCTTGCAGGCGAACTCCGAGCAGTTGGTGATGCCGAGCAGCACCGCGCCCAGCGCGCGCCAGCGCGCCACTGCCCAGGCGTCGCGCGGCGCGACGAAGTCCTCGAACAGGCGCGAGCCCTGCGACACGCGGCGCCCGCCCACCCACAGGTTGTCCTTCGCGGTGAAGGGCACGCCCGCCATCGGCAGGATCTCGCCCGCGTCGAGCCGGCGGTCGACCTCCGCGGCCTCGGCGAGCGTGGCCGCCGCATCGAAGCCGATGATGGCGTTCAGGTCGGGGTTCAGCCGCTCGACCCGCGCGATCGCCTCGCGCGCGACGTCGACGGCGCGCAGCTCGCGCGCCGAGACTCGGGCGGCGAGCGCCCGGGCCGACAGCGCGCCCGGGGCCGGCGCCTGCGGCACGCCCGGCAGCGCGCGCGGCGCGGCGCTCACGCGCGCTCCGCAGGCACCGCCGCGATGAAGTGGCGGGCGATCTGCTCGCGGGTCGCGCACCAGGCGCGGTTGCGCCCGCGCACGTGATCGACCAGCTTGGCGAGCGCGCCGATGCGCCCCGGGCGCCCGAGGATGCGGGTGTGCAGGCCGATCGACATCATCCGCGGCGAATGGCGGGACTCGCGCAGCAGCCACTCGAAGGCGTCGATCGCGTAGTCGGCGAAGTCGTTGCCGCGCACGAACGCGAAGCTGTCGAAGAACTTCATGTCGTTGGTGTCGAACGCGTACGGCAGCACGAGGTGCGGCTGTTCGCCGACCCGGACCCAGTAGGGCAGGTCGTCATTGTAGGCGTCGCTGTCGTACAGGAAGCCGCCGTGCTCGACCAGCAGCCGCCGGGTGTTCACCGACGCGGACGACTTGGTGTGCCAGCCGACCGGCGCGCGTCCGACCAGGCGCGCGACGGTGGCGGCGGTCCGCGCGATCGCCGCGCGCTCCTCGTCCTCGCCCATGTGCGCATGGGTCTCCCAGCGCCAGCCGTGGCAGCAGACCTCGAAGCCGCGGTCGACCGCGTCGCGCGCGACCCAGGGCGTGGCCTCGAGCGCGCGGCCGCAGGCGTTGAGGGTGAGCGGGATGCCGGCGTCGGCGATCAGCCCGGTGATGCGCCCGTAGCCGACGCGCGCGCCGTACTCGAAGTGGCTCTGCATGCACAGGTCGGGCGCACCGACGATCTCGTTGCTGACCTCGTGGCGGCCCTCGTTGCGCGGGTCGCCGGCGGTCAGCGACAGCTCGGCGCCCTCCTCGACGTTCAGCACGAAGGACACCGCGAGGCCGGCGCCGCCCGGCCACGCGAAACTCGGGTAGTGCCCGCCGTAGCCGGCGAAGTCGCGGTGGGTGCCCGTGTCCGCGCTCATGCGCCCGCCCGGGCACGCTGCCACAGCGCGGTCGAGGCGGCCTGCGCGTCGGCCAGGATCGACTCGAGGTCGGCCTTCACCGGGCGGCCCGAGGCGACCACCTGCTCGCCGTCGATCCAGACATGCTCGACGTCGCGGCCCTGCGCGGTGTGGACCAGGTTGCCCACCGGGTCGATGCAGGGCACGAGGTGCGGGCGGCGGAAGTCGAAGGCCACCAGGTCGGCCTTCCTGCCCACCTCGATCGAGCCGAGCTCGTCGGCTAGGCCCATCGCGCGGGCGCCGTCGCGGGTGGCCATCCGCAGCACGTCCTCGGGCTGCCAGAAGTCGTCGACCCGCTCTTCCTGGATGCGGCCGATGGCGAGCGCCCAGCGCATCACCTCGACGAGGTCCGCGTGCATGTTGTCCGAGCCCAGGGTGAGCCGGGCGCCGGCGCGCCGCAGCTTCGAGGTGGGCGCGGCGGTGCCGCCGGTCGCGTTGCCCTTGGGGATGTGCGCGACATGGATGCCGGCGCGCCCGCAGCGCGCGATGTCGGCATCGTCCATCCAGATGCAGTGCGCGGCCAGCAGCCGGTCGTTCAGCAGCCCGACCTCCTCGAGCAGCTGCGGCGGCGTCATGCCGGAGCGGCGCATCACCTGCTCGACCTCCTTGCGGCTCTGCACGAGGTGCGTGTTCACCCGCAGCCCGCGCCGCGACGATTCGGTGGCGATCATCCGCAGCAGCGCGTCCGAGCAGGTGTCCGGTGCGTGCGCGGAGAGCTGCACGCCGGTGCGGCCGCCGTAGGCGCCATGCCAGCGCTCGGCCAGCGCCAGCGCCTCGCCGAGCGTGCGCTCGCCGATCCCGGTGTGGTACTCCCAGCGGCCGTCGCCGATCAGCGAGAAGTCGGCGTCGTGGATGCGGCCGCAGCTGTAGACGCGCATCCCCAGGTCGGCCATCGCCGGCAGCGTCAGGTCGGCGTGCACGTAGGTGTCGTTGACCAGCGTCGAGCCGAAGAGCAGCGCCTCGACCGCACCCAGGCGGGCCAGCGCGACGGCCTCGTCGGGCGTGACGTCATGGCCGTGCGGGATGCCGGGCGTGTAGGCGGGCGCGAAGCCCAGGTCCTCGGCGACGCCCCGCACCATCGTCAGGATGGCATGGGTGTGGACGTTGACCAGGCCCGGCGTGAGCACGCGACCGGGCAGCGCGACACGCTGCGTCGCGCGGGTGTCCGGCGGCAGCGCGGCGGCGGCGCCCACCCAGGCGATGCGGCCGGCGACGATGCCGACCGCGCCGTCCTCGACGACGGTGTCCCGGTCGTCGACGGTGACGACGGTCGCGCCGGTCAGCAGCAGGTCGAAGGCGGGCGGAGTCGGTGGGGTCATGCGGGCCTCATTCGTGCAGGTGGGCGAGGAAGCGCCGGGTGCGCTCGGTGTCCGGGGCATCGAAGATGCGGTCGGGGGTGCCGGTCTCGACGACCGCGCCCTCGTCCATGAACACCACCCGGTCGGCGGCGGCGCGTGCGAAGCGCATCTCGTGCGTGACCGCCACCATCGTCATCTTCGCATCCGCCAGCTCGCGCATCACATCGACCACTTCGGTGACGAGCTCGGGATCGAGCGCCGAGGTCGGCTCGTCGAACAGGATGAGCTCGGGGCGCATCGCGAGCGCGCGCGCGATCGCCACCCGCTGCTGCTGCCCGCCGGAGAGCTGGCTCGGGCGCTTGTCGACGTGCGAGGCCAGGTGCACGCGCTCGAGCTCGGCGCGGGCCCGCGCGCGGGCCTCCTCGGCACCCACCCCGAGCACCCGCCGCGGCCCGATCGCCACGTTGTCGAGCGCCGTCAGGTGGGCGAACAGGTTGAAGCGCTGGAACACGAAGCCGACGCGGCTGCGCTGGCGCGCGACCGTCGCCTCCGACAGCGCGCGGCCCGACGCGTCGCGCCCGATCGCCTCGCCGCGCAGCACCACCGAGCCGGCGTCGGGCGTCTCCAGCCAGTTCAGGCAGCGCAGCAGCGTCGTCTTGCCCGAGCCCGAGGGCCCGATGATGACGATGGTCTCGCCCTCGTCGACCGACAGCGAGGCGCCGCGCAGCACGGTGCGCCCGCCGTAGGCCTTGGTGATCCCCTCCGCGCGCAGCAGCGTCATCGTCCCGCCCTCACCACGCCGGCAGCCGGCGCTCGAGCCAGCGCGACAGCCAGGCGAGCACGGAGATCGTCAGGTAGTAGTAGGCAGCGATCATCAGGAAGATCTCGAAGGGCGCGAAGTGGACGGCGATGATCGCCTGCCCCGCGCGGGTCAGCTCGTAGACCGAGATCACCGACAGCAGCGCCGAGCCCTTGACCAGGGTGATCAGCTCGTTGGTCGTCGGCGGCACCACCGCGCGCAGCGACTGCGGCAGCAGCACATGGATCAGGATCTGGCCGTGACGCATCCCGATCGAGCGGGCCGCCTCGGCCTGGCCCTTCTCGATCGAGCCGACGCCGGCGCGCACGATCTCGGCGATGAAGCCCGCCGCGTTCAGCCCGAGCGCGATCACGCCCGCCCAGAACTCGGGCAGGTTGATGCCGACCACCGGCAGCGCGAAGTACACCAGGAAGATCTGGATCAGCAGCGGCGTGCCGCGGATGAAGTCGACGTACGCCATCACCGCCCAGCGCGCAGGGGCCAGGCGAGACAGCGACATCAGTCCGAGCACGCCGCCGAGCGCGACGCCGAGCAGCATCGCGAGCGAGCAGATCTTCACCGTGGTGACCCACCCCGTCGCCAGCAGCGGCAGGGATTTCTGCACCAGGCCCCAGTCGAAGATCATGTCAGCCGAAGCTCGGGACCGCGTCGGCCAGCGTCATCCGGAAGCCGAACCACTTCTCCTGCAGCGCGTAGATCGCGCCGCTCGCCTTGAGCTTCTTCAGCTCGTCGTTCAGGAAGGCGACGATCTCCGGATCCTCCTTGCGCGCGGCGATGCCCGCCCAGTTGTCGGCGCCCATGCCCTTGACGATCGCGTACTTGCCCGGCGCGTCCTTGAGCACCATCGCCAGCGTCGGCACCGTGTTGAGCACGCCGTCGACACGGTTCTGAGCGAGCGCGACATAGGCCGAGGGGTGATCGTCGAAGGTGCGCAGCTCCTTGAAGCCGGCGCCTCCGGCCGCCTTGAGCGACGCGGCCATCCTCTCCTGCAGCACCTGACCCGGCGAGCCGAGCTTGACCGCGAGCACGCGGCCGTTCAGGTCCACGGGCGCCTTGATCTTGTCGACGTCGGACGCGCGAACCAGCAGCGCCTGCGAGGCCTCGGCGTACGGGATGGTGAAGGCGACGCGCTCGAGGCGCTCCTTCGTGTAGCTCATCGACGACATGATCACGTCGAACTTCTTGGCGTACAGCGACGGGATCACGCCGGCCCAGGCGGTGTCGATGAAGTTGGCCTTCACGCCGAGCGACTTGCAGAACAGCTCGGCGAGCTCGACGTCGTAGCCGACGATCTTGCCGTCCTGGCGGTAGGTGAACGGCACGTAGGCGGCCTCGCAGCCGATGCGCAGCTCGCCGGAGGCCTTGATCTGGGCGAGGGTCACCGCCTGGGCGGCGGCGATGCGGGGGAGACCGCCGAGGGCGGCGGCGGCGGCGGCAGCGGGGGCTGCAGCGAGGAGCGAGCGGCGGACGGGACTGACCATGGGGCTTCTCCGTTCAGGGGGGTGAGAGGGCGGTCGGGGACATGGAGAGCGCGATCGGAGCCGCGCTCAGGGCTGGGGGCCGGACGCGGCGTCGGGCAGCCGCGCCGCGAAGGTGTCGGCGGGGATCGGCAGCGCGAGGGAGCGGCGCCACAGCGTCTCGGCGGCCGCGAGCACCGGGGCGACCGAGGCCTCGGCCGCCTCGTACTGCGCGGCGAGCGAGCGGTACTCGGATTCGATCTCGGCCAGGATCGCGGCCTCGTCGATGCCGCGCATGCGGCCGGCCGCGATCGCGACGCGGCCGTCGACCATCGAGAAGTCGAGGCCGGCGCCGCGCTCGGCGTAGACGAGCTGGCGCACCGGGTCGGTCAGCGGCGCGAAGGTGACGGTGTCGAGCCGGTAGCCCACCAGGTCGGCGATCGCGCCGACGCGGATCGCACCCAGCGCGTCGCCGAAGCCGAGCGCGCGCGCCCCGCCGATCGTGCCGGCGCGCAGCGCCTCGGCCGCCGACAGCCAGCGGTCCTGGCGATCGCCGCGCAGCTTCGAGACGGCCGCCGCGCTGCCCAGCACGTTGAGCATGTTCACCGTCACCGTCGAGCACGAGCCGTCGGAGCCCAGGCTGACGTTGACGCCGGCCTCGAGCAGCTCGCGCACCGGCTGCACGCCCGAGCCGAGCAGCAGGTTGCTCCACGGGTTGTGCTGCGCGGTGGCGCCGCTGCGCGCGAGCGCCTCGATCTCGCGCGGGTTCAGCCACACCGCGTGGATCAGGCTGGTGGCGGGCTTGAGGAAGCCGATGCGATCGAGGTGCTCGACGATCGGCACGCCGTAGAAGCGCTGCCCGGTGACGACCTGCAGGCGGGTCTCCTGGACATGCGTGATCAGCGGCAGGTCGAGCTCGTCGGCCAGGCCGCGCACCTGCATCAGGAACGCGTCGGTGCAGCGCTGCGGCGCCGAGGCCGACACCAGCACGCCGACCCGCGAGGTCTTCGGATGGCGGGTGCGCGCCAGATCGCCGACCAGCCCGAGGTAGTCCGCCTGCGAGGGCCGGGGCGCGGCGCGCAGCTCCGCGGCCAGTCCGGGCGGGAAGGCCTCGTCGGCGAACGGAAAGTTGTCGATGATCGGCTTGTCCATCATCGCGAAGCCGACCAGCGCGCGGATGCCCGCGTCCTCGTACGCCTGCATCGTCGCATCGATGCGCTCGCGGTCGACCGCGGCGCCCACCGCGAGATCGTCGACCAGGGTCGTGCAGCCGGTGCGCAGGCTCTCGATCGCGCCGATCAGGGTGCGCAGGTAGACCTGGCGCGGCGTCAGCGGCACCGGCACGCGGGTGCGCACCAGGTGCTGCCACAGCTCGAGCGGCAGGTTCTCGGTGCGCCCGCGCTGGAAGTGCTCGTGCGAGTGCTGGTGGCCGTTGACAAGCCCCGGCACCAGCAGGCGCCCGCCCAGATCGACGACCTCGTCGGCCTGCCCGATCGTGCCCGCGGGCTCGATCGCGGTGATCCGCCCGCCCTCGACCAGCACGTCGAGCGGGCGGGCCGCGTAGGCCTGTTCCTCGCCGAGCAGCGCGGTCGCCCCGCGCAGCAGCGTGCTTCTGGCATTCGTCATCGTTCGTCTCCACACTGGCGGGACTGACACGCAGCCGGATTTCCGACATGAGCCAACCCGCCGACCTCGACCTTCACTGGATGCGCGCCGCGATGGACCAGTCGCAGGACGCCTACGGGCGCGGCGACTGGCCGACCGGCGCGGTGCTGGTCCGCGACGGGCGCGTGATCGGTGCCGGCCAGAACCGGCAGGTCAGCCGCGGCATCGTCACCGAGCACGCCGAGACCGACGCGATCCGCGCGGCGCAGGCCGCGCACGGTGCGCAGTCCACCCACGGCGCCACCCTCTACTGCACGATGGAGCCCTGCCCGATGTGCGCGGGCGCCCTCAAGCTCGCCGGCATCGCGCGCGTGGTGCTGGCGCTGCGCCACGCGACCCTCCGGCGCACCGACCTCGGCGGCTACTCGCTGGAGGCCTTCTGCGACATGACCGGCTGGCATCCGCGGATCGAGCCCGGCCCCCTCGAGGACGAATACCTCGCGCTGCGCCGCCGCTGGGGCGGCGACACGATCGCCCCGCCCGCCCCCTGAGCGGCCGCACGCCGACATCGCGGGCGCGCGGCTCATCGCAGGTGCCTCGAGATGCCGGCGAGCCGCTCCATCACGATCATCATCACCAGGGTCGCGGCGATCAGCACGCCCGAGACCGCGGCCGCCCGCACGTCCAGGTTCGACTCGATGATGTGCCACATGCGGATCGGCAGGACCTCGCTGCGCGCGTCCAACAGGAAGAGCGAGACCGCGACGTTGTCGAACGAGTACATGAAGCCGATGAACGCGCCGGCGGCGATGCCGCGCGAGATCAGCGGCAGGGTGACCGTGCGGAACGCGTGGACCGGCGAGGCGCCGAGGCTGCGTGCGCTCTCGAGCAGGCTCGCGTCGAGCTGCAGCAGGCTGGCCGCGGTGGTGCGGAACACGTAGGGCGCGGTGATCGCGACATGGCCGACCACCAGCGTGCCGAACGACAGCCCGGTGCCGGCGAGGTTGAAGAGCATCAGCAGCGCCAGCCCGAGCGCCAGCGTCGGCAGCATCAGTGGCGACAGGAACAGCGACTCCACCAGGCGCGCCCAGGTCTCGCGGCGCCGCGCGATGGCGAGCGCCGCGGCCACCGCGAGCACGATCGACACCGAGGTCGCGATCGCCGCCACCTTCAGCGACAGCACGAAGGCGTCGAGGATCTCGGGCGACTCGTTCCACAGCGCCAGGTACCAGCGCCACGACCAGCCCGGCGGCGGGAACTTCAGCGAGAAGCCGCTGGTGAACGAAGTGACCACGACGATCACCGTCGGCGCCATCAGCAGCACGATCGCGACCGTGCACAGAAGGCCGAAGACCAGCGTGAACGAGCGCCGCTCGAGCCGCGAGCCCGTCGACTCGGCGGCCACACGCGCGGCGCCGGGCGCCCTCGCCATGCCTGCCGCCTCAGCCATGGACGAACCCCCGGCTGCGCCGCGCCAGCAGGTTGACCGCGGTCACCACCGCCAGCACCGACCCCAGCAGCATCACCGCGATGGTCGCGGCGAACGGATAGTCGTTGGCCTGGATCGCCTGCTGGTACAGGTAGAAGGGCATGAACATCTGGCGCCCGCCGCCCACCAGCGTCTGCGTGACGAAGGCGCTGACCGAAGACGCGAACACCAGCAGGCAGCCGGCGAGCAGCCCGGGCATCGACAGCGGCAGCGTCACCTGCACGAAGGTGCGCCAGCGCCCGGCCCCCAGCGCGAGCGAGGCCTGGCGCAGCGCCGGGTCGATGTTCGACAGCGCGGTGATCAGCGGCAGCACCATCAGCGGCAGCTCGATCTGCGCGAGCGCGACGGTCACCGCGCCCGGCGTGTACAGCAGCTTCAGGGGCGCGTCGATCCAGCCCCAGCCGGTCAGCACGGTGTTGACGATGCCCTGGCGCCCGAGGATCACCACCCAGGCGAAGGTGCGCACCACGGCGCTGGTGAGCAGCGGCAGCACGATCAGCAGCATCAGCAGCGCCTGCCAGCGCGGCGCGGCCAGCGTGTAGGCCCAGGCGAGCGGATAGCCGATCAGCACCGTGAGCAGGGTCACCTTCAGGCCCAGCCACAGCGTGTTGCCGAGCACCGCCAGGTTGAAGCCGTCGCCCAGGAACTTGCGGTACTGCGCCAGGCCCATCGTCGAGAGCGTCGGGTCCTGGTGCAGGCTGACGAAGACCAGGAGCGCCAGCGGCATCACGACGAACACGCCGAAGAACAGCGCCAGCGGCAGCGCCAGCGGCATCGGGCCGGTCGCGGCCGAACGCTGCGGGCGGGCCGGCCGGGGGGGCCGGAGGGGCCGGGGGGGGCCGGGGGCCGGGACGGCTGCTGCCGCGGCGGTCACCGACGCCTCACTTCGCGAACACCGCGGCGGGCGAGCCCGGGCGCAGCGCGACGCCCACCCGCTCGCCGGTGCGCAGCCGCGCGCCGTCGGCCGTGCGCGGGCGCACCAGCTTGATGGGGCGTCCGTCGGCGAGCGCGAGCTCGTGGACCAGCGAGGGGCCGAGCGGCAGCACCATGCCGACGGTGGCGGGCAGCGCGTCGGGGCCGGGCTCGACGATCGACAGGTGCTCGGGCCGCGCGGCCAGCACCGCGGCGCCTTCGCGCGTGCAGGGGGACGGCCGCGAGATCGCGAGCCGCCCGCCGGCCTCGGCCTCGAGCACCCAGCCCTCGCCGTCGCGGGCGAGCCGCCCCGGCAGCAGGTTCGCGGTGCCGACGAAGGTGGCGACGAAGAGCGTGGCGGGCGCGTCGTAGACCGCCTCCGGGGTGTCGAACTGCTCGACCTGGCCGGCGTTCATCACCGCGATCCGGTCGGCCATCGACATCGCCTCCTCCTGGTCGTGGGTGACCAGCACGGTGGTGACGCCGAGCTCGCGCTGGATCCGGCGGATCTCGATCTGCATGTCGAGGCGCAGGTTCTTGTCGAGCGCCGCGAACGGCTCGTCGAGCAGCAGCACCCGCGGGCGCACCGCGAGCGTCCGGGCGAGCGCCACGCGCTGCTGCTGGCCGCCCGACAGCTCGCGCGGCCAGCGGCCGCGGAAGTCCGACATGCGCACCATCGCGAGCATGTCGGCGACGGTGCGCGCCGTCTCGGCCGCCGGCACGCCGCGCGCCCGCAGCCCGTAGCCCACGTTCGCCTCGACCGTCATGTGCGGGAACAGCGCGTAGCTCTGGAACACGATGCCCGCGCCGCGCTCGTTCGGCGGCAGCGCGTCGACCACGTCCTCGCCGATGTGCACCGCCCCCTCGGACTGGCGCAGCAGCCCGGCCACGATCCTCAGCAGCGTGGACTTGCCGCAGCCGCTCGGCCCGAGCAGCGCGACGAGCTCGCCGGCGCCGATCCCCAGCGACACGTCGTCGACGGCGAACGCGTCGCCGTAGCGATGGCGGATCGCATCGAGGCGGACCTCGACCCCGGCGGGGGCGGGCGAGGCGGAGGGGGCGGGCACTGCGGACATGGACGAACGGAGGGGGTGCGCGATGCCGGGATGCACCGCGCCGGTCCGGAACGATCAAGATCCGTGCCACCGGTTTTGCGCGCCGCGCGCCGGCCGCCCCCATCCGGTGCCGACCGGAAGCGCACCGATTGTCGACAATCGTGCCCCGACATGGCGACGATCCCGCGAACACGACCCAAGACGGTGCGCCGCATGCGCGCCCCTCGGGCGCGATGCCGCCCCCTGCGATGGCACGAAGCTTGCCAGTTGCGGCGGTCCGCCGTGCGCGGACGCCCTCAGCGTCCACCCGTCCAAGGAACCCCGCCATGCCCCAGTCCCTGCACCGCCGCACGCTGCTCAAGGGCGTCGCCGCCCTCGGCGCCACCTCCGCCGGCGGCATCGCCTTCGCCCAGGGCAAGGCGATCTCCGCGACCACCTACCCCGGCGCCTGGGAGTCCGCGCACCGCGGCATCCTGCTGCCGGCGTTCGCCAAGGCCAGCGGCGGCTCGACCAGCCTGGTCGCCTCGCTCGCCGTCGACACCGTCTCGAAGATCGTCGCCTCCAAGGCCAACCCGCCGTTCGACGTGATCATCCTCGACGAGGGCCCGTACCTGAACGCGCTGCAGCACGACATCTTCGAGAAGCTGCCGGTCGACAGGATGCCCTTCATGAAGGACCTGCCGCAGAAGTTCATCGACCCGCGCGGTCTCGGTGCCTTCGTGTCGGGACAGATCATCGGCATCGCCTACAACACCGACAAGATCAAGACCCCGCCCAAGTCCTGGAACGACCTGCTCAAGCCCGAGTTCAAGGGCCGGGTCGGGCTGGCCGGCATGGGCTCGACGCTGATGTCGGCCTGGATGGCCGAGATCGCCAAGCTCAACGGCGGCAGCGAGGAGAACCTGGAGCCGGCCTTCGCGTTCGTGAAGAAGCTGCTGCCGAGCGTCAGCGCCGTCGCGGCCAACCCCGGGGCGCTCGCCACGCTGTTCCAGCAGGACCAGATCGACATCTCGGTCCACTACAACAACAACGTCGGCGACCTGCAGGCCAAGGGCGTGCCGATCGCGCTGACCGCGCCCGACACCGGCTACATCCACATCAAGAGCACGATGCACATCGTGAAGAACTCGAAGAACGTGGAACTGGCCGCGGCCTACATCAACGCGGCGCTCAGCCCCGAGGTGCAGTCGAAGATGGCCGAGGCGCCCTATTTCGTCGCGCCGACCAGCGCCAAGGCGGTGTTCAGCAAGGGGCTGCAGGCCTACGCGCCGGACATGAAGGCGCTCGAGGCGATGCGCTCGATCGACTGGGCCAAGCTCAACCCGCGCCGGGCCGAGTACATCGACCGGTTCAATCGCGAGGTGAAGGTCTGATCGGGCGCGCGGCGCGCCCCGCCTCAGCCGCCGCCGAGCGCGGCGGCAAGGTCCACGGGCGCGCCGCTGCGCGGCGACAGGTCGAGCGAGGACTCGATGTGCTCGAGGTGCTCGAGCATCAGCGCGACGGCGCGCTCGGTGCGCCGGCCCTCGATCGCCGCGACCAGCAGCTCGTGCTCGTCCTCGCGGCAGGCGGTGGCATGCGGCGCGTCGTACAGGAAGATCGCCAGCACCGTCAGCGACGCGAGCTCGCGCATCGAGCGCTCGAGCATCCGGTTGCCCGCGCATTCCGCCAGCCGGATGTGGAACTCGCCCGACAGCCGCACCATCGCCGGCCGGTCCTGCTTGGCGCGGGCGTGCTCTTCCTCGGCGACGATCGAGCGCAGCGAGGCCACCGCCTTCGGGTCGCGCCGCGCCACCAGCCGGCGCACCAGCGCGGGTTCGATCAGGCGGCGCGCCTCGAAGACCTCGCGGGTCTGCTCGACGGTGGGCGCCGCGATGAACGCACCGCGGTTCGGAATGGTCTGCACCAGGCCCTCGTTGGCCAGGCGCGCGAGCACGTCGCGCACCTGGGCGCGGCTGGTCTCGAAGAGCTCGGCGAGCCGGTCCTCGACCAGCTTGGTGCCCGGCGGCAGGCGGTGCTCCAGCACCGAGCGCAGGATCCGGTCGTAGATGGCCTCGCGCAACGCAGCGCCCACGGGCGTCTTGTCGGACGCCGCCGCACGGGGCTTTCCGGCACGGACCTTGGGATCTTTTTTGTTGACGATCATTACCGGAATTGTCGACACTCGAAACGTGGCCGGGCTGACGCCGCGGGCTTTCAAAGGGGATTGTAGGATGAAGACGCTGATCGCCGGGGCGCTGCTCGCGCTCGCCGCCACCGGAAGCCTCGCGCAGGACAAGCTGCGCATCGCCGGGAACTTCGCCACCGAGCATTCGAGCAGCGTCTCGATGGAGCAGGTCTTCAAGACCGAGCTCGCGCGGCTCACCAACAACCAGCTCGGCGTGGACGTGTTCCCCGCGATGCAGCTCGGTGGTGCCAAGGAGAACGTCGACGCGGTGCGCTCGGGCACCCTCTTCATGACCTGGGTGGGCGCGGCCTTCCTGTCGCGGATCGTGCCGGAACTCGAGGCGGTGAGCCTGCCGTTCCAGTTCGACTCGCGCGAGCAGGCCTTCCGCGTCGTCGACGGCGAGGTCGGCCGGCTGATCGACGTCCGGCTCGGCGACAAGGGCTTCATCTCGATGGGCTGGATGGAGCTCGGCACGCGCCACATCACCAACAGCCAGCGTCCCATCAAGGCGGTGGCCGACCTCAAGGGCCTGAAGATCCGCCTGCAGCCGAACGAGACCCACCTCGCCACCTTCCGCGCGCTGGGCGCGAACGCGGTGGCGATGGATCCGAAGGAGCTGTACTCGGCGCTCGAGCAGAAGGTGATCGACGGCCAGGAGAACCCCTACCAGATCATCTTCGCCAACCGCTACGGCGAGGTGCAGAAGTTCCTGTCCGACTCGGCGCACTTCTTCGACTTCATCTCGGTGGTCGCCAACCGGCGCCAGTTCGAGGCGCTCAAGCCCGAGTACCAGGCGGCGGTGCGCCAGGCGATGACGGTCGCGGTCGCCCACCAGCGCAAGCTGGCGATCGAGCTCGACGCCCGCGCCTTCGAGGCGCTGAAGTCGCGGATGCAGTTCGACCCGCTGCCGGCGGCCGCGCGCGACGAGATGCGCCGCACCACCGCCGGCATCGTCGACACGGTCAAGAAGCGCGTGGCGCCCGAGCTCGTCGACCGCGTGGTCGCCGAGACGGCCAAGGCCCGCTGAGCCCGGGGCGCGTCGATGTTCGCTCGCGTGCTGGACGGGCTCGACGCGGCGGCGCGCGCCGTGATCGTCGCGACGATGGGCGGCATGGTGCTCGTCGTCTCGGCGCAGGTGGTGCTGCGCTACCTGTTCAACGACTCGATCGACTGGGCCGAGGAGGTGGCACGCATCCTCTTCGTCTGGTCGATCTTCGTCGCGATCCCGCTCGGCGTGCGCGGCGGCGTGCACATCGGCGTGAACCTGCTGGTCGATGCGCTGCCCACGGGGCTGCGGGCCGGGCTCGACCGGTTCACCGCGGCCGCGGGCATGGTGCTGATGGTCGTCGTCGCCTGGGGCGCCCTGCGGCTGATGCCCGAGCAGTGGGACGAGCTGCTGCCGACCGTGCCGCTGTCGGTCGGCTGGCTGCTGGTGCCGGTATGCGCGGGCATGGCGCACTCGGCGCTGCACCTGGCGCGCATCGTGCTCGAGGGTGCGCTGCCCGCGTCCGCGATGTCGGCGGAGTGAGACCATGACCACGCTGATCATGGCCGCGTTCTTCGTGCTGGCGCTGCTCGGCATGCCGATCGCGTTCGCGCTCGGGCTGGCCGCGCTGCTCGGCACCTGGCAGGGCAACATCGACTGGACGATGCTGCCGCAGCGGATGATGCATTCGGTCAACTCGTTCCCGCTGATGTCGATCCCGTTCTTCATGCTCGCCGGCGAGCTGATGATCAAGGCCGGCATCGTCGAGCGGCTGATCGCCCTGGCCAACGCCTTCGTGGGCAACGTGCGCGGCGGCCTGGCGCAGGTGACCATGCTCTCGGGCGCGGGCCTGGCGACCGTGTCGGGCGCCGCGGTGTCGGACGCGAGCGCGCTGTCGACGATCATGGGGCCCTCGCTCGCGAAGGCCTACGACAAGCCGTTCTCGGCCGCCATCATCGCGGCCGCCGCCAACCTCGGGCCGATCATCCCGCCCAGCGCGGCGATGATCGTCTATGCGTTCATGGCCGGCTCCAGCGTCTCGGTGGGCGGCCTGTTCATGGCGGGCGTGATCCCGGGACTCATCATCACCGCGGGCTTCATGGCGCTGTCGCGCTGGACGGTCATCCGCCGCGGCTGGGCCGCGACCGGCGAGCCCTTCTCGGCGGCGCGCGCCTTCGGCGAGCTGCGCCGCTCGGCGGTGGTCTTCATGATGCCGGTGGTGGTCATCGGCGGCATCGTCGGCGGCGCCTTCACCGCGACCGAGGGCTCGGCGATCGCCGTGGTCTACGCGCTGCTGATCGGCCTGTTCGTCACCCGGCAGCTGCGCCTGCGCGACCTGCCCGACCTGATCGTGCGCGCGGCCATCACCAGCGCGATGGTCGGCGCGCTGATCGCGTTCTCCTCCGCGGTGACCTTCCTGCTGACGGTCGACCTGCTGCCGCAGAAGGTCTCGACGTTCGTGCTGTCGATCACCCGCGACCCGCTGGCCTTCATGGCGCTGATCGCGGTGATGCTGTTCGTGGTCGGCATGTTCCTCGAGTCGAACGCCGCCTACATCATGCTGGTGCCGCTGCTGCATCCGATCGCGCTGCAGCTCGGCATCGACCCGCTGCACTTCGGCTTCCTGTTCGTGCTGAACCTGGTGATCGGCATGCTGACGCCGCCGGTGGGCGTGGTGCTCTTCGTCGTCTGCGGCATCACCAAGGTGTCGATGCGCGAGCTGGTGGTGGCGGTCGGCCCGTACATCGGGCTGATGTACGCGGTGCTGGTCGCCTGCATGCTCTACCCGCCACTGGTCACCTGGCTGCCGCGGACCATGGGCTACTGAACGAGAAGGACTCCGGTACGTGAAACGAACCCTCATCGGCGTGCTGACGCCCTCCTCCAACACCGCGCTCGAGCCGCTGACCTCGGCGATGGTCGCCGCGCTGCCCGGCGTTTCGGCGCACTTCGGGCGCTTCCGCGTCACCGAGATCTCGCTCGGCGCGGGCTCGATGGGCCAGTTCGAGCTCGAGCCGATCCTGCATGCCGCGAAGCTGCTCGCCGACGCCCGCGTCGACGTCATCGTCTGGAGCGGCACCTCGTCGGGCTGGCTCGGCTTCGGCCGCGACGAGGCGCTGTGCGCGGCCATCACCCGCGAGACCGGCGTGCCGGCCTGCACCTCGGTGCTCGCCTTCAACGAGATCATGGACCTCACCGGGCGCCGGCGCTTCGGCCTGGTCACGCCCTATCTCGACGACGTGCAGGCGAAGATCGTCGCCAACTACGCGGCGAGCGGCTACGACTGCGTGGCCGAGCGCCACACCGGGCAGTCGGTGAACTTCGAGTTCGCCGAGGTCACCGAGGACCGGCTCACCGGCATGGCCCGCGAGGTCGCTGCCGCGAAGCCCGACTGCATCGTCACCTTCTGCACCAACCTGCGCGCCGCCCACCTGGTGCCCGCCTGGGAGGCCGAGCTCGGCATCCCGGTGTACGACACCGTGTCGACCGCGGTCTGGAAGGCGCTGCGCGTGTGCGGCGTCGACACCCGCGGCCTCGCTGGCTGGGGCCGCCTGTTCTCCGAGGGACTGTGAGATGAGCGACCGTTACGACCTGATCGTCCGCAACGCCCGGGTCGCGACCGCGGCCGACACCTTCGATGCCGACCTCGGCATCACGGGCGGCAAGATCGTCGCGATCGCGCAGCGCCTGCCCGCGGGCAGCGCCGACCGCGAGATCGACGCGGCCGGCCGCTGGGTGACGCCCGGCGGCGTGGATGCGCACTGCCACCTCGACCAGCCGATGGTCGAGCCGATGCGCATGGCCGACGACTTCGAGACCGGCTCGCGCTCGGCGGCCTGCGGCGGCACCACCACGGTGATCCCGTTCGCCGCCCAGGTGAAGGGCCACTCGCTGCGCGAGGCGGTCGACGACTACCACCGGCGGGCAGAGGGCAAGGCATCGATCGACTACGCGTTCCACCTGATCGTCAGCGACCCGACGCCGGACGTCATCGCGCGCGAGCTGCCGGCGCTGGTCGGCGAGGGCTACACGTCGTTCAAGATCTACATGACCTACGACGACCTGAAGCTCGACGACGGCGAGATCCTCGCCTGCCTCGAGGCCGCGCGCGGTCTCGGTGCGATGACGATGATCCACGCCGAGAACGCCGACGCGATCGCGTACCTGACGAAGCGCCTGACCGAGCAGGGCAAGACCGCGCCGCGCTTCCACGGGATGTCGCGGCCGATGCCGGTCGAGCGCGAGGCCACCCACCGCGCGATCACGCTGTCCGAGCTGGTCGACGTGCCGATCCTCATCGTCCACGTCTCCGGCGCCGAGGCGGTCGAGCAGATCCGCTGGGCACGCGGCAAGGGCCTGAACATCCTCGCCGAGACCTGCCCGCAGTACCTGTTCCTCACCCAGGAGCACCTCGGGCTCGACGGCTTCCACGGCGCCAAGTGCGTGTGCAGCCCGCCGCCGCGCGATGCGCGCAACCAGCAGGTGATCTGGGACGGGCTGGCCGACGGCCTCTTCACCATCGTGTCGTCCGACCACGCGCCGTTCCGCTACGACGATCCGCAGGGCAAGAAGCTCGGCGGCGAGGAGCCCTCGTTCGAGTACATCCCGAACGGCATCCCGGGGCTCGAGACGCGGCTGCCGCTGCTGTTCTCCGAGGGCGTGCTCGCCGGGCGGCTCACGATCCAGCAGTTCGTGGCGCTGACGTCCACCAACCCGGCGAAGCTCTACGGCCTGTATCCGCGCAAGGGCACGATCGCGATCGGGGCGGACGCGGACCTGGTGATCTGGGACACCTCGAAGCGCCAGCCGATCCGCAACGAGATGCTGCACCACGAGGTGGACTACACGCCGTACGAGGGCATCGAGGTAGGGGCGTGGCCGGCGACGACGGTGTGCCGCGGGAAGGTGGTGTGGGACGGGGTGTCGTTCACGGGGCGGGCGGGGGATGGGCAGTTCCTGGCCTGCGGGCTGCCGGAGCCGGCGAAGCCTCGGGTGAGGAATGAGAGCTGGCGGGAGTGGGTGGGGCTTTGAGTTTGTTTTCGGCGGATTAGGGTCGGGTCGCTCATTCGACGGTTGGCGCGCGGCGCCGAGAGACGGGGTGTACGTGCGTCGGCGTTCAGGCCCCGCTCAAAGACGCCTGCGACGCCACCACTCGAGCACCCTTCGCCGGCACCCCCGCGAACGCAAAGTCGATCTCCGGCTCCAGCCCCGAGACGATGCGCGCCAGGCTCTTGCCCGAGCCGCAGGCGTGGGTCCAGCCGAGCGTGCCGTGGCCGGTGTTCAGGAACAGGTTCGGCAGCTTCGAGCGGCCGATGATCGGCACGTTGCTCGGCGTCGCGGGCCGCAGGCCGGTCCAGAACTGCGCGCGCGAGGCGTCGCCCGCGCCGGGGAACAGCGCCTCGACCCGCCGCACGATCGCCTCGCAGCGCACTCGGCTCAGGTCCCGGTCGTAGCCGTTCAGTTCCGCCGTGCCCGCGATACGCAGCCGGTCGCCGAGCCGCGAGAAGACGAGCTTGAACTCGTCGTCGGTCAGCGAGACCTGGTGCGCCTTCGACGCGTCGGCCACGGGCATCGTGACCGAGTAGCCCTTGGCCGGGTAGATCGGCAGGCGGATGCCGAGCGGCTGGGCCAGCAGCGGGCTGAACGAGCCCATCGCCAGCACGTAGGCGTCGCTGCGCAGGCGCTGGAAGCGGCCTTCGGCGTCGGTCACCTCGACATGGTCGATCGCGCCGCCCGCCTCGCGCAGCGCGGTGATGGTATGGCTCATGCGGAACTCGACGCCCGCGGCCTCGCAGCGCGCGGCCAGCTCGCGCGTGAAGCGGTTCGCGTCGCCCGACTCGTCCTCGGCGGTCCAGGTGGCACCGGCCAGCCGGTCGCGCACCTGCTCGAGGGCGGGCTCGAGGCGGATCGCCTCGTCGGCCGAGATCACGCGTCGGTCGCAGCCCAGCTCGCGCATCTGGCGCGCGGGCGCTTCGGCGGCCTCGAATTCCTTGGCGTTCGTGTAGAAGTGCAGGATGCCCTGCGCGCGCTGGTCGTACTCGATGCCGAGATCCCGTCGCAGCTGCTGCAGCGCGTCGCGGCTGTAGGTGCCGAGCCGCACGATCTGTTCGATGTTGTGACGGGTGCGCGCCGGCGTGCACTCGCGCAGGAACTGCAGGCCCCAGGCCCACTGGCGCAGGTCGGCGCGCAGCCTGAAGAGCAGCGGCGCGTCTTCCTTGCCGAGCCACTGCAGCACCTTGAGCGGCGCCGACGGGTTGGCCCACGGCTCGGCATGGCTGACCGAGATCTGCCCGCCGTTGGCGAAGCTCGTCTCGGCGCCCGGCGTGGCCTGCCGATCGACGACGACGACAGAGTGGCCCTGCTGGCGCAGGTAGTGGGCGCTGGCGATGCCGAGCAGGCCGGCTCCGAGGACGACGACGTTCATGGCGGGACTCCGAGAGGTTGGGATCGGCGCGCCGGGGCCGGCCCGGCGCACGACGGATGCGGTGCGCCTACTGCGGCTGCAGGTCGATCGCGCGTGCGATCGCGCGGAACTGCGCGGTGCCGTCGGCGTAGGCGCGGCCGACCGCATCGAGCGGCAGCGGCTGCGCCATCAGCAGGCTGTTCGCGTCGAGCGAGCCGCGCACCGTCGGGTCGGCCAGCGTGTCGGTGATCGCCTGGTGCAGGCGCTGCACGACGGGCTCGGGCGTGTCCTTGCGGACGAAGTACCCGGTCCAGATGTTGAACGAGAAGTCGCGCAGCAGCTTCGACTCGGCGATCGCGGGATAGCCCTTCACGCTGTCGAGGCGGGTCGGGTTCAGCATCGCCAGCACCTTGAGCTTGCCGAGCTTGGCGAACTCGTCGTAGCGCCGGCCGTAGGGCGCGAGGAACAGGTCGACCTGGCCGGCGAGCAGGTCCTGCTCGGCGGGCTGGCCGCCCTTGTAGGGCACGTGGACCATCGGGACGCCGGTCGTCTTCGACAGGTGCTCGCCGAGCAGGTGGTAGAACGAGCCGATGCCGACGCTCGCGTAGGTCACCGGTTTGCCGGCGGCGGCCTGCCTGCGTGCGTACTCGATGAACTCGTCGACCGAAGCGGCGGGCACGCCCGGACGCACGAGGAAGGCGATCTGCGCGGTCGCGATCATCTGCACCAGCCGGAAGTCCTCGCTCCTGAACTTGATCGCGGAACTCGCGAGCGGCCCGAGGATCAGCTCGTTGGGCGAGCCCTGGAACACCAGATGGCCGTCGGCCGGCGCGGTCAGCACCTTGTTGGCGCCGATCGAGCCGCTGCCGCCGCCGACATTCTCGACGATCACCGGCTGGCCGAGCTGGCGGCCGAGCGAGGCGTTGACGCTGCGCGCGATGATGTCCGACAGGCCGCCCGCGGGGTACGGCACCACCAGCGACACCGGTCGCGACGGGTAGGCGGGCTGCTGTGCGAAGGCGCGGGGGCCGAGCGCGAGCGCGGCCGCGGCGGCGGGCATCTTGAGGAGCAGCGAGCGGCGGGTAGGCGTCATGGCGGGCCTGGGGTCGGTGAGGTGGAGAAGGCTGGGGTTCGGGAGCGGATCGGGATCGGAGCGAGGGTGTGCAGACGATTCTGGGAGTCCGCATACCATGTGTCCAATGCATAATCTGACTTATAACCATTCATTCGACGACTGACTTGGCCATGAACATCCGACACCTGGAGCACCTGCTGGCGGTCGCCGAGACCGGGTCGTTCAGCCGCGCGGCCGAGCGCGCGCACATCACGCAGTCGGCGCTCAGCCGAAGCATCCAGGCGCTCGAGGAGGACCTGGGCGGACTGCTGCTCGACCGGATCGGCAAGCGCAACGAGCTGACCGCGCTCGGCCAGGACGTGGTGGCGCGCGCGCGCTCGGTGGTGCGCGGGGCGGACGAACTGCGGCGCAACGCGATGCTGTTCCGGCAGGGCGACGGCGGCACGATCCGCGTGGGCCTGGGCTCGGGGCCCGGCGCGATGCTGATGACGCCGCTGCTCTGCCATGTCGCGGCCTATCACCGCGGCGTGCGGGTCGAGATCTCGCGCGGCTCCACCGAACTGCTGCGCGTGCAGCTGCGCTCGCGCGAGCTCGAGGCCCTGGTGGTCGACGGCCGGCGCATCGCGCCCGCGCCCGACCTGCGGATCGAGCCGCTCGGCGAGATGCGCACCGGCTTCGTGTGCCGGGCCGACCATCCGCTGGCGGCGCGGCGCACGGTGTCGCTCGACGACGTGCTCGAGCATCCGGTGGCGACGACACCGCTGTCCGACGAGGTCGCGCGGCTGCTGGTCGAGCAGTACGGGCCACGCGCCGATCCGAACGAGATGGCGACGCTGCGCTGCGAGGACGTGACGAGCCTGGTCGACACGGTGAGCCGCACGCAGGCGGTGTTCCTCGGCATCGTGACGGCCGCGCGCGAGCAGATCGCCGCGGGCACGCTGGTCGAGCTGCGGCTGCGGCCGGCGATGCAGGCGACGGCGCGCTTCGCCTACGTCACGCTCGCCGGGCGGACCGAAGCGCCGGTGATGCGGCTGTTCAGGAGCTTCGTGACGCAGCGGCTGCGGGACTGACGGGCCATGACCGAGTCCGACCGCTGGACGATGCATCGCAATTGCGATACGCTGATCCGATGAAGACCGCCACCATCCCTTCCGTACGCGTCGAGCCGGAGTTCCGGGCCGAAGTCGAGTCGGTGCTGGCCGAGGGCGAGAGCCTGTCGGAGTTCGTCGAGGCATCGGTGCGCGCCGGCGTCGAGCGCAGGCGCGTGCAGGCCGAGTTCATCGCCCGCGGCCTGCGCTCGCGCGACGAGGCACGGCGCACGGGCGACTACGTCGAGGCCGACGACGTGGTCGCTGCACTGCAGACCCGCCTCGACGCCGCGCGGGCCCGCGCCGCCAAGCAGCGCGGGTGAGCTTCAGGGTTCGCCTGACCCGCGAGGCCGAGGCCGACCTCGAGCGTCTGTTCGGCTTCGTCCTCGAGCGCGAGCTGGAGCGCGACGGTGGCGATCTCGCGCTCGCCGAGCGGGCGCTCGACGCCATTCGCGCGGGCTTCACGACCCTGCGGACCTCGCCGTTCACTTGCCGCAAGGCCGCACACAGCCCCTTCCTGCGCGAGCTGATCATTCCCTTCGGGCGGTCGGGCTATGTCGCCCTCATCGAGATCGAGTCCGCGACCGAGGTCGTGGTGGTGGCCGTCCGCCATCAGCTCGAGGACGACTACCACTGACGGGCCGAAGCGGCCCGGCCCGCCTCAGACCCGCGCGCCACCCAGTGCCGCGCGATCTCGTCGCGCCGCGCGATCCACACCCCGGGTCGGCGGGTCATCTCGGTCAGCATGTCGACCAGCGCCTGCATGCGCCCGGGCCGCCCGAGCATCCGCAGGTGCAGGCCGATCGACATCATCTTCGGCGCGTGCGCGCCCTCGCGCCACAGCCAGTCGAAGGCGTCGAGCACGTAGCCGCTGAAGTCGTGCGCGCGCACGAAGCGGTGGGTGTGCTGGAACTGCATGTCGTTGGTGTCGAAGGCGTAGGGCAGCACGACGTAGGGCCGCTCGCCGGCGCGCAGCGTGGTGGGCAGGTCGTCGCCGTACCAGTCGCTGTCGTAGAGGAAGCCGCCCTCCTCCATCAGCAGGCGTCGCGTGTTCGGGCTCGAGGCCGAGCGGGTGTGCCAGCCGACCGGGCGCACGCCGGTGGCGGCCTCGATCGCGGCGACGGTGCGCGCGATCGCGATGCGCTCATCGGCCTCGGCCATGCGTGCGTGGCTCTCCCAGCGCCAGCCGTGTGCGGAGACCTCGTGGCCGCGGGCGACCGCATCCGCGGCCAGCGAGGGCGTGCGCTCGACCGCGCGGCCGCAGGCGCTCACGGTGCAGCGCGCGCCCGCGTCGTCGAAGGCCTTCATGATCCGCCACCAGCCCGCGCGGGTGCCGTAGTCGAAGTGCGACTCCAGGCATGGATCGGGGATGCCCTCGAGGCGGTCGATCACCTCGTAGACCGCCTCGTTGCGCTCGTCGCCCTCGGCGACCGAGACCTCGGAGCCCTCCTCGACGTTCAGCACGAAGGACACCGCGATGCGCGCCCCGCCCGGCCAGCGCGGGTCGGGCGGCGTCGCGCCGTAGCCGAGCAGGTCGCGCGGCATCGGCCGCGCAGGTACGGCGCTCACCTCAGTCGGCCTTCATGTTCGCGTCGCGCACCACCTTCTCGTAGCGCTTGACCTCGCCCGCCAGGAAGGCTCCGACCTGCTGCGTGGTGCCCGAGCCGGGCTCGGCACCGAGCTGCGCGAAGCGCTCGCGCACCTCGGGCTGCGCGAGGATCCGCTCGACCTCGGTGTGCATCTTCTGCACGACCGCGGCCGGCGTCTTCGCGGGCGCGAGCAGCACGAACCATGCGGAGAACTCGTAGCCCGGCAGGCCGGACTCGGCGATGGTCGGCAGTCCGGGCGCGAGCGCCGAGCGCCTGGGCGTGCTGATCGCCAGCGCCCGCAGCTTGCCGGTCTTCACATGCTGCTGGGAGGAGAGGATCGGGTCGATCATCCACTGCACCTGGCCGCCGATCAGGTCGGTGACCGCGGGCGCGGAGCCCTTGTACGGCACGTGCGTGGCCTGCACGCCGGCCTGTGCGAGCAGCATCGCGCCGGCGACATGGCTGGTGGTCGCGTTGCCGGACGACGCGTAGGTGATCGCGTCGGGCTTGGCCTTCATCATCGCGACCAGTTCCTGCACGGTGTTCGCGGGCACGGCGGGGTTCACCACCAGCACGCTCGGCAGGTCGGCGATGCGCGCGACCGGCGTCAGGTCGCCGAGCGTGTCGTACGGCAGCTTCGGATAGAGGCTGGGGTTGACCGCGTGGCCGACGGTGACGATGAGGAACGTATGGCCGTCGGGCGCGGCCTTGGCGACGAAGTCGGTGGCGATCTGGCCGCCGGCGCCGGGCCGGTTCTCGGCGAGCACCGGCTGGCCGATGGACTTGCCGGCCTGCTCGGCAACCAGCCGCGCGAAGGTGTCGGCCGCGCCGCCCGGCGGGAACGGCACGACGATGCGTACCGGCTTGCTCGGCCAGGGCGCGTCCTGCGCGACGGCAGGACCGGCCAGCAACGGGGTGGTGAAGAGGGCGGCGACCGCGAGGTGCCGGAGGCGGAGGAGGGGTGTCATCGTCGTGGCTCCCAGTAGGACCTGCCCGCGGCGCCCCACAGCTCGCGCGCGGCCTGCTCGGCCTCGGCGCAGACGCGCCCGAGATCGATCCTCGTGGGGCGCGCATCGCGCACCAGCCACTCGCCGTCGACCGCGACGTGCTCGACGTCGCGGCCCTGTGCGGTGTGCACGAGGTTGCCCAGCAGGTCCACGCGCGGCACCAGATGGGGCCGCCGGAAATCGAAGACGACGAAGTCGGCGCGCTTGCCGATCGCGAGGCTGCCGATCGAATCGGCCAGCCCGAGCGCGCGCGCGCCGCCCATCGTCGCCATCTCGAACACCCGCGCCGGCTGCCAGCCGTCGTCGACGCCGCCGCGCTGCACGCGCGCGGTGGCGAGCGCCCAGCGCATCAGCTCGACCATGTCGCCGTGCTGGGTGTCGGTGGCGAGCGCGATGTTGACGCCGGCCGCGGCGAGCTTCGGCGTCGGCGCGAGGCGCCCGGAGGCGGCGTTGCACTTCGGGATGTGGATCGCGTGGGCGCCGGCGCGCGCCATCCGCGCGATGTCGTCGTCGTCCAGGTAGATGCAGTGCCCGCCCATCAGCCGCGCACCGAGCAGGCCGGTGTCCTCGAACACCTGGGTGGAGCTGCGGCCGGTGCGCGCGCGCACCCGCTCGACCTCGACCTCGCTCTGCCCGAGGTGGGTGTTCACGCGCAGGTCGAGCGACGCCGAGGCCGCGGCGATCTCGCGCAGGAAGTCCTCGGAGCAGGTGTCGGCCGCGTGCGCGCCGATGTTCGGCGTGATGCGCGGATGGCCGCGCCAGCGCTCGGCGAGCGCGAGCGCGCCGTCGAGCGTGCGCCGTCCGATCGCCGGGTCGAAGCGCCACTCGCCGTGCGCGACGCGGGCGAAGTCGACGTCGTGCACGCGCCAGCTCGGCGCCAGTCGCAGGCCGAGTTCGGCCATCGCCTCGGTGGTGACGTCGGCGTGCACGAAGTTGTCGCCGACCAGCGTGGAGCCGGACAGCAGCATCTCGCAGGCACCGAGCCGGGCGAAGGCGCGGGCCTGCTCGGGCGTGACGTCGGTGCCCTTCGGGATGCCGGGCGTGTACGAGGGCGCGAAGCCGAGGTCGGCGGCCACGCCGCGCACCATCGTCAGGATCGCGTGGTTGTGGACGTTGACGAAGCCCGGCGTCACCACGCGCCCGGGCAGCGCCTGCGTGTCCGCGACCGGCAGGCCGGGGGGCGGTGCGTCGCCGAGCCAGGCGATGCGGCCGTCGAGCACGCCCAGGGTGGCGTCGCGCAGCTCGGGGCGGCCGGGCTCGCCGGTGACGATGTCCACGCCGGTGAGCAGCAGGTCGAGGCGGGGCGGCACGGCGTTCGGGGCGGGGCGGGTGCTCACGTCGTGGGCGGCCTTGAATTCTGGTTGACCAAAATACCATCCGATGGTCGACCAGGGCAATCGCGCCGCGCGAAAGCGGCTAGCATCCCGGGCAGCACGCGTTTCGAACAAGGACACCGCCCGACGATGGCCAGCCGTACGCCGCCCCCGCCCGCGCGCGCCGCGTCCGCACGCAAGGCGCCCGCCCGCCCGACGGCACGGCCGTCCACGGCGCGCGGCCGGCCCGCAGCGCCGGTCCCGGCCGCACTCGCGCCTCGGGCCGCCCCTCGCGCCCGCGCAGCGGTCCCGCCCGCCGACCGCACCGGCACGCCGTCGACGCGCCGCTCCGAGGCGATGGTGCGCGACGCGGTGCTCAAGGCGCTCCTGTCGGGCGCGCTGCGCCCGGGCACGGCGCTGCGCGAGCGCCCGCTCGCCGAGACCTTCGGCACGACGCGCGGCGCGATCCGCAAGGTGCTGCAGCGCCTGGGCGAGGAAGGCCGGCTCGAGCTTCGGCCGAACCGCGGCGCCTTCGTGCCCGAGCCGGGCCCCGACGACGTGCGCCGGGTCTACGAGATGCGCCGCGTGCTGGAGTGCGGCGCGGTAGCGATGCTGGCCGAGCGGATCGACCGCGCGCGGCTCGCGCCGCTCGACGCGCACCTCGAGCGCGAGCGCCGCGCGCAGCGCGACGGTCGCCGCGACGAGGCGGTGCGCCTGGCGGGCGATTTCCACGGCGTGCTGGCCGACCTGTTCGGCAATCCGGAGCTGTCGGCGTCGGTGCGCGGCCTGGTGGCGCGCACGCAGCTCTTCGTCGCGCTGTTCGAATCGCCCGAGGCCGGCGGCTGCTCGGTCGCCGAGCACGAAGCAGTGGTACGTGCGCTGCGCCGGCGCGATGCGCCGGCCGCGGTGCGCGCGATGGCCGGGCACCTCGAGCACGTCGAGCACCGCGTGCTCGCGAAGATGCCCCGACCCGGACCTGACGACGTCGGCGCGATCCTGCGCGCCGCGATGAACGAGGACACCCCGTGAAGATCCTGCTGATCAACCCGAACATCTCCGAGTCGGTCACCGCGCTGATCGAGGCCGAGGCCCGCCGCGCCGCCTCGCCCGGCACCGAGTTCACCGCGGTCACCGCGGCCTTCGGCGTCGCCTACATCGAGACACGCTTCGAGGCGCTGGTGGGCGGCTACGCGGCGGCCTGCCTCGCGGGCGAGCACTGGAGCGGCCATGACGCGGTGATCGTCGCCGCCTTCGGCGACCCCGGCATGCCGGCGCTGCGCGAGGCGGTGCCGGTGCCGGTGGTGGGGCTGACCGAGTCGGCGCTGGCCACCGCCTGCCTGCTGGGCGCGCGCTTCTCGATCGTCGCGATCAGCCGGCGCATCGTCGGCTGGTATCGCGACACCGTCGCGGCCTGCGGGCTGTCGGATCGGCTCGCGGGCTTCCGGTTCCTCGACACACCGCTGCGCGATCCGGGCAGCGTGCAGGCCGACCACGAGGCGGCGCTCGAGGCGCTGTGCCGGCAGGCGGTGACGGAGGACGGTGCCGACGTGGTGATCATCGCCGGCGCGCCGCTCGCGGGCCTGGCGCGCGCGATCCGCGACCGCGTGCCGGTGCCGCTGGTCGACGGCGTGTCGAGCGCGGTCCGCCAGGCCGAGACGCTGGCGGCGCTGCGCACCCGGCGCCCGGCGGCAGGCGGCTACGCGCCGCCGCCGATCAAGCCGAACCAGGGGCTGCCGGCGCCGATCGAGCGGCTGCTGCGGGGCGGCTGAGCGCCCCGCGCGCGCCTCAGCCGCGCAGCGCGCCGATCCGACGCTCGCGCTCGGCGTCGACGAGCCCCGCAGCCACCGGTTCGGGCACGCCCGCGGCCTGCAGCACCACCGCCGAGATCTGCAGGCCTGCCTCGAGCGTCTCGGGGATGACGACGTTCGCGCCCTCGTCGCGCAGCACGGCGGCATGCGCCTCGTCGCGCGAACGCGCGACGACCGTCACCGTCGGAAACACCCGCCGGATCGCCCGCAGCGCATGCAGCGCGGACGCGGGCTGGTCCATCGTGAGCACCACCGCGATCGCCTCGCCCGCCCGCACCCGGACCAGCAGGTCGGCGCGCGTGGCGTTGCCGTACCAGACCGGCGCGCCGGCGGCGTGCAGCGCGGCGACGCGCGCCGCGTCGGACTCGAGGCCGACCCAGCGTACGCCCTGCGCATCGAGCAGCCGGGAAATCGACTCGCCCACCCGGCCGTAGCCGGCGATCACCACGTGCCCGCCCGCCGGGGCGATGCCCGCCTCGCCGGGTGGGTGGCCGGCCCCCCGGCCGCGGTGATCGATGCGGTCGCCGAGCGCCCGGCCGAGCCATGCGGCGAAGGGCGTGGCCACCAGCGACAGCCCGACCACCAGCAGCATGAACTGGCCGACCCGTGCGGGCAGCAGGCCTTCGATCATCGCGACGCCGACGACGATGAAGGCGAACTCGCCGCCCTGCCCCAGCAGCAGCCCGCCCTCGAGCGCGCGTCCGGCGGACAGGCCGCCCGCACGCAGCACCGCGCCCAGCACCGCCGCCTTGATCGCGAACAGGCCGAGCACCGCCGCCGGCAGCAGCACCGGTTCGGCGAGCAGCGCACGCGGGTCGATGCCCATGCCGACCGACATGAAGAACAGGCCCATCAGCAGCCCGCGGAAGGGCTCGATGCTCACCTCGACCTCGTGCCGGAACTCGGTCTCCGCCAGCAGCAGGCCTGCCAGCAGCGCTCCCAGCGCCATCGACAGGCCGGCCGCCGCGGTGAGCCCGGCGATGCTGAGCGTCGCGAGCAGCGTCAGCGCCATGAAGACGTCCGGCTGGCGGTCGCGGGCCAGGGTCCGGAACAGCGGCCGGATCACGCGGCGCCCGATCAGCGCGATCGCGACCACCGCCAGCGTCGCCTTGGCGAAGGCCCAGCCGATGCCGCTCGCCACCTCGCCCAGGCCCGAGGCCAGGTCGGCACTGCCGGCCCGGTGGACGTCGGCGAGCACCCCCACCATGACCAGCACCGGCACGACCGCCAGGTCCTGCAGCATCAGCACCGAGAAGCAGGCCTGACCCATGGGCGTGCCCAGCGCGCGCCGCTCGCCGAGCAGCTGCATGGCGACCGCGGTGGAGGACAGCGCGAGCACCGCGCCCAGCACCACCGCGACCGGCCACGGATTGCCGAACCAGGCCGCGATCCCGCCGATCGCAGCGGCGCTCGCCAGCAGCTGCGCCGTACCGGCGCCGAACACCCAGCGGCGCAGCGCCCAGAGCCGTTCGGCCGACAGCTCCAGACCGATCATGAACATGAGGAACAGCACGCCCAGCTCGGCGAGCGCCACCACGCCCTGCAGCTCGGGGAAGGTGACCGCGGCGATCCAGGGCGAATCGCCGGCCTGCCCGCCCAGGCCGTACGGCCCGAGCAGCGTGCCGGCGGCGAGGAATCCGACGACCTGGTTCACGCGCAGGCGCCGCAGCAGCGGGATCAGCACACCCGCCAGCACCAGGAACAGCAGGATCTCGCGCAGGTAGGGGAACGGCGGCGTGGCGTGCATCGTCGGCCGACCGTAGCGGGGCGCCGGACGCGCGTCAACGCCCGGTCGGAGCGCCGCGTGCGGCCATCGCGCCCGGCATCGCCACGGCAGCGAGCGCATCGGCCTCGGCCGCGGCACGGGCGCCGGCATGCGCCTGCGTTGGCGCGTCGCCACCGCATCGCCTACCCTCGGTGACCGACCCGGCCGCCCCGGCCGGGTCACCGCCGCCGCACCGACATGACCCACCCCCTTCCGATGCCCTCGCGCGTCGCGCCCCGCGGGCGTGGCGCCGGCAGGCTCGCGGCCGCGACCGTCACCGCCCTTGCCGTGCTGCTCGCCGGGGGCTGCGCGCTCGGACCCGGCGCGCCCGGTACCGCACCGGGCGCCGCGCCCACCGCGCCCTACGGCGCCCCGCGCTCGCGCCCCGTGACCCCGCTGCCGCGCGCCGTCGTCCCCGCCACGGCGCTGCCCGCCGAGCCGCAGGCCCTGGCCGACGCGATGCGCGGCGTGCCGGTGGTGCTGCTCGGCGAGGTCCACGACAACGCCGCGCAGCACGCGCTGCGCGCCGATGCGCTCGCGCGGCTGGTGGCCGCCGGCGCGCGCCCGGCGATCGCCTTCGAGCAGCTCGACCGCGAGCGGCAGGCCGACGTGGACCGCGCACGCCGCGAGCGCCCGCGCGACGTGGACTGGCTGATCGCGCAGGCCGCCGGCCGCGACGGCTGGGACTGGGCGCTGTACCGCCCGTTCCTGCGGCTCGCGCTGGACAACGACCTGCCGATCGTCGCGGCCAACCTGTCGCGGGCCGACGCGTCGCGGGTGATCCGCGAGGGCTACGGCGCGGCCTTCGACGCGCCCGCCCGGGCCGCGCTCGGGCTGGACGCCGTCCCGGCGGACCTCGTCGCCGCGCACGAGCGCGAGGTCGACCTCGGCCACTGCGGCCTGATGCCGGCCGCGATGCTCGCGCCGATGGCCCGCGCGCAGCTCGCGCGCGATGCGGCGCTCGCCCGGGCGATCGCGCCCTACGCGGGCGGCGGCGTGGTGCTGCTCACCGGCAACGGCCACGCCCGGCGCGACCTCGGCGTGGCGCGCTGGCTGCCGCCCGAGCTGCGCACGCGCACGCTGGCGGTGGGTCTGCTCGAGCCCGCGGCGATCGCCTCGCTGCCGCCGGGCGCATTCGACCGCGTGGTGACGACCGAGGCGGCGCCTCGGTCGGACCCGTGCGAGCAGCTCAAAGGACGCGTCGCACCGGGCGCGGCTTCTCAGGGCCGGTAGTCGGCGAACTTGGCGAGCACGCGGTCCATCTCGTCGGCCGGCAGGCAGGCGGGCTCGCCCAGACCGAGCGCCAGGCCGTAGGTGCGCGCGAGCCACTCGAGCTCGACGGCGAGCGCGAGCGCGGCCTCGAGCGAGGCGCCGACCGCGATCATCCCGTGGTGGGCGAGCAGACAGGCCCTGCGGCCCTCGAGCGCGGCGAGCACGTGGTCGGACAGCGCCTGCGTGCCGAAGGTCGCGTACGGGGCGCAGCGCACGTCGCGGCCGCCGGCCGCGGCGACCATGTAGTGGAAGGCCGGGATGCCCGCCTGCTGCACCGCGGGCAGGCAGGCGAGCGCGGTGCAGTGCGGCGCGTGCGCATGAACGATCGCCTGCACCTCGGGCCGGACCGCGTACAGGTCGTGGTGGAAGCGCCATTCGGAGGACGGGCGCCGGTGGCCGTCGGGCACCGGGTCAGCGGCGCCGCCCGCCCGCGGCACGATCGGCATCCAGACCAGGTCGTCGACGGTGCAGCGCTCGTAGGGCAGCGCGCTCGGCGTGACCAGCAGCCCGTCCGAGCCGCCGCGATGCCAGCGCAGCGAGACGTTGCCGGCGCTGCCGTGGTTCAGGCCGAGGCCTGCCATCGCGCCTGCGGTGTCGAGCAGCGCGACCCGCGCCGCGTCCTCGGTCGGGTGCTCCAGGGATCCGGTCACGGCGTCGCGCGGCGCACGGGCGGGGGGGGCGGCGTCGGAGGCGGGTGGCAGGGGGTTCATCATGCGGGCAAGTTCGTCTCCCGCATTGGATCACGATGCGATGCGATGCAGGCGGCCGACATTGCTGCCTGCCGCCAGGCGGCGGGCGAGGACCAGCCCGGGGGAGCCGGTCGCCGTCGCTCAGCCCACGTTCGCCGGCTGGGCCGGACGACCGGTGTTCGGCTGCGGCCGCTGCGGCTGCACCAGCACCCGGTCGCGCGGCCCGTCGGCCACGACCTTGCCGCCCTCGACGACGATCAGGCGGTCGGCCGCGTTGACGAGTGCCATGCTGTGCGTGGCGACCACCATCGTGCGGCCCATCGACCACAGGCGCAGCCGAGACACGATGCCGGCCTCGGTCGCCTGGTCCAGACCCACGGTCGGCTCGTCGAGCAGCAGCACCGGCGGGCTCGAGACCAGTGCGCGCGCCAGCACGACCACCTGCCGCTGGCCGCCCGAGAGGTTGGCGCCGCCCGGCAGCAGCTTCTGCGACAGCGACAGTTCGCCGTTGGCGATCCACTGGTCGAGACCCGACACCGCGAGCGCCTCGGCGAAGCGCTCGGCGCTGACATGTGCCTCGGCGCCGGCCAGGATGTTCTCCGCGAGTGAGCCCTCGAACAGCACCGCATCCTGCGGCTTGATGCCGATGTGCCGCGCACGCAGCTCGGTCGGCCAGTCGGAGATCGAGTGCCCGTCGAGCATGGCGTCGCCGCTCGAGGGCTTGAGCAGCCCGCCGAGCAGCTTGAGCACCGTGCTCTTGCCGGCGCCGGGCTTGCCCAGCAGCACGACCAACTGGCCCGGGGCGACATCCAGGTTCAGGCCAGCGATCAGCGGCCGGGCCGGATCGTGCTCGAAGCTCACGTTGCGCAGCGACAGCCTGTTGCCTTTCGCGCTGAACTGGGCGGCCGCGGCGTCGATGGTCGTGGGCGCGGTATCGGTGTCTGCGACCAGCTCGTCGAGCTTTCGCGACGCCCGACGCAGCTCGCTCCAGCGCGAGGCCAACAGCGTGAGGCCCGCGAGCATGGAGACCGCCCGCGCCGACAGCATCGAGCAGGCGATCAGGCCGCCGACCGACAGCTCGCGGCTCTCGATCAGGTAGACACCGACCACCAGCACGCCGATCGCGCACAGCGTCACCGCAGTGCCGGTCAGGTGGTGGCCGAGGTGGTTCCAGTAGCGGCCGCGGGCCTGCGCGAGCGCGCCCTCCTCGGCCAGCTGGCCGAATCGGCGCGAGAACGCGTGCCGCAGATAGGTCGCACGAACGACCTCGCCGGCGCCCAGCGCCTCGGCCAGCACCGCGACCTTGCGGGTCTGCGCCTGCGTGGCCAGCTCGCCGTAGCGCTGCGCGGGCGCATGCAGCAGCGCATGCCCGAGCACCATCAGCAGGCCCGAGACGATCGGCACCCAGACGATCGGACCGCCGACGACACCGACGATGACGAGGAACAGCAGCACATAGGGTGTGTCGGCGATCGCCAGCAGCCAGTTCGACGACAGGACGTCGCGCGCGGCAGCGAGATCGCGGTAGCGCGCAAGCATCGTGCCCACCGATGGCATCGCGCCGCGCTGCTCGAAGAGCCGCGTCATCAGCCGGCGCTCGGTGCGCGCATCCATCCGGCATGCGACGGTCTCCACGGTGTGGGTGCGCACCGACTTCAGGATCAGCTCGAGCACCACCGCGATCGACAGACCGATCGCCAGCGCCCACAAGGTCTCGGTGATGTGGTTGCCGACCACCTTGTCGTAGGTGATCATCGAGAACAGCGGCAGCAGGATCGCCACGCCGTTGATCATCACGCCGGCGGCCGCCAGCTCGAGCAGACGCCCGCGATACTCCCGCAGGAACGGCAGGAAACGCGGCTGACTGCCCGGGGACGTCGCGGTACGCGGCGACAGGTCCTGCGAGGGACGCAGCGACAGGATCCGGCGGATCGAGGACGAATCGAGCACGGACAGGTGAGCGACCGCATCGCCCTCGCCTGCCCACAGGGCGGCTGCGCCCTGGCGGCAGTCGACCAGAAGCCAGCCCGTATCCCCCCCCGTATCCACCTCCACCAAGAGCATGTGCGCCGAGGTGCCGAGTGCGGCGTCGAGCGAGGTGCCCGCCTCGCCCAGCGACAGGTCGGCGCTACGCCGCAGCCAACTGGCGAGCTTGCGCTCGAAGCGCTCGTCATCCGAGGCGGACGGCTGCACGGCCCAACCCGGCAGCGGGGGCGCCTTGTCCTGCGACAGGCGGCGCAGCGCCACCTGCAGCACGGTCGCGATCGGTGCCGGTCGCGGCGTCTCGGGACCGGGCGGCTCGGCGGCGATGGGCTGCGCGGCACGTGGCGCGTCCGGCACGCTCGCCGGCGGGGCGAACCCGGTGCCCGTGGGCGGTGCCGGCTGCATGGCCTCTTCGGTCTCGTGGCTGGTGTCGCGCATGAGGGTCGTCATCGTCGTCGTCAAGCAGCGAGGTAGTTGATCTGGGCGATCTGCTGCAGTTTCGCCGCGTCGGAGAACAGCGTGACGCCGCCCGCGGTGTAGGTCGCGTACGGATCGGAGACGTTCACGATGTCGCCGACGTCGACGCGCAGCGTCAGCACCGATGCGTTGCCGTTGCCGACCAACTGCTGCACTTGGGCTGCGGACACGTTGAACGTCTCGTTCAACCCGTCCCGGATCTCGATCCGCTCGATCGAGGTCGCAACCTGCTGGCCGTTGACGTTGGTCGACAACAGATGGGACAGGTCGACCGACTGGTTGGCGGTCAGCCCGGAGATCTCGATCGCGTCGAGCCCGGCGCCGCCGTCGACCCGCACCAGGTTCGCGCCCCCGCCGATGACCTCCGAGGCGCCCACCCTGAACAAGTCGTCACCACCGTTGCCGAAGAGGCTGTCCGCCCCGCCCCGGCCAATCAACACGTTGCCGTTCGCGTCGCCGGTCAGCGTGTCGGCGTAGATCGTGCCGGAGACGTTCTCGACGTTGGTCAGGATGAACCCGCTGGCCAGCCCCCCGCTCACCTGCGCCGCCCCGCCCCGGCCGAGGTCGACGGTGACGCCCTGCGTCGATTCGCCGAAGTCGATCGTATCGATGCCGATGTTGCCGTCAAAGCGGTTCAGGCCGCTGCTGACGAAGACGGTCTCGCTCGCGGCGCCACCGAAGACGCGCTCTACGTTGACGACAGTGTCGCCCTGCGCGGCGGTGCCCGTGCACATCCGGCCGTCGACGTAGATGGTCACGAGGCCGGTGGCCGCAGTGATGTCGTAGGTGTCGTAGCCGGTACCGCCGTCGATGGTGTCGGCGCCCAATAAGGAGAAGGGGGCCCCTTCGCCCGAGATCCAGTCGTCGCCGCCGCCGCCGTTGATCACGTCGTTGCCGCTGGCGCCACCGATCACGTTGGCGTTGTCGTCGCCGGTCAGCGTGTCGGCGAACGCCGAGCCAATCAGGCTCACGAAGTTCGTCAGCACGTCGCCGTTGGCGTCGCCGGTACTTGTCTGCATGCTCACCAGCAGGCTGACCTGCACGCTGGCCAACGAGGTCGAGTAGCTCACCGTGTTGCTGCCCGCCCCGCCGTCGAGAATGTCCGCGCCGCCTTCGCCGAGCAGCGTGTCGTCGCCGAGCCCGCCGATCAGCGTGTCGGTGCCGAGCCCGCCAAACAGCGTGTCGTGGCCGGCACCGCCATTGATCGTGTTGGCGTTGGCCTCACCGGTCAGCGTGTCGCTCAGGGCGGAGCCGATGATGTTCTCGATGCTGCTGAGGGTGTCAACGGCCGCATCACCAACGCTGACCTGGCCGGTAAACAGCCGCAGATCGACGGTGACGCCGACACTGGAGCTCGCGTAGCTCACGGTGTCGTTGCCATTCCCGCCGATGAGCGTGTCGGCACCTGCGCCGCCGATCAGCGTGTCGTCGCCGTCGCCGCCGATCAGCACGTTGGCGTTCGCATCGCCGGTCAGGGTGTCGTTGTAGATGGTTCCGGTCACGTGTTCGATGCTGGTGAGGCGGTCGCCGTTCTCCCAGCCCGTGCCGACCTGCGTCGTCAGCGTCAGATTGACGGTCACCGCCGATGTGGCATTGGCGTAACTGACGGTGTCTGACCCCGACCCTCCGTCGATCGCATTGGCGACCGACGAGGCGCCGATGATGTCGTTGTACGCCGACGCGGTCACGTCCTCGACGTTGAGCACCACGTCGTTGCTCGCGGCCTCGCCGGGTGCGGCGGTGCCGTCCAACCCCACGCTGATGCTCGCGGAACTCGACGAGTAGTCGACCCGGTCAATGCCGTTGCCGCCGTCGATGAAGTCGGCTGCGTTGAGGCCGATCAAGAGGTCGTTCCCGTCGCCGCCCCACAGCGTGTTCACGCCGTTGTCGCCGATCAGGATGTCGTCGTAGGCCGACCCAGTGATGCTCTCGAAATTCGACAGAAAGTCGCCGGAAGCGTCGCCGCCGCTCACCTGGCCGCTCGACAGCCGCAGATCGACGGTGACGCCAGCCGTCGACGCCGAGTAGTCGGCGGTGTCGATGCCCGCGCCGCCGTCCAGGGTGTCCGCGCCGCCGGCACCGACCAGTGTGTCGTTGCCGGCGTTGCCGAGCAGTGTGTCGTTGCCCAACCCGCCATTCAGCGTGTCGTTGCCCTCACCGCCATCAACCGTGTTGGCGTTGGCGTCGCCGGTCAGGATGTCATTCAGCGCAGAGCCGGTGATGTTCTCGAAGTTGCTGAGGATGTCACCCGACGCATCACCAGCGCTGACCTGGCCGGTCGACAACCGCAGATCGACGGTGACGCCGGCAACGGAGCTCTCGTATCTGACGGTGTCGGTGCCCACGCCGCCGTCGAGGGTATCGGCGCCGCCCCGGCCTTCGATCGTGTCGTTGCCCGCACCGCCCGTGATGATGTTCACACCCGAGTTGCCCGACAGCACATCGTTCAACGCCGAGCCCAGGATGTTCTCGACGTTCGAGAGGATGTCGCCCGTGCCGTCGCCCGCGCCGCCCTGGCCCGAGCCGGTGTTCAGGTCGATCGTCACCCCGGCCGCCGAGTTCGCATAGCTCACCGTGTCCAGGCCGTTGCCGCCGTCGATCGTGTCGGCGCCACCTCGGCCCTCGATCACGTCGTCGCCATTGCCGGCGTTGATCACGTTGGCGCTGTTGTCGCCGGTCAGCGTGTCGGCGAACGCCGAACCCGTCAGGTTCTCGAAGTTCGACAGCGCATCGCCGCTCGCCTCGCCCGTGCTCGTCTGCGTGCTCACCAGCAGGCTGACCTGCACGCCAGCCGAGGAGTTCGCATAGCTCGCGGTATCCGTGCCCGCGCCCCCGTCCAGCGTGTCCGCGCCGCCACGGCCCTCGATCACGTCGTTGCCCGCACCGCCCGAGACGACGTTCGCGCCCGCGTCGCCGGTCAGCACGTCGTTCAGCCCCGAGCCGCTCAGGTTCTCGATGTTCTGCAGCACGTCGCCCAAGGCGTCGCCCGAGCTGGCCTGGGCGCTGGCCCTCGCCAGGTCGACGGTCACGCCGACGGTCGAGTTCACATAGCTGGCGGTGTCGCTGCCCGCGCCGCCGTCGATGACGTTGACCGCCGAGTTGGCCACGATGACGTCGTCGAAGGCCGAGCCGGTCAGGTTCTCGATACTCGTCAGCACATCGCCCGACGCATCGCCTGCGCTGACCTGGGCGGTGGCGAGTCCGAGGTCGACGGTCACGCCTGCCGAAGAGAAGGCATAGCTGACAGTGTCGGTGCCGGCATTGCCATTGAGCGTATTGGCATTGGCGTCGCCGATCAGGATGTCGTTCAGCGCAGAGCCGGTGATGTTCTCGAAGTTGCTGAGGATGTCGCCGGACGCATCACCGGTGCTCACCTGACCGGTGGACAGCCGCAGGTCGACGGTGACGCCCGAACCGGAACTCGCGTAGCTCACCGTGTCGGTGCCCGCCCCGCCGTCGAGGATGTCGGCGCCGCCCCGGCCCTCGATCGTGTCGTTGCCCACCCCACCCGTGATGATGTTCACGCCCGTGTTGCCGCTCAGCGTGTCGGCCAGCCCCGAGCCCAGGATGTTCTCGACGTTCGAGAGGATGTCGCCCGTGCCATCGCCCGCGCCGCCCTGGCCCGAGACGATGTTCAGGTCGATCGTCACCCCGGCCGCCGAGTTCGCGTAGCTCACCAGGTCGATGCCCGCGCCCCCGTCGATCGTGTCGGCGCCCGCCAGACCCTCGATCACGTCGTCACCCGCACCGGCGCTGATCACGTTGGCGCTCGCGTTGCCGCTCAGCGTGTCGGCGAACGCCGAACCCGTCAGGCTCTCGAAGTTCGACAGCACATCGCCGCTTGCGTCGCCCGTGCTCGTCTGCGTGCTCATCAGCAGGCTGACCTGCACGCCAGCCGAGGAGTTCGCATAGCTCGCGGTATCCGTGCCCGCGCCCCCGTCCAGCGTGTCCGCGCCGCCCCGGCCCTCGATCACGTCGTTGCCCGCGCCGCCGTCGATCACGTTGACCCCGGCGTCGCCGGTCAGCACGTCGTTCAGCCCCGAGCCGCTCAGGTTCTCGATGTTGGTCAGCACGTCGCCCAAGGCGAAGCCCGAGCTGGCCTGTGCGCCGGCGTACGCCAGGTCGACGGTCACGCCGAGCGTCGAGTTCACATAGCTGACGGTGTCGATGCCCGCGCCGCCGTCGATCACGTTGGCCACCGAGTTGGCCAGGATGACGTCGTCGAAGGCCGAGCCGGTTGCGTTCTCGATGCTCGTCAGCACGTCGCCCGACGCATCGCCCGCGCTGACCTGGCCGGTCGCGAGTCCGAGGTTGACGGTCACGCCTGCCGAGGAGAAGGCATAGCTGACGGTGTCGCTGCCGGTACTCCCATCGAGCATGTCAGCGCCGCCCCGTCCGTCCAGGATGTCGTCGCCGCTGCCGCCGAGGATCGTGTTGACGCCGCTGTTGCCGGTCAGCGTGTCGGCCTGACCGGAGCCGGTGAGGTTCTCGAAGTTCGACAGGATGTCGCTGCTGGCGTCGCCGCTGCTCGTCTGCGCCGTCGCCAGCGACAGGTCGACCTGCACGCCCACCGAGGCGCTCGCGTAGCTCACCGTGTCGGTGCCCGCACCGCCGTCCAGGG
>JAPLQE010000021.1 GCA_026399835.1 Burkholderiales bacterium | reverse complement strand
CCTTCGCCTTCAGATCCTCGCCGTGTTGCCGCCGTACCTGACGCCGTGCACTTTCCATGGTGTCCACTTCCTCCGTAAGTGGACACCATGCTCAGACGCCATCCTCAGCGCGGCAAGATGACTTCCCCGGTTGCTTACGGCGGGCGTCGACCGCGGCGCGCAGCTTCTGCACCATCTCCGCCGCCGGGATCACGTCCTTGCCCTCGAAGTGCCCGCAGCGCTTCGGGAAGGTCTGGTCCTCGAGCATCACCGCATTGGCACCCGCGCGCTCCAGCAGCCGCACCGTGCGGCCCACGTTCACCGCGTTGCCGAAGCCGGTGTCCGCATCCACGATGATCGGCAGGTCCACCGCGTCGCGGATCGCCGCCACATGGTCGACCAGCTCGGTGATCGAGGTCAGCCCCACGTCGGGCTTGCCCAGGTGCCAGTTGGCCACCGCCGCGCCGCTCACGAACACCGCCTCGAAGCCGGCCGCCGCGATGAAGCGCGCGGGGAGCGCATTGCCCGCGCCCGGCAGGAGCGTGCCTGCGCCGGGCGCCATCAGCGCCTGCAGCCGTCGGTTCAGGGGGGCGTTCATCGGCTCGTCTCCTCGGTCGTCTCGCGGCCCCGCCGGTGTCGCGGGGCCCTGTGCTATTCTCAACCGGCGCCGAGTTGTCTCGCTTGCGGGCGCGTTACAAATGCAGCTAAACCGAGTGGGCCGAGGCCCGCCGTCTGCTGCACGCACGGCGGGCCTTTCGTTTTAGAGCACCGATCGACATGACCGATTCACCCCGGCCTCAGCAGCCTCACCAGCCCCTGGGCCTCGACACCCTCGCCATCCGCGAGGGCATCGCCCGCACCCAGTACAACGAGCACAACGAGCCGATGTTCCTCACATCGAGCTTCGTGTTCGACAATGCCGCGCAGGCCGCCGCGCGCTTCATGGGCGAGGAAGAGGGCTTCATCTACTCGCGCGCCGGCAACCCCACCGTCGCCGCCTTCCAGAACCGGCTGGCCGCGCTCGAGGGCGCCGAGGCCTGCGTGGCCACCGCCTCCGGCATGTCCGCGATCATGGCCACCGTGATGAGCCTCACGCGGGCCGGCGACCATGTCGTCGCCGCCTACGAGCTGTTCGGCGCGACGCTGCAGATGTTCACCATCCTGCAGCGCTTCGGCGTCGAGGTCACCTACGTGCCGATCGAGGACACCGACGCCTGGCGCGCCGCGATCCGCCCGAACACCAAGCTGCTGTACGTCGAGACCCCGTCCAACCCGCTCACCAAGCTCACCGACGTGCGCGCGCTCGCCGCGGTCGCACGCGAGCGGGGCGTGAAGCTCGCCGTCGACAACTGCTTCTGCTCGCCCGCGCTGCAGCGCCCGCTGGATCTGGGCGCCGACATCGTCGTGCACTCCGCCACCAAGTACATCGACGGCCAGGGCCGCGTGCTGGGCGGTGCCGTCTGCGGCGACGCGAAGTACATCAACGAGACGCTCGCGCCCTTCGTGCGCACCACCGGCCCCGCGCTGTCGGCGTTCAACGCCTGGGTGCTGCTGAAGGGCCTGGAGACGCTGGGCATGCGCATGGAGCGCCAGTCCGCCAACGCGATGAAGCTCGCGCAGTGGCTCGAGGCGCAGCCCGGCGTGGGCCGCGTGTACTACCCGGGCCTCACCTCGCATCCCCAGCATGCGCTGGCGATGGCGCAGCAGAAGACGGGCGGCGCCATCGTGTCCTTCGAGCTCGGGCGCGACGGCGAGGACCTGTACGGCCCGCTGCTGCGCGAGCGCGCCTGGCGCGTCATCGACGCCTGCCGGCTGCTGTCCATCACCGCCAACCTCGGCGACGTGAAGACCACGATCACCCATCCGGCCAGCACCACCCACGGGCGGGCCGGGGCCGAGGCGCGGCGCGCCTCCGGCGTCACCGAGGGCCTGATCCGCATCGCGGTCGGCGCCGAGACGCCCGAGGACCTGATCGCGGATCTCGCGGGCGGCCTGGCCGCGGCCGGATGACCTGGCTGCGCGCCACGGGCATGCTCGTCGGCGCGACGCTCGCGGGCCTGCTCGCCGGCTGTGCGAGCCAGGACCTCTACCAGTCCTCCCAAGGGTTTCGCCGCTCGCAGTGCGAACGCATCCTCGAGGCCGACCGGCGTGCCGACTGCCTGCGCAACGCCGATCGGGACTGGGAGTCGTACGAGCGCGATCGGGAACGGGCGCGCCGCTGAGCAGAGGGCCGAACGCGATGAAGGCGAACCGGCGCGACCCTTCTGCGATCCGCCTCAAGGCGATCCGGCGCACGGAGTCGATGCTGCGCCGCAGGGGGTGGCCGCGGCTGGAGATGATGCTGCTGGTCGCCCTCACGGGCCTGGCCGGGCTGCTGTCCTCGTTCTGCCTGCTGCAGCTCGGGGTGGAGTCGATGGCCGTGCGCTACCCGATCGCGGTGGCGCTCGCCTACCTGGTCTTCCTCGGGCTGATGTGGGTGTGGCTCCGGGCCCGCCAGGATGACCTGTCGGACCTGCTCGAGCTCGTGCCCGGTGACGGCGTCGGCGCGGTGTTCGACGCCATGCCCGGGCCCGGCTCAAGGCTGCCCTCGTTCGGTGGCGGCGGCGGCCGGTTCAGCGGGGGCGGTGCGTCGGGCGCGTTCGAGACGCCCGATCTCGGCGTCGTCCGGGCGGCCGAGTCTGCGATGGGCGAGGCGGGCAGTACGGTAGGTCAGGGCGCGAGCAACGCGGCGGGCAGCACCGTGAGCGATGCGCTGGGCAGCACGGTGGGCGATGCCGCGGGCGGCAAGGTGGGCGATGCGATGGGCGCCGTGCTCGACGCCGACGAGGGCGCCGTCCCCATCGTCGTGATCGGCCTCGTGATTCTCTTTGCGCTCGGCCTGCTGGTGGCCTGCGGCTACGTCGTCTACATCGCGCCCGCCCTGTTCGCCGAGGTGCTCGTCGACGGGATCCTGTCGGTGGTGCTGTTCCGCCACCTGCGCGCCGAGCAGCGCCCGTCCTGGCAAGGGGCCGCGGTCCGCGGAACCATCGTCCCCTTCCTGGCGACGGCCGCCTTCCTGGCTGCCATCGGCTACGCGATGGCGGTCTACGCGCCGGGCGCCCGGTCGATCGGCGAGGTCATCGAGCACGCGCAGCGCGGTCGCCTGGCCTCGTCGCCGTCCTCGCCGTCATTGCCGCCCTCGCGCTGAACGTTCCCGGCCTTCGCTGGCCGACCGCCTCCTGCGTGATCGAGAGCACGGTCTGCTTGGCGGCGGGCGCGCAGACGCAAGGCAGCCCAGGAGCGGGCCTGTCGGGTGGGACCGCGACCGCGACCAGGGGCGGCCTGCTCGGGCGCACGACTCGGGGCGCTATGCCCGTCCGGGCTGCGCTCAGCGGGCCGCGAAGCAGTACAGCAGCCCCGCACCCCCTGTGGACGCCAGCGCCGCGACACTGCACCCCGCGCTCGGATGCGAGGTGTTCCACGACAGCATCGGCGGGCTGGTGTTGAGCCCGATGCGGTCGTGGTGGCCGACCATCGCGTTGCCGGTGGTGCTGCTGGTCCAGTTGCGGCAGCTGCGGTCGTCGCCGGCTGGGAAGGCGGTGCCGTCGGACTGCGAGCCGGTCAGGATGTCGTGGCGGTTGGGGGTGTCGCCGCGCCCGTTGACGAGCTGGCCGCGCTCGTCGGTGGCGCTCTGCTTGGTGAGGCGGTTGGTGCCGTGCAGCTCGGCGACGCTCGCGGCGATGGTTTCGCCGCGGGCGTTCATCCAGGGCCCGGTGCCGATGCGGTCGCGCGCGTTGACGGCGGCCATGCCGCCCTCGGGCTGGGTGCTGAGGTAGGCGCGCCAGGTGCGCCCGCCGGCGCCGGCGGCGGTGGCGAGCTTCTGGCAGTGGGCGTCGGCGCCGGCCAGCCCGCCGAAGTTGGCGCCCTGGCCGGAGCCGGTGCTGGTCACGAAGAAGCTCATGCCCGAGGTGGGCGCCATCATGGAGCCGAACCAGGCGCAGCCGGCCAGTGCCAGCGGTGCGGCGACGAGGGCGAGTCGGGTGGGGGTGGCGAACGGGCGTGTCATGCGGGCGTCTCCTCGGTGGGCGGCGGCCGTGCCTGCGAGGGGCACGGCTCGTTGTCCGAGGCTACGCCCTTGGGGGCGATCGGTCACGGTCCGGACACAGTCGTCCGGACGGGTCCTATCTCATTTTGGTCCCTCATTTCGGCGCGGACATCCCCAGGCGCTCGATGGTCGCGCGCTCGGCGTTGAAGGTCTCGAGCGCGAACTTGGTGTACTGCGCGCTGTCCATGTGGATGATGGGCTGGTCGTACTTCTCCAGCGTCTGCAGCACGGCGGGGTCGTCGATGACCTTGCGGAACGCGTCGTGCAGGGTCTTGACGAGCGCCGGGTCCATGCCCTTGGGGCCGCACACGCCGAAGGGCGAGTCGGACACGGTCTCGTAGCCGAGGTCGTTCAGCGTCGGGATGGTGGGCCAGCGCTTGGTGCGCTTGCTGCCGTAGGTGGCGAGCAGGCGCAGCCGCCCGCCCTCGACCTGCGGGCCCCAGCCGGTGGAGTCGCTGTGGCCCATGGTGTGGCCGCCGATGAGCGCCTGCAGGCCGTCGGCCACGCCCTTGAAGGGCACGTGCTGCAGCTTGATGCCGGCGCGGGCTGCGAATTCCTCGATGGCCAGGTGGGGGCTGGTGCCGATGCCGGGCGAGCCGTAGGTGAACTCGCCGGGCTTGGCCTTGGCGAAGGCCACCAGGTCCTTGATGTCCTTGATCGGCGAATCCGCCCGCACCACCAGCCCGAAGGTGTACCCGGTCATGCAGATGATCCAGGTGAAGTCGCGGGTGGTGTCGAACTGCACCTTCTGCATGTGCGGGATGCGAAAGACGCTCTGCGGGAGCTGCGCGAGGGTGTAGCCGTCGGGCTTGGCGTTGTTGGCCAGCTCCACCGCGCCGAGCGTGCCGCCGGCGCCGCCCTTGTTCTCGATGAGCACGTTCTGCCCGAGGATCTTCGAGGCGCTCTCGGCCCACGAGCGCATGACGATGTCGGTGGTGCCGCCGGCGGTCCACGGGCAGATCAGGCGGATGGGCTTGTTCGGGAACGCCTGGGCGCGGGCGGTGCCGGGGAGCAGGGCGGTGCCGGCTGCGGCGGCGGCGCCGGCCACGAAGCTGCGTCGATCGGTCAATCGTGTCTCCTGGAGGGTTGCCTCGGATGGCCGGATCGTCGGGCTCGGGGCCTCGCATCCGGCGTGCCACGGGACTGTGCCACAAGTCGTGGGCGGCCTCAGCCCACGGCGCCGAAGAGCTTGCCCGCGGCCCAGGTGATCGCCATCGCGAGGCCGCCCCAGAAGGTCACCCGTGCTGCGCCCCGGGGCCCCGAGGCACCGCCCGCGCTCGCCGCGATCCAGCCGAGCGCGGCCAGGCAAGCGAGCGATGCGCCGGTGACCGTGGGCGCGAGCACGGCGCTCGGGGCGAGCTGGGCGGCCAGCAGCGGGAGCGCGGCGCCCACCGCGAAGGTGGCGGCCGAGGCGAGCGCGGCCTGCAGCGGGCGGGCGCGCTGCATGTCGGTGATGCCCAGCTCGTCGCGGGCATGGGCGCCCAGCGCATCGTGCGCCATGAGCTGCTCGGTGACCTGGCGCGCGAGCGCGGGCTCGAGCCCCCGGGCGACGTAGATGGCGGTGAGCTCCATGCGCTCGTGCGGCTCGTCGGTGGCCAGCTCGTGGCGCTCGCGGGCGAGGTCCGCGGTCTCGGTGTCCGACTGCGAGCTGACCGACACGTATTCGCCCGCGGCCATCGACATGGCGCCGGCCACCAGCCCCGCCACGCCCGCCACCAGCACCGCCGAGCGGTCCGCGCCCGAGGCCGCCACGCCCAGCACCAGGCTCGCGGTGGAGACGATGCCGTCGTTGGCGCCCATGACCGCGGCGCGCAGCCAGCCGATGCGCTCGGAGCGGTGGCGTTCGGTGTGGCGAGGGGGCATCGAGGCGGCTCCGGTGGGGCGGTTCAGGGCGGGGGCGGGCGGGGCATCGCCCGCCAGGCGATGGTACGGGGTGAGTCCAGGGTGACAGGTCAGAAGCTGAGAAGAAACCGTAGCGAGCAGGCCCGAGCCGGTGTCGAGGAGCGCAGCCGTACGTGATGGTGAGGCCGGGGTTTCACTGCGCATGCTCGACGCACTGCGTCGAGATGCCGGCCGAACGACTCGCGCCTGCAGGCGCGAGGCTCCCCGGCGAGCACCGCAGGCGCCGGATCGGGACGCGCAGTAGGTTTATTCTCAGCTTCTCACCTGAAGTCGCGGCTGCGCGAGGTCAAACCGCCCAGCAATTCGCTGTGGTCCACCACCCGCTGGGCGATCAGGTGCATCACTTGGCCGCCGGTGGCGGTGTCGGCCTGCCAGGTGCCGAAGACCGTCATCAGGCGCGCGCCCAGGATCTCGCGGCGCCAGCGCTCGAGCACGTCCGGCCAGATGATCACGTTGACCGTGCCGGTGTCGTCCTCCAGCGTCACGAAGACCACGCCGCGTGCGGTCTCGGGCCGCTGGCGGTGCGTGACCAGGCCGCTGGCGCGCGCGAGCCGCCCGTCGGGGAAGGTGCGCAGCACCGCGGCCGGCTGCACCCGGAAGCGGTCCAGCTCGTCGCGCAGCAGCGCCACCGGATGCCGGCCCATCGGCACGCCGAGCGACGCGTAGTCGGCCACCGTCGCCTCGCCCTCGCTCATCTCGGGCAGCGCCACCGGCGCCTCCTCGAAGCGGGCCTCGGCGAGCAGCGCCGGCATCGTCGAGATCGCGACCGCCTCCCAGGCGGCCTCGATGCGGTGGCCGGCGAGCGTGGCCAGCGCATCCGCCCGGGCCAGCGCCTGCAGCTCGCGGCGCTCCAGCCGGGCCTCGCGCGCCAGATCCTCCACATCGCGGAACGGCGGCCAGGTGCCCGCCGCACGCCGCGCCTCGCGCGCGGCCACCAGGCGCTGCGCGGCGTCTTCGCCCAGCCCCGAGATCCGGTTGAAGCCCAGGCGCACCGCCGGCTGCGGCCGCCAGTCCACGCCGTCGCGGACCTCGGGCGGCGCGTCGGTGATCTCCTCCAGTCGCGAGGCCCAGTCGCTCGCCAGGAGGCACGGCCCGCGCACCTCCACACCGTGCTCGCGCGCATCGCGCACCAGCTGCGCGGGCGCGTAGAAGCCCATCGGCTGCGAGTCGAGCAGCGCCGCGAGGAAGGCCGCCGGCTCGTGCCGCTTGATCCAGCAGCTCACGTAGACCAGCAGCGCGAAGCTCGCCGCATGGCTCTCCGGGAAGCCGTACTCGCCGAAGCCCTCGATCTGCTTGAAGATCCGCTCGGCGAAGTCCAGCGGATAGCCGCGCGCGAGCATGCCCTCGATCACCTTCTGCTGGAACGACTCCAGCCCGCCCTTGCGGCGCCAGGCCGCCATCGCGCGGCGAAGCTGATCGGCCTCGCCCGGCGTGAAGCCGGCCGCGAGGATCGCGATCTGCATCACCTGCTCCTGGAAGATCGGCACGCCCAGCGTGCGCTCGAGTGCCGGGCGGATCTCCTCGCGCGGGTATTCCACCGGCTCCAGGCCCTGGCGGCGGCGCAGGTAGGGGTGGACCATGCCGCCCTGGATCGGGCCGGGCCGCACGATCGCGACCTCGATCACCAGGTCGTAGAAGCAGCGCGGGCGCAGCCGCGGCAGCATGCTCATCTGCGCGCGCGACTCGATCTGGAACACGCCCACCGTGTCCGCGTTGGAGATCATCTCGTAGGTGTCCGGGTCCTCGGCCGGGATGTCCTGAAGCCGGAAGGCGCCCGCGCCGCCCGGCAGCACGCCGCGCCTGCGCGTGACGAGGTCCAGCGCGCGGCGGATCGCGCTCAGCATGCCGAGCGCCAGCACGTCCACCTTGAGCAGGCCGAGCGCGTCCAGGTCGTCCTTGTCCCACTGGATGACGCTGCGCTCGGGCATCGCCGCGTTCTCGATCGGCACCAGCCGCGCGAGCGAGTCGCGTGCGATCACGAAGCCGCCGCTGTGCTGCGACAGGTGGCGCGGAAAGCCCATCAGCTGCGTGGTGAGCCTGATCCAGGTGAGCACCACGCGCGAGTCCGCGTCGAACCCCGCCTCCACGAAGCGCTCCGGGCGGATCGAGCGGCCGTCCCACCACTGCTGGTTGCGCGTGAGCAGGTCGATGCGCTGCGGCTCGATGCCGAGCGCGCGGCCCACGTCGCGCAGCGCCGAGCGCGGCCGGTAGGTGGCCAGCGCCCCGGTGAGCGCCGTGCGCTCGCGCCTGTACTTGCCGTAGAGGTACTGGATGACCTCCTCGCGGCGCTGGTGCTCGAAGTCCACGTCGATGTCCGGCGGCTCGTTGCGCTCGCGGCTGATGAAGCGCTCGAAGAGCACGCTCATGCGCGAGGGGTCCACCTCGGTGATGCCGATGCAGTAGCAGACCGCCGAGTTGGCCGCCGACCCCCGGCCCTGGCACAGGATCCCGCGGCCGCGTGCGAAGCGCACGATGTCGGCCACCGTGAGGAAGTAGGGCTCGTAGGCCAGCTCCGTGATGAGGGCCAGCTCGTGCTCGATCTGCGCGCGCACCGCATCCGGCAGCCCCCCCGGATAGCGCACCGCCGCGCCCTCGTAGGCCAGGTGCCGCAGCCAGCTCGCCGGCGTCTGGCCCTCCGGGACGATCTCCTGCGGGTACTCGTAGCGCAGCGAGTCGAGCGAGAAGCCGCAGTGCGCCGCCACCTCCAGCGTCTCCTCCAGCAGCTCCGGCGGATAGAGCTGCGCCAGGCGCAGCCGCGCGCGCAGGTGCTGCTCTGCGTTGGGGGCCAGCGCGAAGCCCAGCTCGCGGACCGGGCGCCCGAGCCGCGTGGCCGCCAGCACGTCGTGCAGGCTGCGGCGCGAGCGCAGGTGGTAGTGCACGTCGCCCGCCGCCACCAGCGGCAGGCCCGCATCGCGCGAGACCTCGCGCAGCCGGGCGAGCAGCGGCACGTCGTGGCCGCGCGCCAGCAGCTCCGCCGCCAGCCAGGCGCGCCGCCCGAACGCGTCGTGCACGAAGCGCGCCTGCTGCTGCAGCCGGGCCAGCGGGCCGTCCGGCGAGGCGTCGTCACCGGCAGCGTGCGTGGCCACCGCCGGACAGGGTACCAGCAGCGCCACGCAGCCGGGCACGCCCGTCTGAAGGTCTTCGGCGAGCAGCCGGTAGTGGCCCTTGGCTGCCCGCATGCGGGCACGCGTGATGAGCGCCGACAGGTTGCCGTAGCCCTCGCGGTCCTGGGCCAGCAGCACCAGGCGGGCCGGCGGGGCGCGTGCGTCGCGGGCCGAGGCCCGGGTGTTGAGCGTGCGGCCGTCCTTCGGGTCGCGCGGGCCGCCCGCGGGGCGCTGCGGCAGCGCGATGGGCGCATCCGGATGCCCGAAGAGCCCGTGCAGGCCGAACTCCGCGCCGATCACGAGCGGCAGGCCCACCGCCTTCGCCTTGACGTGCGCCCGCACCACGCCCGCGAGCGAGCACTCGTCGGTGACCGCCAGCGCCGCGTAGCCCTGGGCCTGGGCGCGTTCCACCAGCTCCTCCGGATGCGAGGCGCCCCGCAGGAAGGAGAAGTTGGTGACGCAGTGGAGCTCGGCGTAGGGGGGGATCATCGCGGGCGGACCCGCAGGGCCGCGGCAGGAAGACTGTACATGTATACAGTATCTGCTGGAAGCGGAGGGTGTTCAAGGGTGGGGATGGAAGAGCGGTCGGGGCGGGGGGGCGAGCGGCCCGCGCGGGCGGCTGGAGGCGTGATGCGGATGGGCGGGTCGCGGTGCATCGGGAGGGCGTTCCAGCTGGAACGTGTCGCCGGAGGGCATAGGCCGTCGGACGGTTGCGGCCGACTCGGCAACGCGGGACGCTTCGCGAACGTCGTCGAACGCGCCGCGCCTCGGCGCTTGACCGAGTGTTTTTATGTAGCTACGTTAATTGATGCCGATCGATTTCGACCCAACATGGACCAGCTGAACCTGGTCAAGCGCGATGTCCAAGCCATCTAGACCTGTCGCGGTGCGGATGCCATCCGTCGAGGAAGACAAGCTCATCACCGCTGCGGCGAATGCCGACCCGGATGCTCAGCCGCTCACGCCGAAGCAGTTGAAAGAAATGGTTCCGGCTCGCGCGCTCCGTGGCCGACCGCCGTCTCCGAACAGGAAGCGCTTGGTGTCCATCCGATACAGCCCCGAGGTTCTCGACTACTTCAGGTCGACGGGCGAGGGCTGGCAGGCTCGCATCGACGGGGTGCTCAAGCAGTACGTAAAGCGAAAGGTTCGACGTGAGCAGGGTGGGGTCTGAGAAGGCGTGAACCATTCACTTTCGCACCAGGCAACGGCGTTGATGCGGCGCTGCGGCGGCGGTGTGTCGCCGCCGCAGCGCGAAGGCGGCTCGGCGCGACGTTCCCGCGGGAACGTTTTTGTTGAGGCTGAGGGT
>JAPLQE010000019.1 GCA_026399835.1 Burkholderiales bacterium | reverse complement strand
GGTCGCGCTCGCCTCGGGCCTGGCGCTCGCGGATACCGATGCCGTCGTCCGCCATGCCGGTCACTGGGCGCAGTCGCCCCGGCATCTGCTGCTCGCGACCCTGGCGTGGCTGCCGATGAAGGCGGTCCACGAGGCCGCGCACGCGCTCGCGGTGCGCCGCTGGGGCGGCGCCGTCCGGGAGGCGGGTCTCGCCTGGATGATCGGGCTGCCGGTGCCGTACGTCGACGCGTCGGCCGCGGACCGGTTCGCCTCGTCACGCCAGCGCGCGGCGGTGGGAGCCGCCGGCATCCTCGCCGAGCTCGCCCTCGCCGCCCTCGGCCTGATCGCCTGGGCGATGACGGAGCCGGGCTGGCTCCACGACGCCGGGTTCGCGGTCGCGGTGGCGGGCACCACCTCCACGCTGCTGTTCAACGGCAACCCGCTGATGCGGATGGACGGCTACTTCGTCCTCTGCGACCTCGCCGGACTGCCCAACCTGGCGACCCGCAGCGGCGCCTGGTGGCGGGCGGCGCTGCAGCGCACGCTCGGCTGGCGCGATGCGCAGGGACCGCAGACGGCCGCAGGCGAACGCGGCTGGCTCGTGGCCTACGCGCCGTTCGCCTGGGGCTGGCGCCTCGGGCTCATGGGCTCGCTCGCGATCTGGGCGGGGGGGCAGCACCGGCTGCTCGGGGCCGCGGTCGCGCTGCTGACCGCGTGGGGGCTGGTGCTCGTGCCGCTGCGCGCGCTGCTGCGCGGACCGTCCGAGGCCGGCGCCCCGCTGGCTGCCCGCTGGCGGATGCATGCCCGCCTCGGCGCGGTGCTGGCCGGACTCGCGGCCCTCGCCGTCATGGTCCCGCTGCCGGACCGCACGGTCGCACCCGGGCTGGTCCGCACCCCCGACGACGCCCGGGTCCGCGCAGGCGTCGAGGGCTTCGTCGTGGCGGCCGAGTCGGGCCGCCGGGTCGATCCGGGCGCGGTGGTCGTGCGGCTGGACGACCCGGCGCTGCGCCGGGAGCGCGAACGCCTGGAGCAGGCGCGGCCCGGCCTGCGCGCCGAGCTGTTCGCCAGCCTGCGCAGCGATCCGGCGCGGGCGCGGCAGGCCGAAGAGGCGCTGGTCGGCATCGAGGCAGAGCTGGCGTCGATCGACGAACGCCTGGCTCAGCTCGATGTTTCGGTGACAGTGAGCGGTCGCTTCGAAGCGGATCGGCCGGCCGATCTGCCCGGCCGCTTCGTGCGGGAGGGGGACGAGCTCGGCACGCTCGCCGGGGCCGGTCCGGTCCATGTCCGCGTGGCGCTCGACCAGGACGAGGCCGCCCGTCTTCGCGCTGGCGTGCGGACCGTCGACCTGCGGCTGGCCGAGGCGCCGGGCCGGGTGCTCACCGGGCGCCTGCTGCGCCAGGCCCCGGCCGCGGTGGATGCGCTGCCTGGCGCTGCGCTCGGCGAACGCTTCGGCGGGACGATCCCGGTGGACCCGGCCGACGAGGCCGGCACGAAGCCGATGCGACCGACCTACGTCGTCGACATCGCCCTCGAGGCCGCGATCGATCCGCCGCCCCGACCCGGCGGCCGGGCCTGGGTCCGGCTCGACCACGGCGACGCGAGCCTCGCCGAGCAGATGGCGCGCTGGCTGCGGCAGACGGTCCGCAGCCGCTTCGCGCCCGACGCGCTGTGAGCGCGGGCGCCCGGCTCGCGGTGCCCGGCCCGGTCTGGGGCGAGCGCCCCCGGCGCGCCGAGCCCCCGGCCGGGGCCGACGGTCCGGCCCGTGCACCGCGCCGCGGCCCGCCCGCCGGGCGGCTCGCCGACTGGCGGGCGCGGCAGCGCGGCGACGACGCGGGCACGATCGCGCGGCGCGCGCTCGAGGTGGCCGAGCGGCTGTCCGCGGAGGATCCGGCAGGGCGCACCGACCCCGGGGCCGCCGTCGGCCTGGCCGCCGCCGCGGCCCGCCTCGCCCGCGACGGCCTGTCGCCGTCCGCCGTCGCGCTGGCCCTCGGCACCGCCGGCGCGGCCCTGGCGCGGGCGACCGGGCTCGTGCCGCGCGACAACCAGTACCGCTGCGCCGCGCATCTGCTGGCCGAGCGGCTGGTCGAGCTCGACACCGGCGAAGGCAAGAGCGTCGCGGTGGCGCTCGCCGCCGGCGTGGCGGCCCTCGCCGGCGCGCCGGTCCACGTGCTGACCGCCAACGACTACCTGGCCGGACGCGACGCGCAGACCTTCTGCGGCTACTACGAGGCGCTCGGGCTGCGGGTCGCGTCGGTGGCCGAGTCGATGGACGACGACGCACGGCGCATCGCCTGGCGCGCCGACGTCGCCTACGCGACCGCCCGCGTGCTCGGCTTCGACGACCTGCGCGACGGCCTGGCCGAGGGCGCCGCACCGCTGCTGGCCCGCGGCCTGTGCGTGGCGATCGTCGACGAGGCCGACGCGATCCTGCTCGACGAGGCCCGCATGCCGCTCATCGTCGCCGAGGGCCGGCCCGATCCGGCGCAGCGCGCGCGTGCCTGGCAGGCCCTGGACCTCGCGCGTCGGCTCTCCCCCGCCCTCCACGCGGTCGTCGACCCGGCCGCGTCGAACGCGCGGCTGACGCCTGCGGGGCGGGCTGCGCTCGCGGCGCTGGCGCAGGCCGACGGCCATGCCGATGGCCTCGACGCGCGGCTGCGCGTCGAGCTCGTCGAGCAGGCGCTGGTCGCGCTGCACGTGCTGCGTCGCGACGTCCACTACGTGGTTCAGGAGCGCGAGGTGGTGCTGGTCGACGCCACCACCGGTCGCCCGTCGCCGGGCCGCGTGCTGTCGCGCGCGCTGCACACGCTGGTCGCGCTCAAGGAGCAGGTGCCGGTGCCGCCCGCCACCCACGTGCGCGCCAGCGTCACCTACCCGCGGCTGATGTCGCGCTATCACCACCTGTGCGGCACCAGCGGCACGCTGCGGGAAGCCACCGCCGAGCTGCGCACCGCCTACGGGCTCGCGGTCGTGCGCGTGGCGCGCACCCGTGCGTCGGCGCTGCGCGTGGCACCGGCGCGCCTGTTCGCCGATCGCGATGCGCAGTTCGAGGCGGCGATCGCCCGTGCCGCGCGGCTCGCGGGCCGCGGCCGGTGCGTGCTGGTGGCGACCGACTCGGTCGCCGACTCGGCGGCGCTCGCGACCCGCTTCGAGGCCCGCGGCATGGCCGTCGCGGTGCTCGACGCGCGCCACGACCACGACGAGCACGCGCGGATCGCGGGCGCCGGCGACGCCGGCCGGATCACGGTGGCCACCCAGATGGCCGGCCGCGGCACCGACATCCGGCTCGCGCCCGAGGCCGCGCGGGCCGGCGGCCTGCACGTGCTGAGCCTGCAGCACAACCGCAGCGCGCGGATCGACCGGCAGGTGATCGGCCGGGCCGCCCGCCAGGCCGATCCGGGCAGTGCCGAGCACTGGCTGCGCCTCGACGATTCGCCTCTCGCGCCGCGCAGGCTGCCCGCGGCGCTGGGCGCGATCGCCCGTCTGGCCGGCTGCATCGCGGCGCGCGCCGACGCGGGCGGACCGGGCCGGGCGCAGGGCGCGCGATGGCGCGGACGGCTCGTCGATGCCGTCTGGGCGGGCTGCCAGCGGTGGTGGCGCTGGGAGGACAGGCTGGTGCGCGCCGAGGCCCTCGGCCACGATCGCCGCTGGTCAAGGCGGCTTCATTTCGCTACAGTGGCCGGATCCGAGAATAAGCACTAAATCTCGAGGCCAGTTCCCTGATTTCATTCGCTCCCACGCGCAGCGCGCGGCGCCTCCACATGGGCGCCGCAGCCGTGCCGTTCCTGCTCGCCGCGCTCGCCTGCGGGCCGGCGCTCGCGCAGTCCGGCGGCGGCGCGACCCGCGGCCCCGGTGCGACCCGCCCGCCGCCGCCCGCCGCGGCGCCCGCGCCCGCGCCAGCCCCCGCTGCGGCCCTGGGGTGCGTGATCGAACCGACCGAGACTGCCGAGATCGCGGCCTCGGCCTCCGGCGTGCTCGAGTCGGTCCGTGTCGAGCGCGGCACCCGCGTCAAGCGCGGCCAGGTCGTGGCCACGCTGCAGGCCGACGTCGAGCGCGCGGCGGTCGATGCCGCCTGGGCCAAGGCTTCGGCCGAGTCCGAGGTCAATGCGCTGGCCGCCGCCCGCGACATGGCGAAGCTCAAGCTGCGGCGGATGCACACGCTGTCGACGCTGGATTTCGGGGGGCGCCTCGAACTCGAGAACGCCTCGGCCGAGTTCGAGATCGCCGATCACCGCCTGCAGCAGGCCCGCGAGGCGCTCGAGGTCGCCCGCCGGGAGCATGCGCTCGCGCGGCGCCAGCTCGAGCAGCGTCAGGTGCGCAGCCCGATCGACGGCATCGTCGCCGACCGGCTGCTCAATCCCGGCGAACGGGTCGATGGCCGGCCGATCCTGCGCGTGCTCGCGCTCGACCGGCTGCGGGTCGAGGTCGTGGTGCCGGCCTCGCGATTCGGCCGCATCCGCGAGGGCATGGCCGCCACGGTGCGGGCGGACGGCATCGAGGGTCCCGAGGTCGGCGCGCGGGTCGCGCAGGTCGACCGCTTCGTGGATGCCGCCAGCGGCACTTTTCGCGCGCGGCTCGAGGTGCCCAACGGCGGCGGCGCGCTGCCCGCGGGCGTGCGCTGTCAGGTGGCGTTCGACGACAGCGGCTCGCTGCCGCTGCGGCCCGCCTCGGCACCGGTCGCGCCTAAAGCGGACACGCCCAAGGCGTCCGGCCGGATCTGACCGCAGACCTCTGATCCGTGCGGACCAACGGGTCGCGGATCCTCGGGAGTGCACAGGCTTAGTCGCAACCGACCCGCCCGGATCGACCGGCGGTCGGTCCGTCCCGGAGCGTCCGGGGCTCGCGCGGCGACACTACAGCCATGTTCCGGACGCCCCCGACCCGTCGCCGCGTGCCTTCCATCGAGGCGCTCGAGCCGCGACTGCTTTTTTCCGCGGATCCCGTCGGTGCTGCGGACGCGGCCGCCGCCGCCTGGGTGGCGTCCGTCCCGACCGAGGCGATCGCCTGGCAGGGCCGGTCGGCCGCCGAGGGCGACATCGGGACGGACACCGAACCGGCCTCGCGCGGCGGCGCGGTCACCGCGGCGCGCGAGCTCGCGCTCGTCGATGTCCGCGTGCCCGACGCCGACCGGCTGCTGGCCGAGCTCCACGGGCAGCGCGACGCCGGCCGCCCGATCGACGTCCTGGTGGTCGGCGAGGGCGACGACGCGATCGCGGCGCTCGACGCCGCGCTGTCCGGGGCGCAGGGCACCTACCGCGCCGTCCACCTGTTCGGTCACGGCGAGCCCGGTTCGATGCTGCTCGGCGACGGCGCGCTGGACCTCGCCACGCTGCGGGCCCGGGCCGGCGAGGTCGCGGGCTGGTCGCTCGGGCTCGCCGAGGGCGCCGATCTGCTGCTGTGGGGCTGCGACGCCGGTGCGGGCGCCGCGGGCGGCGCACTGCTCGACGCGCTGTCGGCGCTGACGGGGGCCGACGTCGCGGCGAGCACCGACGCCACCGGCGGCCTGGCGGCCGGCGGCAACTGGGTGCTGGAGGCCGCGCGCGGCGCGATCGAGGCTGCGGCGCCGATCGGCGCCGCGCTGCGCGCCGAGTTCGCCGGCCGTCTCGCGCTGACGCCGACCCCGTCGGGGGAGGTCGCGGTCGCCACGGCCCAGTCCGTCCAGGAGGGCGGCACCAACAGCACCGCCGGCCGGCAGGTCGCCGCCAGCGCGGCCGGCACGGTGCTCGTCTGGGTCGATACCGACGGCGAGCGCATCCTCGCCCAGCGCTATGCGGCCGACGGCAGCCTGCGCGGCGCGGTGCTCACGATCGACGCCGACAACAACGGCCCACGGATGCCCTCGGTCGCGATGGACGACGCCGGCAACCTGCTGGTGGCCTGGTCGATCGACGGCCAGGCGCGGTTGGGCTACGTCCGCGCCGCCGAGGCGGACGGCGGTCGCACCAATTTCGACGGCACCTCGTTCAAGGTCAACTCGGGCGACGGCGTCGTGCGCACGCCGGGACAGGTGTCGGTCGACCTCTCGCCGGACGGCCGGCGGGGGGTGGTGGTCTGGTCCGAGGACCATGGCATCAACCGTGACATCAGCGCACAGCGCCTGTCGATCTCGCCCGGCTCGGGCGCGGCGCTCAGCGGCTCGAAGATCCAGATCACCAAATCGCAGGGTCTCTGGGACGGGCATCCGGATGCGGGCATCGCCGACGATGGCGCGATCATCGTCGTGCTGGCGTCTACCCCCGGATTGATTGAGAGAGACAGCGGCATCTTCAGCTTTCGGGTCGCCGCCGGCTCGGACACGGCCACGCCGGACCGGCGGACGTACGGCGACCGCGTTTCGCCGACCGTAGAGCCCAACAACGCCGTTCAGGTCACCCCCGCGTTCGCGCTCGGCGCCGACGGCCGCGGGCTCGCCGTCTGGGTCGACACCAGCAGCGGCACGTCGCTGTGGGCGCGGGTGATCGGGCCGACCGGGCCGACCGGCGCGGTGGTGCAGATCCCCACCGACACGGGGCACGTCGTCGGGCGCCCGAGCGTCGCCGCGATCGCCGGTGGCGGTTGGGTGGTCGCCTGGGAAACCGCGCCGGACAGCGTCTCTGTGCCCGGCAGCGACTACGGCATCCGCGCGATCCGGGTCGATGCCACCGGCACGCCGGATGCGAGCACCCGGACCGTTGTCGACTCGACGATCAAAGGGGATCAGCGCGCACCGTCGGTCGCGGTCGCCGGTTCGCGGATGGTCATCGCCTGGACGGGACCTGGCGGTGGGCAGGGCGGAACCTCAGCGTTGGTCATGCGGACCTTCGCGCTGGACGGCTTGCTGGCGATCGACGCGGTGGAGCCTGTCGCCGTACCCGAGAACGGCGCTGCGACCACGGTCACGCTGCGCGCGACCGTCGACGGCACGCCGCAGACCGGCGTGACATGGTCGCTTGCGCGGGATGCGCCGGCTGGCCTGGTGACCATCGATGCCGCGACCGGCGTGCTTACCGTCGTCGCCGGCCTCGACTACGAGACACTCGCCGGCGGGATCGATCTGGGCGGCGGGCAGCGCGCCTACGACGTCGGAGTGACCGCGGCGATCGGCGGCACCACGCCGCGTACGGCGACCACGACGGTGCGCGTGGTGCTGGGCAACGAGCGCGAGGCGCCGCAGCTGACCGTGCCGTCGACGCTCGCCGCGGTCGAAGACGTCCCGGGCGAGCTGTCGGTGCGGGTCGATGCGGATGCCGCGGCGACGCGGCTCGACCTGGTGTTGTCCGTCGACCGGGGGACGCTGACGCTGGGCGCGTTCGCGGGCCTGGATTTCTCGGGCGGCACCGACGGCAAGAACGACGCGACGATCCGCTTCTGCGGCTCGCCCGCCGCCGTCGCCGCGGCGCTCGCGTCGCTGACCTTCCGACCCCCGACCGACGCGTCGGGCGCCGCGACGATCACGATCTCGGTCTCGGACGCCGGCCTGGGCGGTTCCGCGTCGGACGCCAAGATCGCGCTCACGATCTCGGCGGTGAACGACGCGCCGGTGGCCGGACCCCAGGCCAAGCCGCTGTCCGTCGAAGCCGGGAGCATCACAGGAGTCGGCAAGGGCGCGCTCGCCGCCACCGATGTGGACGACGGGCCCAAGGGGATCATCTACCAACTCGCCGAACTGTCGCCCTTCGGAGATCTTCGGCTCGACGACGTCGCGATGAAGGTCGGCCACCGCTTCACGCAGGCCGACGTCAACGACGGGCGCGTGTCGTTCGCCGCACGCCAGACCGGCACCGCCACCGTGGTGCTGAGCCTGGCCGATGCCGGCGGGGCGATGGCCGGTAAGACGACGCTCACGTTCGAGGTCAAGGCGCGTCCCGCCGCACCGGTCCCGGCGGCGGACGTCCCTGCGCCCGCCGCGGCTGCCCCGGTCGCGGAGGCGCCCGTCGAGGCGGAGACGGTGGTGGCCGCCGCCCCCCGCGCCGCCGCAGCGGCCCCCACCTTCGTCAAGCCCCGCGACGCCCCGTCGTTCGCCGGCCTGTCGTCCGCGGCGCAGTCCGATGGCGACGACTCGGGATCGACGCGCGTTTCGGTCGCACAGTCGTCGCAGCAGGCATCGGACGGCGGCGCCGCCGCCTCGCCGGGCCTGTCCGCGGGGGCGGCCTCCGCGCAGCCGGCGAGCGTGAGCGTGCGGGTCGGATCCGGCGGCACGGGTGCGGTCGCGGCGGCCGCGGTCGTGGCGGCCGCGGTCCCAGGCGCTGCGGTCTCTGGGGCCGCGGCTGCGGCCGTGGCCGCCGCCGCGGTCGGCAGTGCCCAGTCCGGCGCGTCGGCCGCGGGCGGCCTGCAGGCGGTCGCCTCGGTCGCCTCGGTCGCCGCGTTCGCGGGGGCGCAGGGTCCGTCCGCCGCCGGGGCACCGCTCGCCTGGAATGGCGTCGCATCGGATACCGACTCCGACGCGCCCGGGGCGGCTGGTTCGGCCGCGGTCGCCGGGTCCTCGGCCGGCAGCGGCGGGGTGGGCGGCGGGTCACCCGCCCGAAGCGGCGCGGGATCGGCAACGGCCCTCCCGATCGACGCCTGGTCGCCCGCGGTCGCGCTGCGCCAGGCCGACTTCCGGGCCGAGCTCGCGCAGACGCGCGACGAAGCTGTGGCGCGCTTCGACACCGACCGGGTGATGGTCGCCTCGTCGGTCGCGATCAGCACCTCGCTGTCGATCGGCTATGTCGTCTGGCTGGCCCGCGGCGGGGTGCTGCTCACCAGCCTGCTGGCCTCGATGCCGGCCTGGCGCTCGATCGACCCGCTGCCCGTGCTGGCGCGCATCGACGCCCGCGGCCAGGACGACGGCGAGGAGGACGACTCGTTGCGCGGCCTGCTGCAGCGGGCCGCCGACGAACAGGCCGAGCGGGTCGCCGAGGCCGAGGCGCTGGCCGACCGGGCGGCCGCGCCTGCGGGCCGACTCGCCCAGGCGATGACATGAAGCGCGTTACCGCCGCCGCTGCCACGCCGCGCGTCCGGCCCTCGACCGCGGGCGCGCGCCAGCGCCTGTCGGACGCCACCGACCGCGTGATGCGCCGGTGGTCGGCACGGCTGCAGGGCCTCGCCCGCCTGCCCGGCCTGCGCTGGATCGCCAACGCGCGGCTGCTGGTCACCACCGGCCTGGTCTCGATGGTGGTCAGCGCGCACCTGGGCGCGACCTGGATCGGGCTGCTGCCCGACGCCGGCCGGCTGCAGGCCGACGCACGCGCGTCGCTGGTCGAGGCCATCGCCGCCGGCAGCATGAGCGCGCTGTCCGCCGACAACGTCGATGCCGCGGGCGACCTGCTGCTGTTCACGCTCGAGCGCAATCCGTCGATGCGATCGGCCGCGATCCGGCGCGCCGACGGCGCGCTGGTCGTCTCGGTCGGCCCGCATGCCGAGACCTGGACGCACACCGACGAGCACGCACGGTCCACCTCGACCGAGCTGTCGGTGCCGCTCTACGCGGCCGGCAATCGCTGGGGGCGACTCGAGGCCGCGTTCGAGCCGCCGCGCGACGGCATCGCCGGCCTGTTCCTCGAGGGGCGCAGCCGCGCGCTGGTGCTGATCGCGATCGCGTGCTTCCTCGGGTTCTACGTGTACCTCGGCCGGATGCTCAAGCAGCTCGATCCGTCGCGCGCCGTGCCCGACCGCGTGCGCAACGCGCTCGACACCCTCGCCGAGGGCCTGATGCTGATCGACGCGCAGGGCGGCGTGGTGCTCGCCAACGCCGCGCTGTGCGAGCTGCTGGGCAAGGACGCCGAGCAGGTGACCAGCCGGCCCGCGACCGACATCGGCTGGATCGACGCGGCCGGCGGGCCGTTCGAGCCGTCGGCGCTGCCGTGGGCGCGCGCGCTCGCCGAAGGCCGCACGCTCAAGCTGCAGCCGGTCGGCCTCGTCGACGCCACCGGTCAGCGCCGCAGCTTCCTCGCGAACAGCGCGCCGGTCGGTGCCAGCGACGGCACGCCCGCTGCCGGCGTGCTGGTGAGCCTCGACGACATCACCGAGCTCGAGCGCAAGGAAGCGCTGCTGCGCGAGGCCACCGAGCGCGCCGAGCAGGCGAACCGCGCGAAGTCGGACTTCCTGGCCAACATGAGCCACGAGATCCGCACGCCGATGAACGCCATCCTCGGCTTCACCGAGATGCTGCGTCGCGGCCGCGTCAGGGACGCCGCGCAGGCGCGCCGCCACCTCGACACGGTGCACGCCAACGGCTCGCACCTGCTGACCCTCATCAACGACATCCTCGACCTGTCGAAGGTCGAGGCCGGGCAGATGGAGGTCGAGCGGATCGGCTTCGCGCCTCACCAGGTGCTGGCCGAGGTGGTCGAGGCGATGTCGGTGCGCGCGGGCGAGAAGGGCGTCGGGCTGCGGCGCGCGGTCGAGGGGCCGGTGCCCGCCGAGATCCTCGGCGACGCGTCGCGCCTGCGCCAGGTGGTCACGAACCTGGTGGGCAACGCGATCAAGTTCACCAGCGTCGGCGAAGTGGTCGTCACCGAGGCCTGGATCGCACCGGGCGCGGGTCGGCCGGCACGGCTGCGCATCTCGGTGCGAGACTCCGGCATCGGCATCCCGGCCGACAAGCTCGGGGCGATCTTCGAGCCCTTCGTGCAGGCCGAGACCTCGACCGCACGCCGCTTCGGCGGGACCGGGCTCGGCCTGTCGATCAGCCGCAAGTTCGCCCGCGCGATGGGCGGCGACATCGAGGTCGAGAGCCGGCTCGGCGAAGGCAGCACGTTCATCGTGTCGATCGACCCGGGTCCGGACGCGCACCGCACGATGATCGAGCCGGCGCAGGCGATGGCCGATGCGCACGCGAGCGCGCCCGAGGCCGGGCAGGTCTGGCGCTTCCCGCCGCGCCGCCTGCTGGTGGTCGACGACTCCGCCGAGAACCGCGAGCTGGTCGCACTGGCGCTGCAGGACTCCGGCCTCGTCGTCGAGCAGGCCGACTCGGGCATCGCTGCGCTCGCCGCGGTCGCGGCACGCGTACCCGACCTGATCCTGATGGACATGCAGATGCCCGGCATGGACGGCTTCACCGCGACGCGCAAGCTGCGGGCCTCGGGGCTGCGGATGCCGATCTTCGCCTTCACCGCGCATGCGCTGCGCGGCTTCGAGAGGGAGATCGCGCAGGCCGGCTGCGACGGCTATCTGACCAAGCCGATCGACATCGACGGGATGCTCGAGACGCTGGCCGCGCGCCTGGGCGGCGTGCGCGCCGACGGTGCCGCCGCGGATGCGACCGACGCCGGCGCGCTGATCGCCGCGACCCCGGCGACCCCGGCGTCCGCCAGGCCGGCCGCGAATGCCAGCGCCCCGCACGATGCGCCCGGTCCGGTGGTGTCGCGGCTGGCCGGCAACCCGCGCTTCGCGCCGGTCGTCGCGAGCTTCGCGCAGCGCCTGCCCGAGCGGCTCGCGGCGCTGCGTGCCGCCCACGTCCGCGGCGACGCCGAGGGCTGCGCCGACATCGCCCACTGGCTCAAGGGCTCGGCCGGGTCGGTCGGCTACGACGCCTTCACCGAGCCCGCGCGCAAGGCCGAGCAGGCCGCCCGCGCCGGCGAGCTCGCCGCCGTCGGCGAGCAGCTCGACCGCATCGAGGCGCTGGGCGCGCGCGTGGTCGCCCCCGCGATCGCCACCGAGCCGGCCCGGGCCACGCCCGCATGAGCGCACACGGCCCGCTCGATCTCGACTCGCCCGAGCGTCCGACGGCGGAGCGCCGCGTCGCGGCGCCGGCGGCCGTGTCCGCGCCGACTGCTTCGGCCGCGTCGGCCGCGTCGGTCGCGTCGGTCACACCCACCGCACCCACCGCACCCACCGTATCCGCCGCACCCGCCGCACCCTCGGCGCTCGGCCGCGATCCGGTGCTCTCGAACGCGTCGGTCATGATGATCGACGACGAGCCGATCCTGGTGGAGCTGGTGCGCGCCTTCCTCGACGACGCCGGCTACCGCGACTTCCGTGGCGAGACCGATCCGGTCGCCGCGATGAAGCGGCTGCGCGCCGAGCATCCCGACGTGCTGCTGCTCGACCTGATGATGCCCGGCATGTCCGGCTTCGACGTGCTGCGCCAGGTGCGCGCCGACCCGGAGCTCAAGATGATGCCGGTCATCGTGATGACATCGGCGAGCGATGCGCGCACCAAGCTGCGCGTGCTCGAGCTCGGCGCCACCGACTTCCTGGCGAAGCCGGTCGACCCCAGCGAACTGATCCTGCGCCTGCGCAACACGCTCGCCTTCAAGGTGATGCGCGACCGCAGCACCTGGTTCGACCTGCCCACCAGCCTGCCGAACCGCAAGCTGATGCTGACCCACACCGCCAGCACGCTGCGCCGCGCGGCGCGGCGCGGCGAGCTGTCCGCGCTGCTGCAGGTCGAGATCGGCCGCGTGCGCCAGCTGAGCGAGACGCTCGGCCACCGTGCCGCCGACGAGGCGCTGCGCACGATCGCCCAGCGCATCCAGCGCTGCGTGCGCAGCGGCGAGACGGCCGGGCGGGTCGGCGACGACGTCACCGGTCCGATGGTCTCGCGCACCGGGCCGGACGAGTTCGCAGCGCTCCTGCCGGCACTCGCGCGCATCGAGGATGCCGCCGGGATCGCGCGCCGCCTGCTCGCCACCGTCGGCCAGCCGATGCAGATCGAGGGGCACGACTGGTATCCGCAGGTGTCCATCGGCATCGCCGCGTCCCCGGCCGATGCGTGCGAGGCCGAGGCGCTGCTGCGCTGCGCGCGCGCCGCGGCCACCTCGGTGCGCAGCCGCCCGGGCAACGGCTACGGCTTCTACAGCGCTTCGCTGAATGCGGAGTCGCTCGCGCGGCTGACGCTCGAGACCCAGCTTCGGCGGGCGATCGAGCGCGGCGAGTTCGAGCTGCACTACCAGCCGAAGGTCAACTCGGCGAACGGCCGCATCATCGGCTGCGAGGCGCTGGTGCGCTGGCGCCATCCCGAGCGCGGCTTGGTCGCGCCGGGCGAGTTCATCCCGATCGCCGAGGAGGCGGGGCTGATCGTCGAGCTCGGCACCTGGGTGATCGGCGAGGCCTGCCGCGCCGCCCGACGCTGGCTGGACGCCGGCCATCCGGGGCGTGTCGCAGTCAACGTCTCCGCCTCGCACTTCCGCGACGGCCGCCTGCTGCGCGACGTCGATCGCGCGCTCGCGAGCGCCGGCCTGCCGGCCCGCTACCTGACCGTCGAGGTCACCGAGAGCATGCTGATGTCGGCGGCCGACGAGCAGGTCGGTGTGCTGAACCAGATCAAGTCGCTCGGCGTGTCGATCGCGCTCGACGACTTCGGCACCGGGTACTCGTCGCTCGCCTACCTCAAGCGCATGCCGGTGGATGAGCTCAAGATCGACTGCTCGTTCGTCTGCGGCCTGCCCGACGACGGGGACAACGCAGCGATCGTCCGCGCGATCGTCGGCCTGTCGGGAAGCCTGGGCTTCGAGGTCATCGCCGAGGGTGTCGAGACCCAGGCCCAGGCCGACTACCTGGCCTCGGTCGGCTGCGGGGCCTGCCAGGGCTGGCTGTTCGGGAAGGCCGTGCCTGAGCCCGAGTTCGCCGCACAGCTGCGCGACGGCACCATCGTCGGCCGGGACGTCCCGGTCTAGCTAGCGCAGCGCAGCGCAGGGCCGAGGCCCACCGGCGCGGGCGCGGCGGCGACGATCCGGCGCCAGTCCGCGTCCCCGAGGACGCGCTCGGCCAGCGGCAGCACCTCGCGCTCCTCGACCTCCATGTGGCGCAGGTAGGCGTCGACGTAGCGCTCCACGCCTTCGGCGAAGGACTCGAGCCGTGCCGGCCCGAGCTGCTCGACCTCGATCAGGTCCATCGCGAGGCGCATCACCGCCGCCTCGCCGCGCGAGTGCTCGGCGTCGAGCCGGTCGAGCAGCGGGCCGGCCTCGTCGCCGCAGGCCCGCAGGGCCACGAACAGCAGGCCGCTCTCCTTGGGATGGTGCAGCCGCTCGGGGAACGCATGGATGTAGAAGACCATCGCACCTCCGGTGGTGGTGGGCGGTTGAGGGCCGCGTGGGCTGGTCGGTCGAGTATCCGCCGCCGGCGCCGCGCTCGACTTGACGCCCGTCAATGCGACGCCGCGCTGCGTAGAATGGCGCGACCTCGCGCCTCGCGCCCAGCGCCCCAGCGCCCCATCGGACGACCGGAATGACCGACGCCTCCGCGCCGCTCGCGGCCCTTCGCCTTGCCACGCTCGCCCTGCTCGCCCTCACCTGCGGCCATGCCGCCGCGCAGACCGTGCCGACCTCCTGCCTCGTCATCGTCGACGACGCGCAGCGGCTCGAGTGCTACGACCGTGCGGTCGGGCGGGTCGCCCCGGTGCCGATGCCGATGCCGCCCGCGGCCGCTTCGCCCGGGACCGTCCCCGGCGCCCCGCTGCCCGGCTCCACGAGCCCCGCTGCCCCCACGCCCGAGGAGGCGGCCAAGCTCGCGCGCGACGAGCGCCGGGCCCGCGGCGGCTCGCTCGGCGAGCGCTGGGAGCTCGATCCCACCACCAAGCAGGGCCGTTTCCTGCTGCGCCCCTACAAGCCGATGTACGTGCTGCCGGTGCGCTGGTCGAGCGACCCGAACCAGCAGCCGACCAGCGACGGCGTCGGCAACTCGGTGTCCGCGGCGCAGGACCTGCGCTCCGTCGAGGCCGCCTTCCAGATCAGCTTGAAGTCGAAGATCTGGGAGACCGTGGGCGGCAGCAACCTCGACGTCTGGCTCGGCTACACGCAGAAGTCGCACTGGCAGGTCTACACGCCCCAGCTGTCGCGGCCGTTCCGCGAGACCAACTACGAGCCCGAGGTGTTCGGCATCTGGGGCATCGACCAGCCGCTGTTCCTGGGCTGGCGCGCGCGCTTCCTGGGCCTGGGCTTCACCCACCAGTCCAACGGCCGCAGCGAGCCGCTCTCGCGCAGCTGGAACCGTGTGATCGCCCAGGCCGGCTTCGAGAACGGCGACTGGTCGGTGCTGGCCCGTCCCTGGTGGCGGATCTCCGAGCGGGCCGAGGTCGACGACAATCCGGGCATCGAGAACTGGATCGGCCGCGGCGAGCTGGTGGTCACGCGACGCGCCGGCGCGCACCATGTGTCGCTGCAGATGCGCCATTCGCTCAGGGGCGGCGATGCCTCGCGCGGCAGCGTGATGCTCGACTGGGCCTTCCCGCTGTCGAGCTACCTGAAGGGGCATGTGCAGGTCTTCTCGGGCTACGGAGAGAGCCTGATCGACTACAACTACCGCCAGACCACGGTCGGACTCGGCTTCTCGCTGGTCGAATGGCAGTGAGTGCGCAGTCCGTGCGGCCCGCGGGCCCGCGGATCCACGAAACGAGAGGAGCGCGACGATGCGGATCGGCGATGGCCTGAAGGGCAAGCGTGTGGTGATCACCCAGAGCGAGACCTTCATGGGTCCCGTGCTCGAGCAGGCCTTCGCCGAGCACGGCGCGGTGGTGATCGGCGTACCCGGTCCGCTCGAGGCGCCCGGCGCGGCCGAGGACGCGGTGCGGGGTGCCGGCCGGGTCGACGTGCTGATCGCCAACCTCGGCGTGCCCGCGCCCTCGACGCGTGCGCACGAGGTCGGCGACGACGAGTGGCGCCACGTGTTCGCGAACCTGGTCGACCCGCTGCCGCGCCTGGCGCGCGCCGTGCTGCCCGGCATGATCGAGCGGCGCTCCGGCAAGATCGTCGTGATGGGCAGCGCCACCGCGCTGCGCGGCCAGAAGCGCACGTCCACCTACGCTGCGGCGCGCGGCGCCCAGCTCTCGTGGGCGCGCGCGGTCGGCGTCGAGCTCGCGCCGTCGAACGTGCACGTGAACCTGATCGCGCAGAACTTCGTCGAGAACCCCACCTACTACGGCCCCGAGGTGCAGGCGCTGCCGGCCTTCCAGGAGCGGCTCAGGCGCGAGGTGCCGCTGGGCCGGCTGGCGCGGCCCGAGGAGGATGCGCTGTTCGCGGTGTTCCTCGCCTCGACCGAGGTGGAGTTCTTCGCCGGCGCGGCGATCCCGTTCGCGGGCGGCTGGGCGTGAGCGGCGTCGCGCCCGCGTCGATCTTCGTGTCGCACGGCGCGCCCTCGCTGCCGCTCGACGACGTTCCGGCGCGCGACTTCCTGCGCGGCCTGGGCGCCCAGCTGCCTCGCCCGCGCGCGATCGTCGCCATCTCGGCGCACACCATCGCGCAGGGCGTCGCCGTCGGCTCGGCGCCGCGGATGCACGCGGTCCACGACTTCGGCGGCTTCCCCGACGCCCTGTATGCGTTGCGCTACGACCCGCCGGGCGATCCTGCGCTCGCCACGCGCGTCGCGGGCCTGCTCGCCGATGCCGGCATCGAGCCGGTGGGCGAGGTGCCGATCGACGGGCTCGACCACGGCATCTGGGT
>JAPLQE010000020.1 GCA_026399835.1 Burkholderiales bacterium | reverse complement strand
TCGCGCCATGGCGGCGATAGCGGTATGCGGCGAACAACGCCTGTATGTCGGTCCGAAACTCGCCCGGATGCGCCTGAGTCATAGCCACGCACGCAATTCGTATTCGCTCGCCGCCGGCTGGAACGATTAATCAGGGACGACTACCTGGTCGCGCTGCGGCTCGACCGCGAGCGCTTCATCGGCTCGATCAGCGTGATCTACCTGCTGGGCGCGCTGCCGCTGTTCGGCTCGATGGCGATGCTCGGTGTGCTGGGCATGCCCGAGGCGGTGATGTCCGCGCTGGCGCTGGCGCCGATGTTCGGCGGCATGGCGCTGGGCAAGCGGATGCGGCACCGGGTGGGCGAACAGGGCTTCCGGCGCCTGCTGCTGGTGTTCCTCGTCATCGTGGCGACGCTGCTGCTGACGCGCTGAACTGCCGCATTCAGGGCGCGCCGCCGCCGATCCCCACCCGCAGCACCAGCCCCGCCGCCATCAGCGCGAGCGTCGCCTTGAGCCAGCCGCGATAGCGCGCCGGGTCGGCCCGCTGCCGCAGCCGCAGCCCCGCGAAGAAGAAGGCCACGCCGACCGCCGCGACCGGCAGCGCCGCCTGCAGCACCGACGCGTCGAGCGCGCCGCGCTGCGCCATCAGCAGCGACTGCACCGTCTTGCCGCCGATGAACAGCCAGTTCAGCGTCGCGATGATCGACACCACCGGCAGGTCGAGCAGCAGGAAGTAGATCAGCAGCATCGGCCCGGCGACGTTGAGCGCGCCCTCGCAGAGGCCTGCGGCCAGGCCGAACGGCACCGCCAGCAGCGTCGGATGCGCGCGCGCCGCCGGCAGGTCGGTCTTGCCGAACCGGTCGAGCAGCAGGTACGCGACCATCACGCCCGCCATCAGCAGCATCAGCGTGTCCGCGGGCACGACATGCAGCGCGTGCACGCCCGCCGCCACGCCGAAGGGCATCAGCGCCGCCAGCGGCCAGTGCGTGCGCAGCATCGCGCGCAGGTCGGCCTGGCCGCGCAAGGCCCACAGCGCGCCGCAGGTGACCCCCAGCGTCGGCAGCACCAGCAGCGCGACCGCCACGCGCCAGCCGAAGAGCAGGCCGAACAGCGGCGTGGCCAGCAGCGGGAAGCCGATCCCGACGAAGCCGTGCATCAGCCCCGCGGCCGCCGCGATCGCGACCATCGCAGCCCACTGGTGCGCGGCGAATACCTGGGCGGCGGCTTCGATCATCGGGTCGGTGTGGTCTGCGGCGCGACACACCGGCCGGGCGCGGCGCAGGGTCGGGGGCGCGAGCGTCACGGTACACGATCCCTCCGGCCGCTCTGCTGCAGCGCGCCACCGAAGCGGAACCCCGCACGCGCCGCACGGCCGCGCGAGGCCGAAGCGCGGTGTCGCGCCGCAACGTGCCGCAGCCGTGCCGACGGGCATCGGCACCGCGGACGCGGGCCGTGGGGCGCGGGCCGACTCGCGAGCGGCAGAACTGCGGGAGGGCAGACCCGGTTTTCCGATGTCCGGGCCGCGGGACAGCGTGTAGCGTCGATTGCGAACGGTCGATCACCGGCCGGGGAGAGCGACGATGCGTTTCCGCGATCTGTGTGCGATCGGTGCCTTCTGCGCCACGATGGGTCTGCCAACCGGGGCCGGCGCCCTGACCGTGACCCTCGAGGAGTGCAACGAGGGCGCGGACTTCATCCGCAATGCCGCTTACTCGCGCGACAACGGCGCGAAGGCGGACGAGTTCCTGCGCCGCCTCGAGGACGATCTCGTCCTCATCCAGGCCGTGCCGCCGGCACTGCGCTGGTTCGTGCGCGACGAAGACGACGAGGCGATGCTGCGCGTCGCCGCGATCTCGGTCTTCGCCGAGCCGCGCGGCCCGCACGACCACCACCGCGAGTTCCTGGCCGGCTGCCGCGCGACGGTCGCGGCCGCGGCCCCCGCGCCCGGCACGCCGCCGGTCGCGTCGCTGCCGCCGGGCCGCTGAGCGCCGCGGGGCCGCGCAGCGCAGCGGAGTCCCCACCCCGCGGTGTCCGGTGCGTTGCCAGGGTCCGCCGGGTCGTCGACACTGTCGCCGACCCGCCCGCGCCCCCGCAGACGCCCATGCCCGCCCCCCGCTCCGCCGCATCGCCCGATCCCGCCCGCCCGGGCAGTCCGGCCGCCGCCGCCATCGTCCTGCGCCCGCCCCGCCCAGGCGATCTCGGCTGGGTCGTCTCGCGTCACGGCGCGCTCTACGCCGCCGAATACGGCTGGGACGCGCGCTTCGAGGGCATGGTGGCCGGCATCGTCGCGCACTTCGTCGAGCGTTTCGAGCCGGGGCTCGAGTGCGGCGTGATCGCCGAGCGCGACGGCGAGCCGGTCGGCTCGGTGTTCGTCGTGCGCGAGTCCGGGACGGTCGCCAAGCTGCGCCTGCTGCTGGTCGAGCCGTCCGCGCGTGGCATCGGACTCGGTCGGCGGCTGGTGCGCGAGGCGATGCGCTTCGCGCGCGAGGCCGGCTACCGGGAGATGGTGCTGTGGACCAACGAGGTGCTCGCGGCCGCGCGCGGCATCTATGTCGCCGAGGGCTTCGTGCTGCAGCGCTCGGAGCGGCACGAGCGCTTCGGGGCGACGCTGGTCGGCGAGTACTGGTCGCGGCCGCTGTGAGGCGGGCGCCGGCCCGCGCGGGTCACGATTGCCCGCCCGAGCCCGGCCCGGTCGACATTGGAGAAGGCGCTCGAGCGGCCGATTCCAGCCGCCGCCCCGCTCGCGCGGGCGACGCGCGGCCTACAATCCCGCGATGGATCCCGCCCGCACACCGGTCGCGATCACGATGGGCGATGCCTGCGGCATCGGCCCCGAGATCGTCCTGAAGGCCTGCGCCGAACGCCTCGGCAGCGCCGGCGCGCAGCCGCTGCTCGTCTACGGCGACGCCGGCGTGCTCGCCCGCGAGGCGCGCGCGCTCGGTCTCGCGCTCGATGTGGTGACGGTCGACTCGCCCGAAGCCGCGGCCGCGCTCGCCCCGCCGGGCGACCGCGGCCGCATCCGCATGCCGGTGATCGCCTGCTCCGAGCTGCCCGCCGACCTGCCGGCGGGCCGCGTGGACGCGCGCGCCGGCGCCGCCGCCCACGCCGCGATCGTGCGCGCGAGCCACGACGCGATCGCGCAGCGCGTGCGCGCGGTCGTGACCGCCCCGATCCACAAGGAGGCGATCGCCGCGGCCGGCGTGCGCCACCCCGGCCACACCGAGATCCTCGCCGAGCTCGCCGGCGTCACCGACGTCCGGATGATGCTGGCCAACGACGAGCTGCGCACGATCCTCGTCACCATCCACGTGCCGCTGCGCGCCGCGATCGACGCGATCACCCGCGAGGCCGTGCGCGACACCATCGCCATCGCCGACGCGGGCCTGAAGCGCCTGGGCATCGCGCGGCCGCGGATCGCGGTCGCCGGCCTGAACCCGCACGCGGGCGAGGGCGGCCTGATGGGCCGCGAGGAGATCGAGTCGATCGCCCCCGCGATCGCCGACGCGCGCGCCGCCGGCATCGACGCGAGCGGCCCGTGGCCCGGCGACACCGTCTTCATGCGCGCACGCCACTTCCGCGACTTCGACGTGGTCGTCGCGATGTACCACGACCAGGGCCTCATCCCGGTCAAGTACCTCGGCGTCGAGACCGGCGTGAACGTCACCGTCGGCCTGCCCTTCGTGCGCACCAGCGTCGACCACGGCACCGCCTTCGACATCGCCGGCCACGGCATCGCCGACCACCACAGCCTGCTGGCGGCGATCGACCTGGCCCTGAAGCTGGCGCCCGAGCCGCAGGCCACGGATCGCGCCGCCCCGGCATCCGAGACCGCCCGCGCCGCGCGCTGACCCGACCCACCGACCGAGCCCGTCCATGCCCGATTTTCGCAGCGACACCGTCACGAAGCCCACCGCCGCGATGCGCGCCGCCATCGCCGCCGCCGAGGTCGGCGACGACGTGTTCGCCGACGACCCCAGCATCAACCGGCTGCAGCGTCACGCCGCCGAGATGCTCGGCTTCGAGGACGCGATCTTCGCGCCCTCCGGCACGCAGACCAACCTGATGGGTCTGCTCGCGCACTGCGAGCGCGGCGACGAGGCGATCGTCGGCCAGCTCTGGCACACCTACCGCTGGGAAGCCGGCGGCATGGCGGTGCTGGGCTCCATCCAGCCGCAGCCGCTGGAGAACGCGCCCGACGGCACGATCCCGCTCGAGGCGATCGAGGCGGCGATCAAGCCCGACGATCCGCACTTCGCGAAGACCCGGCTGGTCGGCATGGAGAACACCACCGGCGGCAAGGTGCTGCCCATGGACTACCTGCGCGGCGTGCGCGCGCTGACCGCCCGCCGCGGCCTCGGCGCCCACCTCGACGGCGCGCGGCTCTTCAACGCCGCGGTCGAGGTCGCCCGGCGCCGGGCCGCGGGCGTGCGAGAGGGCGACACAGAGGGCGGCGCCACCACCGACCCGCGCGCCGTCGCCCGCGAGATCTGCTCGAACTTCGACAGCGTGTCGCTGTGCCTGTCCAAGGGCCTGGGCGCGCCGGTGGGCTCGCTGCTGCTCGGCACGAAGCCCTTGGTCGCGCGCGCGCGCCGCTGGCGCAAGATGCTCGGCGGCGGCATGCGCCAGGCCGGGCTACTGGCGGCCGCCGCGCAGCACGCGCTCGAGCACCACATCGATCGCCTGGCCGAGGACCACGACAACGCGCGCGTACTGGCCGCGGGCCTCGCCGCGCTCGGCCGCGAGCACGGCGGCCTGCATGCCGACGTGCCGCACACCAACATCATCTTCGTGCGCGTCGACGACGCGATCGCCGCGCCCTTCGCCGAGCACCTCGCCGCGCACGGCGTGCGCACCACCGGCAGCAGCGGCCGCTACGGCCAGGGCCTGGTGCAGCGCTGGGTGACACACCTCGACGTCGACCGCGCCGACGTCGACCAGGCGCTCGCCGTCGCCGCGCGCTTCTTCGAGCAGCGCCGGTGAGCGCGGCGGCGCAGCGCGCGCAGGGCCGCGCCGAACTGCTCGCCGCCTATCCCAGCCTCGCCGAAGTCCCCGCCGACGAGCTCGACGCGGCGCTCGCCGCGACCCCGATCGTCGACGTGCCGCGCGGCGCGGTGCTGTTCCGCGAAGGCGACCCGTGCCGGGCCTTCCCGTTCGTGCTCGACGGCGAGATCCTCGTGGCGCGCGGCAATCCGGCGGGCCGCTCGATCGAGCTGTACCGCGTGGGCCGCGGCGAGGTCTGCCTGCTGTCGACGAGCTGCGCGTTCTCGACGGTGCTGCTCGCCGCGCATGCGAGCACCGCGACGCCCACGCGGCTCTGGCCCGCACCACCCGAGACCTTCCTGCGCTGGACCGACCTGCCGGGCTTCCGGCGCTACGTGTTCGGCGTCTTCGGCGAGCGGCTCGGCGACCTGATGGGGCTGGCCGAGGCGGTCGCCTTCCAGCGGATGGACCGCCGCCTGGCGGCCGCGCTGCTCGGCCACGGCCGCGAGCTGCACACCACGCACCAGCAGCTCGCCGAGTCGATCGGCACGGTCCGCGAGATCGTCTCGCGGCTGCTCAAGCGCTTCGAGCACCGCGGCTGGATCGCGCTCGGCCGCGAGCGCATCACCCTCCTCGACGCGGCCCCGCTGCGCGCGCTCGCCGACGGCGGCGAGCCGCCGGCCGGCTGAGTCGTGCGCGAAGCGGTCAGTCGTTCGGGCCGTCGCGCCTGAGGATCGTCTCCTCGTTGCGGATCCGGCTGTACAGCGCACGCCCGAGCCGGCCCGCGGGCCGCATCTCGGTGCCCTGCAGCAGGTCGATGCGGTGGTTCACGCCCTTGACCGTGCCGAGGTAGACCCGCTCGTCGACATGCACGTGCACGACCCGCGCCATCACCCAGGCGCTGCTGCCGAGCTCGACGATCGAATGCACGACGCACTCGTAGG
>JAPLQE010000004.1 GCA_026399835.1 Burkholderiales bacterium | reverse complement strand
GCTGCGCACACATCACCCGCGCCCGCCCGGGCGGCACCGTGCGCACTCTATCGGCGCGGGCCGACACCGCCAGTTCGCTGTCGTCGAACAACGCCGCAGTCTGGCCGGCACTTTCTCGTTCAAGGGGCTCGGTGCTCATGCACCGATTATCCCTTCAACGAGCCGATTGCTTCACACGTTCTGAGTCGCGCACGCGGGGCCCGGCGCGCGCCGGGCCCCGCGCGGCCGATGCCCATCGGCCGCGTGCCGTCTCCCGCAGGTCGCGGCATGGTTCCTGCTACAACGGGACCATGACCCCCCGCCTCTCCGTCCAGAAGGACCGCCTGAAGTTCGTGCTGCTCGAGGGCATCCACCGCTCGGCGGTCGATGCGCTGGCGGCCGACGGCTACACCAACGTCGATGCGCGCCCCGGCGCGCTCGCCGGCGACGCCCTCGTCGAGGCGATCGCCGATGCGCACTTCCTCGGTATCCGATCGCGCACCCAGCTCAGCGAGGCGGTGCTCGAGGCCGTGCCCAAGCTGGTGGCGGTCGGCGCCTTCTGCATCGGCACCAACCAGATCGACCTGGCCGCCGCCGCGCGCCGCGGCGTGCCGGTGTTCAATGCGCCATTCTCCAACACCCGCAGCGTCGCCGAGCTGGTGCTGGCCGAGGCGGTCATGCTGCTGCGGGGCATTCCGCAGAAGAACGCGCTGCTGCACCGGGGCGGCTGGACCAAGAGCGCAGCGGGCTCGTACGAGGCGCGTGGCAAGGTGCTGGGCATCGTCGGCTACGGCCACATCGGCACCCAGATCGGCGTGCTCGCCGAGCAGCTCGGCCTGTCGGTGGTCTTCTGCGACGTCGAGACCAAGCTGCCGCTGGGCAATGCGCGTCAGCTCGGCTCGCTCGACGAGGTGCTGGCGGTGTCGGACGTGGTCACGCTGCACGTGCCCGAGACCCCCGAGACGCGGCTGATGATCGGTGCCGAGCAGCTCGCGCGCATGAAGCCGGGCGCGAGCCTGATCAATGCGTCGCGCGGCACGGTGGTCGACATCGACGCGCTCGCCGACGCGCTCGAGGCCGGCCGGCTCGCGGGCGCCGCGATCGACGTGTTCCCGGTCGAGCCCGAGCGCAACGATCAGGCCTTCGAGTCGCCGCTGGCGCGCTTCGACAACGTGATCCTCACGCCGCACATCGGCGGCTCGACGCTCGAGGCCCAGGAGAGCATCGGGCGCGAGGTCGCCGCCAAGCTGATCCGCTACAGCAACAACGGCTCCACGGTCAGCGCGGTGAACTTCCCGGAGGTCTCTCTGCCGGCGCCCGCCGGCCAGAGCCGGCTGCTGCACATCCACCGCAACGTGCCGGGCATGCTGGCCCGCATCAACGACCAGTTCTCCCGCGCGGGCATCAACGTGGCGGCGCAGTTCCTGCGGACCAACGAGCATGTCGGCTACGTGGTGATGGACGTCGACGCGTCGGCCAGCGCGGTCGCCTACGAGGGGCTGTGCGGCATCCCGGGGACGATCCGCTGCCGGATCGTTTACTGAGCGCGGCGGCGCCGGGGCGGGGCCTGCGGGGCTACCATCCGGCTCTTCCCCTGATACCGCTCGCGAGGCACCCCGCATGAAGATCGCATTTCTCGGCACCGGACTGATGGGCACGGGCTTCGTGCGCCGCATGCTGTCGCAGGGCCACCAGGTCACGGTGTGGAACCGCAGCGCCGACAAGGCGCAGGCGCTCGAGGCGCACGGCGCACGGGCCTGCGCGAGCGCCGCCGAGGCGGTGAGCGGCGTCGATCGCGTGCACCTGATGGTCGCCGACGATGCGGTCGTCGACGCGATCCTCGAGCCGATCGTCGAGGTCATCCCGGCCGCCGCCTGGATCGTCGACCACACCACGACCGCGACCACGCCGACCGCCGAGCGCGCGAAGCGCTGGGCCGCGCGCGGCCGGCGCTTCGTGCACGCGCCAGTGTTCATGGGGCCGGCCAACTGCGTCGACGGGACCGGCGTCATGCTGCTGTCGGGCGACAAGGCGATGTGCGATGCGGTCACGCCGCTGCTCGAGCCGATGACCGGCAAGCTGATCTGGCTCGGGCCGCAGCCCGAGCGCGCCGCGTCCTTCAAGCTGTTCGGCAACCTGACGCTGATCGGCCTGGCCGGGGTGCTCGGCGACGTCTGCCGGCTGGCCGACGCGGTCGGCATCCCGCCCACCGAGGCGATGGGCCTGTTCGCCTCCTTCAACCCGGGCGCGATGCTGCCGGCCCGGGCCGCGAAGATCGCATCCGGCCCGTACGACCAGGTGTCCTTCGAGGTCGCGATGGCCCGCAAGGACGTGCGCCTGATGATCGAGGAGGCCGCCCGTCACGGCGTGGACCTCGCGGTGATGCCGGCGGTCGCGGCGCTGCAGGACGCGGCGATCGCGCGCGGCGAGGGGGCGCTCGACACCTCGGCGGCGTTCCGCTGGCCCCTGAAGTGAGGTCGGGGCCGGCCGGTCGGCCCCGCTCGGACGGCGTCCGGCGTGTCGCTCAGCGCGCCGTCATCCCGCCGTCCACCACCAGCTCGGTGCCGGTGACGAAGGCCGAGTCGTCGGACGCGAGGAAGACGATGCCGCGCGCGACGTCCGCGGGCAGCCCCATCCGGCCGAGCGGATGCGCGCCGGCCATCATCCGGTCGATCTGCTCCGGCGGCACGCCGTTGGCCCGCATGCCGTCGGCCACGCCCTGGGCCATCTCGGTGTCGATGATCCCGGGATGGATGGAGTTCACCCGGATCCGGTAGCCGAGGTGCGCGGCCTCGATCGCGCAGGACTTCGAGAACAGGCGCACGCCGCCCTTGGTCAGGCAGTAGAGCGAGGCCATCTGCGAGCCCTTCAGGCCCGCGACCGAGGACAGGTTCACGATCGAGGCGAGCGGCAGCTCGCGCGGCCTGGACTTCATCGCGCGGAACGCGTGCTGGGTGCCGAGCACCACGCCCTTGAGGTTCACGTCGAACAGCCGGTCGATCGAGGCGGCATCGGCGTCTTCGGTGCGGCCGTGCAGGAAGAGGCCGGCGTTGTTGACCAGCACGTCTAGGCGGCCGTGCGCGGCGAGCGTCGCCTCGAGCACCGCCCCCCACTGCGCGTCGTCGGTGACGTCGTGGCGCAGGTAGCGGATGCGCCCGCCCGCCGCCTCGATGGCCGCGGCGAGGGCCTCGCCCGGCGCTGCCTTCAGGTCGGTGGCGATCACCTGCGCGCCGTTCTCGGCGAGCAGGCGGCAGGCGGCGGTGCCGATGCCGCCGGCGGCGCCGGTGACGATCGCGATCCGGTCGTCGACTCGATTCATGGTGTCTCCTCGTTGGGGAATGCCTCGGCGGCGGTTCAGGACCGCAATGCCGATGTGATGCGGGCCTCGATGGCTGCGGCGTCGAGGGTGCCCCGAAGACCGATCGCGACCAGCCGGCCGGTCGCATCGCCGTGGGCGGCGCGCGAACCGGCCGGCGCCGCGTGGATCCGGATGCGGGCACCGACGGCCTGCACCACCCGGCGCTCGCCGCCGAGGTCGTGCATCGCCCCCTTCGCCCGGATCAGGCCGAGCGCCGGATCGGCGAGCGCGGCGCCGAGCGCGGCGACGTCGATCGGCCCCCCGATCTCGAAGCTCGCGCTCTCGAACAGCTGGGCCGCGGGGCGGCTGCGGCGCGCGCCGAGGTCGCCGGTGAAGAGGCCGGTGCCGTCTCGCACCGGCGCCCGGGCCGTGGCGTCGGCGTCGGCCAGACCGAGCACCACCTGCGACGGGATCTGCGCGTCGGTCGCCTCGATCCGCACCGCCCGCGGCGCGGCGCCGTCGAGCCAGGCGCGCAGCGCGCCGAGCGCGTCGGCGGGCACCAGGTCGATCTTGTTCAGCACGAGCAGGTCGGCCTCCTCGAGCTGGCGCTGCACGGTGTCGCCGACATATCGGTCGACCGCGCGCGCGCGCACCGTCTCCGCGTCGGCGAGCACCACCACGCCATCGACCTCGATGCCCGGGACCAGCCGCACCGAGCGCGCGACCGCACCGGGCAGCGCGACGCCGCTCGTCTCGATCAGCACCAGATCGAAGGCAGGGGTGCGCCCCGGCAGTGCCATCAGCGCCTCGACGAGATCGCTGCCGACCGCGCAGCACACGCAGCCGCCGGCGAGGTTCATCACCTGATCGTCCTGCGAGACGATCAGGTCCGCGTCGATGCCGATGTCGCCGAAGTCGTTGACCATCACGGCGATCCGTCGTCCGCCCGGGTCGCGCAGCAGCCGGTTGACGAGCGTGGTCTTGCCCGCGCCCAGCCAGCCTCCGATGACGATCGCCGGCAGCATCGTGCTCAGATCGTCGCGGCCTGGAACACCCGCCCGCCCTGGACCGTGCCCCAGACGCCCACGTCCTTCAGCCGCTCCGGCGCCACCGCCAGCGGATCGTCCTCGAGGACCGCGAAGTCGGCCTGCTTGCCGCACTCGATCGAGCCGATCTCGGCGTCGAGCCCGAGCGTCCAGGCCGCCCCCAGCGTGATCGCGCGCAGCGCGTCGATCACCGGGATGCGCTCGTGCTCGCCGAGCACGCGGCCCGACGGCGTCAGCCGGTTGACCGCACACCAGGCGACGTGCAGCGGTCCGAGCGGCGTCACCGGCGCATCGGAATGGATGGTGTACGGCACGCCGATCTCCTCGGCCGACCGGCAGGGGTTCATCCGTTCGGCGCGGTCCGGTCCGACCGTCTGCGCGTAGTGGGCGTCGCCCCAGTACCAGTGGTGGTTCGCGAAGAAGTTGGCGCACATCCCGAGCGTCTTCATGCGGCGCAGCTGCGCCCGATCGGCGAGCTGGCAGTGCTGCAGCGTGAAGCGGTGGTCGAACGCCGGATGGGCGCGCAGCGCCGCGTCGAGGCAGTCGATCGCGAGATCGATCGCGGCGTCGCCGTTGGTGTGGGTGTGGACCTGCACGCCGTGCTTCAGGCCGGCGAGGTAGAGGCGCCTGAGCGATTCCGGCTCGATGTACCAGAGACCCTGCGGGGCGCCGTTGCGATAGCCCGGCCAGCGCATGCGGGCGGTGAAGCCCTGGATCGAGCCGTCGGCGTGGGCCTTCACGCGACCGAGCCGCAGGCGGTCGGTGCTGCGTGCGGAGAGGGCGACCGCGCGCTCGATCGCGCCTTCCGGCGTGTGGCCGCGCACGTGCATCGCCGGCACGAGGCGCAGCGGATAGTCGTCTCGGCCGGTGAGCGCGAGCAGCGCGTCGATCGCGTCGTCGGGGAGGGGCGTCGCCAGGTCGGTCGCGGTCGTCGTGCCGGTGCGCACGGCGAGCCGGGCGAACGCCCGCGCACCGGCCTCGTCGCCGGCGAGGGCGGCACGATCGACGCCGAGCCCGAGCAGCACCGGCATCATCGCCTCGGGCCCCCGCAGTTCGCCTGCCGGCAGGCGCTGGTCGTCGAGCGGGATGCCCGGATGGTCGTGGTCGGTCCGCAGGTAGCCGGCGAGCGCGAGGGCGGCGCTGTTGGCGTTGGTGATGTGGCCGCTGGCATGGACGATGCCGATCGGCCGCTCGGCGCTGACCGCGTCGAGGTCGTGGCGCGTCATCCGGCGCTCGCCGAAGTGGAGCGGGTCGAGCCCCCAGCCGAACAGCGGCGCTGCGGGGTCTGCGGCGAGCGCTTGGTGGGCGGTCCGCATCCGCTCGACGACCGCCTCGATGGAGCGGGCGCCCGGCCAGGTCTTGCCGTCAGGATCGGTCCGGTCGAAGTAGCCGCAGTAGACGTAGCGCCAGTAGACGCCTTCGCCGAGGTGGCTGTGGCCCTCGACGAAGCCCGGCAGCAGCACCGTGTCGGCGAACCGATCGTCGAGCTCGAACGGCCCCCAGGCACGCATGGCGTCGAGGGCGCCGACCGCGAGCACGCGGCCGTCGCGGACCGCGACATGGTCGGCCCGGGGCCGCGCCGGATCCATCGTGACGATGCGGCGGG
>JAPLQE010000063.1 GCA_026399835.1 Burkholderiales bacterium | reverse complement strand
CTGGTCGGAGGTGCCGCGCGACCAGATCGACGCCTGGCGCGACGACATCGTGCGCTACGTGCCGCCGGGCGGCGAGTCGCTGGCTGCGGTGGCCGAACGCGGCACGGCGTTCGTCGAGACGCTGCCGGCGCATGGCGACGTCATCGTGGTCACGCACGCCGGCATCATCCAGGTGCTGACCCGCAGGCTGCGCGGCCTGGCGCTGTCGGGCTTCGGCGCGACCAAGTTCGACTACGGCGAGGTCGTGGTGCTGACCCGCGGCGCGGACGGCTGGGCACTGGGGGAGCGCTGACGGGCGACGGCGGACCGGGGCGCCCGCGCGCAGCACCGGTCCGTCGCCGGACACCGCGCCCGGCGCCGCGCCCGCGTCGATTCGTCGCACACGCGGCGCCGGCGCCAGGCGGGCACCGGCAGAATGCAGGCCTCCACCGCAGGAATGCCACGCCATGTCAGCCGCCTCCCTTGTCAGCCCCGCCATGTCGACCGTGCTGAGAACCGCCGCCGGCGCGCTCCTCCTCGGCCTCCCTCTTCTCGGCCTCCCCCTCCTCGCCGCGCTGCCCGCGCCGGCCGCCGCGGCCGAGGTCGGCTGGCGTTCGTTCACCGTGCCTTCCGGCGAGGGCGAGGCCGCGCCGACCACCGTCGCGCTCTGGTATCCCGCCGCAGCGCCCCCCCGGACCACGTCCATGGGCCCGTTCGAGGTGCGCGCCGCGATCGGCGCACCGCCCGAGCCCAGCGCCGCCGGCCTGGTGCTGCTCAGCCACGGCACCGGCGGCAGCGAGCTCGGCCATGCCCGCCTGGCCGAGGCACTGGCGCGCCGCGGCTGGCTGGTGGCGGCGCTGCGCCATCCGCGCGACAACTGGCAGGACGCGACGCTGCTCGCCCGCTCGCCCACCCGCTACTTCGAGACCCGGCCGCGGCAGGCGAGCCGCGTGCTCGATGCGCTGCTCGCCGACCCGGCGATCGGCCCGCGGATCGCGACCGACGCGCGCGGGCCGCGGATCGCGGCGATCGGACACTCGGCGGGCGGCTACACGGTGCTCGCGCTCGTCGGCGCACGCCCCGACGTCGCGCGGATCGCGGCGCACTGCCTTGCCCACCGAACCGAGGACCCCCTCTTCTGCTCGACCGGCCGCGATCCGGCACAGACCCAGGCGCAGGCGCCCGCGGCGGCCGGCGGCAGCGAGCCGGCCGCCGCGCCGCCCGAGCTCGCCGACCCGCGGGTACGCGCCGCGGTCGCGCTGGCCCCGGTGGGCGCCGTGCTCGACGACGCCTCGCTCACCCGCATCCGGGTCCCGGTGGCGGTCCACGTGCCCGCGCTCGACCGCTGGCTGGTGCCGCGATTCCACGGCCTGCGGGTCGCGGCCGCGATCCCGGGCGCGGTGCTCGAGACGGTGCCGAACGCCTGGCACTTCGCCTTCCTCGACACACCGACGATGGCGATCCCGTCGCCCGACGGCGACCTGCGCGCCGACCCGCCCGGCTTCGACCGGGCGGCCTACATCGCCGCGCTCGGACCATGGATCGCCAACTACCTGGAGGCCGCCATGACCCGGACCGCGGCCGAACCGCCGCCCGCGGCGCGCTGAGGGCGCGCTACAGCACGTAGCGCGCCAGGTCCTCGTTCCTCGACAGCGTCTCGAGCCGCCCGTCGACGAAGGCCGCGTCGACCCGCACCGTCTGCCCCGAGTGCCGCGTCGCGTGGAACGACACCTCCTCGAGCAGCTTCTCCATCACGGTGTAGAGCCGACGCGCGCCGATGTTCTCGGTCGACTCGTTCACCGAGAACGCGATCTCGGCCAGACGCTTCACGCCCTCGGGCAGGAATGCGACGGTCACGCCCTCGGTGGCCAGCAGCGCCTCGTACTGCTTGACCAGGCTGGCGTCGGTCTCGGTCAGGATGCGCTCGAAGTCGGCCGACGTCAGGGAGTCGAGCTCGACGCGGATCGGGAAGCGGCCCTGCAGTTCGGGGATCAGGTCGCTCGGCTTGGACAGGTGGAAGGCACCCGAGGCGATGAACAGGATGTGGTCGGTCTTCACCATGCCGTAGCGGGTGTTCACCGTCGTGCCCTCGACCAGCGGCAGCAGGTCGCGCTGCACGCCCTGGCGCGAGACGTCGGCGCCGCCGACCTCGCTGCGGGTCGCGATCTTGTCGACCTCGTCGAGGAAGACGATGCCGTTCTGCTCGACGTTGGTCATCGCGAGCAGCTTGATCTCCTCGTCGTTGACGAGCTTGGCCGCCTCCTCGTCGCGCAGCACCTTCATCGCCTCGCTGATCTTGAGCCGGCGGGTCTTCTTGCGGCCGCCCATGCCCTGGAACATGCCCTGCAGCTGCTGCGTGAGCTCCTCCATCCCGGCCATCCCGCCCGCGCCGGCGATCGGCAGATCGGGCATCGGCATCGCGACCTCGAGCTCGATCTCCTTGTCGTCGAGCTCGCCTTCGCGCAGCTTCTTGCGGAACTTCTGGCGGGTGCCCGAGTCGGGCGGCGCGCCCGCGCCGGCCTCGCCCGGCGTGCCGAAGCCGAAGCCGCGCGCCGGCGGCAGCAGCAGGTCGAGGACGCGGTCCTCGGCGGCGTCGGTCGCGCGCGTCTCGACCTTGCGCATCTCGGCCTCGCGGGTCTGCTTGATGCCGATCTCGGCCAGGTCGCGGATGATCGCGTCGACGTCCTTGCCGACGTAGCCGACCTCGGTGAACTTGGTCGCCTCGACCTTGATGAACGGCGCCTGGGCCAGTCGCGCGAGCCGCCGCGCGATCTCGGTCTTGCCGACACCGGTCGGCCCGATCATCAGGATGTTCTTCGGCGTGATCTCCTGACGCAGCGAGGCGTCGACCTGCTGGCGCCGCCAGCGGTTGCGCAGCGCGATCGCGACCGCGCGCTTGGCACGCTCCTGCCCGATGATGTGCTTGTCGAGCTCGGAGACGATCTCCTGGGGTGTCATCGTCGTCATGCGACGAGAGTACCGCATCGGACAGGCCGCGCTCGGGGGTGCCCGCGCACGTGCAGCGGCGATCATGGCGGCACCGTTTCCGGGCACAACGGCAAAGCCCGTCGGACATCCAAGCACTACGTTGACTGTCCCTCGGGCGCACTATAGTCTTTCGCCGCGGACCTAGCTGTCCGGCACAAACACCGACACACCCCTCTCTTTCTACCGGGGCACGGAGACGCATGGCCGCCGATTACATCGTCGAGACCCAAGACCTGTCGATCGACTTCAACGGGTTCTATGCGGTCAAGGGCGTTTCGCTGAAGGTCGCGCGCGGTTCGATCCATGCACTGATCGGCCCGAACGGCGCCGGCAAGACGACCTGCTTCAACCTGATCACGAAGTTCCTGCGCCCTACCGGCGGCAGGATCCTCTACAAGGGGCAGGACATCACACGCGCCAAGCCGGCCGACGTCGCCCGGCTCGGCATGGTCCGCAGCTTCCAGATCTCGGCCACCTTCCCGCACCTGACGGTGCTCGAGAACGTGCGGATCGCGCTGCAGCGCAAGCTCGGCACCTCCTTCCAGTTCTGGAGGAACGAGCGCTCGCTGAACGTGCTCGACACCCAGGCGATGGCGCTGCTCGAGGATGTCGGACTCGCGGAGTACGCCGGCCTGCAGGCGGTGGAGCTGTCCTACGGGCGCAAGCGCGCGCTGGAGATCGCGACCACGCTCGCGCTCGACCCGGAGATGATGCTGCTCGACGAACCGACCTCGGGCATGGGCCACGAGGACATCGGGCGGATCGCGGCACTCATCAAGAAGGTGGCAGCGAACCGTACGGTGCTGATGGTCGAGCACAACCTGTCGGTCGTGTCGGACCTCTCCGACACCATCACGGTGCTCGCGCGCGGCGAGGTGCTGACCGAGGGGCCCTACGAAACCGTGTCGAAAGACCCGCAGGTCATCGAGGCTTACATGGGGACGGGACATGCCTGAGGCGCTGCTCGAGGTCAAGGACCTGCACGGCTGGTACGGCGAGAGCCATGTGCTGCACGGGATGTCGTTCACGATCCCGGCCGGCGAGGTGGTCACCCTGCTCGGGCGCAACGGCGCCGGCAAGACCACCACGATGCGCGCGGTGATGGGCGTGCTCGGCAAGCGCAAGGGCTCGGTGAGGTACGAGGGCATCGAGACGGTCGGGTTGCCCTCGAACGTGATCGCCCGCCACGGCATCGGATACTGTCCGGAAGAGCGCGGCATCTTTTCCAGCTTGTCGGTCCGCGAGAACCTCGAACTGCCGCCGGTGGTCAAGCCGGGCGGCATGACGATCGACGAGATCTACCAGCTGTTCCCGAGGCTCAAGGAGCGCGCGAGCAATCAGGGCACGAAACTGTCCGGCGGCGAGCAGCAGATGCTGGCCATCGCCCGCATCCTGCGCACCGGCGCCAAGCTGCTGTTGCTCGATGAGCCGACCGAGGGCCTCGCCCCGGTGATCGTTCAGCAGATCGGTGAAATCATCCGGACGGTCAAGAAGCGGGGCTTCACCGTGCTGCTCGTCGAGCAGAATTTCCACTTCGCCTCGACCGTCGCCGACCGTCACTACGTGGTCGAGCACGGCAAGGTGATCGACACGATCATGAACGACCAGGTCAAAGCCAATCTCGGCAAACTCGAGACGTATCTCGGTGTCTGAGCGCAGTTTTCAACCACACCCCAACCCGGAGACGAGACCATGACCTTCCGACCCAGCTTCGCCAAGACCGCCGTCGCGGGCGCCATCGCGCTGCTCGCCGGCGCGGCATCGGCTCAAATGAGCGACGGCGTCATCAAGATCGGCGTGATGAACGACATGTCGGGTCTGTATGCCGACATCGCCGGCCCCGGCTCGGTCTGGGCCGCCCGCAAAGCGGTCGAGGACTTCGGCGCCGCCGCCAAGGGCATGAAGGTCGAGATCCTCTCGGCCGACCACCAGAACAAGCCGGACATCGGCTCGAACATCGCCCGCCAGTGGATCGACGTCGACAAGGTCGACGCGATCGCCGACGTGCCGACCTCCTCGGTCGGCCTCGCGGTGAACCAGATCATCCGCGAGAAGAACAAGGTTCACCTGAACACCGGGTCAGCCACGTCCGACATGACGAACAAGGCCTGCTCGCCCAACACCGTGCACTGGGCCTACGACACGTACATGCTGTCGAACGGCACGGGCAAGGCGCTGGTCAAGACCGGCGGCGACACCTGGTTCTTCCTGACCGCCGACTACGCGTTCGGGCACGCGCTCGAGCGCGACACCGAGGCGGTCGTCGTCGCCAACGGCGGCAAGATCGTCGGCAAGGTCCGCCACCCGTTCCCGGGCCAGGACTTCTCTTCGTTCCTGCTGCAGGCGCAGGCTTCCAAGGCGAAGGTCATCGGCCTGGCCAACGCCGGCGGCGACACGACCAACGCGATCAAGCAGGCCGCCGAGTTCGGCATCACGAAGGGCGGCCAGAACCTGGCCGGTCTTCTGGTGTTCATCACCGACGTGCATGCGCTCGGCCTGCCCACCGCGCAGGGTCTGGTGCTGACCTCGTCGTTCTACTGGGACCACAACGACAGCACGCGTGCCTGGTCGAAGCAGTTCGCGGCGGCCCACAAGGGCCGGATGCCGACGCTGGTACAGGCAGGTGTCTATGCGTCGGTCCTCCACTACCTGAAGGCCGTCGAGGCACTGAAGTCGGATGCCGACGGCGTGAAGGTCGTCGACAAGATGAAGGAAATGCCGACCGACGACCCGCTGTTCGGCAAGGGCAGCATCCGCGTCGACGGCCGCAAGATCCACGACGCGTATCTGTACGAGGTCAAGAAGCCGAGCGAGTCGAAGTACGCCTGGGACTACTACAAGCTTCGCGCCACGATCCCGGCCGCCGAGGCTTTCCGCCCGCTTTCGCAGTCGGAGTGCCCGCTCGTCAAGAAGTGACGGCAGGGCGCCAGGGCGCCCTCTCTTCCACCCGGAGCGGAGCCGGCATGCCGACCCCGCAGGTGTCCGGTGACGCCGGGGCCTTCCGCGACAGCGGACGGCCCCGGTTGCTCCGGACACCTCCGATGAGCATCCCCGTCCGAACACCGCTTCTCTTCTTACAGCCTGCCACCCCATGTTCGAACTGCTCGGCATTCCCCCTCAGGCCTTCTTCGGGCAACTGCTGCTCGGCCTGATCAACGGTGCGTTCTACGCACTGCTGTCCTTGGGGCTGGCGGTGATCTTCGGCCTGCTCAACGTCATCAACTTCACGCACGGCGCCCAGTACATGATGGGTGCGTTCGGTGCGTGGATGTTGCTCAACTGGGTCGGCATCCCGTTCTGGGTGTCGCTGGTCGTTGTACCGCTGCTGGTCGGTGCGTTCGGCGTAGTGCTCGAGCGAGTGTTCCTCAAGCACCTGTATCACCTCGACCACCTGTACGGCCTGCTGCTCACCTTCGGGCTGGCGCTGATCCTCGAGGGTCTGTTCCGCCAGCAGTTCGGCTCGTCCGGACAGCCGTTCACCAACCCGATTCCCGGCGGCACGAACCTCGGCTTCATGTTCCTGCCGCACTACCGCGCGTTCATCGTGGTCTTCTCGCTGGTCGTCTGCCTCGCGACCTGGTATATGATCGAGCGCACGAAACTCGGCTCGTACCTGCGTGCCGCCACCGAGCGGCCCGATCTGGTCCAGGCCTTCGGCATCAACGTGCCGCGGATGATCACCCTGACCTACGGCTTCGGTGTCGCGCTCGCGGCGCTCGCCGGGGTGCTCGCTGCGCCCGCCTACCAGGTGAGTCCGCTGATGGGGTCCAACCTGATCATCATCGTGTTCGCGGTCGTGGTGATCGGCGGCATGGGCTCGATCATGGGCTCGATCTTGACCGGGTTCGGCCTGGGTATCGTCGAGGGTCTGACCAAGGTCTTCTACCCCGAGGCTTCGAGCATCGTGATCTTCGTGATCATGGTGATCGTGCTGATGATCAAGCCGGCGGGTCTCTTCGGGAAACAGAAATGAACGCATCCGCCACCGGCACCGCCCCCGCGTCGACCCCTCCCGTCACCGCGGCGCCGCATGTCGAGTCGGGCAACCGCGGCCTGCTGCTGTTCCTCGGCTTCGTCGCCCTGATGGCCGTCGCGCCCTTCGTCGGCGGCTATCCGGTCTTTCTGATGAAGGTGCTGTGCTTCGCGCTGTTCGCGTGCGCCTTCAACCTGCTGATCGGCTACGTGGGGCTGCTGTCGTTCGGACATGCGATGTTCTTCGGCATGTCCGCCTACGTCAGCGCACACACGGTGAAGGTGCTCGGCTGGAACCCGGAGTTCGGCATCCTCGCCGGCGCGGCGGTCGCAGCGGTGCTGGGACTCATCGTGGGCCTGATCGCCATCCGCCGGCAGGGCATCTACTTCGCGATGGTCACGCTGGCGCTGTCGCAGATGGTGTTCTTCTTCTGTCTGCAGGCGCCTTTCACCGGCGGAGAGGACGGCATCCAGTCGGTGCCGAGACGCGCGCTGTTCGGCGTGATCGACACGAAGAACGATCTGACGATGTTCTACGTGGTGCTCGCGATCTTCGTGATCGGCTTCGCGATCATCTACCGGACGATCCACTCCCCATTCGGGCAGGTGCTGAAGGCGATCCGCGAGAACGAGCCGCGCGCGATCTCGCTCGGCTATCAGGTCGACCGCTACAAGCTGGTCGCCTTCGTGCTGTCGGCAACGCTGGTCGGCGTGGCAGGCGGCACCAAGTCGCTGGTGTTCCAGCTCGCGTCGCTCACCGACGTCGCCTGGCAGATGTCGGGCGAGGTCGTGCTGATGACGCTCGTCGGCGGCATGGGCACGGTGTTCGGGCCGGTGGTCGGCGCGGGCGTCATCATCGGCATGCAGAACTATCTCGCCGGCCTGGGCGAGTGGGTGCTGGTCGTGCAGGGCTTGATCTTCGTGGTCGTGGTCATGCTGTTCCGCCGCGGCATCGTCGGCGAGATCGCCGCGCGCCTCAAGCGCGCCTGACCGTCGCAGGGCGGGGGCCGGCCCCGCACGACACGATCCCGGCGCGCGGCCGGTCGGCCCTCCGGGCCGGCCCCGCGCGCCGAGTCGTTTCCAGGGAGCGCCCGGCACCGGGCAGGGAGAGACGAGGATGAGCGACGCGCTCGCGGGGCTGCCCCGCGTCACCTATGCGAACGCGGCGGCCGATTTCTCGGCGCTGCATGCGGTGCTCGACCGCGAGCTTCCGGCCTTCGCGACGCGCGCGCTCGGCCGCGACGCGACGAACCTCGCGGGCGGCCGCGAGGACCGCGCCGGAGCGCGCTACGCGGTCCCCTCGCCCATCGACACCCGCACGACGCTCGGCACGCTGGTGGCGGCCGACGCGGCCGCGGTGGACCGTGCGGTGGCCGCGGCTCGGGCCGCGGCGGCCGGCTGGCGGGCGACGCCCTGGCAGGCGCGGGTGGCGGCGCTGCGCCGCGTCGCCGCCGCGATCCGGCGCGACCGGCTGGACTTCGCGATGGCCGCGCTGCTCGAGGTCGGCAAGTCGCGGCTCGAGGCGATGGGCGAGGTCGAGGAGTCGATCGACCTGATCGAGTACTACTGCCACCAGGTGGAGGCGGCCGAAGGCTTCGAGCGGACGCTCGCGCCCGGCCCTGGCGGCGAGCGCGGCCACGACCGGCTGCGACCCTATGGCGCCTTCGCGGTGATCGCGCCGTTCAACTATCCGTTCGCGCTCGCGATCGGCATGACCACGGGGGCACTGCTCGGCGGCAACACCGTGGTGCTCAAGCCTGCGGCGGGCGCGGCACTGTCGGCGCCGGCGCTGGCGCGCGCCTTCGGCGAGGCCGGCCTGCCGGACGGGGTCTTCAACCTCGTCTGCGGCGGACACGAGACGGGCGCGGCGCTCGCCGCGCACCCGGGCATCGACGGCATCGCCTTCACCGGCTCGCACGAGGTCGGCATGGCGCTGATGCGGGCAGCGGTGTCGGGCCGCTTCGCGCGGCCAGTGCTGGCCGAGCTCGGCGGCAAGAACGCGGCCTTCGTCGACGCGAGCGCCGACCTCGACGCGGCGGCCTCGGGCGTGGCGCGCTCGGCGTTCGGGCTGTCGGGGCAGAAGTGCTCGTCGTGCTCGAAGGTGTACGTGCACCGCGCGGTGCGCGAGGCCTTCGTCGAGCGGCTGCTCGCGTTCACCGCGGCGCTGGCGGTGGGCGACGTGCGCGAGGCGCACACCTTCACCGGACCGGTGATCGCCGAGGCCGGCGCGCAGCGCTTCGAGGCCATGCTGCTCGCCGCGCGCGAGGCCGGCGCGACGGTGCTGGCGGGCGGCGCGCGGCGGCGCGAGGGGCTGGGCGCGCACGGCGCCTACCTCGCGCCGACGGTCGTCGCCGACGCCCCCCCGGACCACGAGATCAATCGGCGCGAGCTCTTCGTGCCCCTGCTGTCGCTGCAGTCGTTCGATGCGCTCGACGCCGCGATCGACGACGCGAACCGCTCGGCGCTCGGGCTGTCGGCGGGCCTCTACGCGTGCGACGCCCAGGTGCTCGCGCGGTTCGACGACCGCATCGAGGCGGGCGTGCTCTACGCGAACCGCCCGAGCGGCGCCACCACCGGCGCCTGGCCGGGGTTCCAGACCTTCTGCGGCTGGAAGGGCTCGGGGGCGACCGGCAAGGGCGGTCTGGGGCCCTTCTACGTGCCTCAGTTCATGCGGGAGCAGAGCCGCACGACGGCGGGCTGATCGCGCCGGCGCGGGCGCGCCGCGCCACGGCGGCGCCATGCCGCCCGCACCGGGCGCTCCGGAATCCCGGCCGGCTCGGCTACCATGCGCGCTTCGCCGCGGGTGCCGCGGCCCTGAGAACGGAGTCGCGCGTGCAGGTCGTCTGCCTCGATCTCGAGGGGGTGCTGGTCCCCGAGATCTGGATCGAATTCTCCAGGCGCACGGGCATCGTCGAGCTCGCGCGCACCACCCGCGACGAGCCGGACTACGACAAGCTGATGCGCTTTCGCATCGACCTGCTCGCCCGTCACGGCCTGAAGCTCGCCGACATCCAGGCGGTGATCGAGGGCATGGGGCCGATGGCCGGCGCGCGGGAGTTCCTCGATGCGCTGCGTGCCCGCTTCCAGGTGCTGATCCTGTCGGACACCTTCTACGAGTTCGCCGATCCGCTGATGCGCCAGCTCGGCCGTCCGACGCTGCTGTGCCACCGCCTCGAGACCGACGCGCAGGGCTTCGTCACGCGGCACGTGCTACGCATGCCGAACCCCAAGAAGGCCGCGGTCGAGGCGCTGAAGTCGCTGAACTTCACGGTGATCGCGGCGGGCGACTCGTACAACGACACCGCGATGCTCGGAGCGGCGGACGCGGGCTTCTTCATCCATCCGCCGGAGTCGATCGTCGCGCAGTTCCCGCAGTTCCCGGTCACGCGCAGCTACGAGCAGCTGGCCGCGCGGATCGACGAAGCCTCGAAGCGCCTGCCCTGAACCCGGCGCGGGGCGCCCGCCGACTCAGGCGGCGGCCGCTTCGAGCGGACGCAGCGTGAAGCCGAAGCGCTCGTCTTCGCCGGTGCTCAGCAGCGCGCAGGACACGCTCACCTCGGTCACTTCGCCCGAGCTGCGGGTCAGGCGCGAGGCCACCAGCTGCATGAAGCCGTTGCGGCGGACGTCGGCGAGGATCGCCGGCCAGTCGGACAGCCACTCTCCGAGCGAGTGCTCGTCGGTCACGGCACCCAGATCGAGCCCCACCAGGGCGGTGAACGGCGCGTTGGTCATCAGCACGCGGCCGCCGGTATCGGTGATGGCGATCGCCGGCGCGTGCGGATCGGCGGCGGTGCCGGCCGGCGCGAGGGGATCCTCGCGTTCGGGCTGCGGCGAGCGGTCCTGCGCGGCGCGCATCCGCACGCGCAGCAACGTGCGATCGCCGGACGGGAAGCGGGAGGCCACGACCTCGACCGGGTCCCCGGATCCGATCAGGCGCGCACGGACCTCGTCGCTGCGGCTGCCGGCGCGCGCGCGCTCGAACAGGGCGGCGACCACCGGCCACGAGTCTGCCTCGAAGAGCAGCGCGACGCCACGCCCCGCAAGCGCTGCGGGCGTCTCGCCGAAGCGTTCGGCGGCCGCGGGGTTGACCTCGTTGACCGTCATCGACCCGGCATCGACGATCAGCACCGGATCGGTCGCGACCTGGAACAGCAGCCGGTAGCGCGACTCGGACTCGCGCCGCTTCCAGAGCTCGCGCTCCATCTGCTGCTGACCCTGCACGAAGCGCTGCTGGATGGCGGCGATCGCACGCAGGTCGCGGCCGGCAGCGACCACCGGGCCGGTCGGGCCCAGCCGCACCGCGGAATACGCGATCGGCACGCCGACGCCCGAAGGCAGCAGGTGCGAGACCTCGCAGCGGCGCGCCACGCCGGTGACCGTCACCTCGTCGAGCATGCGGACGATCTTGCGGCGGGTCTGCTCGGTGACCGTATCGACCCACGAGCGTCCGACCCAGGAGGCAGCCGTCGGGGTGGGCGAATCGGCGCCCACCGCGACGCTGCGGATCGTGCCGTCCAGGTCCACCACGAGCGCGATGTCGCTCGAGACCGTGACGAAGGCTTCGGCGAGCTCGGGCGCGAATGCGCCCAAGCTTCCGGAGGAGATTTCACCGGTGCCGCGCTGGATCAAGAAGAGTCCTTCAGTGTGCGCGGGGCCCCGCAGCCGGTGAGGCAGGCGGGGTCTCGTGGGGAGAGAGAGGCCTGACGAATTCGTCAAACAGGTGTCCAGGACACACTGTCAGGTTCATTGTAGACCTTGTCTGCGCACAAGCAAGGTAAATCGGCGCAGGAGAGGCGGCCGTCGCCTCGAAGGGCGAGTCCGACGGCCAGGCGGCAGCGGCGGCGACCGCTCAGCCGAGCGTCTCGACCGAATGCGTCTGGTTCGTGTAGATGCACAGGTCGCCGGCGATCGCCAGCGCCTTGCGGACGACCTGCTCGGGCGGCAGGTCGGAATTCTCGAGCAGCGCGCGGGCCGCCGCCTGGGCGTACGGGCCCCCCGAGCCGATCGAGATCAGGCCGAACTCGGGCTCGAGCACGTCACCGTTGCCGGTGATGATCAGCGAGTGCTGGGTGTCGGCGACCGCGAGCATCGCCTCGAGGCGGCGCAGCATCCGGTCGGTCCGCCAGTCCTTGGCGAGCTCGACCGCGGCGCGCAGCAGGTGGCCGGAGTGCTTGTCGAGCTTGGCCTCGAAGCGCTCGAACAGCGTGAACGCGTCGGCCGTGCCGCCGGCGAACCCGGCGAGGACCTTGTCGTGGTGCAGGCGGCGGATCTTGCGCGCGCTGGACTTGACGACGATGTTGCCGAGGGTGACCTGTCCGTCGCCGCCGAGAGCGACCTGCGCGCCGCGGCGGACGGAGACGATGGTGGTGCCGTGGAACTGTTCCATCGCGCGATCGTAGCGCGAATCGCCGGAGGCCCCCGGTGGCCGGCCGGGCTGCGGACGGCTACTGGCGGCGCAGCCGGATCTCGGCGAGGTCGGGGATGCCCATCACGGCCAGCAGCGCGGCCACGACATGGTTCAGGTCCTTGAAGACCAGGTACTTGCCGCCGGTACGCAGCGCGACGACCTCGTTCAGCAGCTCGCCGGCGGCCACGAAATCGACCCGCCGCAACCGGCTGCAGTCGATGACCACCTCGGCCCGGTCGGCCGCGTACTCGTGCAGCGCGGCGAGCGCGACCTGTGCACGGCCGGCCAGCTCGCCGACCAGCGCGAAGCTCTCCGGACCGGCGCTGAAGCCACCGTCGCCGGCGGCCCGCGAGGCGGACGAGGCGGACGAGGCGTCGGCCTCGGCGGTCGCGGTCCCGGCCGCAGTCGTGCGGATCGACGGCGGCATCGGCTCCCAGGCGGGCGGGGAGACCTCGTAGGTCACACAGTAGTCGATCGACAGGTCGTCGAAGACCTGCTGGCGCCCGAGCAGCCGCAGGAGCGCCAGCTGCAGCAGCCAGCATGCCTCGGACGGATCTCGGCGGCCGGGCTCGATGCAGGGGGCGAGCGCATCGATCAGTGCCTCGGCGCCCTGCACGAGCAGCTCGCGCTGGCCGCGCTCGAAGACCGTCAGCACGCGAAGCAGCAGGTCGGCGCCGAGCGCGTCGACACTGCGGACCGCGGCGACGTCGAGCAGCACCGTGCGATGGCGCTGCGCGTTGCGCTGGAGCTGCTCGAGCTGCTTGATCGACTGCGCATCGAGTTTCGCACCCAGGCTCACCGCAGCGGGCACGCCACCGGCGGACGCACGGTCGAGCTCGGGCGGCGGGGCGACCGCGTCGTCCCAGGTCGGCGGCGAGGTCTCGAAGCGGGCGCTGAAGTCGATTGCGAGGCTCTCGAAGTCTTCCTTGCGGCCGATCGCCTGGTACAGGTCGAAGAGCAGCGACCAGGCCTGACGGGTCTGGCCGGCGAGCGCATCGTCCTTGATGGCCTGCCAGAGCACGCTCGCTGCGGCGGTGGCCTGCCCGTTCGAATAGAGAACGGCCGCCTCCTCGAATGCGGGCGGCAGCGACGAGCCGTTGGCCATCACCTGGAGCGCGGACCCGCCGGACCCGGCGTCGCCGAGGATGAGGGAGGTGTCGGCGTCGAGCGCGCCGCGGCCCGGCGCGACGACTGCCGGCTCGGGCCCCGCGCGCGAGGCGGTCCTGGCCGGGCCCTTGCCGTCCGGCCCGAGGTCGGTACGGGACGAGGCGGTGCCGCCACCCGCTCGCGAGGGCACGTAGACCGTGCCGGCGAGACCCGACTGGGCGGGGGGCCGCACCACCGTCGGGCGCTGCGGCGCGATCATCTCGGACTCGATCTCGTCGATCTTGGCGGCGGTCAGGCGCGCGATTTCGCGCGGGTCCGCGCCGCGGCTCCCCCCGGTCGGCGCGGGCTCGGGGTCACCGGGGCGCCGGCGGTCCGAGCCGCGACCCTCCTCCGGAGCGTTCGAGCGTCGCCGCTCGCCTCCGCGACCGTCCTTCTTGCCGAACAGGGAAAATATCACGTTGTGAAATCAATGGGTTACGAGGCAGTGTAGCACGCAGCCCCGTTGCATCCGCGACGCATCGGGACCGCAGGTCGGCCGCCGCGCCCCTGCGGTCGCCACGGGGTCGCGCCCCCCGGATCGGTGCCGACCCACGCGCCGACCGCCCGCTTTCATGCCACAATGTTGCATGTTCAACTGACGTGCATGAGGCCGTGATGATGCTCAGACACCTGGGGTGGTTCCTGCTCGCGACGGGCTGCGTCGCGGCGCGGGCCGAGTCGCTGCAGGACGTGACCGTGACCGCGACCCCGCTGGGGGACACCCCGCTGCAGTCCTCGCAGCCGGTGTCGGTGCTGCGCGGCGCGGAACTCGACCGGCGCCGCGGCGGCTCGCTCGGCGACACGCTGGACCGCCTGCCGGGCGTCACCTCCAGCGGCTTCGGCACCGCGGCCGGGCGTCCGGTGGTGCGCGGCTTCGCCGGCCCGCGCGTCGGCATCACCGAGAACGGTCTGGACACCCTGGACGCCTCGTCGCTGAGCCCCGACCACGCGGTCGTCATCGACCCCCTGGGCACGACCCAGGTGGAGGTGCTGCGCGGACCGGCGACCCTGCTGTACGGCAGCGGCGCGATCGGCGGCCTGGTCAACGCGGTCACCGACCTGATCCCGACCACGCCCGTGCGCGGGCTGCGCGGCGACGCGCTGTTCGCGGGCGACTCGGCCAGCCGCGAGCGACTGGGCGCGCTGCGCCTGCGCGGCGGCGTCGGCCCGGGCACGACCGGGTCCGGCGCCCCCGCCGGCGGCGGCAGCCTCAACTGGACCCTCGGCGCCTTCGGGCGCGACGCAGGCGACTATCGGATTCCGGGCACCGCCGTCCGCGGCGACCCGACGAGCGCGTCCGGCCGACTGCCCAACAGCGCGTCCGAGGGCTCGGGACAGTCGGGCGGCGTCTCCTGGATCGACCGCTGGGGCGTGGCCGGACTGTCGCATTCGGCGCTCGACACCCGCTACGGCATCCCGGCCGAGGACGGCGTGTCCATCGACCTGCGCAACCGGCGCACCGAAGGCCTGCTCGAGCTCGATGCGCCGCTGCCCGGCCTCGACACGCTGCGGCTGCGCAGCGCCGACGTGCGCTACCGCCATGCGGAGATCGAGGGTGCCACCGGCGAGGTGGGCACGGCCTTCGAGAGCCGCGGCCGCGATACGCGGATCGAGGGCATCCACCAGCCTCTGCTGGGGGTACGAGGCGCCTTCGGCGTGCACGTGCGCACGCGCACGCTGACGGCGAGCGGCTCGGAGGCCTACCTGCCGTCGACCCGCGAGCGCGAGGACGCGGTGTTCTGGGTCGGGGAGCGCGCGTTCGGCGACGCTCGCCTGGAGGTGGGCCTGCGTCAGGGGCGCGCCAGCCGCACGCCGGACGGTGACACGGGCCTCGCCGGCCGCAAGTTCACGCCCGGCTCGTGGTCGATCGGCGGGCTGCTGCCGGTGGCCGGCCCGATCGCGCTGTCGGCGGCGCTCACCGGCGCGCAGCGGGCGCCGGCGACCGAGGAACTGTTCGCCGACGGCGCGCATGCCGCGACCCGCACCTTCGAGGTCGGAGACGCCGCCCTCGGCACCGAGCGCTCGCGCGGGTTCGAGCTCGCGCTGCGCCAGACCGCGGGGCCGGTGCGCTGGAAGTTCGGCGGCTTCGAGCGGCGCTTCTCCAGCTACATCGCTGGTTTCGCCACCGACGAGAACGGCGACGGCGTACCCGACCGCGTCGACGAGGGCGGCGGCATCGTCAACGCGCCCGCCGACCCGGGGGCGGGCGAGTTCTCCAGGCTGGCCTACCGGCAGTCGCCGGCGCGCTTTCGCGGCCTGGAAGCCGAGATCGCCTGGCAGCCGGTCGCCTCGCCCTGGTCGCTGCACGGGTTCGGCGACACCGTACGCGGCACGGTCGAGGGCCTGGGCGCCGCGCCGCGCACGCCGCCCGTGCGCGTCGGCCTCACCGTCGACTACGCGGCGGGGCCGTGGTCGGGCTTCGTGTCGGTGCTGCGGGCCGCGCGGCAGGAGCGCGTCGGCACCTTCGAGACCGAGACCCCCGGCTACACGCGGGTCGACGCCGAGGTCTCGCACACCTGGTCGCTCGGCACGAACCGGGCGGCGACGCTGTTCGTGCAGGGCCGCAACCTGATGAACGAGGACATCCGGCTGTCGACCTCGTTCGTGAAGGACCTGGTCCCGATGCCGGGCCGCTCGGTCTACGCGGGCCTGCGCATCAGGATGTGACCGTGACGTGGGGCGCGCCGCTCAGCGCAGCGCGACCGACTCGCCGTCGCTCAGGCGGTAGTAGACGCCCAAGGGATCGTCGCGCAGCACCTCGAGGCGGCCGGCGATCACCACCGGGTCGAAGGTGACGCGCACCGGGGTCTTCGTCTTCACCTCGACGATGCCCTCGGGACCGGCTGGCACGCAGAACGCGCAGGTCTGCGAGGTGACCGTCAGCAGGAAGTGGCTCTGCCGCTCGCCGGTCTGCAGCGGCAGCATGAAGCCGACGATCTTCACGTCCTGGCGATCGAGCTTGCGCACCGCCGGCGGGAAGTCGGGCAGGAACTTGTCCTTCACCCGCACCGTCTTCACCTGCCCGAGCAGGTCCCAGGGGACGGTGCCCGGCACGACGGGCAGCGGCGGCGACACCAGCGGCTGCGCGCCCGCCGCACTGCCGAAGGCCGGCGGCGGATTGCCGCCCGTGACGACGCCCTTGCCCGCGGGCGCCGTGCCGGCCTGCGCGGCGCCGGCCTGCGCGGGCGAGGGCGCGGGCATCACCGGCTCGGCGCGGCCCGGGCCGGCCTGCGCGGCGGCGTCGGGCAGCGCCGTCGACCAAGTGCCGGCGAGCACGGCCGCGGCGAGCCCGAGGCGCAGCGCCCCGCTGCGTTCCCTGGCCGATCGTGCGTGGTGTCGCTGCATGACGGTGTCCTCCACGGCGCCCTCGGCGCTCAATGACTGTGCTTCATCCCGCAGTATCGCCCGACCGCGATGCCTTCGCAGGCCCGGCGCAGGGCCTGCTGGCATTCGCCCTCCGGGCGTCCGGACTCGAGGCAGCGCGCCGCCGCATCGTGGGCGACGGCGATCGCGCGGTGCTTGGCGATGTCGTCGCGACGGTGCACGTCGACGGGCGCGGCGGTGGCGGGCGCTGGCGCGGCGGCGGCTGCGGGCGGCTTGGGCGCCTGGGCCGACGCCGGCACCGCGAGGCAGGCGGCGCCCAGCAGCGCGGCGATGCGCGCCGCACGGAGCAGGACCGATGAGGATCGGGACATGTCTGGACTCGTCGAGTTGGGTCGGGGGCGGCGCAGCGTCGGCATGCCTCGGGCGCTGACCGCCGCGCGCTTCAGTCGTCGGCGAGGGCGCCGGCCAGCGGCGTGCGGGCCGCGAGCCACGCGGGCACCGCCGCGGCGAGACCGCCGAGCAGCAGCGCGCCCGCCGCATAGGCGAGCTCGATCGTATCGAAGTCCGCGCCGGTCAGCGTCCATTCCCCGTGCCGGGCGAGGACACGGCCCGCCGCCTCGAGCGCGCCGTGGCCGACCGCCATGCCGAGCACGATGCCGATCGCGGTCAGCGCGAGCCCCTCGCCGAGCAGGAGCGCGAACAGGCGCGCCGGCGACGCGCCCAGCAGCCTCATCAGCGCGAGCTCGCGCCGGCGGTCCGAGAGTGCCTGGAACAGCGCGACGAACACCGACAGCGCGGCGGTCGCGAGCAGCAGCACGCCGAAGGCACGCAGCCCGTCGATCCCCACGCCCGCCAGGCGGAACAGCCGCGCCGACTCGAAGGCGGGCGATGCGGCCTGCAGCCGGTCCGACGCGTTGATCGCGCGCGGCAGCGTCGCCGCCGCCAGCGGCGACGCGTAGCGCACCAGCGCGAGCGTGATATCGCGCGCCTCCTCGAGGATGCGCCGCTCGTCCTCGTCGGCCGGCTCCCCCTCGTGCGCGAGCCAGACCGACTCCAGCGGCGTGAGCACCAGCCGGTCGAGCACCCCGCCGGTGGGCGCGAGCACACCGACCACGGTGAACGGGTCCTCGCCATGCTCCGGCCCGCCGGGCGCGAGACCGTGCGAACCGACGAAGCGCGCGCCCGGCGCCAGGCCGGTCTCGGCGGCCACGCGCGCGCCGATCACCGCCTGCATCGGCGCGGCGAAGGCCTCGCCCCGCGCCAGCTTCGCGCCGTGCAGCTCGAGGAACGCAGGCTCGGTGCCGACGATGCGAAAGCCGCGGAAGCTGTCGCCGAGCGACAGCGGGATCGCCTGCGCGACGAGGCGGTTGGCACGCAGCTCGGCGAGCGCCGCGACGGGCACGTTGCCCGGCGGCACGTCGAGGTGATAGACGCCCGCGAGCACGAGCTGCAGCGGCGAGCCCTTGGCGCCGACCACCAGGTCGATGCCGGCGGCGTCGCGCACGAGCCGCTCCTCGGCCTGGTTCGTCACGAGCGTGACGATCGTCGTGGTCGCCACGCCGAGCGCGACCAGCAGCACGGTCAGCAGCGTCGTCAGCGGCCGCGCACTCAGGTAGGCCCACAACAGGCGTACGGTGCTCATCCGGAGGGGGCTCCGGTGGCACGTCCGGAGGCCGAGGCGACGCGCGCGGGCAGCGCGAGCAGCACCTCGAAGCGCTCGCGCACGCGGGCATCGTGGGTGGCGATCAGCAGCGTCGCGCCGGCCTCGCGCGCGTGCGCCGACAGCACGTCGAGCGCCTGCGCGGCGTTCGCGTCGTCGAGGTTGGCGGTGGGCTCGTCGGCGAGAATGAGCGCGGGGCGGTTGACGAGCGCGCGCGCCAGCGCCACGCGCTGCTGCTGGCCGCGCGAGAGCTCGCGCGGGCGGCGCCGCTCGAGCCCCGCGAGGCCGAGCCGCGACAGCAGCGCGAGCGCCGCATCGCGCTCGGGCGGCAGGCCCGCGAAGTGGCGTGCGGCCAGCAGGTTGTCGAGCACGCCGAGCACGCCGAACAGCATCGGCTGCTGGGGCACGAGGCCGATGCGGCGCGCGCGGAAGCGGTCGAGCGCATGGGCGCCGCGCGCGGCGACCTCCCCGAGCGCGACTCCGTCGACGACGACCCGGCCGGCCTGCGGCGCGAGCAGTCCCGCGAGCACCGCGAGCAGCGTGGTCTTGCCGCAGCCCGAAGCGCCGACGATCGCGCCCTGCGCGCCCGCGGGCACGTCCAGCGCCGCGACGTCGAGCACGGTGGTGGCGCCGCGCACCACGCGCAGCGCATCGATCGACACGCCGGACTCGCCCGCGGCCCTGGGCGCAGGGACCCCTTGCACGCCGCTCATCTGCAGCGACGCCCGCAGGAAACGAAAAAGGCGGGGGGACCCGCCTTCGTCGCGAACCGGAGACCGCCGGCCGCCGATCGCATCGGGCTCACCGCCCGCTCAGTCGCCGTAGAGCTTCTGGCGCAGCTCGCGCCGCTGCTGGGCCTCGAGCGACAGCGTGGCCGTGGGCCGCGCCAGCAGCCGCGGGATCCCGATCGGGTCGCCGGTCTCCTCGCACCACCCGTAGTCGCCGGAATCGATCCGCGACAGCGACTGGTGGATCTTCTTGAGCAGCTTGCGTTCGCGGTCGCGGGTGCGCAGCTCGAGGGCGTGCTCTTCCTCGATCGTCGCGCGGTCCGCCGGATCGGGGACGATCACCGTCTCGCGCAGGTGCTCGGTGGTCTCGCCCGCGTTCGCGAGGAGATCGCGCTCCATCTGCTGCAGCCGCGCACGGAAGAACGCCATCTGCGCGTCGTTCATGTAGGCCGACTCCGGCATCGCGAGCAGCTCGGCCTCGGTCAACGGCTTGGGAGTCTTGGTCACAGCCATGTTCTTGTCCTAGGTAGGGCGCACGGCGCGGGGAGGCGCCATCAGGCCAGGCACTGTTGCAGACCCTGGATGAACATGTCCTTCGGAAGTTTCCGTCCGATGAACACCATCTTGCTCGAGGGCTTTTCGCCGGGCTGCCAGCGGCGCCCGAGGTCGGCGCCCATCATCATGTGGACCCCCTGGAACACCATCTGACGGTCGGAGCCCTTCACGAAAAGGACGCCTTTATACCGCAACATGTCCGGTCCGTAAACTTGCACCAGACCGCCGAGGAAGTCCTCGAGCTTGGTGGCGTCGAAGGGCTTCTCGGTCTTGTAGACGAACGAGGTGACCGCGTCGTCGTGCTCGTGCTCGTCATTGGTGAGGAAGTCGGGCGTGATCTCGAGCACCGCGTTCAGGTTGAAGCCGCGGATGTCGAGCACCTCGCCGACGGGCACCTCGCCGAAGTGCACAGGCTTGATCGGGGCGCGCGGGTTGATGCGCTTGAGACGATCGCGCAGCGCGCCCTGCTCGGCCTCCGACACCAGGTCGACCTTCGACATCAGGATGCGGTCGGCGAAGCCCACCTGCTCGGCCGCCTCCTTGTGCTCGTCGAGGGTCTGGCCGCCATGCTTGGCGTCGACGACCGTGATCACCGCGTCGAGCAGGTAGTACTCGGCGATGTCGTCATCGATGAAGAAGGTCTGCGCGACCGGGCCCGGATCGGCCAGCCCGGTGGTCTCGATGATCACGCGGTCGAACTTCGACTCGCCCGACTCGCGACGGTCCTTGAGGTCGCCCAGGATGCGCACCAGGTCGCCGCGCACCGTACAGCAGATGCAGCCGTTGTTCATCTCGACGATCTGCTCGTCGCGGCTCTGCAGCAGCAGGTCGTTGTCGATCCCCTCCTCGCCGAACTCGTTCTCGATCACGGCGATCTTGTGGCCGTGCTGCTCGGTGAGGATGCGGTTGAGCAGCGTGGTCTTGCCGCTGCCGAGAAAGCCGGTGAGGATGGTGACCGGAACCTGCGGTTGTGCCATGGCGTGTGCCCTGATCAGTCGTGCGCGAGCGGGGCCCGCGCGAAGTGCTCGAATGCCGAGGAAACATACTCGCGCGTCAGCGGCTGGCGCACGATGAACACGATCCGGCTGCGCCGCGAGCCCGGTGCCTCGCCGCCGCCGTCCCAGTGCGCCGGCCACCGCCCGAGCCACACCCTCGGATAGACCTGGTGCTGCACGGCATGGATGGCGCACGGGCCGTCGTCCTCCACGTCGACCACGCCCTTGACCCGCAGCAGCGCGTCGCCGGCCACGCCGGTGAGCATCCCGAAGGCCTCGTCCAGCCCCTCGCGCGACAGCGGCGCATCGAAGGTCAGCACGAAGCTGCGGATGGCGTCGCCGTGGCGCGAACGGTCCGGATCGTCGTCGCCCGGGCCGTCGACGGGCGCCGGCCGCAGCGACTCGTCGCGCAGCCAGCGGCGGACGTCGGCGCCGCGGGAGGCAGGATCATACAGGCCCAGGCCGAGGACCACGCCGGCGTCGAGATCGCCGCCGACCGCCTCGACGCGCGCCGCGCCCGGGTTCAGCCGACCGAGCTTGCGATGGAGCCTCGCGAGCGCCTCCGGCCCGGTGAGGTCCGCCTTGGTGATCACCAGCAGGTCCGCGACCGCCGCCTGCTTGACCGACTCGAACTGCTTCGAGAGCTGCGCGGCGCCGTGCACCGCGTCCACCGTGGTCACCACGCCCTGCAGCCGGAAGCGGGCCGCGAGCATCGGATCGGCCAGCAGGGTGTGCAGGATGGGCGCCGGATCGGCCAGGCCGGTGGTCTCGACCAGCACCCGCGAGAACGGCGGCAGCTCGCCGCGGTCGCGCCGCAGGACCAGCGAGGCCAGCGCGTGCGCGAGGTCAGTGCGGATCGTGCAGCAGATGCAGCCCGAGGCCAGCAGCACGGTCCGCTCGTCGAGGCGCTCGACCAGCAGGTGATCGAGGCCGACCTCGCCGAACTCGTTGATCAGCACCGCGGTGTCGGACAGCCCCGGCTGGCGCAGCAGCCCGTTGAGCAGCGTGGTCTTGCCGCTGCCGAGAAAGCCGGTCAGCACCGTGACCGGAACCGGCTCCGGCACGGACGAGGCGGCGGTCACCGCGCTCAGCGCCCGTCGGCGACCGCGAGCGCGGCGGCGTCGGGGGCTGCGGCGGCGCGCAGCGCCTCGTCGTGCGGCGCCCCGGCCTCGGCGGCTGCGCACTCGGCGCAGCGGCCGACCACGGTGAGCTCGACCGCGTCGCCGTCGAAGCCGTCGGGCAGCATGCCGCGCACCGTACGGGCGAGCCGCGACGAGGACTTCATGCAGAACATGCGCTCGCAGCGGCGGCATTTGAAATGGCCGTGCTGCGCGCCGTGGGCATGACCAGCACCGGCGAGGGCGTCGTCGCCGTGGGCCGAGAAGCGCCAGACACGGTCGGGGCCGGAGACACGGTGCGACAGGCCCGCCTCGACGAGCCACTCGAGCACGCGGTACAGCGTGACGCGGTCGAGCAGTTCGTGGGCGTCGCCCTGCTCGAGGCGGCGCTGCACTTCGGTGTGCGTCAGTGCCTCGTCGGCCTGCAGCAGCACCGCCAGCACCTTGACGCGCGCGCCGGTGACCCGGGCGCCGGTCGCCCGCACCCGCTCGCGTGCCTGATCGAGATTCGAGGCCAAGCGTGCCCTCCGCGTCGCAAGGCCCGAGTTTACATCCGGCGCAGCATCAGACCCTTGAGGTACTCGCCTTCCGGATGGGTGATCGCCATCGGATGGTCGATTCCGGCAGCCAGCTGCCGCAGCAGCTGCGCGTCGATGCGCGCGTCGGCCGCGGCGCCGGCCACGATCCCGCGCAGGAGGTCGGCGGTGATGGCGCCCGAGCAGGAGAAGGTGAAGAGCAGCCCGCCGGGGGCGAGCAGGCGCAGCGCCTTCAGGTTGATTTCCTTGTAGGCGCGCGCCGCGGCGTCGACGTGCTGCACCGACGGCGCGAACTTGGGCGGATCGAGCACGATCAGGTCGAACTGCCGGCCCTCGGCGAGCATGGACTTGAGCGCGTCGAACACGTTGGCCTGAAGCCAGGTCGAGGGCGCCTCGAAGCCGTTGTCGCGCTCGTTGGCGGCGGCCATCGCGAGCGCCTCGGCGCTGGCGTCGATCGAGGTGGCCTCGGCCGCCCCGCCCCGGCGCGCGGCCAGCGTGAAGCCGCCGGTGTAGCAGAAGCAGTTGAGCACGCGCCGGCCCGCCGCATGCTCGCCCACCAGCGCGCGGTTGTCGCGCTGGTCGATGTAGAAGCCGGTCTTGTGCCCGCCGACCACGTCGACCCGGTAGCGCACGCCCTGCTCCACGACCGCCACCGGGGCCGGCGCCTCGCCTCGGATCGGGCCGGCGCGCAGCGCCAGGCCCTCGCGCTCGCGGGCCGAGGCGTCGGAGCGTTCGTAGACCGCCGTGCAGCCGGTGGCCGCCACCAGCGCGTCGACGATCGCATCGCGCCAGCGCTCGACGCCGGCCGACAGGAACTGGACGACCAGCTGTCCGGCATAGCGGTCGACGACGCAGCCAGGCAGCCCGTCGGCCTCGCCGAACACCAGGCGCAGCGCGTCGGAGCGCTCGCGCAGCGGCTCGCGCCGCGCGACCGCCGCGTGCACGCGAGCAGCGACGAAGGCCTCGTCGACCGTCTCGGTCTCGTCGAAGGTCCAGACGCGCGCGCGGATCGCCGAGGACGGGCTGAACGCGGCCCGGGCGAGGAAGCGGCCGTCGGCGCCGACGACGCGCACGGTGTCGCCCGGCGCGGCCTTGCCCCCGATCCGCTCGACGGCGCCCGCAAACACCCACGGATGCCGCCGCTGGAGCAAGGCGTCCTTGCGGGGCTTGAGGTGCAGGGTCGGCTCGGGGCGGTTCAACCGGACTCTCCGGAGCGACGCCGGGCACGGGCGCGCGGATGGGTGGCGTCGTAGACCGCGGCGAGACGCTGGAAGTCGAGCGAGGTGTAGACCTGGGTGGTCGCGATGCTGGCGTGGCCGAGCAGTTCCTGGACCGCGCGCAGGTCGCCGCTCGACTGCAGCAGGTGGCTGGCGAACGAATGCCGCAGCACGTGCGGATGGACGTCCGAGGGCACGCCACGCTCGACACCCAGGCGCTTGACCAGCCGTTGCACGGCGCGGCCGGACAGCCGCGCGCCGCGCTGCGACAGGAAGAGCGCATGCGGATCCGCACCCGGCGTGACGGCCACGAAGGCCGCGCGCAGCGCGAGCCAGGCGTCGAGCGCGGCCAGCGCCGGTCCGCCCACCGGCACCGTGCGCCGCTTGCCGCCCTTGCCCAGCACCTGCACCTCGGCCTCGTCGCGGGTCAGCCAGCCGCCCGAGCGGTAGGCCCCGGCCCCGGCCTCGACGTAGCGGGTGTCGAGCCCGGTGAGCTCGGACAGCCGCAGCCCGCTCGAGTAGAGCAGCTCGACGATCGCCTGGTCGCGTGACCGCGCGAACGCCTCGTCGGAGGGCGCGTCGGCCTCGTCGACCGGCTGCACGAAGCGCAGCGCGAGATCGGGCGGCAGCGCCTTGGGCAGTCGCTTGGGCCGGCGCGGCGCCCGCACGCCGCGGACCGGATTGGACGGCACGTCGCCGCGGACGGCGAGGAAGTCGAGGAAGCCGCGCCAGGCCGACAGCCGGCGCGCGATCGAGCTGGGCGCGAGTCCGGCCCGCGCCGCCGCGGCGACCCAGCGGCGCACGTCGGCTTCGGTGAGCGCCGCCCAGTCGCGCCCGTCGGCGAGCCGGCGCAGCTCGGCGAGCTCGCGGCCGTAGGCCTCGAGCGTACGGGGCGAGCAGGCCCGTTCGGTGCGCAGCCGGCCCAGCCAGGCGGCGACCCGGTCGTCCAGGGGGGGGGCGGTCGGCGCGGCGTGCATCGTCGGCCCGGCGCCTGCACCGCCGTCGGGGTTCAGGGCAGCAGCCGGGACAGCGCGGCGCTGCCGATCTCGGCGATCCGCTCGAGGAACGCGGTGCCCATGCCGGCTTGGAAGCGGGCCGGGTCGGGGGAGCCGAGCACCAGCAGCCCGAAGGCCTGCGGCGCGGCGCCGACCCGCATCGGCAGCAACGCGATCGAGCGGGTCTGGCTGCCGCCGCCGTGCAGCCAGGCGGCCACGCTCAGCTCGGCGTTCGGGCCGCAGTAGGGCTGCTTGACGCTGTCGGCCAGGGCCCGCACCTCGGGCTCGACCTCGGCCGCGGCCGGCAGGTCGGCGTGGGCCGCCTCGAGCCCCCACAGGCGCAGCGCCGCCTGCGGCACCGAGAAGTCGTTCGCCAGGCCCTCGGCCACCCGCGCCGGCAGCTCGCGCACGTCGCGCACCCGCAGCAGCTCGCGGGTCCAGTGCTGCAGCTTGGCGGCGATCGCGTCGTTCTCCTGGCCGATGCGCAGCAGCTCGGCCAGCCGCATCTCCAGCGCCTTGTTCTTGTCGCGCAGCAGGTCGACCTGCCGCTCGACGAGCGACACCGCACGCCCGCCGTGCGGATGCGGCACGGTGATCGATGCGAGCAGCTCGGCGTTGGCGTCGAAGAAGCCGGGATTGTCGCGGAGGTACTGCGCGACCTGGTCGGCGCTGGCGTCGGGGCTGTTCATCGGGGTGTCCGGTGGCGGGGCGAGGCGGGCGGGGCGGCGCTGCAGCGGGGCCGAGGGTGAGGGTCAGGCGGCCTCGGCCGCACCGAGCTCGATCTCGCCGGTGAAGACCGAGACGGCCGGGCCGGTCATCAGGACCGAGGCGCCGTGCCATTCGAGGGTGAGCACGCCGCCGCGGGTCTCGACGTCGACGCGCGCATCCAGCAGACCACGGCGGATGCCCGCGACCACCGCCGCGCAGGCGCCGCTGCCGCAGGCCAGCGTCTCGCCGACGCCGCGTTCGAACACGCGCAGCCGCACGCGCGAGCGCGAGACCACCTGCATGAAGCCCGCGTTCACGCGGCGCGGGAAGCGCGCGTGCGACTCCAGCAGCGGCCCCTCGGTGCCGACCGGTGCGGTGTCGACGTCGTCGACCACCTGCACCGCGTGCGGGTTGCCCATCGACACCACCGAGATCCAGCGCTCGCCGCCCGGCAGGGCCAGCGGCCACAGCAGGTCCTCGCCCTCGGGGCGGCCTTCGAGCCCGGCCGCGTCGAAGGGCACGCGCGCGGGCTCGAGCACCGGCGCGCCCATGTCGACGGTGACCCGCCCGTCGGCCTCCAGGCGCGGCTCGATGACGCCGCACATCGTGCGCACGCGCACCACGGACTTCTCGGTCAGGCCCTGGTCGCGCACGAAGCGCACGAAGCAGCGCGCGCCGTTGCCGCACTGCTCGACCTCGCCGCCATCGGCATTGAAGATCCGGTAGACGAAGTCGACGTCCGGGCCGTCGGCGGGCTCCACCAGCAGCATCTGGTCCGCACCGACGCCGAAATGCCGGTCCGCGAGCGCACGCCACTGGGCGGGCGCGAGCGCCACGCGCTGGCGCACGCCGTCGAGCACGACGAAGTCGTTGCCGGCGCCCTGCATCTTGGTGAACTTGAGCCGCATGGCGCGATTATCGCTCAATCGACATAGGGGCTCGGCTCGCCCGGCGGACGGGTCTTGAACCGCTTGTGCGACCACAGGTACTGCGCCGGCATCTCGCGGACCCGGGCCTCGATGAAGGCGTTCATCCGCGCGGTCGCGGCCTCGACGTCGGGCCCGGCCGGGTCCTCCATCGGCGGATAGAAGGTGCCGACGTAGCCGTCGGGCGTCATCCGCGTCACGAAGGGCAGGACGGTCGCGCCGGTCAGTTCGACCAGCCGCGCCGTGGCGGTCACCGTGGCCGCGGGCACGCCGAAGAAGGGCACGAAGACCGCGTCGCGGGCGCCGAGATCCATGTCGGGCAGGTAGTAGAACGGCACGCCCTCGCGCATCACCCTGACCGCCGCGCGCACGCCCTGCTGGCGCGACAGCACCACGCCGGGGAAGCGCTCGCGCCCGCGTCGCATCGTCGCATCGACCACCGGGTTCTTCTGGCGCTGGTACATGGTCACGAACCGCGACTTCATCGCGAGCCGCAGGCCGCCGGCGTCGAGCGCGACGAAGTGCGGCGCGAGGATGATCACCGGCTTGCCCCGCAGCGCGGTCAGCACCTCCTCGCCCTCGATGCGGACCAGCGCGTCGATCCGCTCCGGTGGCCCGAACCAGAAGATGAAGCGCTCGAGGATGCTGCGCATGAACCACTGGAAATGCTCGCGGCCCAGCCTGCGCCGCTCGCGCTCGGGCATGTCCGGGTAGCACAGGCGCAGGTTGACCAGCGTGACGTGCCGCCGGGGTCGGGCGAGCCACCACGCGAGGCTGCCCAGTGCACCGCCCAGCCTCCGCAGCAGGGGCAGCGGCAGCCGGGAGACGGCGGTGAGCAGCGCCAGGCCCAGACGGGTGGCGAGGTAGCCGCGGACGGGCGGGTCCGCCGCCGCACCGCTCAAGCCGAGCCCCCGGGGCCGTCGCCCGCTGCCGGCGCACGCGACGGCTCCGCCGCGCGCGGCGGCGTCTTGTACCGGTTGTAGCCCCAGAAGTACTGGTCGGGAATGCGTCGGATCATGGTCTCCATCGCGCGGTTGACCGCCTCGGGCGAGGCGTCGCCCTCGAGCGGCTCGAACTGCACGCGCCAGCCGGCGCCGTCCGGCAGCCGCTCGCCGCAGGCCAGCAGCACCGAGGCACCGGTGGCGCGGGCGAGCCGCTGCGGCAGCGTCATCGTATAGGCGGGCCGGCCGAAGAACGGCGCCCAGACGCCGTCTCCATCGCTCGGCACCTGGTCGGGCAGCACGCCGATGGCCTCGGCGCGCTTGAGCGCACGCAGCAGGCCGCGCACGCCGGCGCCGCTCGCCGGCACCGGCCGCACGCCCGGCGACTCGCGCCCGGTCTCGACGAGCCGGCGCACCGCCGGCAGCCGCGGCGGCTTGTAGAGCACGGTGATCGGGCCGCTGCGGGCGACCGCCCGGGCCGCCGCCTCGAAGCAGCCGAGGTGCGGCGTCAGCAGGATCACGCCGCGGCCGGCGGCCCGGGCGCGATCGAGCGCCTCCTGCCCTTCCACGCTGATCAGCGCCTCGACGCGCGCATCGTCGCCGAACCACACGAAGGGCGTCTCGCCGGCGGCCCGACCCGCCTGCTCGGCGGTGCGGCGCAGCCTCGCGTCGTCGAGCAGGCCGGCGAGCGCGAGGTTGTCGGCCGACTTGCGCCGGTATCCGGAAGACAGCGCGAGCGCCAGGCGGCCGAACGCGGCACCGAACGCCTGGGACCAGCGCAGCGGCAGTCGGGCGACGAGACGGGCGAACCAGACGAGCATGGACCTCGGGAATGACCGCGTCGGAAGACCGCTGTTCGGGGCAAGTGCCGAATGCGGGGTGTCTATAATGTCGGTGCCGCCGAGTTAATTGGACAACTTGCAGGGCGGCCTAGAAGTACTGCTAAAGCGTCGCCGCTTCTCCGGAGCCGGCAACGCCGATCCGGCAAGACGGTCGCCCAGCGGCGGCCATCTTACCGGCTGTCCGTCGCCCTTCATGGAGAACACACTTGGCCAAGGACTTCCTCTTCACCTCGGAATCGGTTTCCGAGGGCCACCCCGACAAGGTCGCCGACCAGATCTCGGACGCGATCCTCGACGCCATCTTCACCCAGGACAAGTTCTCGCGCGTCGCCGCCGAGACCCTGGTGAACACCGGCCTCGTGGTGCTCGCCGGCGAGATCACGACCGGCGCGCACGTCGACTACATCGACGTCGCCCGCGAGACCATCAAGCAGATCGGCTACGACAACACCGAGTACGGCATCGACTACAAGGGCTGCGCGGTCCTGGTCGCGTACGACAAGCAGAGCCAGGACATCGCCCAGGGCGTCGACGAGGGCCGGGGCATCGACCTCGACCAGGGCGCCGGCGACCAGGGCCTGATGTTCGGCTACGCCTGCAACGAGACCCCGGTGCTGATGCCGGCCCCGATCTACTACGCGCACCGCCTGGTCGAGCGCCAGTCGGACCTGCGTCGCGACGGCCGCCTGCCCTGGCTGCGCCCGGACGCGAAGTCGCAGATCACGATGCGCTACGTCGACGGCATGCCGCACTCGATCGACACCGTGGTGCTCTCCACCCAGCACGCGCCGGACATCGAGCACGGCAAGCTGACCGAGGCGGTGATCGAGGAGATCATCAAGCCGGTGCTGCCGAAGGAGCTGATCAAGGGCGAGATCCGCTACCTGATCAACCCGACCGGCCGCTTCGTCATCGGCGGCCCGCAGGGCGACTGCGGCCTGACCGGGCGCAAGATCATCGTCGACACCTACGGCGGCGCGGCGCCGCACGGCGGCGGCGCGTTCTCGGGCAAGGACCCGTCCAAGGTCGACCGCTCCGCGGCCTACGCGGCGCGCTACGTCGCGAAGAACATCGTGGCTGCGGGCCTGGCGCGCAACTGCCTCGTGCAGATCAGCTACGCGATCGGCGTGGCCCGCCCGACCTCGGTCATGGTGACCACGGAAGGCTCGGGCAAGGTCTCCGACGAGCGCCTGGCCGAGCTGGTGCAGGAGCACTTCGACCTGCGCCCGAAGGGCATCGTGCAGATGCTCGACCTGCTGCGCCCGATCTACCGCAAGACGGCGGCCTACGGCCATTTCGGGCGGGAAGAGCCTGAGTTCACGTGGGAGCGTACGGACAAGGCCGCGGCACTGCGGGCGGCCGCGGGCGTCTGATCCCGCCCCTCGTCCCGATCCGATGAGGACACGCCCGGCGAACCCGGGCGTTTTCCGTTTCGGGGGCCGCCGCCACCCGGGACGGCGCCTCCGCGGAGGACCGCGCTAGACCAGCCCCGTCGTCACCGCGTACCGCGTGAGCGTGGCCACGTCGTGGATGTCGAGCCGCTGCATCAGCTGGCCGCGATGGAACTCGACCGTCTTCGGGCTGATCGACAGCTCGCGGGCGATTTCCTTGTTCGACAGCCCGCGCGCCACGCAGCACAGCACCTCGCGCTGGCGCCCGGTCAGCCCGCCCGGCGCCGGCTCCGGGGTGTCCGGCGCGTTCATCGCCTCGACCAGCACGTGCGAGATGCGCGGGCTCAGATAGCGTTGCCCGGCGCTCACCGCATCGAGCGCGAACTCGAGCTCGGACAGCGCGAAGTCCTTGGACATGAAGCCGTCGGCGCCGGTCTGCAGCGCGCGGGTGACGAACTCGCGCGAGTCCTGCGAGGACAGGAACACGATGCGCACCCCCGGGTCGATCTCGCGGATCCGCGCCACCGCGTCGATCCCGGACATGTCGGGCAGCATGATGTCCAGCAGCAGCAGCGGCGGGCGCAGCGAGCGCATCAGCGCGAGGCAGGTCCCGACATCGGCAGCCTCCCCGGTGAGCCGGTAGCGCGACGAGGAGTCGAGGAGCGTGCGCAGGCCCGCCCTGACGAGGACGTGGTCGTCGGCGATGAGCACGCCTCGCCTGGGGTCTGAAAAAGAGCCGGACATGCGACCAAGTCTAAAGCACCGCCTAGGTCGAGATCGCTCGAACTGTCGGCTTTGACTGCCGCTTCATCCGCCCGCCGCGACAGGCGGCGCGCGGGACCGACCGGGCGTCGGCCGCGAGGTACCGGCGGTCGGCGACGGCGTCAGCCGCGGGCCGCGATCAGCCGGCGCTCATGATCACCCGCAGCGTGTTCGGCCGGCCCGCGCCGCGCAGCACCTCGAGCCGCGCACCGTTGACCGCCGCGAGCAGCGCCGAGATCGACAGCCCCAGAGCCAGACCGGTCGGATCGCCGACCGCGGCCGCCGGACGCCCGGCGCGCAGCGCCGCCAGGGCCCAGCGCGGCATCGCATCGCCCGGGTTCGTCACCGAGATCTGGTAGCCGCCCACGCCCGGGGCACCGCGGACCCGCACCGTCGCGCCCGCAGGCGCGTGCCGGCACGCGTTGTCCACCAGCTCCTGCAGCAGTCGTGACTGGTCGCCGAAGTCGAAGCGCACCGTCGCAGGCGCCACGTCGATGGCGAGCGAGCGCCCCCCGGGCAGCGGCACGAGCGTGCGCCGCACCGAGACGTCCGGCGCGGCCGGCACGAAGCAGCCCGACGCGTTCGGCACCAGCACCGGCGCGAGCGCGGCCATCACGCGCGCCGTGTCGAGCCGCGTCGGCGGCGGGAAGGCTTCGCCCACCACCGGCCCGGACATCAGCCGCTCCAGCAGCGCCGCGCGCTCGAGGAAACGCGAGGTGTAGCGCGAGGGCACCGTGCCGGCCGCAGGCATCGTGAGCCGGTCGCGCAGCAGGCTCGGCAGCGTCTCGAATCGGATCGCGGACTGCAGGTGGGTGGACATCGTGTGGCCTCGGCAGGGAGCCGGTCATCGGACCGGGAGAACGTATGAGGATCGTAGGGATCCGAGGTCCTCTGCGCACCCGGGTCGACACCGGGGAAAGGCCCCGGTCGATCCCCTATCGTGCACGGATCCGGACATCGGTCACGCCTGCGCCGTGAAATGCGTCACGGGATCGTCCGCAGGTCCGAATACCCCGCGACCGATGGGTGGCGCTTTCGACCGGTTCCGGAAGGTCGCTATACTCTGCGTTGCCGAGGAGCGCTGCGACCCGTAGGGGCCAGGCTCGGCGATCACAACTGCGCTCGCAATGGTCATCCGACCCTTGCGGGCGTTTTGTTTTTCCGGCGCGCCGGGACCTTCGGGGTCCCCGTGCCGGGCGAACACCGCGCTCGCCCAAGCCTGCGGCGCCCCCGGGCGCCCGAACCGACGGAGCGAAACAATGAGTGCTGTCCTGAAACCCGCCGCCTTCACCGACTACAAGGTCGCCGACATGGGCCTCGCGGCCTGGGGCCGCAAGGAGATCCGCATCGCCGAGACCGAGATGCCCGGTCTGATGGCGATCCGCGACGAATTCGCCGCGGCGCAGCCGCTCAAGGGCGCGCGCATCACCGGCTCGCTGCACATGACGATCCAGACCGCCGTGCTGATCGAGACGCTGGCCGCGCTCGGCGCGCAGGTGCGCTGGGCCTCGTGCAACATCTTCTCGACCCAGGACCACGCCGCCGCCGCGATCGCCGAAGCCGGCATCCCGGTCTTCGCGGTCAAGGGCGAGTCGCTCGACGAGTACTGGGACTACACCCACCGCATCTTCGAGTGGACCGACGGCCATCCGACCAACATGATCCTGGACGACGGCGGCGACGCGACGATGCTGCTGCATCTCGGCACCAAGGCCGCCCGCGACATCTCGGTGCTCGACAAGCCGGGCAGCGAGGAAGAGATCTGCCTGTTCAACTCGATCCGCCGCCAGCTGGCCAAGGAGCCGGGCTTCTACGAGCGCAATCTCAAGGCCGTCGTCGGCGTGACCGAAGAGACGACCACCGGCGTGCACCGCCTGTACCAGATGGCCGCCCGCGGCGAGCTCGCGTTCCGCGCGATCAACGTCAACGACTCGGTCACCAAGAGCAAGTTCGACAACCTGTACGGCTGCCGCGAGTCGCTGGTCGACGGCATCAAGCGCGCCACCGACGTGATGATCGCCGGCAAGGTCGCGGTGGTCGCCGGCTTCGGCGACGTGGGCAAGGGCAGCGCCCAGGCGCTGCGTGCGCTGTCGGCCCAGGTGTGGGTCACCGAGTGCGACCCGATCTGCGCGCTGCAGGCCACGATGGAGGGCTTCCGCGTGGTGACGATGGAGTACGCCGCCGACAAGGCCGACATCTTCGTGACCGCCACCGGCAACCGCGACGTCATCACCTACTCCCACATGGCGGCGATGAAGGACCAGGCGATCGTCTGCAACATCGGCCACTTCGACAACGAGATCGACGTCGCGGGCCTGAAGGAGCAGTGCACCTGGGAGAACATCAAGCCCCAGGTCGACCACGTCATCTTCAAGGACGGCAAGCGGATCATCCTGCTGGCCGAAGGCCGCCTGGTGAACCTCGGCTGCGGCACCGGCCACCCGTCGTTCGTGATGAGCTCCTCGTTCGCCAACCAGACGATCGCGCAGATCGAGCTGTGGACCCACCAGGACGCCTACGACAAGGGCAAGGTCTATGTGCTGCCGAAGCACCTCGACGAGAAGGTCGCGCGCCTGCACCTGAAGAAGCTCGGCGCGATGCTGACCGAGCTGTCGGACGAGCAGGCGGGCTACATCGGTGTCCCGACCGAGGGCCCGTACAAGCCCGACACCTACCGCTACTGAGTCCGGCCGTCCCTTGGGGCGCGCCGATGTCGAGCTGGTCGCGCGCGGCCTGGCCGCGTCGCGCAGCGCCGCGCAGCGGCTGATCGCCGATGGCGCGGTGTCCCGCGCTGGCGGCACGCGGATCGAGCGGGCGTCCCAGCAGGTGGGGCCGCTCGACGAGCTGCGGGTCGCCTGCTCGGACGAGACCCGCTTCGTGTCGCGCGCGGGGGCCAAGCTGGCCCATGCGCTCGCCGAGGCGGGCATCGACCCGACGGGCCGCACCGTGCTCGACCTCGGCATGTCCACCGGCGGCTTCGCCGACTGCCTGCTGCAGTCGGGCGCGACGCAGGTGGTGGGCATCGAGGTCGGTCACGGGCAGCTGCATCCGCGGCTGCGCGACGACCCGAGGGTGCACTGCGTCGAGCGGCTGAACGTGCGCGACGCGACCCCCGGGGTCGTGGCCGCCAGCGTGCCCGACGCGCCCTCAGAAGGCTTCGACATGGCGGTCGCCGACCTGTCGTTCATCTCGCTCGCGAAGGTGCTGCCCGCGGCCGACGCGCTGCTCGCGCCGGGCGCAACGGTGCTGCTGCTGGTCAAGCCGCAGTTCGAGCTCGGTCCGTCGGCGCTCGACGGCCGCGGCATCGTGACCGACGCCGCCGGCCCTGCGCGCGCCTGCGCGCAGGTGGCCGACGCCTGTCGGGCGCTCGGCTGGAGCGTGCACCGTGCCTTCGACAGCGCGCTGCCCGGAGGTGACGGCAACCGCGAGTCCTTCCTCCATGCGAGCGTGCCCGCCGCGCGCCCGCCCCGAACCCGGATCCCACGATGACCCCGTCCCGCATCCCGGTCAGCTTCGAATTCTTTCCGCCGAACACGCCCGAAGGGCTGGCCAAGCTGCGCGAGACGCGCCGACAGCTCGCGGCGCTCGAGCCCGAGTTCTTCAGCGTCACCTTCGGCGCCGGCGGCTCGACCCGCGACAAGTCGCTCGGCGTGGTCGACGAGATCGCCACCGAAGGCCATTCGGTCGCGCCGCACCTGTCCTGCGTGGGCGCGACCCGCGAGGGCATCGCCGAGCTGCTCGATCACTGGCGCTCGCACGGCATTCGCCGCCTGGTCGCGCTGCGCGGCGACCTGCCCTCGGGCATGGTCGACGCCGGCGAGTTCCGGTACGCGTCCGACCTGGTCGCATTCGTGCGCGAGCGTACCGGCGACTGGTTCCGCATCGAGGTCGCCGCCTATCCGGAGGTGCATCCGCAGGCGGCCTCGGCCGACGCCGACCTCAAGGCCTTCGTGCACAAGGTGCAGGCCGGCGCCGATGCGGCGATCACGCAGTACTTCTTCAACGCCGACGCCTACTTCCGCTTCGTCGACGCGGCGCGCGCCCAGGGCGTGACCGTGCCGATCGTGCCCGGCATCATGCCGATCACCAACTACACGCAGCTCGCCCGCTTCTCGGACGCCTGCGGTGCCGAGATCCCGCGCTGGATCCGGCTTCGCCTGGCGGGCTTCGCCGACGACGTCGAGTCGCTGCGCGCCTTCGGCCACGACGTGGTCACCGCGCTGTGCGTGCGCCTGCTCGAGGGCGGCGCCCCGGGCATCCACTTCTACACGCTCAACCAGCCCGGCCCGAGCCGCGCGATCTGGCAGGCGCTGCCGCGCTGACCGCAGGCTGACCACGGGCCGACGGCAGGGCCGCCGTCCGAAGTCGGGCCCCGGCCGCCCGTCGGACGGCAGTGCGGTCCACGCACCGCCCGCCCGTTAATCGATTGGAACGGGGCATGTTGGCTGGCTACCATGACCGGACGAGGTGGCACGGCCCGCCGCCCGCCCCATTTCGACTCACGGACACGGACCGGTGCATAACAGCAGTCTCGAGCAGGTGGTGGAACCCGACAACGCGGTCGCGCTGATCACGGCGAGCCGTCGGTATCAGATCGCGTCCGAGTCCCTGCAGCTCGGCATGTTCATCGCCGAGCTCGACCGGCCCTGGCTCGACACGCCCTTCCTGCTGCAGGGTTTCCTCGCGGACAGCCAGGTCGAGATCGACACCCTGCGCAAGTGCTGCAGCTACGTCTACGTCGACCTGGAGATGTCGATCCCCGCGGTGGCCGACGCGATCCGTCGCGCGGAGATGCGCGGCGACGAGGCCCCGGCACCGCCCAAGCAGCCGGCCAAGGTCGTCGCGACCGCGGCCCCTGCGGCCCCTGCGGCCCCCACGCCGGTCGAGCGCCGCGGCGTGCGATCCGGCGCCGGCCGCGTGTACAAGACCCGCGCCGACGTCCGGATCAGCTCCGACACGCGCCAGCGCTTCCGGGACCTCGTGCGCCAGAGCGCGGACTCGGGGCGCGACGACGGACCGGGCCTGCTCGCCCGCACCGTCGCCTGGCTGCGCGGACTGCGCGGCAACGAGGCCGAGCAGGGCGCGACAGGCGAGCGCGACCGGGCGAGCCGCGATGCCATCCGCGGCTGGCTGCCCAACGACATCAAGCTCCAGACCTACGAAGAGCAGCACAGCCTCGAGCAGGAGCTGCCGCGGGCCCGCACGGCGTTCAGCCGCAGCGAGGACGTGCTCAAGGCGGTGATCACCGACGTGAGGGCCGGCCGCGTGCCGCAGGTCGAGGAGGTGGCCGGCGCCGTCGACGATATGGTCACCAGCATGATCGACAACCCCGACGCGCTGCTGTGGGTGGGCCGGCTGCGCGATGAGGACGTCAGCACCTACAACCACGGCGTGAAGGTCGCGCTGTACCTGATCGCGCTCGGCCGCCAGCTCGGCTTCCCGAAGCACGACCTCGGCCTGCTCGGCATGATCGGGATGCTCGCGGACGTCGGCAAGATCCGGCTGCCGCGCGCGCTGCTCGACAAGCCCGGCATGCTGACGTCGTCCGAGTACGGGCTCATCAAGGAACACGTGCGCCTGGGCATCGACGCGCTGCGCGAGGCCGGCGAGCTGCCGACCGAGGTGGAGCTCGGCATCGCCCAGCACCACGAGCGGCTCGACGGCAGCGGCTATCCGAACGGCCTCAAGGGCAACCGCATCAGCATCTACGGGCGGATGGCGGCGATCGCCGACAGCTTCGCCGCGCTGATCACACCGCGCGCCTATGCGAACCCGTCGGCTCCGCAGGACGCGCTGATGAACCTCTACGAATGGACCGGCAGCTCGTTCCACGAGCCGCTGGTCGAGCAGTTCGTGCAGGCCGTGGGGGTCTTCCCCGTCGGCAGCCTGGTCGAGCTCTCGAGTGGCGAGGTCGCGATCGTCGTCGCGCACAACCGCGTTCGCCGTCTCGAGCCCCGCGTGCTGGTGCTGACCTGGCCCGACAAGGCGCAGCTGCCCGAGCCGATCGAGCGCGACCTGCTGTCCTCCTCGGGGTCCGGCTCGGGCCGGCTGCGGATCGTGCGTGGCCTGCCGTCGGGATCCTACGGCCTGAAAGTGCGCGACTACTACCTCTCAGGCATCGCCCGCGCCAATGCCGCCCCCGGCTGAAGAGGCCGGCGCCGCGGGCACGGCTCGCCACTGCCGTCGGCTGCGGGTCGAGATGCTCGAGCGGCACCTGCTCGATCGGATGAAGGCCCGCGACGGCGGCAGCCCCGCGCTCCTGTCGATCGGCCTGTCGCGCGGCGACCGGATGCGCGCGCTGGCGCGCCGACCTGACACGATGGCGCTGCTCGCCGAGCTGCTCGATCGCGTCGAGGAGACGCTGCGCCCGGGCGACCGTTACGCGGTGGTGGCGGTCGACGAGATTTGGGTGGTCATCGAAGACGCGCCCGGCGAGTCGATCGTGCGGTTGGCGGCGAGTGCGCTGCGCGGCGCGATCGAGGGCTTCTATCCGGGCCGTCAGGAAGACGGCACCCCGTGGAGCGTGCCGGTGCGCGTATCGATCGGCGGCGCGTGGATCGACACGCTGCTGCGCTCGCATTCCGACCTGATGCTGGCCGCGGGACGCGCGTTCGCCGAGGCGCGCGGGGCCGAGGACCGCACCGTCATCCTGCCGGCCAGCCAGGATCAGCACCACTCGCGGGCACGGCTCGAGGGGCGCGTGCGCGCGGCGATCGCCGCCAACGAGCTCGAGCTCTGGTATCAGCCTCAGGTGTACATGCCCGCGCGCAGCTGCGCGGCCGTCGAGGGCCTGATCCGCTGGCCGAACCAGGACCCCCGCGCGCCGAACGTCAACCCGTCGATGCTGGTGTCGGTGTGCGAGGAGAGCGGCCTGATCGGCGAGCTCACCCGCTTCAACCTGAACACCGCACTGCGCAACCTGATGACCTGGGAGGCCCAGGGCATCTCGTTGCAGGTGAGCCTGAACCTGTCAGCGCTGATCCTCGATGACGCGACCTTCCCGACCATGGTGGCGCACGCCTGCGAGACCTGGGGCATCGTGCCGTCGAAGCTGCTGTTCGAGCTCACCGAAGGCTCGATCGCCCGCAACGAGAAGGCCTCGATCGAGTTCATGAACCGCCTGCGCGACCTGGGCTGCGAGCTGGCCATCGACGACTTCGGCACCGGCTACTCGTCGTTCGCCTACCTGCGCAGCTTTCCGGTCAACGAGCTGAAGATCGACCGGGCGTTCATCCGCGAGATGGCCGTGAAGGAAACCGACCGGCGCATCGTGAAGGCGCTGATCGATGTCGCGCATGCGTTCGGGATGCGTGCGCTGGCCGAGGGCGTCGAGGACGCACCGACGGTGAGCGCGCTCGCCCACCTCGGGGTCGACGCGATCCAGGGCTGGTACTTCGCCAAGGCGCTGCCGGCCGCGGAGCTGCCGGCCTGGCTGGCACGCTTCAACGCACAGGCCGAGCGCGCCTCGGAAACGCTCGGGACGGCGTGACCACCGCGTCGAGCGCACGGTCGGTCGGCAGCGGCTCGAAGCCCTCGAGCAGCGCCTCGTCCCAGGCCACGCCGATGGCGCGCGGCACAGGCAGGCCGTCGGCGTCGAGCGCGGCCAGGCTGCGGTCGTAGAAGCCGCCGCCGTAACCCAGCCGCTGGCCATCGGCGGAGAACCCCACGCAGGGCACGATCAGCAGCGTCGGCCGCAACGCGCGGTCGGCAGCCGGTCTGGGGATGCCCCAGACCCCGGGCACCGTCGGATCCCCGGGACGCCACTCGACGAAGCGCAGCGGCGTACGCGGGGCGTCGACCACGGGCAGCGCCAGCCGCGCACCGGCCTCGGCCCAGCGCTGCGGCAGGGGCTCGAGCGAGGGCTCGCCGCGGATCGGCCAGTAGAGCGCGATAGCCTCCCCGGAGACGTCGCCGAGCAACGCAGCGAGCCGCGCGACGAGGGCCTCGTTCGCCACGCGTCGCCCTTGCGCGAGCGGCTGTCGGCGGGCCTCGAGAAGCGCCGTGCGGAGCGCCGTTCTCGCGGGATCGGCCGAGGGGGTGCGTGCTATGCTCGATTCGTTATTCCGGTCCGTCATGGCCTTCGGTCGGTCCTCCCCCCTTGCAGTGCACAGCATGAAGTCGCCAGCAGGTTTCCGGCACGTCGGGCGGCTCCTGCCCGCGTTGATTGTAGGCGCGATCACCCTCGCCCCCGTGATGCGGGCCGAGGCGTCGCAGCCCGCGACCGCGAGTTCGAGACCCGCGGCCAAGCCGGCCCCGAAGACCGCCGCGCAGCCCGCGCCGCCGCCGCGTGCCACCGAGCCGTCCGGTGCCGACGACGCGTTCATGCAGGCCCGCGCCGCCGCTGCGCGTGGCGACCCCGCACGCGTCGAGCAGCTCTCGCCGCAGCTCGGCGCCGGGTATCCGCTCGCCGGCTACATCGAGTACTGGCGGCTGCGCGGGCAGCTCGCCGAGGTGCGCGGCGACACCCCCGGCCCGATCGATGCCGACGCACGCGCCTTCGTCGTCCGCCATGCGGGCTCGCTGATCGGCGATCTCGCGCGCCGCGACTGGCTGATGTCGCTCGGCAGGCGTCAGGTGTGGGGCACCTTCGACGAGGTGCTGCCCGGGCTCGTGGCCCGCGAGGACCTCGCCGTGCGCTGCTACGCGCTGCAGTCGCGCGCCGCCGGCAACGAGGCAGTGCTCGCCGAGGCGCGCGAGCTGCTGATGCAGCCCCGCGAGCTGCCCGATGCATGCAACAACGGCCTGCTCGGCGCCCTGATCGCCTCCGGGCAGGCGGGTGCCCAGGACCTGTGGTGGCGGCTCGAGGCCGCGCTCGAGTCGGGGTCCGCGCCCGCCGTGCGCCGTGCGGCCACCGCGGCCGTGCCGCGGCTCGAGGCCAAGCAGCTCGATGCGCTGCTCGCCCGGCCGGCCGGTGCGCTCGAGGGCACGCCCTCGCGCGAGGTCGCGGTCATCGCGATGGCCATGCTGGCGCGCACCGATCCGGCCGAGGCCGCCGGACGCATGGCCGAGGTCGGCCCGAAGCTGCGGGCCGCCGACCGCAGCTTCGTCTGGTCACAGATCGCCGCCGGCGGCATGCGCCGGCTGCTGCCCGAATCGAACGAATGGGCCCGCCAGGCCCGCGGCGCGCGTGCGACCGACGAGACCCTGGCCTGGATCACCCGCGCGGCATTGCGCGCCGGCGACTGGCCGGCGGTGCGCACGACGATCGAGCGCATGAGCGAGGCCGGCCGCGCCGACCCGACCTGGACCTACTGGCTCGCACGGGCCCTGGCCACCGACACCGCGCGCCCCGAGTCGATGCACCAGGCGCGCGTGCTCTACACCTCGATCGCCGGCCGGGCCGACTTCTACTCGCAGCTCGCCGCCGAGGAGCTGGGCCTGAAGCTCGTGCTGCCGCCGGCCGCCGTGCCGCCCGGCGAGGCCGAGCTCGCCGATGCGCGCGCCATGCCCGGCATCGTGCGGGCGCTCAAGTTCTACGAGCTCGGCCTGCGCGTCGAGGGCAATCGCGAATGGAACTTCACCATGCGCGGCCTGGGGGACCGGCAGCTTCTCGCGGCCGCCGAGGCTGCCCGGCGTCTCGGGCTGCTCGACCGCACGGTCAATGCCGCCGACCGCACGCGCAGCGAGCACGACTACGCGCTGCGCTATCCAGCGCCGTTCTCCGAGCGCCTGCGCCCGATCGCGCGCTCGCAGGGCCTGGATGCCGCCTGGGTCTACGGGCTGATCCGCCAGGAGTCGCGCTTCGTGAACGACGCACGCTCGCCGGTCGGCGCCTCGGGTCTGATGCAGATCATGCCGGCCACCGCGAAATGGATCGCGAAGAAGATGGGCGTGCGCGACTTCGTGCCCTCGCAGATCACGGAGCTCGACACCAACCTGCAGTTCGGCAGCTTCTACCTGAAGACGGTGTACGACGACCTCGACCGCTCGCCCGTGCTCGCGTCGGCCGCCTACAACGCGGGCCCGGGGCGGCCGCGCTCGTGGCGCGGCACGCTGCCGCAGTCGGTCGAGGGCGCGGTCTTCGCCGAGATCGTGCCGTTCAACGAGACCCGCGGCTACGTCAAGCACGTGCTGTCGAACGCCGTCTGGTACGCAGCGCTGTTCACCGGCGAGCCGCAGTCGCTCAAGGCGCTGCTCGGCGAGGTACAGCCGGGTCCGAGCGTCACCGCGACCGCCTCCCCCGGCGGCGACTGAGCGGCGGCGACTGACCGGCCGGCGCCCGCCGAGGTCGCCCGCACGGTCGACACGGGCCGCCGCGCCGCTTCGCGCTACGATGTCGGCAGCGGACCGCCCTGCGGACGGCCCGACACCCGTCTGCCCCCGACCTCCTCCCCTTGTGCCGCCCAGAGCGGAATCACACGTCCATGCTTCATTCGCGCATCCTCGTCCTCGGCGGCTCCGGCTTCATCGGCACCCATGTGGTGTCGCGGCTGTCGGGGCAGGGCCGCCGCGTCGTCGTGCCCACCCGGCACCGCGAGCGTGCCCGGCACCTGATCCTGCTGCCGACGGTCGACGTCGTCGAGGCCGACACCACCGACCCGCGCGCGATGGCGTCGCTGGCCGCGGGCTGCGATGCGGCGATCAACCTCGTGGGCGTGCTGCACGGGCGGGCCGGTACCGGCACCGACCGCTGGGGCCCGCAGTTCGGTCGCGCCCACGTCGACGTGCCGGCCGCGCTCGTCGAGGCCTGCCGCACGCAGGGCGTGCGGCGCCTGGTCCACGTCAGCGCGCTCGGCGTCACCGACGGCGGCAAGAACACCCTGCCCTCGCGCTACCTGCGCTCCAAGGCGGCCGGCGAGGAAAAGGTCCGGCAGGCCCGCGATCTCGACTGGACGATCCTGCGGCCCTCGGTGGTGTTCGGCGCGGAGGACAGCTTCATCAACCTGTTCGCCCGCATCCAGCGCGTGCTGCCGGTGCTCGCGCTCGCCAAGCCCGAGTCGCGCTTCCAGCCGGTGTGGGTCGGCGATGTCGCGCAGGCGATCGTCAACGTGCTCGACACGCCCGCCACCGCCGGCAAGACCTGCGCGCTCGCCGGACCCGAGGTGTTCACGCTGCGCCAGCTCGTGCAGCTGGCCGGCACCTGGAGCGGTCATCCGCGCCCGATCGTCGCGCTGCCCGCGGGCCTCGCGCGGCTGATGGCGCTGCTGATGGAGTGGGCGCCCGGCGAGCCGCTGATGACGCGCGACAACCTCGACTCGATGGCGCTCGACAACGTCAGCGCGCGTCCCATCGATCCGGACCTCGGCATCGCGCCCGCGTCGCTGCGGGCGATGGGCCCTTCGCTGTACGGCGCAGGCGCCGGCGCCCGGTTCGACGACTGGCGCTCGCACGCGCGACGCTGACCGTGCCGGCCTCCGGTCTCGAGTGCTACGAGGTCGGCGGCGCGGTGCGCGACGCGCTGCTCGGCCTGCCCGTCCACGACCGCGACTGGGTGGTGGTGGGCACGACGCCCGAACGGATGACCGAGCTGGGGTTCCGGCCGGTGGGCCGTGATTTCCCGGTGTTCCTGCATCCGGTCACGCACGAGGAGTACGCGCTCGCGCGGACCGAGCGCAAGACCGGCCGCGGCTATCGGGGCTTCGTCGTGCAGTGCGCGCCGGACGTCAGCCTCGAGGACGACCTGCACCGGCGCGACCTGACGATCAACGCGATCGCACGCGCCGCCGACGGCACGATCATCGACCCCTGGGGTGGCCGGCGCGACCTGCGGGACGGCGTGCTGCGGCACGTCAGCGAGGCCTTCGCCGAGGACCCGGTGCGCATCCTGCGGGTGGCGCGTTTTGCGGCCCGCTTCGAGCGCTTCACGGTCGCGCCCGAGACCTTCGCGCTGATGCGCGAGATGGTCGCGGCCGGCGAGGTCGACGCGCTGGTGCCCGAGCGGGTCTGGCAGGAGGTCTCGCGCGGCCTGATGGAGCGTCGACCGTCGCGGATGCTCGCGGTGCTGCACGCCTGCGGCGCGCTCGCCCGTCTGGTGCCCGAGCTCGACGCGCTCGCTCGGGATGGCCACGGCGCGCAGCCGGCCGATCCGACGGATGCCGACGTCGCCGGCCTGGGGCGCGTCGTCGACGCCGCGGCGGCGGCCGACGACCCGCTGCCGGTGCGGGTGGCCGCGCTCGCGCTCGAGCCGGGAGAATTCGGGCGGAGGAGCGACACCGGCAGCGGCGCGACCGACGGCGCCGACACCGACACCGTCGCGGCCGCCAGCGCCGCCGACGCCGAGCGCGCGCGGCGCATCGCCGAGCGGCTCAAGGCCCCCAACGAGGGACGCGACATGGCGGTGCTCGCCGCACGCGAGCGCCGCGCGCTGCGCGATGCCGACGCGCTGGACGCCGGGCAGGCCGTCGCGCTCCTCGAGCGCTGCGATGCCTTTCGCAAGCCCGTGCGCTTCGAAGGGATGCTCCACGCCTGCGACGCGGCGCGCGCGCCCGCTGCCGAGCCGGCCGCCCGCCTGTCGGCGCCCGGCTCGCGGCTGCGCCGCGCGCTCGGGGCGGCCCGGTCGGTCGATGCGGGCGCGATCGCCGCACGGGTCAGTGCATCGGGCGGTGCCGGTCCTGCCGCGATCGGCGAGGCGCTGCGTGCGGCGCGCATCCGGGCGGTGGAAGCGGCGCTTAAAATGGGCGACGCTTCCATTTGACACCGGTTGTCCCCGACCCGGGCCCGGACTCGATGCTCCTCCGGATGAGTCGAAAGACCGCAATGGCTGGCTGGCGACACAAATCCGTGATTAAGTGTTGCGCTCGCGTCACATGACTCCCCACTACAGATGAAGCCGCATGTCGACTTGCAGGTGCTCTACCTGCTGGCGACCACCGTGACGCTGTTCGTCCTCGCCGCCATGGCGGGCTTCGGCCTGCATGCGCGGCGGGAGGCCGTCGGCCGCGCGTTCGCGGCGGTCTCGGCCTCGTCGGCGTGCTGGACGGCGACCGTCGCGCTGCTGGCGCTGTCGACACCTGAGGCGGCGCCGTTCTGGCTGAAGGCGAAGTACGCGTTCATCGCGTTCACCCCGGTCACGGTGGCCTGGTTCGCGCTCGAGTTCACCGGCTCGATGCCAGCACGTCGAGGCTGGGTACTGGCCGCCCTGAGCGTGATCCCGACCCTGCGCCTCGCGCTGCTGTGGACCGACGAGGGCCGCGGCTGGCTGATCCGCGAGGTCGTGTTCGAGCGCACCGGCAGCCTCACCCATGTCGGGCAGGTGGTCTACGGCCCGCTGCATCCGTACGCGATCGCCTACAACTACCTGCTGATCGTCGGTGCCGTCCTGCTGGTGCTGATGTGGGCGGCGCGCACCGGCCCGTTGGCCCGTCCGCAGGGGCTGGCGCTGGCCGGGGCCTCGGTCGCGCCGGTGGTGGCCAACTCGGCGACGCTGCTCGGCGCCGCATCGCCGGACATGGATCCGATGCCGCTCGCGCTCGCGGTGACGGGCGCCCTGATCTGCTGGTCGGTGGCGCGCCACGGCATGCTCGAAACGGTCCCGATCGCGCGCGACGTGCTCCTCGACGCGATCGAGGACGGCATGCTCGCGACCGATGCGAACGGGCGCGTGATCGACATGAACAGCACCATGTCCGCGCTGCTCGGCGTACCCGTGTCCAGCGCGCTCGGCCGTCCGGTGAGCGCACTGTTCGCCGCGGCGGGCGAGCACGGCGCGGCCCTGGCCGACGACCAGGGCGCGGCCTTCGTGACGCTGCGGGAGCGGCATTTCGCGGTCCGCACGGTGCCGCTGCATGCCGGCCACGGCCGGGCATCCGGCCGCCTGCTGCTGCTGCACGACATGACCGCGCGGCTGCGCATGGAGGACGAGCGCGAGCTGCTGATCACCGAGCTGCGCCATGCACTCGCCCAGGTCCGCACGCTGAGCGGGCTGCTGCCGATCTGCGCGTCGTGCAAGAGCATCCGCGACGGCAAGGGACGCTGGCGCCCCGCCGACGAGTACCTGCGCGACCATTCCGGCGCGACCGTCTCGCACGGCATGTGCCCGGAGTGCACAGTGCGGCTGTACCCGTCGGCCTATCGCGAGACGGGCCATGAGGGCTGAGCGCAGCGCGCCGCGATGAGCCGCAGCGTGCTGGTCGCCGAAGACGACCGGGTCGTCGCCTACCTCGTCGAGCAGGTGCTGGTGGAGGCCGGCTACGCCGTGGTGATCGCCGAGGACGGCGTCGAGGCGATCGAGTACCTGCGCGCCGGCGCGGACCGCTTCGCGCTGGCGGTGCTCGACCTGGTGATGCCGCGCGCCGACGGCTCGGCGGTGCTCGCCGCGGTCGCCGAGCTGTGCCCTGGGCTGCCGGTCGTTCTGACCAGCGGCTACAGCGAGGACTACGTGCGTTCGCGGATCGGGGAGGCGCCGATCGTGGCCTTCCTCGCCAAGCCGTGGCGACCCGTGGCGCTGCTCGAGATCGTCTCGAGCGCGCTCGGGCCGCGCGCGCCTACCTGAAGGTCAGGCGTACCGCCTCGGCGACGCAGGCGGGCTTGTCCGAGCCCTCGAGCTCGATCGTCGCGCGCATCACCAGCTGCAGGCCCGGCCGGCCGCCCGGGCCGCCGTCGGCCGCGGTGCACGACTGCAGCACGAAGCGCGCACGCACCCGCGAGCCGCAGCGCACCGGCGACGGAAAGCGCACCTTGTTCAGCCCGTAGTTGATCGACATCGTCTCGTCGTCGATCGACAGGTTGCGCTGCGAGAAGCCGGCCAGCAGCGACAGCGTCAGGTAGCCGTGGGCGATGGTCGCGCCGAACGGCCCGCTGCGGGCCCGCTCGGCATCGACGTGGATCCACTGATGGTCGTCCGTCGCATCGGCGAACCGGTCGATGCGGTCCTGCGTGATCTCGAGCCAGTCGGTCAGCGCGATCTCCTGGCCGACCAGGCCGGGGAACTGGGCATGCGTGTAGTGCTGCATCGGGGTCGTCTCCTCGTGGGGTCTTCTCGTGGGGTCTTCTCGTGGGGTCGTGTCGTGGGGTCGTGTCGTCGGGAACCGGCTAGATGAGCCGGGCGATCAGCGCCGCCGTGATCGACAGCACGATCGTCGACATCAGCGGGATCGACCATTCGCGGCCGAACAGCCGGAAGCTGAAATCGCCGGGCAGGCGGCCGATGCCGAGCTTGCGCAGCCACGGCATCGCGCCCGAGAACAGGAACAGCGCGACCGCCGTGGCGATCAGCCACTTCACAGCGAGCCGCTCCGGTCGCCACGCACGAATCCGAGCGGTACCGGCGGCAGACCCCGGCCGAAGGCGATCGCCTTGAAGAGCTCGCCCATCTCGGCCTCGGACAGCAGGGTCTGGACGGCGCCGAGCGCGCGTACCGAGCCGGGGTCGACCGCGCCGTCGCGGGTCGACTCGGCCAGGCGCTCGAGCAGCCCGCAGTTCAGCAGGAAGCGCGCCTGCGAGGTGTAGCCGAGGAGCGCCAGGCCGGCGCCCGAGGCGGCGCGTGCGGCGGCACTGAAGTCGACGTGCGCGGTGACGTCCTGCAGGCCCGGCCAGCGCAGCACGTCGCCGTGCGCATGGTGTCGGCGGTGGGCGATCAGCGTGCCGCCATCGCGCTGCGGGTGGTAGTACTCGCGGGCGGGGAAGCCGTAGTCGACCAGCAGCATCGCGCCGCGCCGCAGCGCGCGTCCCACGGTCCCGATCCAGGCGGCGGCCTGCAGGCCGAGTTCGGAGCGGTAGCGGCCCGGGCCGAGCAGCGCCCAGGGCGGGTCGTCGGCGTACGTGCCATCGCCGTCGCTGCCGCCGCCCCCGTACGGGTCTGCCCGCGCCGCGGCGCGCAGCGCCTCGGCGACCGCGTCGCGCAGCCCCGCGTCGGCCGGCCGCGCGGCCCAGCGAAAGTCGCCCGCGTCGTCCACGGCGACGCCGATCTCGTCGAGCGCGCCGTCGCCCGCGTGCTCGAACAGCCGCACCGGCATCGCATCCAGGACCTCGTTGCCGATCACCACGCCGTCGATCGTCGCGGGCAGCGCATCGAGCCACTCCACGGTGTCGAGCGCCTCGGGCACGAGCCGCGCCAGGGTCTCGCGCTGCTGCGCGCGCAGCGTGCCCGAGAGCTCGACGATCGCATAGCGGTGAGCCGGCCGGCCGAGCGCCCTCAGCGCGCCGAGCACACCCGCGGCGAGCCGCCCGGTGCCTGCGCCGAACTCGATCACCACCGGGTCGCAGTGCGCGAACCACTCGGCGAGCTGCGCGGCGATGCAGTCGGCGAAGGCCGGCGACAGCTCGGGCGCGGTGACGAAATCGCCGCCGGCGCCGAAGGGATGCGCCCCGCCCGCGTAGTAGCCCAGGCCCGGCTCGTAGAGGGCGCGCGCCATCCAGGCATCGAAGGGGAGCCAGCCGCCGTCCGCACGGATCGCGTCGCCGATCCGGGCGGCGAGCACCGCGCTGTGCGCGAGCGCCTGCGGATCGGGCTGCGGCATCGTCATGGCGCCGATTCTCGCATGGCGTCCGCGCCATCCCGCCCAAGGGTGCCCGCGGACGCCCGCCCGCAGGCGCGCGGGTACACTTCCGAGTCCATGACCGCGCCCGCCGCCCCCCCTCGCGTCGCCCTCGTCACCGGTGCCGCGCGCCGCCTCGGCCGCGAGATCGCGCTCGCACTCGCGCGCGCCGGCTGGGACATCGGCGTGCACTACGGCGGCTCGCGCGACGACGCCTGCGCCACGGTCGAGGCCATCCGCGGGCTCGGGCGGCGCGCGGTCGCGCTGCAGGCCCGCCTGGAGGACGAGGCGCAGGTGCTGGCGCTGCTGCCTGCGCTCGCCGAGGCGCTCGGCGCGGCCACCTGCGTGGTCAACAACGCGTCGCGCTTCGAGTTCGACTCGGCCGCCGACGTCGGCTTCGCCTCGCTCCAGGCCCACCTGCTGCCCAACCTGGCCGCGCCGGTCCTGCTCGCGCGCGAACTGCACCGGCAGCTTCCCGAGGGCGCCGAGGGCGTGGTGGTGAACCTGCTCGACCAGAAGCTCTGGGCCCAGAACCCCGACTTCCTGTCGTACACGCTGTCGAAGGCCGGCCTCGCCGCGGCCACGACCATGCTCGCCCAGGCGCTCGCACCGCGGGTGCGCGTCGTCGGCGTGGCACCCGGCCTCACCCTGCCCAGCTACCTGCAGGACGACGCGACGTTCGCGCAGGCGCACCGCTCGCATTCCCCGCTCGGCCGCTCGAGCACCGCGGCCGATGTCGCCGCCTCGGTCGTGTTCGCGGTCGCGAACCGATCCATCACCGGCTCGACGATCCTGTGCGACGGCGGCCAGCACCTGCGTCCGCTGCCGCGCGACGTGAGCTTCATGCCGCCCGAAGGCTCCTGACCGTGGACACCCAGTCGATCTTCATCCGCGGCCTGCGCATCGACGCGCAGATCGGCGTGCACGCCCACGAGAAGAACCGCACGCAGCCGCTCAAGCTCGACGCCGAGCTGCAGATCGCCGACACCCGCTTCCATCCGTCGCGCGACAAGCTCGACGAGGTGTTCGACTACCAGACGATCCGCGCCGCGATGATCGAGGTGGTGCGCGACGGGCACATCAACCTGCTCGAGACGCTGGCCGACCGCGTCGTCGAGCGCCTGCTCGCGATGGCCGAGGTGCGCGCGGTGCGCGTGCGCGTCCACAAGTACACCGCGTTCGACGACGTCGAGGAGGTCGGCGTCGAGATCCACCGCAGGAAGCCGGAATGAGCACCACCGCCCCGCCCGCCACGCGCGCGCAGCAGAAGGTCGAGCACGAGCGCAACAAGCTGCACAAGCGGCTGTGCCGTCAGGTCGGCGAGGCGATCGGCGACTTCGGCATGATCGAGGACGGCGACCGCGTGATGGTCTGCATGTCGGGCGGCAAGGACAGCTACGCGATGCTCGACCTGCTGCGCACGCTGCGCGAGCGCGCGCCGATCTCCTTCGAGCTGATCGCTGTCAACCTCGACCAGAAGCAGCCCGGCTTCCCCGAGCAGGTGCTGCCGGACTACCTGCGCTCGGTCGGCGTGCCCTTCCGCATCGAGGAGCAGGACACCTACTCGATCGTGCGCCGCGTGATCCCCGAGGGCCGCACCACCTGCTCGCTGTGCTCGCGGCTGCGCCGCGGCATCCTGTACCGCGTCGCCGACGAGATCGGCGCCACCAAGGTCGCGCTCGGTCACCACCGCGACGACATCCTCGAGACCTTCTTCCTGAACCTGTTCCACGGCGGCAAGCTCAAGGGCATGCCGCCCAAGCTGGTGTCCGACGACGGGCGCCACGTGGTGATCCGGCCGCTGGCCTACGTGAAGGAGACCGACCTCGAGGCCTACGCCGACTGGAAGGCCTTCCCGATCATCCCGTGCAACCTGTGCGGCTCGCAGGAGAACCTCAAGCGCCGCGACGCCAAGGCCATGCTGCGCGACTGGGAGCGGCGCTTTCCCGGCCGCGTCGAGACCATCTTCTCGGCGCTCTCCTCCATCGTCCCCTCGCACCTGATGGACCGCGAGGCCTTCGACTTCGCGGGCCTGGCGCCCACCGGCGTGCCCGACCCGGACGGCGACATCGCCTTCGACGTCGACCCGGTGCAGGAACCCGGCCCGGTGGCCCCGACGATCGCCGCGGGCGCGATCCCCATCCGCCGTGGCGCAGCGGCCGCCGACGCGCCGGACAGCGACGCCGCGACTCCGGATTCACGCTCGCGCGTGACCGACCCCGACACCGAGCCTCCCCGATGAACGCACCCGCCGCCCTCCCCGAACGCGCCGCCGCGGTCCTCGCCGCGCTGCGCGCCGAACTCGACCCCGCCGTCCTCGTCGCCGGCCCGGTCGATCCGCGCCACCTGCGCGACTGGAACGTGCCGGCCGAGCCGGGCTGCGCGCCCGTCGCGCTGGTGCGCGCCCGCACGGTCGAGGACGTCGCGGCCGTGATGCGGATCTGCGACGCGCACCGCCATCCGGTGGTGCCCCAGGCGGGCCTGACCGGCCTGACCGGCGGCGCCACGCCGATGGCCGACTGCGTGGTGCTGTCGCTCGAGCGGATGGCCGCGATCGAGGCGCTCGACGTCGACGGCTCGACGATCACCGTGCAGGCCGGCGCCACGCTGCAGGCGGTGCAGGAGGCGGCCGACGCGGCGGGCTTCCTGTTCCCGCTCGACATCGGCGCGCGCGGCTCGTGCCGTGTCGGCGGCAACGCATCGACCAACGCCGGCGGCAACCGCGTGCTGCGCTTCGGCATGATGCGCGACCTGATCCTCGGCGTGGAGGTGGTGCTGCCCGACGGGACGGTGGTGAGCGCGCTCAACACCATGCTCAAGAACAACGCCGGCTACGACGTCAAGCAGCTGTTCATCGGCAGCGAGGGCACGCTCGGCGTGATCACGCGCCTGGTGCTGCGCCTGTACCCCAAGCCGCGCAGCGTGTCGACCGCGCTGGTCGCGCTGCCCGACTACGACGCCGTGCTGCGGCTGCTGCGGATCGCCCGCGAGCGCCTCGGCCCCACGCTCGCCGCCTTCGAGGCGATGTGGCCCGACTTCTACGCGTTCGCCAACGCGCAGCTGCCCGCCGCACCGCCCCTCGCCCAGGACGGCTCGCTGCACGTGCTCCTCGAGACCATGGGCACCGACCCGGCCCGCGACGATGCGCTCTTCGAGGACACCATCGCCGCGGCGCTCGAGGACGGCTGCGCGAGCGACGCGGTGATCGCGCAGTCCGAGGCGCAGCGCCGCTCGATCTGGGCGATCCGCGACGCCTCCTCCGAGTTGAAGCGCGCGTTCTCGCCGCACGTCGACTACGACGTGAGCCTGCCGATCGGGCGCATCGGCGCCTTCGTGCCCGAGTGCGTGGCGCGGCTGCGCGCGGCCTGGCCCGAGGTCGGCATCGTGAACTTCGGCCATGTCGCCGACAGCAACCTGCACGTCAGCGTGCAGACCCGCGAGGGCGTGTTCAGCAAGTACGACTGCGACCGCATCCTCTACGGCTGCGTCGCCGAGTGGCAGGGCTCGGTATCGGCCGAGCACGGCATCGGGCTGCTGAAGAAGGCGTATCTCGGCCACTCGCGCAGCGAGGCCGAGATCGCGCTGATGAAGCGGCTCAAGGCGGCACTCGACCCGAACGGGATCCTGAATCCGGGGAAGGTGTTCTAGGCCGCCGGGACGGACGCCGCCCCAGGCGGCCCACCTCACATCCTTGCATTTTGCATATTTCATATTCAAAATGCAAGGATGTTTGATCGAATCGCCAGAGCCTCGCTCGATGAGGCGCTTGCCCGCAGCCCCGCCGTCGCCGTCCTCGGCCCCCGGCAGGTCGGCAAGACGACGCTGGCACGCGCCGCGGCCGCCGCGAGGCCGGGCTCGGTCTACCTCGACCTCGAGACGGCGGCCGACCTCGCCCGGCTGGCCGACCCGGCCCGTTTCCTGGCGAGCCGGCGCGACCGGCTGGTCGTGCTCGACGAGGTGCAGAACGCCCCGGAGCTGTTCGGCGAGCTGCGTGCAGAGATCGATGCGGACCGGCGCAACGGGCGATTCCTCATCCTCGGCTCCGCCTCGTTCAGCCTGCTGCGCCAGCCGCAGACCCTCGCCGGGCGGCTGGCGGTCGTCGACATGGCGCCGCTGCTGCTCGCCGAGGTCGCCCCGCGCTTCGAGGACATCGAGCGCCTGTGGGTCCGGGGCGGCTTTCCGGGCAGCTTCACCGCCGCCTCGGAGGCGGACGCCTGGGGCTGGCGGCAAGACTTCGTCCGGCACTTCCTGAACGTCGACCTGGCCGCCTTCGGCATCGCCGTCGACCCGCCGAGCATGGGTCGGCTCTGGCGGATGCTCGCCCATCTGCACGGACAGCTGCTGAACGCCTCCGCGCTGTCACGCTCGCTCGGCGTCTCCGCGCCGACGGTGGGCCGGTGGATCGACCACCTGGTGGACGCACTGGTCGTGCGCCGACTGGAGCCGTTCCACGCGAATCTCGGCAAGCGCCTGGTCAAGTCTCCCAAGCTCTACCTGCGCGACAGCGGCCTGCTGCACGCGCTGCTCGGCCTCGCGGACGCAGACGCCCTCGCCGGCCACCCGGGCGCCGGCGCCTCGTGGGAGGGCTTCGTGATCGAGCAGGTCTGCGCACGGCTGCCCGCCCATGTGCCGGTGAGCTTCTATCGGACGGCCGCCGGCGCCGAGCTCGATCTCGTGATCGAGGCGGGCGGCACGCGCATCGGCATCGAGGCGAAGCTCTCGTCGGCGCCGACGGTCACCAAGGGGCTCTGGCAGGCGTGCGAGGACGTCGGGGTCTCCGAGGCCTGGGTGGTCGCACCGGTGCGCGACGGCTGGCCGATCGGGGACGGGGTGGAGGTTGTCTCGCCGCTCACGCTGCCGGTAGAACGCTGGGCGGCCTGAGTCCGCCCCGGCCAGCCGGCGCGCGATCCGGAGACCCCGATCGATCGCTTGCCGGCCGGCGCGGACGGCGGGAGAATCGGCCTCGGAAATGCCTTCGTCACAGCGCCGAACGGTCCAGGGAGGGCCGGCGGCAGCCGTCTCGAACCGAGATGGCCTGAACGACACGACCCCCGCGGCACGACCGCGGGGGCACTTCGGGAGCACATCACCCATGACTTCTTCCGTCTTCACCGGCGCGGCGTCGCCGCGCATGGCGCGCGACCCGGCGGACCGCCGCGTCACCGTGATCGAGGTCGGCACCCGCGACGGGCTGCAGATCGAGTCCACCCTCGTCCCCACCGCCCGCAAGATCGAGATCGTCAACGCGATCATCGACAGCGGCGTGCGCGAGATCGAGGTCACCTCGTTCGTCTCGCCCAAGGCGGTGCCGCAGATGGCCGATGCCGCCGAGGTGCTCGAGGGCATCCGCAAGCGGCCCGACACCTACCTGATGGCGCTGGTGCCGAACGTGAAGGCCGCCGACCGTGCCGCCGACACCCCGCTCGATGGCGGCGTGCTGCTGGTCTCGGCCTCCGAGACGCACAACCGCAAGAACCTGAACCGCGACATCGCGGCATCGCTCGCCGGCATGGGTGCGACCGCCGAGCGGCTGCGGACAGCGCGCATCGACGTGATGGCCGCGATCGCGGTCGCCTTCGGCTGCCCCTTCGAGGGCGACGTGCCCTACGAGCAGGTGGTGGCGATCGCCCGCGCCTACGCGGACCTGGGCGTGGACCACATCACGCTCGGCGACACCACCGGCATGGCGACGCCCTCGAACGTGCGCGGGCTGCTGCGCGCGCTCAAGGCCGCGCTGCCGCAGGTCGAGTTCGTCCTGCACCTTCACAACACGCGCGGCGTGGGGCTGGCCAACGTGCTGGTCGGCCTCGAGGAAGGCGTGCGGCGCTTCGACGCCTGCGCGGGCGGGCTGGGCGGCTGCCCGTTCGCGCCCGGCGCCACCGGCAACATCTGCACCGAGGACCTCGTCTACCTGCTGCAGGAGAGCGGCTGGGAGAGCGGCGTCGATCTCGAGCGGTCCATCGGCGTCGCGATGATGATGGAAGAGACGCTCGGCCGCCGGCTGGTCGGGCAGGTGATGCGGGCCGGTCCGCGCCTGAAGCTGCACGGCGTCGACGCGGTGCGCACCGCACAGGGATGAGCGCGCCCCAGGCCAGGCAGCCGCTCGACGGCATCCGCGTCGTCGACCTGACGCGGATCCTGTCGGGCCCGTTCTGCACGATGCTGCTCGGCGACATGGGCGCCGACGTCGTGAAGATCGAGGACGAGCGCGAGGGCGACGCGATCCGCCACATCGGCGCGGGCCACGAGGGCCTGTCCTGGTACTTCGCGTCGTTCAACCGGAACAAGCGCTCGATGGCGCTGGACCTGCGCGGCGACGAGGGCCGTGCGGTGCTCGCACGGATGATCGAGCGCGCCGACGTGCTGGTCGAGAACTACCGGCCCGGCGTGCTCGCCGAGATGGGCTTCGACGAGGCGCGCCTGGCCGCGCTCAACCCGCGACTGGTGGTGGCGAGCATCAACGGCTACGGCTCGGACGGACCCTACGTCGAGCGGCCCGCCTTCGACTTCGTGATCCAGGCGATGAGCGGGTTCATGAGCGTCAACGGCGAGCGCGACGGCCCGGCACTGCGCAGCGGCCTGCCGATCACGGATCTGGTGGCTGGCCTGTACGCGGCCTTCGGCGTGGTGAACGCGCTGCGCGCCCGCGACCTCAACGGCATCGGCCAGCGGGTCGAGGCGCCGATGATGAGCGGCATCATGAGCCTCTTCGCCTATCTGGCGTCCGACCACCTGGCGACCGGCAAGCTGCCCGAGCGCACCGGCAACGACCACCCGATCTCCTCGCCCTACGGACTGTTCCGCACCGCCGACGGCGACATCGCGGTGGCCCCGAGCACCGAGACGATCCTGCGCAAGTTCCTCGGCGCGCTCGGCATCGAGCATGTGCTCGCCGAGCCGCGCTTCGCGACCAACACGCTGCGCCTGCATCACCGCGCCGCGCTCAACGCACTGATCGAGGCGCGGCTCGCCGCCGACGGCCGCGAGTCCTGGCTGCACCGGCTCAATGCGGCGGGCGTGCCCTGCGGCCTGGTGCAGGACATCGGCCAGGCGCTGTCGGACCCGCAGGTGCTGCACCGGAACATGGTCATGGACGTCGAGCACCCGGGCCACGGCACGGTGCGCATGCTCGGCTTTCCGGTGACGCTGTCCGGGACGCCGTGCCGGGTGCGGCACCCGGCCCCCGACCACGGCGCGCACACCCGCGAGGTGCTCGACGAGATCGGCTGGCCCGTACGCGACGAGTCCTGACGCCCGGCACCCGACTCGAGGGGAGGCAGTGCGCGCCCGGGCCGGCGCGCGCCGCGGGCCCGCTACCAGCGGTAGGACACGCCCACCGACAGCACCGGCAGGCCGACGATCTTGTCGGTCGTCTCGCGCACCGTCTGCAGCTCGCGCTCGAGCTCGGCCTGCGGATCGCGTCCGGTCAGCGCGATCTTCGCGCTCAGGCTCGGCGACAGCGAGCCGGTGACCTTGGGCGTGCCGATCAGCAGGCCGACGTCGGCGTGCATGCCCCAGCCCCGGGCGGGCGTGTGGCCCCAGCCCAGGCCGAGGTAGGGCATCGCCGACGGGAACTCGATGCGCGAGTCGTAGCGGTCGGCCGGGCCGACGCTGACCGTCGACGAGCCGATGGTGATGGTGCTGCCGGTCGACGGTGCGCCCGCGAAGTCACCGGCGGTCTTGCCGGCGGACAGGCCCGCCGTGAGTCGGAAGACCCCGCTGAGCGGATGCCAGTCGAAGAGCGCCGCGAAGCGCGTGCTCTTGACCTCGCCCGAGTAGTCGATGCCGTCCTGCGTGAACGAGCGCGAGAGCGTCGGCACCAGCGAGGCCTCGGCGCGGGCACCGAGCTGCGCACTGTAGGTGTGCCCGAACCCGAGCGACAGGCCGGTGGTGCCCACGCCGGCGTAGACCGACTGGGCGGCGGCCGGCGCGGCGGCGAGCGCGGTCACGAGGAAGGCCGCGCAGGCGGGCAGGCGGGAACGGGTGCGGGCTCTGGACATCGGGGGATCAATCCGAAGAGGGGACGGACGACTGTAGTCGCGGGCGCGGCGCCCCCCGCGCGCGGCCCGATCGGCGGTCGCCCGATGCCGCCGCGCGCGGCGCCGCGCCCCGCGGCCGGTACAATCGCCGCGGCCCCTGCCCTGCCCGCGGCGCCGAGCCCCACTACCGTGCGAATCAGCCGACTGTCCCGCATCTTCCTCGTCGCCTGGCGCTACGGTCTGGACGAGATCGCAGTCTCCGGCGCCCAGGCCACGCTCGGCTGGCGCTGGACGCTGGTCGTCGGCCGACTGATGCGCCTGGGCCGCCGCCTCGACGCGCCGCGCGGCGCGCGCATGCGGATGGCCCTCGAGTCGCTCGGGCCCATCTTCGTGAAGTTCGGCCAGGTGCTGTCGACGCGGCGCGACCTGCTGCCGCCGGACGTGGCCGACGAGCTCGCGCGGCTGCAGGACGACGTGCCGCCCTTTCCCTCGGCGGTCGCGATCGCCGAGATCGAGCGCGGGCTCGGGCGCCGCATCGACCAGATGTTCTCGGAGTTCGACGCCGAGCCGGTCGCCTCCGCCTCGATCGCCCAGGTGCACTTCGCGCGGCTGCACGACGGCACCGAGGTCGCGGTCAAGGTGCTGCGCCCGGGCATGGCCGACGTCATCGACAACGACCTCGCGCTGCTGCGCACCGCAGGCAGCCTGGCGATGCGGCTGTCGGCCGATGCGCGCCGGCTGCGCCCGCTCGACGTGATCGAGGAGTTCAACCACTACCTGCACGACGAGCTCGACCTGGTCCGCGAAGCCGCCAACGCGAACCAGCTGCGGCGCAACTTCGCCGACTCCACGCTGCTGCGCATCCCCGAGATGTACTGGGACTTCTGCGCGCAGAACGTGATCGTCATGCAGCGCGTGCGCGGCATCCCGATCGGGCGCATCGACCGCCTCGTGGAGTCCGGCATCGACCTGAAGAAGCTCTCGCGCGACGGCGTCGAGATCTTCTTCACGCAGGTCTTCAAGCACGGCTTCTTCCACGCCGACATGCACCCGGGCAACATCCTGGTCGGCGACACCGGCGAGGACTTCAACCGCTACATCGCGCTCGACTTCGGCATCGTCGGCACGCTGTCGGACTTCGACAAGAACTACCTGGCGCAGAACTTCCTCGCCTTCTTCCGCCGCGACTACCGGCGCGTGGCCGAGCTGCACGTCGAGTCCGGCTGGGTGCCCTCGAGCACCCGCGTCGAGGAGCTCGAGGGCGCGGTGCGCGCCACCTGCGAGCCCTTCTTCGACCGCCCGCTCAAGGAGATCTCGCTCGGCCTGGTGCTGCTGCGGCTCTTCCAGGCGTCGCGCCGCTTCAACGTGTCGATCCAGCCGCAGCTGGTGCTGCTGCAGAAGACGCTGCTCAACATCGAGGGGCTGGGCCGCCAGCTCGACCCCGATCTCGACCTGTGGGTGACCGCCAAGCCCATCCTCGAGCGCTGGATGAACGAGCAGATCGGCACCCAGGGGCTGGTCGACCGGCTGCAGCAGGAGATGCCGCAATGGGCGCAGCTGCTGCCCTCGATCCCGCGGCTGGCGCACCGTGCGCTCACCGCCGCCGGCGAGCGGCGCGACGACCGCGCGCAGGAGAAGCTGCTCGCGCAGATCGTCCGCGAGCAGCGCGGCATCCGGCGTGCGCTGTGGGTCGGCCTGGTGCTGCTCGCCACGATCGCCGGCCTGCAGGCCTGGCGCCTCTGGCCCTAGGGGTCGCCCGCCGCCCGAGTCGGGCGCGGCAGCGTACGGGAATGGTTGTCGCGGGGCGCGGCCTCCGCTAGCGTCGCCGGAATGCCGTCGGCGTGCGCCGCGCGGCGCCCCCGTGCCCGTCCATGCCCGATCCCGCAGAGGTCGCCGCCATGCTCGTCACCGCCGTCTCCGCCTACCTGCTGCTCACCGTCGCCATCGGCTGGTATGCCGCGCGCCGCGTGCACAGCGCGCAGGACTACTTCGCCGCCGGCCGCAGCCTGCCGCTGTACATGAACTTCGCGACGGTGTTCGCGACCTGGTTCGGCGCCGAGACCGTGCTCGCGGTCTCCTCCACCTTCCTGCGCGACGGCCTGTCGGGCGTGGTGGCCGACCCGTTCGGCGCATCGGCCTGCCTGATCATCGTCGCGCTGGTGTTCGCCCGGCGCTTCTACCGGCTGAACCTGCTGACCATCGGCGACTTCTACCGCAAGCGCTACAACCGGACCGTCGAGATCGGCACCGGCGTGGCGATCACGCTGTCCTACCTCGGCTGGGCCTCGGCCAACCTGCTGGCGCTGGGCATCTGCTTCAACGTGCTGTCGCAGGGGGCGCTCACGCTCGAGCACGGGATCATGCTGGGTGCGGCCGTGCTGGTGGTCTACCTGTTCTTCGGCGGCATGTTCGCGGTCGCGTTCACCGACCTGTTCCAGACCGCGGTCATCATCTGCGGCCTCGTCTACATCGCGTTCGCCTTCGGCGACAAGGCCGGCGGGATCGACCGCGTGCTCGCCGCCGCCTCGTCCGAGGGCAAGCTGGTGCTGGTGCCGAGCATGGAGCCGCGCGACCTGATCGCGCTGCTCGCCGCGTTCCTCACGATGGCGCTGGGCTCGATCGCGCAGCAGGACGTCTTCCAGCGGGTGACCTCGGCCAAGGACGAGCACACCGCGGTCAAGGGCACGCTGTTCGGCGGGGTGTTCTACCTGATCTTCGCCTTCGTGCCGATGTTCATCGCGGTCACGGCGCTGCTGGTCGACCCCGAAGCGGTGAAGATCGGCCTGGGCAGCGAAGGCCGCGAGTTCCAGCTGATCCTGCCCAACCTGATCATGAACCACGCGTCCGGCTTCATCCAGGCGCTGTTCTTCGGGGCGCTGCTGTCGGCCATCCTGTCGACCGCGAGCGGTGCGCTGCTCGCGCCCACCGCGATCTTCACCGAGAACATCCTCAAGCCGCTGACCGGCGGGCGCATGGGCGACCGGCAGCTGGTGACGACCGCACGCGTGATGCTCGTCGTGTTCACCGGCTCGACGATGCTGTTCGCGCTGAACAGCGAGGCCTCGATGTACGAGATGGTCCAGAACGCCTACAAGGTCACGCTGGTGGCGGCGTTCACGCCGCTGGCGTTCGGCATGTTCTGGCGCGGCGCGACGCCCCAGGGCGCAGGGCTGTCGATCGTGCTCGGCCTGTCGGTCTGGATGCTGATGGAGGCGCTCGCGCCGGACGGGCTGCTGCCGCCCCAGCTCGTGGGCCTGGGCGCCGCGATCTTCGGCATGGTGGCCGGCTCGCTCGCGCCGCAGGTGCTCGGCGGGCGCGGGCATCCGGAGGTGGTGGACGAGGCGGTGACGGGGCGACCGGCGCATGCACACGGGCATGGGCGCGCGCATGGCGAGCGGCACGCCGCGGGGTCGCAGACGGGCGTCTGAGCGTTCAGCGCACCGTCGTCGTCGTCGCCGGCTCCGGCACCGCCGCGGTCTGCGCCGGCTTGATCGACTGCACGATGTCGATCCACTCCTGGAGCTTGCGCTGCAGGTGCTGGCGCTGCTTGGGCGTGGCCCGCGCCAGCATCTCCGCGCCCATCGCGTCGCCCGCGGCGAGCGAGGACTCGGCGCCGGCCCGGTCCGGCCCGTCGCGCAGCTGCGCATAGCGCATCAGGTGCTCGCGCATCCAGCGCGTCGCCGTCGCCTCGTCCGGGCGCTCCACGCGGATGCGCTCCAGCACGGCGAGCAGGTCCTGCTGCCGGCCGACGCGCTGCGCGTACCAGATGTCCTCGCTGTCCGGCGCCTCGGCGGCGAAGCGCCGTGCGAACTGCTTCTGCTCGGCGGTCAGCGAGCCGAGAAAGAGTTCGGCGCGCTCGAGGTAGCGCCGGGTGCGCGCCTCGACGCGCTCGGTGCGTCCGGGCGGCATCCGCTCGCGGCGCATCTTGTCGTTGTCGCGCCCGATCTCCTCGCGCATGCGGGCGAGCTGCGAGGGCCCGAGCGTGCCCGCGACCTCGGCGGCCGCGGGCGCCACCTGCTCGGCGATCGGCTTCCAGCGCTCGAACGCGGCGAGCCGCCATGCGCGGATCTGGGCCTCGTCGACGTCGCCGGCGGCGACACGGCGCTGGACCTCCTGCAGGAACGCCAGGTAGTCGTCGAGCTGGGTGCGGCGGTGCCAGGCGTGCAGCGACTCGATGCGGCGGGTGGCGAGCGCCCGCTGCTCGGTGTTCAGCGACAGGTAGGTATCGGCCCGCCAGGCCGCCAGGGTGGGCAGGTTGTCGTAGCCGATCCGGGCCATCGAGCAGCCCGATGCCATCAGGCAACTGGTGACAAACAGCACCCAGACCCTCAGGAGTCGCGTGCTAACATGGTCCGAGAACAGTGAAGAACCCACTCCAACCCTTTGATTCATAAGCACAAAACCATGAACATCGTGGTGCTGGCAGCCGGCATGGGCAAACGCATGCGCTCGGACCTGCCGAAGGTGCTGCACCGACTGGCCGGGCGGTCCCTGCTCGCCCACGTGCTCGACACCTCCCGTACTCTATCCCCCGATCGCATCGTCGTGATCCACGGTCACGGCGGCGAGCAGGTCCAGGCCGCGCTCGGGGCGCCCGATCTCGCCTGGGCGCGCCAGGAACCGCAGCTCGGCACCGGCCACGCGGTGATGCAGGCACTGCCGCATCTCGACGACGCCGTGCCCACGCTGATCCTGTACGGCGACGTGCCGCTGACCCGCGCCGACACGCTGCGCCGCCTGGTCGAGGCCGCCGGCACCGAGCGCCTGGGCCTGCTCACCGTCGACCTCGAGCAGCCCGACGGATACGGGCGGATCGTGCGCGGCATCACGAAAGACGGCGACCGTCCGTCGGATGACGGTCGCGGCCCCGTCCTGCGCATCGTCGAGCACAAGGATGCGGACGCCGCCGTGCGCGCCATCCGCGAGGTGAACACCGGGATCATGGTCGTGCCGACCCTCCTGCTGCGGCGCTGGCTGGGCGCGCTGTCCAACGACAACGCCCAGCGCGAGTACTACCTGACCGACGTGGTGGCGATGGCGGTTGCAGAAGGCGTGCCCGTGGCCGCCGTGCAGCCGCGCGCCGAGTGGGAGACCCTGGGCGTGAACAGCCCCGCGCAGCTCGCCGCGCTCGAGCGCGTCTTCCAGCGCAACCTCGCCGACGACCTGCTGGAGGCCGGCGTCTCGCTCGCCGACCCGGCCCGCATCGACGTGCGCGGCACGCTCGTGGCCGGGCGCGACTGCCGCATCGACGTCAACTGCGTGTTCGAGGGCACCGTGGTGCTCGGCGACCGCGTGCAGATCGGCGCGAACTGCGTGCTGCGCGATGCCACCCTCGGCGCCGGCACCGAGCTCCTGCCGATGTGCCATGTCGACGGCGCCGTCGTCGGCGCCGACGCGCGCATCGGCCCGTTCGCGCGGCTGCGGCCCGGCGCGAACCTCGGCGACGACACGCATGTGGGCAACTTCGTCGAGATCAAGAACACCCGGCTCGGCGACCACTCCAAGGCCAACCACCTCGCCTACGTCGGCGACGCGATCGTCGGCCAGCGGGTCAACATCGGCGCCGGCACCATCACCTGCAACTACGACGGCGCCAACAAGCATGTCACGGTGATCGAGGACGACGCCTTCATCGGCAGCGACACCCAGCTGGTGGCGCCGGTCACCGTCGGCCGCGGCGCGACGCTCGGCGCCGGCACCACCCTCGTGCGCGACGCGCCCGCCGGCCAGCTGACCGTCTCGCGGGCACGCCAGGCCTCGATCCCCGGGTGGAAGCGCCCGGTCAAGATCCCGAAGACCCCCAAGGAGTAATCCGCATGTGCGGCATCGTCGGCGCAGTCGCCCAACGCAACGTGGTCCCGATCCTGATCGAGGGCCTGAAGAAGCTCGAGTACCGCGGCTACGACTCCGCCGGCATCGCCATCGTCAACGGCGCGATGTCGCGCGTGCGCGCGGTCGGGCGCGTCGCCGACCTCGAGGCCCGCACCCGCGAGCAGCACTCGGATGCGCCCACCGGCATCGCCCACACCCGCTGGGCCACGCACGGCGGCGTCACCGAGACCAACGCGCATCCGCACTACTCCGACGGCGCGGGCATGCAGGTCTCGGTCGTGCACAACGGCATCATCGAGAACCACGAGGCGCTGCGTGCCGAGCTGCGCGAGCGCGGCTACGTCTTCCAGTCCGAGACCGACACCGAGGTCATCGCGCACCTGGTGCACTCGCTGGTCCGTGACGGCGCCAGGCTGTTCGAGGCCGTCCAGCAGGCGGTGCGCCGCCTGCACGGCGCCTACGCGATCGCGGTGGTCAGCACCGCCGAGCCCCACACCGTCGTCGGCTCGCGCCGCGGCTCGCCGCTGCTGCTCGGCGTCGGCCACGAGGGCAGCGGGCGCGGCGAGAACTTCCTCGCCTCCGACACCTCCGCGCTGCTGCAGGTCACCAAGCACGTGACCTACCTCGAGGAAGGCGACGTCGTCGAGATCCGCACCGACGGCTACCGCATCGTCGACGCCGACGGTGCGGCGGTCGAGCGGCCCATCGTCGTGAGCCAGCTCTCGGCCGACGCCGTCGAGCTGGGCATGTATTCGCACTACATGCAGAAGGAGATCTTCGAGCAGCCCGGCGCCATCGCCAACACGCTCGAGATGGTCACCGGCGCGGCGTCGATCTCGCCCGGCCTCTTCGGTGCCGACGCCGCCGAGGTGTTCGGCCGCACGAAGCAGCTGCTGATCCTCGCCTGCGGCACCAGCTACCACGCCGGCATGGTCGCCAAGTACTGGATCGAGTCGATCGCCCGCGTGCCGGTGTCCGTCGAGATCGCGAGCGAGTACCGCTACCGAGACTCCGTGCCGCTCGACGGGACGCTGGTGATGACCATCTCGCAGTCGGGCGAGACCGCCGACACGCTGGCCGCGCTGCAGCATGCGAAGTCGCTCGGCATGACCGACACGCTGACCATCTGCAACGTGCCCGAGTCCGCGCTCATCCGCCAGAGCAAGCTGCGCTTCCTCACGCGCGCCGGCCCCGAGATCGGCGTCGCCTCGACCAAGGCGTTCAGCACCCAGCTCGCCGCGCTCTTCGTGCTGACCCTGGTGCTGGCCAAGATGCGCGGCCGCCTCGAGCCCGCGCGCGAGCGCGAGCTGCTCGTCTCGCTGCGCCACCTGCCCGCGGCGCTGAACCGCGTGCTCGCCTGCGAGCCCGAGGTCAAGGCCTGGGCCCAGCACTTCGCGCCGCGCCATCACGCGCTGTTCCTCGGCCGCGGCATCCACTTCCCGATCGCGATGGAAGGGGCGCTCAAGCTCAAGGAGATCACCTACATCCACGCCGAGGCCTACGCCGCGGGCGAGCTCAAGCACGGGCCGCTCGCGCTCGTCGACACCTCGATGCCGGTGGTGGTGGTCGCGCCGAACGATGCGCTGATCGAGAAGTTGAAGAGCAACCTGATGGAAGTGCGCGCCCGCGGCGGCGAGCTCTTCGTCTTCGCCGACCGCGACACGCGCATCGAGCCCTCCGACGGCGTGCACGTGATCAACCTGCAGGACCACGCGGGGCCGCTGTCGCCGATCCTGCACGTGCTGCCGCTGCAGCTGCTGTCGTACCACGTCGCGCTGGCGCGGGGGACGGACGTGGACAAGCCCAGGAATCTGGCGAAGAGCGTGACGGTGGAGTGAGGGGGTCCCGTTCGCGGTGACGTGTGATCCGTGGCATTAAGGTCTGTCGGGGCGCATTTAGGTCTGTCGCCTGTTTGCTGGCGGTGCGCCTCAATTTCATAGCCAAATTGCGTCTGGAACGAGCTCTTGTCGGCTGCGCCGCGGGCAGCGGCACTCGACTTCGAGGACTTGCGAGGCGCCCGCTACACCAGCAGGGCGGTCCGCTGCGAGCCGCAGCTGTGTATTTCGCGCGCAGTTCAAACTCGATTTCTCGGTAGCAGCAGGAATGATTGCGCATCGGAGTCATGTCTCAAGCAATGCGCCCGTCACAGGCCAGAGTTCTAGAGACCACGCTCTAATGCTGCGCCGCAGCGAGCCACTCCACTGCAACGCGCAGGTTGATGAGAACAAACCGAGTCCGTCGAGGAAAGACGAAGTCTGTCAACCCGACGAGCAGTCTTCCGCGCACCTTGCTGCACCGCACCAATGGCTTGCTTCTCGGGCCTGTCTCAGGAGAGCAGATCCGCGCAAGCAGCGGTCCACAAGGTGATGACTAGGCGTCGCGCCTCTAGGCTTGCGCGTCCTCCCGCTCGATCTCTGCCACATTGTCGGCAGAATGTTTGGGAGCGGCTGCCGCCATCAAGCCCAGAAGGGCGACTTCACGTCGCAGGCAGTACGCCTTCGTTCGCCGCCGAGATCAACGAAGGCTCAGACGCACTGATGGCAGCGATGCGAGGCCGAGCTTTTCGAGTGCGTCGGTGCGATCCGCGCGGTACTGACTACCGATCGACCTTTCATGCAGCCAGAAATTCTGGCCCCCCCCCCGCAGCACGCATCAGACTTCAACCGCTCGCCCGGGCTCGCAGTTCAAGCTGCCGCGGTTGGGCCGACTGCGTTCTCCGGTGCAGGGTCGAGGTCGAGATAGACGTAGTGCGGCTCACGCCGCAAGCCCACCGCCGGATACGTCTTCACAAGTCGTCGGTTCTCTGGGTCGTACGACATGCCGTCGACAAGACAAGCGCCGGCTACGCGCGGGGCCTGTTCGTGCAGCCAGACGTAGTTCTTTCTTGTCCAACGCAGAACCGCCTTCTGAAGCGCCCGGCTGTCCTTATCGTAGTTGTCGGTCCTGACCGTCAAGCCCATGACGTTCAAGCAGAAGCCAATGATTTTGGCGCCCTTGAAATTGGCAAAGTCATTCATCCGAGCGACCTCGTCATAGAGCAACCGGCGAACCTTGAATTTGACAACCTTGCCTGCGTCTCCACTAAGACTATGGAAGTTGAACAACTCGCCCCATACAGAATTGTGTTGGATCCACCAACAGTGGTCGTACGGCTTGGTCACCGCTGAGGCCGCGAAGATCACTTCAAAGATCAGGCCGGCTATGTGGTCATAGATCGTTTCCAGCATCGGGCCGTGCCTGTCCCGAATACGCAGCGGCAATTCGTCGGGTACTCCTTTGCTTTCGAGGATCTTCACGGCATCCTTGACGAACTTGACGACGACCCGCAGGCGGGCTTGGATATCGTCGTCCCAAGAACTGTTCGCAACGCCGTCAAGCTTGTACAGATCGAACACTGCGTGCTCAAGATAGCCTTTGTCATCTCCATCGTCCGCCGTCGGCGGGGCGATAGCATCTTCGCCGCTCCATGCCCATGGCCAGGAGAACGTGTGCTGCGTGCTGACCCCGATGGAATCGGGGAGAGCCATGACAGCTTCGATCTCGAACTCCTTCGAGCTGTCTCGTAGCCAGTAGTCCGATTCGGACACTACTGCGGCATTAGATGGGCTCAACAGCAGGGCGATGGCCTCCAGCACTGTCGTCTTGCCGACGTCGCCTCCTCCAAGGATGATGTTTATTCCCGCCGTGGGTAACCAGTCGAATTTCTCGAGCCCCCGGAACCGCCGGATGGTCAGCTTGCGAATATGAGCCGCTGCAAGCATTGCGCTCAGCCTCGCATCCCGAGGGCCCGCAACCAAGCGTCGACCTGGCCGAAGGCGTCTTGCTGCCATTGATCCGGCGTCCGCTCGCCCAGGATCTTCGTGTCCTCGACGAATCGGCGCACGCACGTCGGCCCGAACCCTTCTGCGACATCGAACTTGCTTGCGATGAAGCGGTATCCGTCTACGCCGCTGGCGTGGTCGAGAAGAGGTTGGCAGTCTCTGGCCAGTGCCTCCGGGCCTCCCGGATAGTTCCTGACGCAGTAGTAGATGTCATAGGCGTCCTTCTGCTTGTAGCGCCCCTGGATCGCATGCCCCTTCATGGCAAGAAGTGCCGGGATCGAGCACACGGCGATCTCGACGCGGTTCGTCCCGCCGGCGGGCATCGGGCCGGTGATCGCCACAAGCTGATAGAAGCGAAGGGCCAGATCTGCGCCGTCGGCTCGCTGAACCGCAAAGTCGCTGACCAAGGGCGGCACGTTCTTGACGATCTCGGCATCCCGAGGCATCAGGAAGTCGACGATGACATCGATATGTCCTGCCCCATCGGCCGGGGCCACCTGGCGCACAAGCTGGAAGCGTCGAAGCCCCTCGCGTTGGTGGTAGCCGTGCCCACGGAGCGCGTCGATGAGCGTGGCGTACTCACCGTCGCCGAGGGCTGCTGCGTCCAACCCGACATCCACATCGAGTGTGCCGACGTGCGGCATGTCCTCGTTCCCGAGCAACAGCCATGGCACTGCGCCGCCGACGATCGCGAACTTGCCCTTAAAACTCCCCAGGATCTGGCCGATCTCGACCAGCACCGCCTTCACAGCGGCAGTGGCCCGCTCGTCGTAGTCGGCGGCGGACTGTGGTTCGTTCGGCGTCATGTCAGCCATGTCAGTTTCTCGCGGCGCAGATGGTCCGCCGCCTCCCGACCACGTTCGCCGGCAACCGACAGGTCGAGATAGGTCTGGAGCGGACTGGTGCAGACGGCGCCCGGGGCCGACTCGACCGTGTCCTGAAGCAGGACTGGATCCTTGAGCACGGTCACCACGACGTTTTCACCCTTAGAAGCCGACGTCAGACTGAGCCCGGTGCGAAGGGCGTCAACGCCAACCTCGTCCGCATAAAGATACTGAGTTCCCGTCCGCGCGAACGGCGCCAGCCAGTGGGCTGCCGAGAACGAAGCAAATGCTGCATGCCTCGTCGACGAGGCCGAACCGAGTACCCGCCTAGCCGCCTCCTCGAAAGCGCCACCGTGCAGGGTCGTGTAGAAGCTTATGCGTTTGCCAGCCGGAGGCTCGTAGGCCTCGCGCCATGCGTCCAGCAGTGCGTCCGGGTCCGACAGGAACAGGCCTTCGGCAGACACTTTCGCCCATTCGCGGTCGAGCAGACCGGTGCGCACGTTGCTGACGTGGCCGAGGCTGACTTCCGCGCTCTTTGCGAGTTCCGTAACGCGCCACGCCTTGCCGGGATCGACAAGCATCACCCGCAATACCTGAGCCGACTTCGGCTTGAACAACGACTTGAACTCCCGTCGCTCAGCGGCCGGCTTGCTCGCCACCGTCCGCTCGATGAAGACCGAGTCGAACAGCAGGCGGGCATTGCCTTCAAGGTCGAGATAGCCCACCGACTCTTCGCGGCACAGGGCTTGAGCCTCCGGCGACAGGTAAGGCGCAATGAAGACCGGCGTGGCCTGCTGCTCTTGATGCGCTAGGAAGTTGCGTAACTGGAGGACGGCCATCCGGACGTGCCGCGGCTGGCCGCTGGACTTCACCTCACAGACCAGGAGATGCCGCTGCCCGGACACTTCGACATGCGCCACGATGTCGACCTTACGATGATCGGAGCCGGCGGACTCCTGCTCGATGCCAACCACCTTGACGACCGGCACCTGCTCGAGCAGGCCCTTCAGGGCCTGTGCGGCATCTCCTTCCAGAGATTTCATCGCATCAGAATGTTTCAGCATACTGTGAAGATACTGTTCTGACTGAAATTGTCAAGCTTTCATCCGGAACCCGCCCTTCAACGCACGATGAAATGAAGGATGAAAGTGAAATCCGAGGAGGAGCATGGATACCTGTACAGTACCCTGGCTTCTTTCCCAAAGGGCGCGCGCATGCTTTGTAGCGGCCCCGCGTCGGAATGCTCCGGGCCGCTCAGTCGGCTTGGCCAAAGGCCGGCGTGACGAAGTGCCCGCCGTGGAACGAAGCGGTCCCGTGACCACCTCCAACATCGCCGACACCTTCGCGTTTCACCGCGCCACGCCCGATATCTCCGTCGACGAGCATGTTCGACGCCGGGTCATCGAGCTCGGCAAATGGGTGATGGCACGAGAACGCGTCTACCTCGACAAGTGCTTCTGGATCCACTTGCGCGCAGCGCGCACGAACTCCCCGAGCCCGCAAGGCACAACGGATCTGCTGGCAGGTCTGACCGCGGGAGTAGCTGCCGGCCGGTTGATCTGCCCGGTCAGCGATGCGCTGTTTCTCGAATTGATGAAGCAGACAGACCCGACCACGCGGAAGGCTACCGCTGAGCTAATCGACGAACTGAGCCTGGGCGTCACGCTTAGTCCGGAACCGACGCGTGTCGCGACGGAGGTGGCGCACTTCTTCCAAGCCGGCGCCGGTCGAAGCATGCATCCGTTGGAACATCTGGTCTGGACCAAGGTCCCGTACATCCTGGGCATCCAGCACCCGGCGGCCACCGCGTTCCCGGAAGATGAGCAAGTCGTGATCCAGAAGGCATTCTTCGACCACCTTTGGGAGGTCCCTCTGGAAACGATGGTCGGCACCATCGGTAGTACCTGGCCTTTCAATTCACCGTACGCCGACTTGGCGAACCGGTTGAATCGCGACAACGCGGCTCATGCGCAATCGATGAAGAGCTTCGCGCAGGTCTATCGAGACGAGATCAATGGAGTCCTAGAACTCGCTGCTCCGATCGCTGCAGATGTGCTCCATGACATGGCCAAAAAGACACTTGGCCCGGACATTCAGCCATCGGCTGACGAGCGGGAGACGGATATCAAGCAGTGCCTCGGTTTGCTGCGAGCTGCCTTGCGAAAGCCCGTCGGCAAGCGCGCCCTCCGTACGTTGCACATCAGTGCGCTGCTACACGCTGCCCTGCGCTGGAATCGCGCGCAGAAGCTGGATCCGAACGACCTATTCGACTTCCACCACGCGGAGGCTGCGCTCTCCTACTGCGACGTGCTCTTCACGGACGGCCCCATGCGGACGCTCCTCATGCAGCGGCACCTGGCCATCGAGCGCGACTTCAAGTGTCGCGCCATGTCTTCCGTCGCCGACACCGCCGAGTGGGCGGTCCTTCGATATGGTTGATGTCGTGGATTGTCGCACTGCACATCGCGCACCACGCACGGTCAACTAAGTAGCAGGATCATTTAAAGGCAGGGCGCAGAAGTCCTGCACTCGAGACGGTTCGCGGTATTCGGCACCTCGCAGCTCGCCGGCGACGAGGTTGCTAGGTTTGTGGCGGAGTGGACGGGACTTCCTGCCTTCCTAGCCGAGCACCACAATTCTCCAGTAACCGAATCAGCGCCAATCGCGAGGTCAAGTCTCCTTGTTGCTAGTCCGAGTGCATTCGCCGGCCGTCCTCTAGCGGCAGCAACCGCTGCAAAGCGGCCTCTTGGTCAGCGGCCATCCAGGATCGCGGGCATCTGCCTGCATTCGCCGAGCGACAAGGCCGCGCGTACTTGACTCACCGCCCTATGCACGATGAGCGCTCCCGGAAACCGAGAAGGCCCAACGACGGCGAGGGTGGTCATCCTCCCGAGCGAATCAACACCTGCCGGACCACCGGTTTGCACGTCGCCGCGCCGGGGCAATTCAACGCATTCGGGAACCGACGAAACGAGTTGCGGTGCGGCTTTCGCGCCAAGTGCCTGCTCTGCGTTGCGCCCGTGATGTCGCTAAGGTTGGCCCGCGTTGTGCCGCCAGTGCCCCGCGTTCGGGCCTTCGCCAGCCGCACACGCCCTTGCGGGTGGAGCCGCGCGGGCTCAGCCCCGCTTGCGGAACACCACCACATGCTGCCAGGGCAGCGTGCTCACGGTGCGCTCCCAGTCCAGCGCGAAGACGGCGGCCTCGCGCCTGATCTGCGCCTCGCTCATCTTGTGCAGCGTCTTGATGGGCACGCGCGGGTCCTCGGCCTTGTACTCGACGAAGACGACACGGCCGCCGGGCTTGAGGGCCTTCAGCACGCTGGCCATCACCTCGTACGGGTAGGCCAGCTCGTGATAGACGTCGACCATGATCGCGAGGTCCACCGACGCAGGGGGCAGCCTGACGTCGTCGACCGCGCCGAGCCGCGCCTCGATCTGCGTCAGGCCGCTGCGTTTGGCGCCTGCCTGCAGCAGGCTGATCATTTCGGGCTGCACGTCGACGGCCCAGACCTTGCCGCCCGGCATCACCGCCGGTGCCATGCGCCGCGAGAGGTAACCGGTGCCGGCGCCGATGTCGGCCACGACCATGCCGGGCTGCAGCGCCAGAGCGGCCAGCAGCTGGTCGGTACGCTCTTCGCGGTCACGTTCCTCGCGCTCGAGCCATGCTGCGCCTTGCCAGCCCATCACCGCCGAGATCTCGCGCCCCATGTAGCGCTTGCCGATGCCATCGGCACTGGCTGGCATGGGGCTGTAGCGCTCGGCCAGTGCAGCGGGCTGCGCCAGCGCAGCGCTGGCTGCCAGCACCAGGGCAGCCCAGGTGCAGCGTCGGAAGATCACAGGGTTCATCGGAGTGTCATTCGGAGTTCATTGCGCCGCATGAACCACGCCGTCACGACGGCAACGCAACGCGTGGCGTGCAGGGGTGCGCGGAAGCTGCCGCCTGGAGGGTCGATGCGTTCAAGCGTACTGTAGCGATGGACGGGGCGACCGGGCGCATGTTTCGATCTCCCGGAGAACGCGCTTCGGATGGCACGAGCCCGACAGGCATCTGAAGCCTCTTGCGCAAACCCGATGCGACCGACACGCCTGACCTCGCCCCGATCCGCGCTCCACGCACGCGTCCGACGACACGTGTTCGGCGCGCTCGGCGCACTGGGCACCGGGCGGGCGATCGGCCGCGGCACCTGACGACACGCCAGTTCTACGAGGCGATCCGCGACCGGCTCGCCCCGGGCGGCGCGATGGCGCTCAACATCGAGCCGCACTCGCAGGCGCTGGGCGACGCGCTGCTGACGACCGAGGCGGTCTTCGGACACCACGAGACCTACGGCGACGGCAGCAACGTGGTGCTGATCACGCGCCGCGGACCGGCGCTCGATGCCGCCACGCTCGAGGCGCGGGCCCGTGCGCTCGACGCCCGCTTCTCGCCGCGCCATGGCCTGCGCGAGCTGCTCGCTGCCCGCCAGCCGCTGACGCCGGCACCGGGCGCGCGGATCCGCACGGACGCCTGAACACGGCGTCCCGGGCCGATTCCGGGGCCTGCCCGTCGAAATGCCCACGCCGTCCGCGCCCTCGTATAGTGGAGCGCGATCCGCGCACTCACGAGCCCGACAGACATGACTTCACCGACGGCCCCCGTCTGGTTCATCACCGGCTGCTCGAGCGGCTTCGGCCGGGAGCTGGCGGCGCTCGTCCTCGCGCGCGGCGGGCGCGCCGTGGTCACGGCACGCGACGCCTCGCGGGTCGCGGACCTCGCGCTCGGGGCGGAGGACCGCGTCCTGGCGCTCGACCTCGACGTCACCGACGCGGCGCAGATCACCGCGGCCTTGCAGGCCGCCGAGGCGCGCTTCGGCCGCATCGACGTGCTCGTCAACAACGCCGGCTACGGTTACCAGGCAGCGGCCGAGGAAGGCGAGGAGGCCGAGATCCGCGCGCAGTTCGACGCGAACGTCTTCGGACTGTTCGCGATGACCCGCGCGGTGCTGCCCGGCATGCGGGCCCGGCGCTCGGGCCACATCCTCAACGTCACCTCGGTGGCGGGCTTCATCGGCTACCCCGGCTCGGGCTACTACGCCGCGAGCAAGCATGCGGTCGAGGGCTGGTCGGACGCGCTGGCAGCGGAGCTCGGGCCGCTGGGCGTCAAGGTCACCTGCGTCGCGCCCGGGCCGTTCCGCACCGACTGGGCAGGGCGATCGCTCAAGCAGACGCCGAACCGGATCGCCGACTACGCCGACACCGCGGGCGTGCGCATGAAGACTACCGCCGGCAACAGCGGCACCCAGGCGGGTGACCCGGTCCGCGCGGCCGAGGTCATGGTCCGGATCACCGAGACCGATCCGGCGCCGCGTCACGTGGTGCTCGGCGCCTGGGGCATCGACGCGGTCGTCGACCGGCTCGAGGCGATCCGCGCCGAGGTCGAGGCCTGGCGCGAGATCGGCGCCGCCACCGACTTCCCGAAGGGCTGAAGGCCCCACCGCGAGCACCGCGATGAAGCTGCTGAGCGCCACCCCCAGCCCCTACGCCCGCAAGGTCCGCATCGCGCTCGCCGAGAAGGGGCTGCGGTTCGAGCTGCTCACCGAGGTCCCGTGGGACGCCGACGCGAGCGCGCCCGCCTACAACCCGCTCGGCAAGATCCCGGTGCTGATCCTGGACGACGGCGAGGCGGTGTTCGAGTCCAGCTTCATCCTCGAATGGCTGGAGGCGAAGCATCCCGAGCCGCCGCTGCGGCCGGCCGACATCGACGCACGCCTCGCGGTCGGCTCGGCGCTCGGCTACCTGGACCTGCACCTGCCGGACTTCGACTGGGCGCTGCGGCATCCGGCGCTCGCGGACCGGTTCGCCCGGATCTCCGAGCGGCCGTCGTTCGCGGCGACGCTGCCGCAGGCGCAGGGATTCAAGGATCGGGTGGTGTGATTACGAGCGACGAGGGACGAGACATGGATGCGAACGACGATCGGACCGTGCGCCGCGTGGCGGTGGTCACCGGCGGCGCGCAGGGCATCGGCGCCGAGATCTGCCGCAGGCTGGCGGCCTCGGGCGTCACCGTGCGGGTGGCGGACATCGACCTGCCCGCGGCCGAGGCGCACGCCGCCGCGCTGTGCGCGCAGGGCGGGCGGGCCGCGGCGCTGCATCTGGACGTGGGCACCGCGGCCTCGGTGACCGAGGCCTTCGCGCGGGTGGCGGCCGAGGACGGGCGCTGCGACATCCTGGTCAACTGCGCCGGCATCGCCAAGGTGTTCCCCTTCCTCGAGTTCCCGCTCGAGAACTTCGTCGCGACGATGAACGTCAACGTCACCGGCACGCTGCTCTGCGCGCAGCATGCGGCGCGCATGATGGTGCGCGAGGGCTGGGGCCGGATCGTCAACATCGCCTCGGTCGCCGGCCTGCGCGCGGTGGGCACGGGCCGCACCGCGTACGGCACCTCCAAGGGCGCGGTGATCGCGCTCACGCGGCAGATGGCGGTGGAACTCGCCGAGCACGGCGTGACCGCGAATGCCGTCTGCCCCGGGCCGGTGGACACGCCGATGACGCGCGTGCTGCACACCGACCGGTTCCGCGAGGAATACGCGCGGGCGATCCCCGCGGAACGCTACGGGACCACCGGCGAGATCGCGTCGGCGGTGATGTACCTGGTGTCCGAGGATGCGTCGTACGTCAGCGGCATCGCGATGCCGGTGGACGGCGGATTCCTCGCCTCGGGGGCGCGCGGGCTCTGAGGGTGCGACGGGACCGCCGTCCGCCTTCCCCCCAGACGTCAGCCCGGTGCGCGCTGGTCGAAGATCAGGCAGGTGGTGGTGGCATGCGCGTAGAGCTTGCCGTCCGGGCCGACGATGCGCCCCTCCGCGGTCGCGACCTGACGCCCGGTGTGGATCACCTTGCCCTCGGCCCGCACCATCGGGACCGCGTCGGTGAGCGGCCGCACCATGTTCACCTTCAGCTCGAGCGTGGTGTAGCCCTTGCCCGCCGGCAGACCGGCGTGGACGGCACAGCCGACCGCGGAATCGAGCAGGGTGGCGAACCAGCCGCCGTGCACCGTGCCCAGCGGGTTGTAGTGGCGTGGCCGGGGGCGCCCCTGGAACACCGCCTCGCCCGGCGCCATGCGGATCGGCACGAAGTCGAGCGTCTCGCCGATCGGGGGCTGCGGGAGCTCGCCGGCGAAGATCGCCTCGAAGACCTGCAGACCGGTGCGGCCCGCGAGCTGAGCCGGCGACGCTGTACCGGGATCGGCCAGGCGGGCGCGCACGCGGGCCTCGTCCGCCTCCCACTGCTCGATGACTGCTTCGATGTCCATGGGCTGTCCTCGGGGTCCATTCACTTGCATATGCAATCGTTGCATATGCACTATATCAGACGAGGCCGACAGCGGCCGTCGCGACGATCGCCCCCGAGGACCGACCCATGACCGCCGACCTGCTCATCCGCAACGCCCGCCCCCTGGGCGGCCCCGCGACCGACCTGCTGATCCGCGCCGGCCGCATCGTCGAGCGCGCCCCCGGCCTGTCGGCGCCGGGCGTGCCGGTCGAGGACGCCGCCGGCAAGCTCGCGCTGCCCGGCTTCGTCGAGGCGCACACGCACCTCGACAAGACGCTGCTCGGCATGGGCTGGCATCCGCACGGCGCGGGGCCGCGGATCATCGACAAGATCGACCACGAGCGCGCGCTCAAGGGCCCGCTGGACATCGACCGGGTCGCCTTCCCGCAGTCGGGACTGCTGCGCCGGCCGGGCACGCTCGAGCTGATGGACCGCGCGCTCGCGATGGGCGTGGAGGTGGTGGGCGGCCTCGATCCGTGCGCGATCGACCGCGACCCGAAGGCCCATCTGGACGCGGTGTTCGCGCTGTCGCAGAAGCACGGCCGGCCGATCGACATCCACCTGCACGAGCCCGGCGAGATGGGCGCGTTCTCGCTCGAGCTGATCTTCGAGCGCATCCGCGCGCTCGGACTCCACGGGCAGGTCACGGTGAGCCATGCGTTCTGCCTCGGGGCGCCGGACCGCGACCTGGTCGATCCGCTGATCGCGCAGCTCGCCGAGCTCGACGTCGCGATCATGACGACGGGTCCGGCGGCCCGCCCGGCGCCGCCGGTGGCGCGCCTGCTGGCCGCGGGCATCCGCGTGTGCTCCGGCTCGGACGGCATCCGCGACACCTGGAGCCCGTACGGCAACGGCGACATGCTCGAGCGCGCGATGTTCGTCGGGCTGCGCAACAACTTCCGCCGCGACGAGGACGTCGCACTCGCGTTCCACACCTGCACGCGCGGCGGCGCCGACGTGATGCGCATCGACGGCTACGGCCTGGAGCCGGGCTGCGCCGCCGACCTGCTGATCGTGCCCGGCGAGACGGTGACCGACGCGGTGGTATCGCGGCCGATGGACCGGGTGGTGGTCAAGCGCGGGGCGGTGGTCGCGCGAGGCGGCACCTGCACGCGGCTCGTGGCGTGACCGGCGGCGCACCGTCGTTTGACGCCCGCGCCGCGCCCGTCTACGGTGGCCGCCTTCCGCCTTCCGGACACCGTCCCCCGGACCCCGACATGACCGACGCCGCCCGCGCCCCGACCGACGCCCAGCTGCGCGACCTGTACGACTACTTCGCCGGCATCGCCGTCGAGAACTACAACCGGCACGGCGCGGTCGGACCCTCGCTGTTCGCGGTGCGCCTGGGCGGCGACACGCTGCTCGGGTCGGTGGTCGAGATGGAGGACCTGATGCGTGCACTCCAGGCGTCGGACGCGATGCGCGCGAAGTTCGCGCCGGTGGTGCAGGCGCTGCTCGACGAGGGCGGGGTCATCCGCGAGGACTTCCGCCGCAAGGGGCTGCCGCTGCCGGACCTGGCGGTCCACATCGTCGAGAGCCTGGTCGCGGGCGAGGCGGGCGGGGCGGTGCACGAGGTGGTGACGATCGGGCTGCACACCGCCGCCGGCACGGTGCTCGGGCACTGCCGCATCGAGGGCGATGCGCCGCGCCAGGCGCGTCCGGGCACGCTCGATCCGGTCGCGGGACGGCGCGGCGCGGCGAGCCTGTTTCCCGACACCGGGCCGACCACCGGGCACCACTGAGCGCCACCGAGCGCCACCGAGCGCGGGCCGCGGCGCCGCCATCGGGCGGCCCGTGCGGCCGTGCCGCCCGGCGGCCCGCGCGGCCGGTCCGCCCGGGGGGACTACACTCCCGGCCACCCTGGCCTTCGGCCCGGGGCCCGACCGACCCGCCCGACACGACCCATGGCCGACCAGTTCACCACCGTCAACGAAGCCATCCGGGATCACCTGAGGGCGCGTTACCCGCTGCTCGAGCTGTCGAGCACCGACGGGCTGAGGCTGCCGCTGGGCAAGGTCGGCGGCCGCCGCCTCTGGCTGCGCCTGGGGCTGCGCGGCGGCGAGCGGGCCTACCTGCGGGCGATCGTGGCGGTCCGGGCGACCGACGCCGACCCGCTGCCCGCCTGGCTGTCCGGGCTGGCCGATGCCGCGGGGCGGATGGCGCCGCTGCCGCTGCGCGAGCAGCTCGACCCGGTGGTCCGCGAGCTGCCGGACTTCGACCAGTTCCAGCTGGTGGCGCCGTCGCGCGCCACCGAGGACAAGGCCTGGCACTGGGGCCCGGTCGTGCACACCTTCAAGCGCGATCCGCCGTCGATGCGGGCGGCCAGCCGCTGCACGGCCGCGCTGCTCGAGGCGATCCGGCCGCTGATGGTGGCCCACGTCCCGGGCGCGGCCATGGTGCTGGACGCCGCCGACGCACCGGGCTGAGCGGCCGCGTGTTGCGCGGGGGCGACCCGCGCCCGCGGATCGCGTCGAAACCGGCATCCCCGGCGAGGCGCCCTGAGAGAATGCCCGCTTCGCCGGCCCGCCCCGACGCCCCGCCCTCCTCCCGGACCCGCATGCCCGACATCGCCACCGCCCTCAAGGCCGAGATCCAGCGGATCGCACGCAAGGAGATCCGCGTCCAGACCGAGGCGATCCGCAAGGCCTCGACGCAGCACCGGCGCGAGATCGCGGCGCTCAAGCGCCAGGTGAAGGCGCTCGAGCAGGCGAACGCGGCGCTGCGCCGTGCACCCCGGACCCGGGCCGCGGCGCCCGATGCGCCCGCGCCCGACGCACCCGCGGTGCGCTGGTCGGCCAAGGGCTTCCAGGCGCACCGGCTGCGCCTGGGCCTGTCCGCCGAGGCCCTGGGCCGGCTGCTCGGCGTCAGCGGCCAGTCGGTCTACAACTGGGAACAGGAGAAGGCGACGCCGCGTGCCGGGCAGCTGCAGGCGATCGCCGCGCTGCGCACGATGGGCAAGCGCCAGGCGCAGGCGGCGCTGGCCGCGCAGCAGGGCTGAACGCGGCCCGCGGGGCGCACGGGGCGCACGGGCCGCGTACTGCGGCCCCGTGCCCTACCTGAACTCGTAGGTGAGGGCCACGTGCCCGCTGTCGAGCCCGCGCTCGTTGACGATCGGGCTCGCCGTGATCGCCTTGTCGAACCAGCGGTGCCGCCACTGGAACTGCAGCGCCCAGGGGCCCGAGATCGGCATCGTCGCGGCCAGCCCCGCCATGGCGGTGGTCGAGCCGCCCGGCGCATAGGCGGCATAGCCGCTCGCGGCCGCCTGCGAGGCGTCGATGCCGTACAGGTGCTGCACGTAGGCGCTGCTGCGGTACTCCAGGCCGAGCAGCGGGTACAACGTCACCGGTCCGGCCTCGAAGCGTCCGCCCCAGGTGGCCTCGAGCAGCGCGCCGCCCGAGGTGACGTCGTAGGTCGCATAGGCGAAGAAGGCGCCGATCGGGGTGCGCTGCATCGTGCCGACGCCGATCGGCACCGGGTTGCGGCGGTCGCCCACGCCGCGCAGCCCGCTGCGGTCGGCGTCGAAGCCCTCGGTGTTCACGCGCGCCACCAGCTCGAGGTGGCCGGCACCCAGCGGCAGCGTCTTCACGCCGAAGGTGTCCACGCGTGCGAAGAATCGGCCGTAGTCGCCGTAGACGTAGGGCAGCACCAGCACCGAGCCGCCGACCTGGTTGATCATGCCGCGCTTGAGGTAGACGCCCAGGCCCAGCTCGCCGGTGAAGCGGTTCTCGAAGGCGGCCTGCGCCCGCGCACCGGGGGCGGCCAGCGCGCAGAGCAGGCCGAGGGCGGCGCACGACAGCGCACGGGTGCCGGGGAAACGGGGGGTCATCGCGAGGGGTCCGGGTGGGGTCGGGTTCCGCGACTCTACCCGTCCCGGAACCGGATCGGCCCGGGCGCACGTACGATCGCGGCACGACGCGCCCACCTGCCCCGACACCACCGATGACCCACCCGTCCCCCTTCGCCCCGCTGCAGACCGTGCGCGCCGGCGTGCTCGATGTCGCCTTCCACGCCGCAGGCCCGCAGGACGGCCCGCCGGTGCTGCTGATGCACGGATTCCCGTACGACGTCCATGCCTACGCCGAGGTCGCGCCGCGCCTGGCCGCGGCGGGCTGCCGCGTCGTGGTGCCATCCCTGCGCGGCTTCGGCCCGACGCGCTTCGTCGACGACGCGGTGCCGCGCTCCGGCGAGCAGGCCGCGCTCGGCGCCGACCTGCTCGCACTGATGGATGCGCTGGCGATCCCGCGCGCGGTGCTCGCCGGCTACGACTGGGGCGGGCGCGCCGCCTGCGTGGTCGCCGCCCTCTGGCCCGAGCGCTGCGCGGGCCTGGTCTCGTTCAACAGCTACAACATCCAGGACATCGCACGGGCGATGGTGCCGGACACGCCGCTGAACGAGCGCAGCCTCTGGTACCAGTACTACTTCCATTCGGAGCGGGGCCGCGCGGGCCTGGCGCGCGACCGGCGCGCGGTGTGCCGGCTGCTGTGGGAGACCTGGTCGCCGACCTGGCGCTTCGACGATGCCACCTTCGCGCGCAGCGCCGCGGCCTTCGACAACCCCGACTTCGTCGACGTGGTGATCCACTCGTACCGCCACCGCTTCGGTCTGGTGCCGGGCGATCCGGCGGTGGCGGACATCGAGCGCCGCCTCGCCGCGCAGCCGCCGATCACGGTGCCGGTGCTGACCTTCGACGGCGCCGACGACGGCGTGCGCCCGCCCGCCACCGCCGCGCAGCACGGCCACCGCTTCAGCGGGCCCCGCACCCATGCGGTGGTGCCGGGCGTGGGGCACAACATGCCGCAGGAGGTGCCGGAGATGTTCGCCGACGCGGTGCTGAAGCTGGTGGCCGCGGCGCGCTGAACGCGGCGAGGCGATGAACGAGGCGGGCGCAGCGCCCGCTGCGCTCAGCCCGGCGTCCAGCCCTTCGGCACGCGCGCGCGCTCGATCTTCGCGACGTCGCAGTTCGCATCGGCGATGCCCGAGAAGTCGATGCCGCCGTAGCCGCCGGCGCGCGCCAGGCTGAACGACTCGAACACCGCGGCCGCCACCGGCATCGGCACGCGCGCGGCATGCGCCGCGCCCAGCACCAGCGCGAGGTCCTTGTGCGCCAGGTCGATGGTGAAGCCGGGCGTGGTGTCGCCGGCCAGCACCTTGCTCGGGAAGTTCATCCGCAGCTGGCCGTTGTTGGCCGAGGTGCCGAGCAGCACCGCGAGCGTGCGCGTGATGTCGAGCCCGAAGCGCTGCGAGAGCGCGAGCGCCTCGGCGTTGACCTGCGTGAGCGTGACCGCGACGAAGTTGTTGACCAGCTTCGTGCGCCCGCCGGTGCCCACGCCGCCGCAGTGGTGCACGGTCGTGCCCATCGCATCGAGCAGCGGCCGCACGCGGGCGAGGTCGGCGTCGCTCGCGCCGACCATGAACAGCGACTCGCCGCGGTCGGCGTGCTCGGCGAGGCGCCCGACCGGCGCGTCGACGACCGACAGCCCACGCGCGAGCGCGGCGGCCTGCAGCCGGTCGGTGGCCAGCGGGTCGATCGTGCTCATGTCCATCAGCAGGCTGCCGCGCGCGGCGTTGGCGAAGACGCCGTCGGGGCCCAGGGCCACCTGCTCGACCTCGACCGCGGTCGGCAGCATGGTGATCACGAGCGTGCAGTCGCGGGCGATCTGCGCGACGCTCGTGCCCGCCTTCGCGCCGAGCCCGACGAGCTCGCCGACCGGGCGCGGGTCGATGTCGAGCACCGTCAGCGCAAAGCCCTTGGCGAGCAGGTTGGCCGCCATCGCGCGCCCCATGCGGCCCAGCCCGATGAATCCGATCGTGTCCATGCGGTTCATGTTGTCTCCATGCCGCCGGGTGCCGACGGTCTCCTCGAGCCGGCAAGGGTAGTCGGAACCGCGGCACGCCGCGACCCGGCGTCCCGATTCGACAGGCCCGTGCGCCGCGTCCTACCATCGGCCCGGGCGCCCTGCCGCGGGGCCGACCCGTGGCACCGATACCGGAGACACCCCATGACGACGACCCAGGCGGCGCCCCCGCCCTGGCAGGAACGCATCTTCACGCTGCTCAAGGAGGCCGGCGTGCGGCAGGTGGCCTATGTGCCCGACGCGGGCCATGCCCACGTGATCCGGCGCGTGCAGGCCGACCCGCAGATGCGCGGCATCGTGCTCACCACCGAGGAGGAGGGCGTGGCGCTCGCCGCGGGCGCCTGGCTCGGCGGCGAGCGTGCGGTGCTGCTGATGCAGAGCAGCGGCGTGGGCAACTGCGTGAACATGCTGTCGCTGCTGCAGAGCGGCGACTTCCCGTTCGTCACGCTCGTGACGATGCGCGGCGAGTACGCCGAGTTCAATCCGTGGCAGTGCCCGATGGGCCGGGCCACCCAGGGCGCGCTCGAGCTGATGGGCCTGGCGGTGCACCGTGCGAGCACCGCCGACGAGGTCGAGGACGTGGTGGGCGCGGCGCTCGACGCGGCATTCCGCGGCGGCCAGCGGGTCGCGGTGCTGCTGTCGCAGCGGCTGATCGGACGCAAGCAGTGGGTGGCGAAATGACGGAGCGCGGCATGGACACGAACAGGGG
>JAPLQE010000031.1 GCA_026399835.1 Burkholderiales bacterium | reverse complement strand
TCGGCCGCAGGCCGGCCGAGTTCTTTGGCCGGCCCGGCGCGGCCCCCCGCCTCGCGGGGACCCTCGGGCCGCAGGCCCGAGGGCGCGGGGTCAGCGCAGCGATGCCCGCCCCCGGGCGGCGACGGGCCGCGCCGACCGTCGACAGGCCGACAGGCCGAATGGCCGACGCGCGAGCGGATCAGCGACGGTGCAGGAAGTCCACCTGGCCCGGACGCCCGTCGAGATGCAGCGTCGACGTCGCCGGGCGCTGCTCCGCCACCACCCGGCCGCGGCGCACCACCGCGAGCCGCGTGGCGCGCAGCCGGATCGCCTCGATCGGATCGCGGGCCTGCAGCAGCACCATGTCCGCATGGCAGCCCGGGGCCAGGCCATAGCCCTCGAGGCCGAGGATGCGCGCCGGTGTCTCGGTCACCGCGTCGAAGGACGCCCGCATGCCGGCCTGGCCGGTCATCTGCGCGACCTGCAGGCCCATCGAGGCGACCTCGAGCATGTCGCCCGAGCCCATCGGGTACCAGGGATCCATCACGCAGTCGTGGCCGAAGGCGAGCGGCACGCCAGCGGCCATCAGCTCGGGCACGCGCGTCATGCCGCGGCGCTTCGGATAGGTGTCGTGCCGGCCCTGCAGCGTGATGTTGATCAGCGGGTTGGCGATCGCCGAGACGCCCGCCTCGGCGATCAGCGGGATCAGCTTGGACACGTAGTAGTTGTCCATCGAGTGCATCGAGGTCAGGTGCGAGCCGGTGACCCGGCCCTGCAGCCCGAGCCGGCGCGCGTGATAGGCGAGCGTCTCGATGTGCCGCGACAGCGGATCGTCGGACTCGTCGCAGTGCATGTCGACGCGCAGCCCGCGGGCGGCGGCGAGCTCGCACAGCAGGCGCACCGACTCGCGCCCGTCTTCCATCGTCCGCTCGAAGTGCGGGATGCCGCCGACCACGTCGACGCCGCGATCGAGCGCCCGCTCGAGCAGCTCGACCGCGGTGAGCGTGCACGACGGGTCGTCGCGGCGCGGCTCGTAGCGCAGCACGCCGTCCTGCGGGAACGCCACCAGCTGCAGATCGAGGTAGGGCGCGACACGGCGCTTGACCTCGAGCAGCGCGTCGACCGCAAGCAGCCGCGGATCCGAGGTGTCGACATGGCTGCGGATCGCGAGCAGGCCGCGGGCCACCGCCATGTCGCAGTACGCGAGCGCGCGCTCGACGATCGCCTCCTGGGTCAGGTGCGGCTTGAGCTCGCCCCACAGCGCGATGCCCTCGAGCAGCGTGCCCGACTGGTTCAGCCGCGGCAGGCCGAGCGACAGCGTCGCGTCCATGTGGAAGTGCGCGTCGACGAAGGGCGGGCTGAGCAGCATCCCGGCCGCGTCGATCTCCCGTCGGGCGGCGGCGCCGGCCAGCACCGCGTGCGGCTCGAGCGCGTCGATGCGCTCGCCGCGCACCGCGACGTCGATGCCGGTGCGCCCATCGGGCAGCGAGGCGTTGCGGACGATCAGGTCGAACATGGCTCAGCGCTCCCCTTTCCGGTACGGCTTCATCAAGGCCTGCGGATAGGCAGCACGGCGCGCGACCAGCACCAGCGCCAGGATCGACAACAGGTACGGCACCATCAGCCAGAGCTGGTAGGGCACCTCGCTGCCAGCGCCCTGCTGCAGGCGAAGCTGCATCGCATCGAAGCCGGCGAACAGCAGTGCGCCGAGCAGCGCCTTGCCGGGTCGCCACGAGGCGAACACCACCAGCGCCACGCACACCCAGCCCCGACCGTTGACCATGTTGAAGAAGAACGCGTTGAAGGCGGCGAGCGTCAGGAACGAGCCCGCCATGCCCATCAGCGCCGAGCCCGCGGCGATCGCGGCGATCCGCGTGGCCGCAACCGGGATGCCGGCGCTCTCGGCCGCGGCCGGGTTCTCGCCGACCATCCGGAGCGCCAGCCCCGCGGGCGTGCGGTACAGCAGCCAGCCGACCGCGGGCACCAGGGCGAAGGCCAGCAGCGCGAGCGGCGTCTGCGCGGCCAGGATCGGGCCGACGAGCGGGATCGCGTCGAAGGGTGCCCCGATGCCGGTGAAGGGCTCGACGGTCGGCGGCGTGGTGACCTTCGGGAAGCCGACCCGGTACGCGTAGTACGACAGGCTGGTGGCGAACAGCGTGATGCCGAGCCCGGAGACATGCTGCGAGAGCGCGAGCACCACCGTCAGCACGCCGTGCAGGCCGCCGAGCAGCGCGCCGACGAGCGCCGCTGCGAGCACCCCGCCCCACAGCCCCGCCCCCTGGTAGGCGGCGAACCAGCCGGCGAACGCGCCCGCGACCATGATCCCCTCGATGCCGAGGTTGAGCACGCCCGCGCGCTCGCACAGCAGCACGCCGAGCGTGCCCAGCACCAGCGGCGTGGCGATGCGCAGCACCGCGATCCAGAAGTTCGCCTGCAGCAGCGTGTCGACGAAGTCGGTCAGCATGCTCAGCGCCTCCGGATGCGGTACTGCGCGAGCATGGTCGCCACCAGCATCGCGAGCAGCGACACCGACACGATCACGTCGGCGATGTAGCTGGGCACCGCGACCTCGCGGCTCATGCTGTCGGCGCCGACCAGCATGCCGGCCACGAACACCGCGGCGGCGATGACCGCGAGCGGATGCAGCGCGGCCAGCATCGCGATGACGATGCCGGCATAGCCGTAGCCCGGCGACATGTCGAGCGTCACGTAGCCGGTGCGCCCGGCCACCTCGGAGACGCCGGCCAGGCCCGCGAGCGCGCCCGACAGCAGCGCGGCCCGCAGCATCACGCGGTCCACCGGCACGCCGACGAAGCGCGCGGCCTCGGGGCTGGCGCCGACCGCGCGCCACTCGAAGCCCCAGGTGGTGAAGCGCTGCACCGCCCAGACGAGCACCGCCAGGCCGACCGCCCACAGCAGCCCGGCATGCACGCGCGACTTCTCGAGCAGACGGGTGAACTCGAGCTCCGGGTTCAGCCCCACCGACTGCGGCCAGCCCATCGCGCCCGGATCCTTCATCGGGCCGTCGAGCATCCACGAGACGAAGAGCAGCACGATGAAGTTCATCAGCAGCGTGGTCACCACCTCGTCGACGCCGAGGCGGTTGCGCAGCAGCGCGGGGCCCGCGACCAGCGTGGCGCCCGCGGCCATGCCGGCCGCCACCATGCCGAGGAAGAGCAGCGGCAGCGGCGCGTCGAAGCCGCTGCCGTCGTGCAGCCCGCCGACCGCGACCGCGGCCAGCGCGCCGAGGTAGAGCTGGCCCTCGGCACCGATGTTCCAGAAGCGGGCGCGGAACGCGACCGCGGCGGCCAGGCCGGTGAGCATCAGCGGCGTGGCGCGGGTCAGGGTCTCGGTCAGCGCGAAGCGCGAGCCGAAGGCGCCCTCGAACAGCAGCGCATAGGTCCGGCCCACCGGCGCGCCGGCCCAGGCGACCAGCAGCGCGCAAGCCGCGAGCGTGACCGCGACCGCCACGAGCGGCGCCACGAGCATCGCCGTGCGCGAGGCGGTCTCACGCCGCTCGAGCCGCATCGGCGCCCTCCTTCGCGTCGGCACCCATCATCGCGAGACCGAGGGTCGCGGTCGTCCAGTCGGCGACGGGCCGGGCCGCCGACAGCCGGCCGTGCGAGATCACCGCGATCCGGTCGGCGAGCGCGAGGATCTCCTCGAGCTCCTCGGAGATCAGCACGATGCCGGCGCCCGCGTCGGCGGCTGCGAGCAGCTTCGAATGGATCCAGGCGACCGCACCGACGTCCAGGCCCCAGGTGGGCTGGTCGGCGATGATGAGACGCGGCGTGCGCGAGAGCACCCGTCCGAGGATCAGCTTCTGCATGTTGCCGCCAGACAGCTGGCGGATCGGCTGGTCGAGCCCTCGGCAGCGCACGTCGTAGTCGGCGACGATGCGCGCGGCCGCCTCGCGGATCGGGCCGCGCTGCACCAGCCAGCCGCCGCGCGCGTACGGCGCCGAGCGGTAGTGCTCGGCGACGGCGTTCTCGGCGACGCTCGCCTCGGCGATGGCGCCGAGGTGGTGGCGGTCCTCGGGCACGCGCCCGACGCCCGCGGCGATGAAGGCGGCGGGGCTCGCCGCGATCGGCGCGCCGGCCACCCGCAGCGCGCCCGAGGACGGCGCACGCAACCCGCACAGCAGTTCGGCCAGCGGCTGCTGGCCGTTGCCGGCGACGCCGGCGATCGCGACGATCTCGCCCGGGCGCAGCTCGAGCGACACCTGGTGCAGCAGCGTGCGCGCGCCCTCGGCGGCATCGACCTCGCGCAGCGACAGCACCGGGGGCGCCGCGGCATCGTCGGGCCGGCGCACGCGCGCCGCACGCACCGGCTGCGCGACCTCGCGCCCCACCATCAGCCGCGCGAGCGCCGACGCGTCGGTGCCCGCGGCTGGCAGCACCGCCTCCAGCCGCCCCTGGCGCAGCACGGCGACGCGGTGGCTCGCCGCCAGCACCTCGCCGAGCTTGTGCGAGATGAAGACGATCGACAGGCCGGCCGCGACAAAGGCACGCAGCGTCGCGAACAGCCGCTCGCTCTCCTGGGGCGTGAGCACCGCGGTCGGCTCGTCGAGGATCAGGATCCGCGCATCGCGGTACAGCGCCTTGAGGATCTCGACGCGCTGCTTCTCGCCGATCGACAGGTCGCCGACCCGCGCATCCGCATCGACCGTCAGGCCGAAGCGCTCGGCGAGGCCGACCAGCCTGGCGCGCGCCGCCGCGCGCCGCGACACCGGCCGCCACCACGGCTCGACGCCGATCAGCACGTTGTCGAGGACCGTCAGGTTGTCGGCCAGCGTGAAGTGCTGGTGGACCATGCCGATGCCGGCGGCGAGCGCTGCCGCCGGGTCGCCCGGCGGCAGCGGCGCGCCGAAGGCCTCGACCGTGCCGGCATCGGCCACGTAGTGCCCGAAGAGGATGGACACCAGCGTGCTCTTGCCGGCGCCGTTCTCGCCGAGCAGCGCGAGGACCTCGCCGCGCGCGAGGTCCAGCGTGATGCCGTCGTTGGCGAGCAGCGAGCCGAAGCGCTTGGTGATGCCGGTGAGCCGCAGGACCGGCTCGGCGCGCCCGGTCACCGCGTCACTTGGCGTTCGGCTTGGGCTGGTTGTCGTCGACCTTGACGGTGAACTTGCCGTCGTAGATCGCCTTCTCGCGTTCGCGGACCTTCTTCACCAGGTCGGCCGGGATCTTCGACTCGAAGGTGCCGAGCGGCGACAGCGCCGAGCCCTTGAACTTCATCATCGAGAACTGGCCGTAGTCCTCGGACTTGAACTTGCCGCCCTTGACCGCCTCGAGCGCGCGCTCGATGGTGGGCTCCATGTTCCACAGCGCCGAGGCGACCACCGTCTCGGGGTACTTGTCCTGGGTGTCGATCACGTTGCCGATGGCGAGCTTGCCGCGCTCCTTGGCCGCGTCGGACACGCCGAAGCGCTCGGCGTACATGACGTCGGCGCCCTTGTCGATCATCGCGAAGGCCGCCTCCTTCGCCTTGGGCGGATCGAACCACGAGTTGATGAAGGTGACCATGAACTCGACCTTCGGGTTCACCTCCTTCGCGCCGGCCATGAACGCGTTCATCAGCCGGTTGACCTCGGGGATCGGAAAGCCGCCCACCATGCCGATCTTGCCGGTCTTGGTCATGCCGCCGGCGATCATGCCGGTCAGGTAGGCCGGCTCCTGGATGTAGTTGTCGAACACTGAGAAGTTCGGCGCCTGCGGCTTGCCCGACGAGCCCATCAGGAAGGAGATCTTCGGATAGTCCTTGGCGACCTTGCGGGCCGCGGCCTCGACCGCGAAGGACTCGCCGACGATGAACTGCGCGCCCTTCTCGGCGAACTGGCGCATCACGCGCTCGTAGTCGGCGTTGGCCACGCTCTCGCTGAACTCGTAGTCGATCGCGCCGCGGTCGCGGGCGGCGTTCAGCGCCTTGTGGATCCGGCTCACCCACTGCTGCTCGACCGGCACGGTGTAGACCGCGGCGACCTTGATCTTCGACTGCGAGAAGGCCGTCATCGGCACGCCGGCGGCGGCCAGGACGGAGGCCGACACGGCGGCGGACAGGACGGCACGGCGGGCGCGCGGAGTGGTGTTCATCGGGGACCTCGGTCTGGGCGGGAACGGCGATTATAGAGACGGTACCGGGCGCGCGGCGACCCTGCGCGCAGTCCTCGATACCGGCCCCGAGCCGCGCGGCGGATCAGTCCGGGACCGGGGTCTCGGGGCGCACCGCGGTGGGGGGCGGGCGCACCAGATCGAGCGGCCGGGACAGCGCACGGCGCACCAGCTCGCGCCAGGTCGCCCCGATCCCGCGCGCATCGAGCCGGCGGGCGCGCAGCGCCAGCATCAGCGAGAGCGTGAAGCTGACCGCGAGGTTGGTGACCGCGATCACGACGACGCCGACGGCGGCCAGCACGATCGGCTGCCAGGTGAGCTGCGCCCAGAGCACCGTACCCGCCATCCCGAGGTTGGCGGACGCGAACGCGACATGCCGGATGTCGAGCGGCAGGCCCGACAGCGTGCCGAGCAGCGAGACGCCGCCGAGCATGCAGCCGAAGAGGAAGTTGCCGGCGAGCGCGCCGAAGTTGTGCTCGACCCAGGCGCCGACGGCCTGAGCGCGCCGCTCGCCCGCGACCGCGACCAGCAGCGGCATGCGCGCGACCCGCCGCGGCAGCCGGTGGAACACCGCGAGGTTGTCGCAGTAGCCGGACACGATGCCCGCCAGGAACAGGCACACGCCGGCGATCGCCGCATAGAAGACGGTCAGGCCGAGCGGATCGAGCTGGTCGAGCAGCGCGGCGGACTTCTCGGGCGAGGCCGGCGACCAGCCCGTGGCCGCGAGCAGTGCCCAGGTGAGCAGCACCGCCAGCGGCAGCGCGACGCCGACGTTGCCCAGCACCGCGACGAACTGGCTGCGCACCACCTGCACCATCAGCTCGACGACCCGCGGCATCCACGCGCGATCGCCCCCCTGCCCGGCATCGACCTCGGCGACGATGCGCGCGGCGGTCATCGCCGGCTGCTTGGTCGCGACCGTGCCGTGCAGCAGCTGGATCAGCACGAAGCCCAGCCCGTAGTTCAGCGACACCAGCACGCCCTCGACCAGCGGCGGCGCGTGCATCGCGGTGATCAGCACCTTGGCGATCGCCATGAAGGCAACGACCACGCCGCCGACGGCGGCCGAGCGCAGCATCGCCCACCATTGCGCGCGGTCGGCGGCGATGTAGTGCTCGCCGGTGCGCCCGGCATGCTCGGTGATCTCGAGCGCGGCGAGCTCGGTGCTCTTGCGCCACACCGAGCGCAGGCTGGTCTCGTCGGCGCAGGCCCGGACCTGCTGGCGGAAGAAGCGCATCCACGCGGCGTCGCGCTGCTCGCCGGGCTGGGTGAAGTCGAGCAGGTCGAGCAGCAGCTCGAGCCGGTCGACGATCTCGGACAGGCGCTGCAGCTTGAAGGTCAGCGACACGGTCACGCCGGTGCGCCCGGTGTTGCGCCGGATGCGCCGGACCACGTCCCGGCACTGGTGCAGCATCACGCGCACCGGCCGGTCGTCCTCGGCGGGCTGCGCGTCGCCGGCGACGAGGGCGGCGCTCCAGCCGTCGACGTAGGCGCGCACCGCGGGCTGCTGCTCGAGGAAGGGCGAGGCCGAGCGCTGCGCGTCGGGGTAGACGCGCGAGATGCCCGGGTCGACCCCGGCCGCGGCGATGCGTGCGGACAGCACCTTGAGCGCCTCGAGCATCTCGGCGGCGAGCCGCTGGCGCGCGGGCGCGGGCAGCGAGGCCACGTCCAGCAGCCGGGCGAGGCGCTGCCAGCGGTCGCCCGGGATCGACAGCGCCCAGGACGCCGCCGCCTGCGCGCCGAACAGGCGGCGCGCCCAGTCCTTGAGCTGGTCGTCCTCGAGGTCCTCGGGCAGCAGCCGGTGCATCGCGCGGCGGCGCAGCTCGGCGCCGAAGCCGTCGGGCGGGGCGATGCCGAGATCGGCGAAGAAGCCCACGTGCTGGGTGCCGGCGACGATCGCGGCGAAGCGACCGGCGACCGCGAGGCGCTCGGCGTCGTCGCGCTCGAGGCCGTCGAGCCAGGCGTCGAAGCGCGCCGCCGCGCCGGCGGTCCAGGTGCGGTCGCGACCGCGCAGGCGGCGCGCGAGGGCAAGCAGCGCGGTGGGGTCGGGGGTGGTGGAGTGGGTCATCTTGCCGGGCACCGAGTCGGGCGCGCGGCCATACGCGCCTCACGCTCGGTTGACCGAGCTTAGCTTAACCCGGGCGAGGCGGGGGATGACCGACCACCGAACTCCCGGCGGAACAGACCGTCGACTCGGGGCCCCGCCGGCTGGGCTCCCCCCCGCGAGGCGGAGCGGGGCATCAGGTCGCCGCGGAATCGAGCCTATTGCTTTGCGTAAAGCAGATCGAGGGAGGAAAAGATGGCCTGCTGGCCCCCCGGTACGGATCCCGCGGAGAATCTGAGGACTCGACCCTCCTGCTGGAAGGCGAAATACTTCGTGATCGCGATCGTCCCGTTTGCAAGAACGAACTTATCCGACACGCCCGATACTTCAGGAGTCGTGAACACCTCGAGCTGACCTGAGTAGACGTATTCATCGCTGTACATCACCGGACTCGGCGATGCGCTTGACCCGGCGCACAGAGCGTCGCTGTACGTCTGCTGAGTGAATTCGATCGAGATGCGATTTCCTGCGGGCGTGCCGAAACGGTAGCTCTCGATCGCGTGACGATAGATAGACCCCGCCACAGGGTTCAGCACCTTCGTGCACGCTGATTTCCAAACCCCCGCGTATAGGCGGAGATCATCCTTCGACGAGGACAACAGCACTTGGGTTGGCGCAGGGCTAGGTTCCGAGCCGCCGCCACCACCACACGCGCCAACGACCATGCCGAGACAGACCGCCAGCATCACGGCACCGATTCGACTCTCTTGCATCATCGCCCTCCGTTTAGGTTCATTAACCCAGAGGACCGTAGCAGCGTCCCTCCGACGGGCGCGAGGCCTGCTCGTTGAATGGTCAGCCGACGACGACGGGCGTCGGTTCGGCCGCGATCAGGCGGTCGCCTTCGAACTGTCGCCGCACAGCGTCGAGCGCACGCCGCTCGGCCACCGCCCGTCCGACCAACAGCACGATCGGCCGTCCGTCGACCGCAAGCCCGCCCCTGGCCATCGCGGCCAGCGTCGTGCGCTCGGTCGCCTGATCGGGCCAGGACGCCGCGCGTACCGCCACCGCCGGGGTGTCCGGCGAGAACCCTCGCGCGATCAGCGTGCGCGCGCAGCGGCCGGCCACACGGCCGGCCATGTAGAGCACCACCGTCCCCGAGGGCGACAAGCCGTCGGCCCAGCCGCCCGAGGCGTCGCCCTCGTGGCCGGGCTCACCGCGCCCGATGCGCGGCGTCACGATGTCCACCCGGCGGGCCACGCCGCGCCGCGTCAGCGAGTGCCCGGCCGCGGCGGCGGCCGCACCCGCCGCGGTGATGCCCGGCACGATCTCCCAGTCGATGCCGGCGGCCTCCAGCGCGTCGATCTCCTCGTCGAGCCGGCCGAACACCGTCGGATCCCCGCCCTTGAGGCGCACCACCACCGCATGGCGGCGTGCGGCATCGACCAGCGCCCGATCGATCCAGGCCTGCTCGGCCGAGGCGCCGTCGCAGCGCTTGCCGACCGCGATCAGGTCGGCCGCCGGCGCCCATTCGAGCACGGCGTCGGTCAGCAGCGCGTCGTGCAGCACCACGTCGGCACGCGCGAGCACGCGGATCGCGCGCACCGTCAGCAGGTCCGCCGCGCCGGGTCCGGCGCCGACGAACCAGACCTTGCCCGTGGCGACGGGCTGGCCGGCCGGCAGGCTCACGCCGCGGTCGCCACGCTCCGGCGGCGGAACAGCGGCACCGGCTCGTCGGTCGCGCTCTGGTAGCGCACGCTGAAGTCAGCGAAGGCGGCGAGCGAGGCCTGCACGTCCTGGCCGGTGCGCAGCGCGAAGCTGTCGAAGCCGCAGCGCGCCATCGCGAACAGCTGGTCGCGCAGCACGTCGCCGACCGCCCGCAGCTCGCCGCTCCAGCCGTGCCGCTCGCGCAGCAGCCGCGCGATCGAATAGCCGCGGCCGTCGGTGAAGACCGGGAACGACACTGCGACGAGCGCGAAGCGGCCGAGGTCCGCGGCGAGCGCCGCCGGATCGTCCGAGGGCGCCAGCAGGATGCCGAGGCGCCCGGGCCGGGCCGACCAGACCGCGGCGCGCTCGCGCCACTCGTCCAGCGGGATCAGCGCGTCGGCGTCCGGCGGGATCGCGCCGGCGTCGCCGTCGAACGCGTGCCAGGTGTCAGGCCGCAGCCCGTTCCGATCGATCAGCGTTGCCATAGACGGATGCCTTGAAGGGTTCGATGCCGAGGCGCTGCACGGCGTCGATGAAGCGCTCGTCGACCGACTCGCGCCGCTCGACGTAGGTGCGGACCAGCCGCGCGATGACTTCCGGGATCTCGCCGCGCGAGAACGACGGGCCGATGATCCGGCCGATGGCGGCCTTCGGGCCCTGCACGCCGCCGAGCGAGACCTGGTACCACTCCTCCCCGGCCTTGTCGACGCCGAGGATGCCGATGTGGCCGACGTGATGGTGGCCGCAGGAGTTGATGCAGCCCGAGATGTTCAGCTCGATCTCGCCGATGTCGAACAGGTCGTCGAGGTCGTCGAAGCGCGCCTGGATCGACTGCGCGACCGGGATCGACACCGCGTTGGCCAGCGAGCAGAAGTCGCCGCCCGGGCAGGCGATGATGTCGGTCAGCAGTCCCACGTTCGGCGCCGCGAGCTTCGCGGCCTTCAGCACCGCGTACAGCTCGGGCAGCGCCTCGCGCTCGACGTCGGGCAGCACCAGGTTCTGGTGGTGGCTCACGCGGATCTCGCCGAAGCCGAAGCGGTCCGCGGCGTCGGCCACCACGCGCATCTGATCGGCGGTCGCGTCGCCCGGGGCCACGCCGTGGGCCTTGAGGGACACGGTGACCGAGCGGTAGCCGGCGACCTTGTGCGGCGTGACGCTGCGGGCGGCCCAGGCGGTGAAGCCGGGGGCATCGGACAGCGCGCCGTCCGGCACCTCCGGATGCTCGGCGAGCGCCCGGTAGGCCGGCGGCGCGAAGGCCGCGTTCATCTGCGCGAGCACCGCATCGTCGAGCGTGGACGGGCCGCCTCGAAGCGCCGCCCACTCGGTCTCGACCTGCTCGGTGAAGGCGGGGGCGCCCAGCTCGCGGACCAGGATCTTGATCCGCGCCTTGTACTTGTTGTCGCGCCGCCCGAACCGGTTGTAGACGCGCAGGATCGCGTCAAGGTAGTTGAGCAGCTCGCGCTCCGGCAGGAACGCGCGGATCAGCGGGGCCACCACCGGCGTGCGGCCGAGGCCGCCGCCCGCCCAGACCTCGAAGCCGAGCGCGCCGGCGGCATCGCGCACCACCCGCAGCCCGATGTCGTGCACCTGGACCGCGGCCCGGTCGGCGCGCGCCGCCGACACCGCGATCTTGAACTTGCGGGGCAGGAAGGCGAACTCAGGATGCAGCGTCGACCACTGGCGGATCAGCTCGCAGTAGGGGCGCGGATCGACCAGTTCGTCGCGGGCAACGCCGGCGAAGTGATCGGTCGTGGTGTTGCGCACGCAGTTGCCGCTGGTCTGGATGGCATGCATCTCGACCGAGGCCAGCTCGGCGAGGATGTCCGGCACCGCCTCGAGCGCCGGCCAGTTCAGCTGCAGGTTCTGGCGGGTGCTGAAATGCCCGTAGCCGCGGTCATAGCGGTCGGCGAGGTCGGCGAGCTTGTGCAGCTGGACCGACGACAGCGTGCCGTAGGGGATCGCGATGCGCAGCATCGGCGCGTGCTTCTGGACGTACAGCCCGTTCTGCAGCCGCAGCGGACGGAAGTCGTCCTCCGACAGCTCGCCTGCGAGGAAGCGTCGGGTCTGGTCGCGGAACTGCGCGACCCGCTCGTCGACCAGTGCCTGGTCGAAATCGTCGTAGCGGTACATGGTCCGGATCGGGGCCCCTGGGTCAGCCTCGCAGCCTAGGGGCTGGGGGCCGACCGGCCAACGATCCGGAAGTGCTGAGCAAATGCGGGCGGCGCCTGACGCGGTGCCGGCGAGCGGAGCCGGCGGGGCCGGCTCACGACGGCCCGCCCGGACCGCCAGCCTGCGCCCGGCGCCCGGGCCGCACGCTCAGTACGTCTCGAAGTGCAGCCGCCCTTCGGTCTTCATCCGCGCATGCAGCCCCGCCCAGTCGATGCCGTGGGTCGCGGACACGTCGCGCAGCGCCTCGAGCACGCCCGCCTCCATCCCCTTCAGGCCGCAGACGTAGACGTGGGTGGCCTCGTCCTTCAGCAGCCAAGCCAGCTCGGACCCACGCTCGCGCATCGCGTCCTGCACGTAGCGCCGGGGCTGGCCGGGCACCCGCGAGAACGCGAACTCGATGTCGATGAAGTCGTGCGGCAGCTTGGTGAGCGGCCCGAAGTACGGCAGCTCCTGCTGGGTGCGTGCGCCGAAGAACAGCATCAGCCGTCCGCCCTCGCCTTCGCCTGCGGCGCGCCTGCGACGCCGGCGCTCGGTCATCGCCCGCATCGGCGCGCTGCCGGTGCCGGTGCAGATCATCAGCAGGTTAGAGCCGGCATGGTTCGGCATCAGGAAGCTCGCGCCGAACGGACCGATGACCTGCACCGTGTCGCCCTTCTTCAGGTCGCACAGGTAGTTGGACGCCACGCCGCGGACCGGCTGGCCCTGGTGGTCGGCCAGCACGCGCTTGACCGTCAGCGAGACGTTGTTGTAGCCGGGACGCTCGCCGTCGCGGGGGCTGGCGATCGAGTACTGACGCGCATGGTGGGCCCGGCCGTTCGCGTCGGTGCCGGGCGGCAGGATGCCCAGCGACTGCCCCTCGAGCACCGGGAACGGCGTCGCGCCGAAGTCGAGCACGATGTGATGGGTGTCGCTGTCGGTGCCGAGCTCGGTCACCCGGTAGTTGCCGGCGACCGTCGCCGTCACCGGATTGCGATGCGCATAGAGGTTGACGTACGGATGCGCGGCCGACCAGGGCGGGACCTGCGAGCCGGGCACGAGGTCGGCACCGACCGGCGCCGAGGGCGACACGCCCTCGGCGCCCTCGTCGGCCCCGGTGCCCGCGTCGCCCGCCTCGGAGACCGCCAGGCCGAGCGCCTTCTCGGAAGGCAGCTCGTCCCAGGTCAGCTGCTCGGCGGGCGAGTACGCCTCGACCCGCAGCATCGTGCGCCAGTTGTCGATCGATCCGGTCGGGCACGGCGGCACGCAGGCCATGCACAGGTTGCACTTGTCCGCATCCACCACGTAGTTGCGCGAATCGTGCGTGATCGCGTCGACCGGGCAGGTCTCCTCGCAGGTGTTGCAGCGGATGCAGATCTCGGGGTCGATCAGGTGCTGCGTGATCACCTCGGGCAACGGTGCGTTCATGCGGGCCTCAGTTGAACCGGATGTACTCGAAGTCTACCGGCTGGCGATTCACGCCCATGACCGGCGGCGCGATCCAGTTGGCGAACTTGCCGGGCTCGACGACGCGGCCCATCAGCGAGGCCACGAACGCGCGGTCCTCGGCGCTGGGCAGCCAGGCCTTCTCGTGCTGCGCGAACTCCGCCTCGCTCACCACGCGGCCGTCCGGCGAGACCTTCACCGCCGACAGCGCGCCGATCTTGCGGTTGAACGCCTTGTGCGGCGCCTGCAGGCGGAACGGGATGCCGGCCTTCTCGATCACCTTGTTCCAGCGGTTGACGCCGCCGATCGAGTCGCGGATGTAGTCGTCGCGCAGCACCTCGTTGAGCGCGTTGAGCATCGGCACCTCGCGCTCGACGAGCTTGCCTTCCCTCACGCCCAGCACGGTGTAGTGACGGCCGTGCAGCTGGTGGTCGTCGTCGCGCTTGGTCTCCTCGAAGCGGCCCTTCAGGCCGCTGTTGTAGAAGATCGCGGCATTGCTCGACTCGTCGGCGCCGAACAGGTCGATGGTCACGCTGAAGTGGAAGTTCAGGTAGCGCTGCAGCGTCTGCAGGTCGACCACGCCCTCGGCGCGGACCTTCGCCGGATCGTCCGACTTGATGCGATTCATCACCTCGCAGGTGCGCTGGATCACGCGCGAGATGCCGGACTCGCCCACGAACATGTGGTGCGCTTCCTCGGTCAGCATGAACTTGGTGGTCCGCGCCAGCGGATCGAAACCCGACTCGGCGAGCGCGCACAGCTGGAACTTGCCGTCGCGGTCGGTGAAGTAGGTGAACATGTAGAACGCGAGCCAGTCGGGCGTCTTCTCGTTGAAGGCGCCGAGGATCCGCGGGTTGTCCTGGTCGCCCGAACGGCGCTCGAGCAGGGCCTCGGCCTCCTCGCGGCCGTCGCGGCCGAAGTGCTTGTGCAGCAGGTAGACCATCGCCCACAGGTGGCGGCCTTCCTCGACGTTCACCTGGAACAGGTTGCGCAGGTCGTACTGGCTCGGCGCGGTGAGACCCAGGTGGCGCTGCTGCTCGACCGACGCGGGCTCGGTGTCGCCCTGCGTGACGATGATGCGGCGCAGGTTGGCGCGGTGCTCACCGGGCACGTCCTGCCAGGCGGCCTCGCCCTTGTGCTCGCCGAAACCGACCTTGCGGTCGGCCTCGCGCGGATTCAGGAAGATGCCCCAGCGGTAGTCGGGCATCTTCACGTGGCCGAACTGCGCCCAGCCCTGCGGATCGACCGAGATCGCGGTGCGCAGGTAGACGTCGAAGTCCTGCGAGCCGTCCGGGCCCATGTCCTTCCACCAGTCGATGTAGTTCGGCTGCCAGTGCTCGAGCGCGCGCTGCAGCGTCTTGTCCTCGGACAGGTTGACGTTGTTCGGGATCTTCTCGGCGTAGTCGATGCCTGCCATCGCGATGCTCCTGGGGATTCGGGTGGGACGTGCCTGGAAACGGGTATGACGCGGAAATTCAGACGCGGTTGCGGTCGAACTGGGGTTTTTCGCCCTTGCCGTACAGCTTGAGCGCGCCCTTGTCGCCGACCGCGTTCGGGCGCTGGAAGATCCAGTTCTGCCAGGCGGTGAGCCGGCCGAAGATCCGCGTCGCCATGGTCTCGGGGCCGTTGAAGCGCAGGTTCGCCTCGAGACCGGTCAGCGCATCCGGCGACATCGCCGCGCGCTCCTCGATCGCGATGCGGACCTCGTCGGCCCAGTCGATGTCGTCGGGGGCGGCGGTCACCAGGCCGAGCGCATGCGCGGCGTCGGCGTCGAGCGCCTCGCCCGCGCGGGCGCGGACCGCATCGAGCGCGGGCGCCTCCTCGTAGAAGCGGCGCGCGATCCGCGACTGGTCGGTGGCCATCGGGTAGAGCCCGAAGTTCACTTCGGTGGCGACCAGGCGTGGCGCGCGCGCCGGCTCGTCGGGCAGGGCCAGCATGTACGTGCGGTCGGCGGCCAGCGCGAGCTCGAGGAAGGTACCCGCGAAGCACGAGCCCGGCTCGATCAGCGCGAAGAGCGTGCGCGAGGAGACGTCCAGGCGCGACAGCGTGCGGCGCAGCAGGCCGATGGTCTCGCGCACGAACCAGTGGTCCCGATGCGCGAGCAGCGTGGCATCGGCGGCGAGCACCGCCTGTGCGTCGCCCTCGGTCTTCAGCAGCCAGGTGCCGATCTCGAGCTCGTTGGTGCGCATCGACAGGATGGCGTCGTCGAGTTCGCGGGCCATCGCGAGCGGCCACCAGGCGGCGCCGGCCGCGACGATCGCGTCGACGGTGATCGGCAGCGCGGCGGCGGGCGCCTTGAGGGTGAAGGTCGCGGTGCGCGCGGCGCGGTCGATGGTCACGACCACGTTCGGGTAGCGCAGCGCGTCGGCCTCGATCGTGCGATCGAGCGGGGTCAGCGCGACGCCCGCGGTGCCGGCGGGCCGGTCGCTCTGCGCGGCCAGCGCCGCGGCACGATCGCGCACCGCCTGCGCGAAGACGGCGGGCTTGGCGATCGCGTCGACGAGCCGCCAGTCCTGGGCCTTCTTGCCGCGCACGCCCTCGGTGGTGGTGCAGAAGATGTCGGCCAGGTCGTGGCGGACGTGGCGCTTGTCGGTCAGGCGCGTGAGGCCGCCGGTGCCGGGCAGCACGCCGAGCAGCGGCACCTCGGGCAGCGACACCGAGGAGCTGCGGTCGTCGACCAGCAGGATCTCGTCGCAGGCGAGCGCGAGCTCGTAGCCGCCGCCGGCGCAGGCGCCGTTGACCGCGGCGAGGAACTTCAGGCCCGAGTGACGGCTGCTGTCCTCGATGCCGTTGCGGGTCTCGTTGGTGAACTTGCAGAAGTTCACCTTCCAGGCATGCGGGGAGACGCCGAGCATGAAGATGTTGGCGCCCGAGCAGAAGATCCGCTCGCGCAGACTGGTGACCACCACCGTGCGCACCGACGGATGCTCGAAGCGCACGCGGTTCAGCGCGTCGTGCAGCTCGATGTCGACCCCGAGGTCGTAGCTGTTGAGCTTGAGCTTGTAGCCGGGACGCAGGCCCGCGTCCTCGTCGACGTTCATCGCCAGCGTGGCGACCTCGCCGTCGACCGACAGCGTCCAGTGGTGGTAGCGCGAGGGCTCGGTCTGGTATTCGACGCGGGCGAGCTCGGGAGCGAACGGTGCGTTCATCGGGGGTCTCCGGTGCGGCCGGCCGGCCGGGGTGCGACGAGCTGCCGCATCGCCGTCGGTGGCGCGTTGATGATGCAGCATCCTGCATTCCAGCCCGATGTCAAGCGGAACATACGCACTTTAGTGCCTTCTCGGCTTCAGCGCCCGGTCGACTCGCGAACCGCCTCGCGCAAGGCGTCGAACGCCTGCCCGAGCGTGCGCCCGCCGGTGTCGACCTGCCGGTCGGCCCGACCGTAGAAGGCGGCGCGGCCGGCCAGGATGCGCTTGAGGTCGTCCATGGCCTCCTGGTTGCCCGCCATCGGGCGCAGGTCGCCCTGGGCGACGACACGCTGCATGTGTTCCTCGGGCGCGGCCTTGAGCCAGACCGTCGTGCAGTGCGCGAGCAAGAGGTTGAAGGTCGCCGGGTCGGAGACGATGCCGCCGGGCGTGGCGATCACCGCGTCCGGATAGAGCTGGATCGTCTCCTCGAGCGCGCGCCGCTCGTAGCGACGGTAGGCCGCGGGACCGAGCAGGCCGTGGATCTCGTCAAGGCTGCAGCCCGCGACCCGCTCGAGCTCGCGGTTGAGCTCGACGAAGGGCAGGTCCAGCGCGTCCGCCAGCATCTTGCCGAGCGTGGACTTGCCCGCGCCGCGCAGGCCGATCAGCGCGATCCGGCCGGCCCGGGCGTCGGCGCGGGCGGTCTCGCCGAACAGCTCGCCGAGCGCGAGCCGGGCGCGCCGGAGCTCGTCCTCGCCACGCCCGGCGAGCAGGTCGCGGATGAGCAGCCACTCCGGCCCGGCGGTGGTCTCGTCGCCGATCAGCTCGGCCAGCGGCGCGCCGAGCGCCTGCGCGATCTGGCGCAGCACCAGGATCGAGGCGTTGCCGACGCCTAGCTCGAGGTTCGCGAGGTGCCGTTCCGACACCTCGGAGGCCACCGACAGCGCCCGGCGCGTCATGCCGCGGCGAGCACGCAGCGAGCGGGCGCGCTCGCCCAGCGCGACCAGGAACGGGTCGCGGGCCGGCTCGCCACGGACCGCGGGCGTCACGTCAGCGGGCGCCTGCGCGCCTGGCGGGCCCGCCCGGTGCGCGGCCCGGACGGGCGCCGCTTCGTCCACCGCCGCCTCGCCCGATCCGTCGGGACCCTGCCCGTCTCCCTGCCCGTCTCCCTGCCCGTCTCCCTGCCCGTCTCCCTGCTCGCTCATGTCGCCTCCTGTACCGCTCGGCCCGCGATGGTATGCACTATAGTGCTTGACACCGCCCATGGGGCATTGTAACTTCAATTCATGAAGCGGATTGCCGTCCACGGCGGCCGCAGTCACCGCCGGTTCGCCGCACGGCCCGAGGAGACTCCCGCATGACGATCGCCGCGCCGCCCGACCGGTTCAACTTCGCCGCCCACCTGTCGGTCCTGAACGCGCCGCGTGCGGCCCGCACCGCCTACGTCGACGACACCGGCTCGATCGGCTACGGCGAGCTCGACGCGCGGGTGGCCCGCTTCGCCGGCGGCCTGGCGGAGCTCGGCCTGCGCCGCGAGGAGCGCGTGCTGCTGCTGATGCAGGACTGCATCGACTGGCCGGTCGCCTTCCTCGGCTGCCTGCGGGCGGGCGTGGTGCCGGTGGCGGTCAACACGCTGCTGACCATCGAGGACTATGCGTACATGCTCGGCCACTGCCGAGCGCGCGCCGCGGTCGTCTCGGCGGCGCTGGTGCCGATCCTCGGCCGGGCGATGGCGCAAGCCGCCCATGACGTGACGCGGTTGCTGGTCTCCACCCGCGGCGCGCCCCTGCCCGCCGAGACGCCGGTGCCGGCCGACGACCTCGAGACCTGGCTGCCGCGCCAGCCGAGCGCACCGCCCGCCGACACCTGCGGCGACGACATCGCGCTCTGGCTCTACTCGTCGGGCTCGACCGGCCGCCCCAAGGGCACCGTCCACACGCACGCCAACCTGTACTGGACCGCGGCGCTCTACGGCAGCCCGGTGCTCGGCCTGACCGAGGACGACGTCTGCTTCTCGGCGGCCAAGCTGTTCTTCGCCTACGGCCTGGGCAACGCGCTGACCTTCCCGCTGTCGGTCGGCGCCACCACCGTGCTGATGGCCGAGCGCCCGACGCCCGATGCGGTCTTCAGGCGCTGGACCGGCGCGCACCGCCCCACCGTGTTCTTCGGCGCGCCGACCGGCTACGCGGGCATGCTCGCGTCGCCCGCGCTGCCCGCCCGCGGCGACGTGGCGCTGCGCCTGTGCTCGTCGGCCGGCGAGGCGCTGCCGCGCGAGATCGGCGAGCGCTTCGGCGCACATTTCGGCTGCGAGATCATCGACGGCATCGGCTCGACGGAGATGCTGCACGTCTTCCTGTCGAACCGACCCGGCGACGTCCGCTACGGCACCACCGGCAAGCCGGTCGACGGCTACCGGGTCGAACTGCGCGACGACGACGGCCGCCCGATCGAGGCGAACGGCGAGGTCGGCGACCTGTACATCGAGGGCCCCTCGGCTGCGCTGATGTACTGGGCCGACCGCGCCCGCTCGCGCGCCACCTTCCAGGGCGCGTGGACCAAGAGCGGCGACAAGTACCTGCGCGATGCCGACGGCTACTACGTCTACGCGGGCCGCGGCGACGACATGCTCAAGGTCAGCGGCCAGTACGTCTCGCCCTTCGAGGTCGAGTCGACGCTGATGCAGCATCCGGCAGTGCTCGAGGCCGCGGTGATCGGCGTCGACGATCCCCAGGGCCTGACCCGCGCCAAGGCCTTCGTCGTGATGAAGGATCCGGCGCAGGCGACCGAGGCGATGTCGACCGAGCTGCAGGCCTTCGTGAAGGCGCGGCTCGCGCCGTTCAAGTACCCGCGGCAGATCGCCTTCGTGGCCGAGCTGCCGAAGACCGCCACCGGCAAGATCCAGCGCTTCCGGCTGCGCGAGGCCGAGCGCGGGGCGCGCGCTTGAGCGAGGGCTTCGTCACGGTCGGGCGCGGGCTGCGCATCGAGGTGGCCCGCGTCGGCGTCGACGACCCGGCCGCGCCGCTCGTGGTGTTCCTGCACGAGGGCCTGGGCTCGGTGGCGCTCTGGAAGGACACGCCCGCGCGCCTGTGCGCCGCCGGCGGCTGGCGCGGCCTGGTGTACTCGCGCCCGGGCTACGGCCGCTCGACGCCGCGTGCCGCGCACGAGCGCTGGGGGACGGACTTCATGCACCGGCAGGCGCTCGAGGTGCTGCCCGCGGTGCTCGCCGCCTGCGGCGTCGACGCGGCACGCGAGCGGCCCTGGCTGTTCGGCCACAGCGACGGCGGCACGATCGCGCTGATCCATGCCGCGGGCCTCCCCGAGCGGGTCGCCGGCGCGATCGTGCTGGCGCCGCACGTGTTCGTCGAGGACTGCTCGATCGACAGCATCGGGCGGGCCCGCGAGGCCTATGCGGGCGGTCTGCGCGAGCGGCTCGCGCGCTTCCACGACGACGTCGACTCGGCCTTCTTCGGCTGGGCCGACGCCTGGCTCGACCCGGCGTTCCGCGACTGGTCGATCGTGCCGCTGCTGGCCGCGATCCGATGCCCGGTGCTGGCGATCCAGGGCCACGCCGACGAGTACGGCACGATGGCGCAGATCGACACGATCGAGCGCGCCGTGCCCGGCGCGCGCTCGCTGCGCCTCGAGGGCTGCGGCCATTCGCCGCACCGCGACCGCCCCGACGCGGTCCTCGAGGTGGCGCGGGCCTTCGTGCAACGGCCCTTGCGCTAGACGCCGGCCCGCTGCGCTCGCCCGCTCAGCGCAGCGGCTCCAGCAGACGGTCGCGCGTCGCCGCGAAGCAGCGCGGCGGCACCAGGCCCTGGTGGTAGCTGCCGAGCTGCTCGCGGGGCGCATCCGCCGGCGGCAGTCCGACACGCAGCACCGGATCCTGCTCGACGTCGAGCACCGTCACCGTCGCACCGCGCGCGCTGAAGTCGGCCGCCGCGCGCGTGGTGTTCGAGAACGGCACGGTCGGATCGCGCGCGCCGCCGCACAGCAGCACCGGCGCGGCCGGCCGCCAGCCGATCACCGAGTTCGCCTGCAGCACGGCGCCGAGCTGCGAGCCACCCTGCAGCAGTTCGGCGGCGCTGGTGCCGAGCACGTCGCCCAGCCGCAGCAGCGCGCTGCGCGCGGTGCCCGAGCTGCCGACCGGCACCGTCAGCAGCGGCAGGAGCCGCGCGCCCTCGGTGAACGTGCCCGAGAGGTCGTACGGGCCGGACATCGCGCCGGTCGCCACCGGCGCGTACACGCCCTCGGGCCGGTCGCGCTCGATCGCGCGCTCGATCGCCAGCGCCGCGTGCCCGCCCTGCGAGTAGCCGACGACGGCCAGCCGACCGGATTCGGCCACGCCGAGTCGCGACAGCAGCGTGCGCGCGGCGCGCAGCGCGTCGATGCCGGTGCGCGCCTCGGACTCGGCATGCAGGTAGGGGTGGTAGGGGAAGGTGGACCGTGCGTAGCCGAGGTAGTCGGAGGCCACCACCACCCAGCCGCGGGCGGCGAAGAACGCGGCCACCGCCAGCGTCTCGCGGTCGTCGGGCGTCGTCATCGAGCGGTTGCGATCGAGGTCGGTGCCGCGCGAGTACGACAGCAGCGGATACGGGCCCGGGCAGCCCGCGCCGCCCGGCACCATCACCGCGCCGGACGCGTCGGTCGGCTCGCCCTTGGGGCCGGTCGTCGGATGGAAGATCGCATTCAGGGTCACGTCGCAGCGCACGGCGCCGAGCTGCGCGGTCCATCCCTGCGCGGCGGCGGCGGCATCGAGCGTCGCCTTCGGCAGCGGCGCGACCACCGAGGTGTCGATCAGCCACGCGGGCTGCGGCGGGGCGACCTGGGTCACGCCACCGACCGCGATCGGCGGCGCGGCGCTCGCGGCGGGCGGCGCGGCGGGATCGTCGTCATGGCCGCAGGCGGCGACGAGGATCGCGAGGCAGGCGGCGACGACGGTGGCGGGTCGGAGCACACGGGTGCGTCGCGGGGCCGCGGCGACGCCGGGGGCTGGGATGAGGCGTTGATCTCGGTTCATCGC
>JAPLQE010000086.1 GCA_026399835.1 Burkholderiales bacterium | reverse complement strand
CATCGGCGCGGGCCGACACCGCCAGTTCGCTGTCGTCGAACAACGCCGCAGTCTGGCCGGCACTTTCTCGTTCAAGGGGCTCGGTGCTCATGCGCCGATTATCCCTTCAACGAGCCGATTGCTTCACACGTTCTGAGTCGGAGCGCTTGACGTTGCGACCTGGGTGGCCGGGTCGCAGTGCATCCGAAAGCGTTCCAGCTGGAACGTTTCGCCGAAGAGCCTAGTCCATCGGACGGCTGCGTCGCTGCCAGCGGCTACACGAAGTTAGCGAGATTGCTAATCTGCGAGTATGATGTTCTCCGTCGAGTACTTCCACCCACGCGTTCTGTCGGAGATCGAGTCCTGGCCCGTCGACGTCCTGGCCGATTACGCGCATCTGGTCGAGTTGTTGATCGAACATGGCCCGAATCTGCGTATGCCGCACTCCAGAGCGATGGGAGACGGCCTGTTCGAGTTGCGGCCGCGAGGTAGCGCGGGAGTTGGTCGCGCGCTGTACTTCTTTCGCCTGAACCAGCGGGTCGTCGTGGTTCATGCATTCATCAAGAAGACGCAGAAGACACCCGACAAGGCGCTGCGTCTCGCCCGAAAGCGCATGAAGGAGATGAGTCATGGCTGAGTTGAAGCATTCGCCGGTCGAGCACGATCACGCCGCGTTCCTGGCGAAGGCGAAGCAGAGACAGGGCTTCGCGGACGCGTACGAAGCGCTCGCGCCCGAGTACGAGGTCGTCTCTCAACTTCTGCGGGCTCGGACGCGAGCCGGCCTCACCCAGGACGCTGTTGCCCAGCGAATGGGGACGACGAAAAGCGCTGTGTCGCGACTGGAAGGGTCGAGGAAACACGCGCCCTCGTTGGCGACATTGCGCAGGTACGCGCAGGCGGTAGGGTGCGATCTCCAGGTGCGACTGGTGCCTCACAAGTGACTCTGCCGGGTCGATTCATCTCCGCTCCCAACGAACTGGCCGAGTGCCACGAGAAGGTGGTCCCGACGCTGTCCCAGCCTCCGTCCGCAGGCGAGTGACTTCGACTCGATCCATGCGGGCGGTCGGACGCGTGAGGCGGACATGTGGGGGCGCAGTGCATCCGAAACCAGTTCCAGCTGGAACGTGTCGCCGAAGGGCGTAGGCCGTCGGACAGATATCGCCTGCGTGTTCTCGGTCGCAGGGACGCAGTACGAATCGAAGCAGATCAGTCGGTCGGTGCTGTGTACCGAGATTCATCCGGGGTGGCCGCTTGCAACCGTGGTGGGCCTCGCATTCGCAGCGGCAGGGGTGTTTGCGCCTTGAAAGGGGTCACCCGAGCCGTCCTCCAAAGTCAGCGTCAGGCTTCCCGAGATGCCACCATGCCCCCCACCGCCCCGATCACCGACGCAGACCCGACCGTCGCCGAGATGGAAGCCCGCGTCGCGCGCTTCCGCGCGCTGACGCCGACCGCCGACTACATCGACGCCGGCATCCCAGGCTGCGAGCGCACGACCCTGCGCGTGCTCGGCCAACCGGGGAGCGCGCCGCTCGAGGCCGAAGGCTTCCACATGAGCTTCGTGCTGTGCGAGCCCGGGAAGTCGGCGCCGCTGCACAACCATCTGACGCAGGCGGTCTTCGTGGCGCTCACCGGCACCTGGGAGGTGTTCTGGGGGCCCGAAGGCAAGCGGGCCGTGGTGCTCGAGCAGTGGGACACCCTCTCGATCCCGCCGGGCGTCTCGCGAGGCTTCAGGAACGTCGGCGCCGCACCGGCCTGTCTGCTGGGCATGGCCAGCGGCGCGGATCCGGGCATGATCAACTGGCCCGCACAGGTGCGTGCGGCGGCCCGGGCGGTCGGCATCGAGCTTCCGTGAGCGGCCTCATGCGCGCCTTGCCCGAGCACTGCTGCCCGGTGACCCCATGATGACGACACCCGCGATCCCGCAACCGGGACTCGTCCACCGCATCCTCGGTTCACCGCCGGTGCGCGTCCTGCTGCTCGGGTTCGACCTGGTGCTGTTCATGTCGATGAACACCGTCCAGCATCCTCACGAACAGCGAGCAGGGCATGGCGATGGCGGTGCCGCTCGCGCACGAGGTGCTGCCGGGGGAGCACCCGGCCTTCAGGTTCCGGATGGTGGGCTGAGCGGGCGCCACGGCGCTCGGCCGGACGCTGCTGCGCCGCGCGCGGGTTGCCGCGGCGCGCGGGAACTGAGCGTCCGACATCCCGCGTTGACCTCCGTCAACGCCTCCGAGGCGGGTGAATCCGACACTGGATCGGTTCATTCCGCCAGGGAGGGCTCACATGAAGGCTGGCCCATGGGCTGACGGCCTGCACGGCTGCGGCCCATCCGCTGTCCGTCCAGGCGACGGAGTACGTCGCATCCGTGGTGATGTTCGGCACGATGCACGCACCGTCTCGTGCGGCGGTGCTCGCGCTGTACCCGGATGCCGACTTCGCGAGCGACTGGGACATCTCGGAGGTGGCCTACGGGCGCCCGAGCGCACAGGGTGTGCTGACCGGGCCCTCCTCGGCGACGGTGCGGTTCGCGGACGATGCCGTCCACAACGCCACCCTGGTCGGCCCGGCCTGCCTGCTGTGGTCGAACGGGACCTGGTGGACGAGATAGCCGCCGCGGTCTTTCCTGACGAGACGGACCGCTCGAACGCCCCCGGTCGCGCCGCTTTCCGGAACTCGCCGAGGGCGCGTACCCGCCGGGTGCGCCGCAGCTTCGGTGCATCATCGCCCGATCCGCCTGCCACCCCCGGACCCGCCCGATGACCGACGCCACCCCCCGCATCACCTTCCACGCCGACGGCGCGATCGGCTGGATCGTCTTCGACAGTCCGCGCCGCCACAACGCGATGTCGGTCGGCATGTGGGAGGCGCTGCCGGCCGCGGTCGACGCGCTCGAGGCCGACCCGGCGGTGCGGGTGGTGGTGCTGCGCGGCGCGGGCGACGAGGCCTTCGTGTCGGGCGCGGACATCTCGCAGTTCGACGACGTGCGCGATTCGGTCGAGGCCAACGAGCGCTACGAGGCGATCGGCGACGCGGGCATGGCGCGGGTCGCGGCCTGCACCAAGCCCACCATCGCGATGCTGCAGGGCTGGACCCTGGGCGGGGGCGTGGCCATCGCGCTCAACTGCGACCTGCGCATCGCCGACGAGTCGATGCGCTTCGGCGTGCCGGCGGCGCGCCTGGGCATCGGCTACCGCTGGCGCGGCATCAAGAAGCTGGTGGACACGGTGGGCGCGCCCAATGCGCGCGAGATCTTCCTCACGGCGCGCCGCTTCGACGCGGCCACCGCACTGCGCATGGGCTTCGTGAACCGGCTGGTGGCGCGCGGCGAGCTGGAGGCGGCGGTGCGCGCCGAGTGCGCGCTGATCGCGGCCAATGCGCCGATGACGATGGCGGCGGTCAAGCTCGCCATCGACGAGATCCAGCGCGCCAGTCCGCATCTCGATGCGGCGAAGATGGAGACGGCGACGCGTGGGGTCTTCGCGAGCGAGGACTTCATCGAGGGGCGGCGTGCGTTCATGGAGAAGCGCCCGCCACAGTTCAATGGCCGCTGAGCCGACACCGAGCCGACACTGAACCGCGATCGAACGACGATCGGGTGGCCGACGAGCCGCCCGCGCCGCACACACCTGGAGACGACGACATGGGCACGACCCGACGCGATGCACTGAAGATGGTGGGCGCTGGCGCCGCCGCCTGGACGCTGGCCGGCCGGGCCGTGGCCGCCGGCTACCCGGAGAAGCCGGTGCGCCTCATCGTGCCGTACCCGGCGGGGGGCGGCGCGGACTCCTGGTCGCGCATCGTCGCGCCCCGGCTGGAGAAGCAGCTCGGCCAGCCGGTGGTGTTCGACTACCGCCCGGGCGGCAGCACCACCATCGGCGCCGACGCCACCGCGCGCTCGCCGGCCGACGGCTACACGATCCACCTGTACGACAGCACCGCCTTCGCGTACGTGCCGAACATGCGGCGCGTGAGCTACGACCCGATCAAGTCCTTCGTGCCGCTGGCCTTCCTCGGCGTGCTGCCCTTCGTGTTCGTCGCGCATCCGTCGGTGCCGGTCAAGACGATCCCCGAGCTCATCGCCCATGCGAAGGCCAACCCCGGCAAGCTCACCTGCGCGAGCGCGGGCGTGGGCTCGCCGCACCACCTGATCGCCGAGATCTTCAAGAGCCGCAACGGCATCACGATGAACCACGTGCCGTACAAGGGCGCCTCGCAGTACATCGCCGACCTGGTGGGCGGGCAGGTCGACCTGGCGGTGTCCACGGTGGGGCCTGCGGCGCAGCACGTGCAGGCCGGGCGGCTGCGCGCGCTGGGCGTCTCCACGGTCCGGCGCTCGGTGGCGCTGCCGGACGTGCCGACCATCGCTGAGCAGGGCGTCGAGGGCTTCGACGAGAAGCCGTGGAACTGCTTCGTGGCGCCCGCGGGCCTGCCCGCCGAGCCGCTCGAGCGGCTGCGCGCGGCATTCAAGGCCGTGCTAGAGGACCCGGAGGTGATCGCGGCGCTGAACAAGGCGGGCTGCGAGGAGGTGGGCCGGATGCCGGTGGCGCAGATCACCGAGACCATGCGCTCGGACCTCGCCAAGTGGGGCGAGGTGATCCGCGCCGCGAACATCACGCTCGACAGCTGAGCCCCGCCATGTACCGACCCGCGCCGGGCGGGGCCTTCGAAGGGCTCCGCGTCATCGACCTCGCGCAGGTGCGCTCGGGGCCCACCTGCGTCAAGCAGTTCGCCGACTACGGCGCCGACGTGATCCGCATCGAGCCGCCGCCGGGCTCGGGTCGCGCCGAGCTGATGACCGGGCCGCGCGACGGCGCGGACATGCAGAACCTGCATCGCAACAAGCGGCTGCTGACGCTCGAGCTCAAGTCGGCGCAGGGCCGCGAGGTGCTGCACCGGCTGGTGCGCAGCGCCGACGTGGTGGTCGAGAACTACCGGCCCGACGTGAAGACGCGGCTGGGCATCGACTACGAGACGCTGGCTGCGATCAATCCGCGGATCATCCTCGCCAGCATCTCGGGCTTCGGGCAGGACGGCCCGTACCGGGAGCGCCCGGGCTTCGACCAGATCCTGCAGGGCATGTCGGGGCTGATGTCGGTGACCGGCCGGCCGGGCGAGGGGCCGATGCGCACGGGCGCGGCGATCGTCGACGTGGCCACCGGGCTGTATGCGGCCCTGGGCGTGATGACCGCGCTGCACGAGCGCGCCCGCAGCGGCCGCGGCCAGTGGGTGCAGGCCTCGCTGCTGCAGTCGGGGCTGGGGCTGATGGACTTCCAGGCGGCGCGCTGGCTGGTCGACGGGGTCGTGCCCGGGCAGGTCGGCAACGACCACCCGACCAGCATGCCGACCTCGGCCTACGCGACCGCCGACGGCCACATGAACGTGGGCGCCGGCGGCGACACCATCTGGCGCAGGCTGTGCGAGGCGATCGGGCAGCCGGCGCTGGCCGACGATACGCGGTTCGCACGCGATGCGGACCGCTCCCTCAACCGGCAGGCGCTCAACGCGCACCTCGCCGGCGTGTTCCGCGAGCGGCCCACGGCCGAGTGGCTCGAGCGCCTGAATGCCGCCGGCGTGCCCAGCGGCCCGATCTACACCGTCGACCAGGTCTTCGAGGATCCGCAGGTGGTGCACGGCGAGATGGCGGCCACGGTGCCGCATCCCACCCGCGGCGAGCTGCGCGTGGTCGCGCCCACCGCCGTGCTCTCGCGCACCCCGGGGCGCCTGGAGCGTGCCCTCGGCCCCAAGGGGCAGGACAGCGACGACGTGCTCGCCGAGCTCGGGTACGACGAGGCGCAGATCGCGGCGCTGCGGGCCGAAGGGGTAATCTGAGCGGATCGTCGCAGCCCTCCCGGAACCCGCCATGTCCGACCGCACCGTCCGCCTGCACCGCGTGCTGAAGACCACGCCGACCAAGCTCTATCGCGCCTTCCTCGAGCCCGACGCGCTCGCCAAGTGGCTGCCGCCGCACGGTTTCACCTGCAGCGTCGAGTCCATGGATGCCCGGGTCGGCGGCGGCTTCCGGATGTCGTTCCGGAACTTCTCGACCGGCAACGGTCACTCCTTCGGCGGCGAATACGTCGAGCTGGTGCCCGACACCCTGATCCGCTACACCGACCGATTCGACGACCCGGCGCTGCCCGGCGTGATCGAGGTCACGGTGCGGATCGCGGCGGTCATCGGCGGCACCGAGCTGCGCGTGGAGCAGGCCGGCATTCCGGAGATGATCCCGCTCGAGATGTGCTACCTCGGCTGGCAGGACTCGCTCGAGCAGCTCGCGGCGCTGGTGGAGCCGGACATCCCGGGCCGGGATGGCGCCGAGCGGGTAGAGTCGAGGGCCGACCCTACCGTCGCCCCGAATCCATGCCACGCCCCCGGGTCGCCCTGTTTGTCGCGCCGCTGAGCGAGCCGGTGGAGGAATGGCTCTACGACCGCGGCCCCGGCGACCTGCCGGCCACGCTGCGGTGTCGCTGGGGGCGCGTGGCCGGGGTGCTGTACGGCGCCGAGGCGCGCTGACCCGGGCCGCATCGCGATGCACATCGTTGCCGACGACCTCACCGGACACGCGATCCGGGCGCTGCTCGAGGACCACCTGCGCGACATGCACGCGCAGTCCCCGCCCGAGAGCGTGCATGCGATGGACGTCGCGCGGCTCTCCCGTCCCGACGTGAGCTTCTGGAGCGCGTGGGACGGCGAGACCCTGCTCGGCTGCGCCGCGCTGCGCGAGCTCGATGCGACGCAGGGCGAGCTGAAGTCCATGCGCACGGCACCCGCCTCGCGCGGGCGCGGCGTGGCGCGCGCGCTGCTCGCGCACGTGGTCGCCGAGGCGAGGGCCCGCGGCTATGCGCGGTTGAGCCTGGAGACCGGTTCGCAGCCCGGATTCGAGCCGGCGCGCAGGCTCTACGCCTCGGCCGGATTCGAGCGCTGCGCGCCATTCGGCGAGTACGTCGAGGATCCGTACAGCGTGTTCATGACCCTGGACCTTCGCCCATGAACGACTCCGCCGCTTCTGCGCGCGCTGCGGCTCGCACCTCTTCGCGGAGGTGCCCTAGGCGATCGCGCCGAGCGCCAGCATCCAGCCCCCGGTCGCCGCGGCGACGACCGCGAGCGCGCTCTGCGCATGCCCGAACGCCGCGGGCGCGACCAGGCGCCCCCGCCGCGCCGCCTGGAAGCAGGCGAACGCGATCGTCGACTGCACGATCGCGAGGCCGACGAGGTAGGCCAGCACGGGCGTCGCCTCGGCCCCGACGACGGACTCGCCGTACGCCTGGCCGTGCAGCAGGCCGGCCACGCAGGCGAGCGCCATCGCGGCCGCGGTGCCGCGCCAGCGCGCCCACAGCAGCGCCGCCACGCCCAGCAGCGACGCGCCCACCGCGGCTTCGGCGAAGGGCAGCTCGATGCCGGGCACGCGCAGCAGGGTGCCGGCGACGCCGGCCACGACGAAGGCGAGCAGCAGTCGCAGCGCGCTCGCGCCGGCCACCCCCGAGCAGGCGGCGGCCACCGCCGCGGCCACGACGAACAGCAGATGGTCGGCACCAATCACCGGATGCGCGAGCCCCGACAGCACGCCCTGCCAGGCGGTCTGCGGGACCGCCCCGCCCATCGGATGGTGGGCGAGCACCGCGGGCGCTGCGGATCCGAAGAAGAGGGCAGCCGCGGCACGCAGCCGCATCGTCGAGCGTCGCATCGTATCCATCCAGGGGTTCTCGCCGGGCCGTCGGCCGGTCACGGCGTCCATGGTGCCAGCGCGGCGCCGATCGTGCAGCGCCGATGTCGAACGCTTACGATCACTGCTCCCCATCCAGCCGCGTCCGTGACGCGACAACACCCCATGAAACAGGCATTCGAAGGCAAGGTCGCGATCGTCACCGGTGCGAGCGCGGGGCTGGGCGCGGCCACCGCGCTGCAGTTCGCACGCGAAGGCGCACGCGTGGTCGTGGCCGCCCGCCGCGAGGACGCGGGCGAGGCGGTGGTGCGGCAGATCGAGGCGCTGGGCGGGGAGGGGCTGTTCGTGCGGACCGACGTCACCCGCAGGCCCGACATCGAGGCCCTGGTGGCCCGCACGCTCGATCGCTTCGGGCGGCTCGACTGCGCGGTCAACAACGCGGGCATCAGCGGCCCGGTCAACGTGCCGGTGGCCGAGATCCACGAGGATCGCTGGGACGCGGTGATGGACATCAACCTGCGGGCGGTCTGGCTCTGCATGAAGCACGAGATCCGCGCGATGCTGCCGCAGGGCACGGGCTCGATCGTCAACGTGTCCTCGATCTTCGGCTACAAGCCCAGCACCATCGGGCACGCGGCCTACTGCGCGAGCAAGCACGCGGTGATCGGGCTCACCAAGACGGCGGCGATCGACTACGGGCAGGCGGGGCTGCGCTGCAACGCGATCGCCCCGGGCTTCACGCTCTCCGAGATGGTGGACCCGGTGAAGAAGGGCGTGGAGCGCTATGCGACGCTCGCCAACCGCTACTCGGCGATGAACCGGCTGGGCAACGCCGAGGAGACGGCGCATGCGATCACCTGGCTGTGCTCGGACGCCGCGAGCTTCGTCAACGGCGCGGTGCTGAGCGCCGATGGCGGCGACGCCGCGAAGCTGTACTGAACAGCAGTTGCTGGCTCGTGCGGCCCGGCAGCGGCTATGCTCCGGGCTAGCCAACGCCTGTCGGAGCCCGCCCTGATGCCGCCGCGACCCGGTCGAACGTCCGCCAGCCTGCTCGCGCGCTCGTTGGGCGCCGCCGTGCTCTGCGCCGCATCGCTCGCCTTGTGCGTGCCGGCCCGTGCCCAGGAGGCGGCGGTGATCCAGGTCCGACTGCCCGACCCCCTGAGCCCGGCCGCCCGCTCGGTGAAGTACACGGAGCCGCTCGATGTCGCGCTGCGCCGCGAGGGACTCGGACGGGTGCTCGGCGGCAGCACCGAGCTCTCGCGCGACCGGCGCATCGTGTCGGTCGGGATGGAGATCGAGGTGCGCGACCTCGATCGCGGCGTGCCCTTCGTGCGCCGTGCGCTGCGCGAGCTCGGGGCGCCCCAGGGCAGCATGGTCGAGTTCGAGCGCTTCGGGCTGGCGGTGGAACTGCCGGTCCACGAGTGAGGGCATGAGCAAGCACCTCGCCTATCACCTCGAGGAGCTGCGCATCGCGCTCGCCGACGGCGACGAGCGGCGCGTGCTGCCGCGCGTGCTGGACGGCGAGTCGACGGTCCTCGACGTGGGCTGCGGCATCGGCCAGTCGCTGATCGCGCTCGGCACGGACGGGCGGCGCTGCATCGGCATCGACATCGACGAGGCCGCGATCCGGCACGGGGTGCAGACCTTCGGCGATCGCCTGCGGCTGGAGGTGGCCGGGGCCGAGCGGATCCCGCTGGAGGCCGGCAGCGTGGACCTGGTGATGTGCCGGGTCTCGCTGCCCTACACGAACGTGCCGCGCGCGCTCGCCGAGATGCGCCGCGTGCTGCGCCCGGGCGGGCGCATCTGGCTGACGCTGCACGAGCGGCGCACCGCGCAGGGCTACCTGCGCGAGGCCTGGCGGGCCCGCAGCCCGCTGCGCATCGCCCACGTGCTCTACATCCTCGCGAACGGCTGGCTGCTGGAGCTCACCGGCCGGGTGCTGCCCTACCCGAACGGGCGCTACGAGAGCTGGCAATCGCCGCAGGCGGTGTCGCGGCGCCTGGTGCGCCTGGGCTTCGAGGTCGAGGTCCGCACCGAGGGCCGGCACACCGTGGTCGAGGGACGCCTGCCGCGCGTGGCGCACGGGCAGGGTCGGCCGGGCGCCTGAGCGGGCATCCGGCGGCGATCGCCCGCCCGCTCGACCGGCCGACCCGTCCGGCCGGCGATCGCCACTCGACCGCGGATCGGCCGACTGTAGACCATCCATCGTCGCACTCCGTCCGCAGGGCCCGCCGTCCGTGCGCGGCGCGACCCGATTCGCCGATGAGACAGAACCCGACCCACTCAGACGTCTGCACGACCGCCGCTGCCGGCCGCGACATGGCGCCGCCGCGGATGCTGGCGGCCGCCGCCGGCAGCTGGGCCGTCGACGCACTGATGCTCGGGCTGCTCACCTGGGGCGCCGGGGTCCCGGCGCAGGCGGCCTTCTGGACGGTCGCGATCGGCGGCGCGCTGAGCGCCGCGGGCTTCGGCCTGGCGTTCGCGCTTCGCTGGAACCGGCACTCGCGCGACCGCTACCTGACGCTGCCGCAGCTCTTCGGCGCCTCCTGCGTGGCGCTGGTCGCGGCGGCGCAGTCGCCCGCCGTCGCGATGCCGATGGCGGCGGTGCTGTTCATCGTCTTCGCCTTCGCGGCGCTGCGCATGACGAGGCGCCAGCTGCTGTTCGCCTGGGCGGTCATCACGGTGGGCCTGGCGGCGGTGATCCCCGCGGCCCCGACGCCGCCCGCGCTGCCCGCGGACACGCCGCTGCAGGCCGCGCTGTCGACGATCTGGCTGTCGCTGTCGCTGGGGCGCTGCGCGCTGCTCGGCCTGTACGGGGCCGGGCTGCGGCGCCAGCTGGCGCAGCGCGGGCGCGAGCTCGCGGTCGTCACCGGCCGCATGGAACGGCTGGCGATGCGCGATGCGCTGACCGGCGCGCTCAACCGGCGCGCGATCATGGAGGCGCTCGATGGCGCGCTCGACGCCGCCGATCCGCAGGCCGGGCCGCTCGCAGTCGCGCTGGTCGACCTGGACCACTTCAAGGGCATCAACGACCGGTTCGGCCATCCCGTGGGCGACGACGTGCTGCGACGCTTCGTCACGGTCGCGGCGCGCTCGCTGCGGGTGAGCGATCGGATCGGACGCTGGGGGGGCGAGGAGTTCCTCGTGGTGCTGCCGGCCTCCGGCGGCGTCGAGGCCGCGCGGATGGTCGCCGAGCGGCTGCGCGAGGCGGTCGCCACCCACCCGTGGAGCGAGTTCGGCGCGGAGCTCGCGGTCACGGTGTCGGTCGGCGTCGCCCTCGCGCGCCCGGGCATGACGCAGGGCGAGCTGCTCGGACGCGCCGACCTGAGCCTGTACCGCGCCAAGCGCGCCGGACGCGACCGGGTGTGCGTGGACGGGGGCGATGCGCGCGGCGAGACCGACTCGACGGCCCACCCGGGTTCGGGTACACAGGCGGCATGACCGCCGAGACCGCCGCGAACGCTTCGACCGCCCCGAACGCCGTGCCCGCGTCGAGCCATGCGCTCTGCGAGCAGCGCAGCCGCTTCCTGCGGCCGGTGTACGCCGGCGACACGCTGCGCTGCCTGCTGGAGGTCTCGGAGCTCGTGCCGGGCCGCACGACCGGGGTCCTGGCGATGCGCTCGACGGTGCACAACCAGCGCGGCGAGCTGGTGATGGACGGCGAGCAGCGGTATCTGCTGAAGCGGCGCACGCCGCTCGCAGCGGGCTGAGGCCCGCGCCGGTCGCCTCCGGCGCCACGGCGGCGCTGCGCGCCGCCCGCACCGACTCGACGCGCGTCCCGTCTTCGGGTAAACCTGCGCCCCACGCGGGTCCGGCACCGCGGGCGGTTCCCGCCCGGCACCGGACCCGGGAGCCCGCGATGACCCTCGACACCCTGGACGCGCTGCGCGCGCTGTATCCGCCCGCCAAGGAGCGCGCGCTGCGCAAGCAGCTCGACGCCCTCGATCCCCACTGCCGGCGCTTCGTCGCGATGTCGCCCTTCGTGGTGCTGGCGAGCCGGGGCACCGACGGCACGATGGATGCGTCCCCGCGCGGCGGCGAGCCCGGCTTCGTGCTCGCGCCCGATGCGCACACGCTGCTGCTGCCCGACGCCAGCGGCAACAACCGCCTCGACACGCTGGAGAACATCGTGGCGACCGGCGCGATCGGCATGCTGTTCATGCTGCCGGGCGTGGACGAGACGCTGCGGGTGAACGGCTCGGCGCGGCTCACCGTCGATCCGGCGCGGCTCGCGCTGTTCCCGCGCGCACCGCGCCTGGTGATCGAGGTCCGGGTGCGCGAGGCCTACCTGCATTGCGCCAAGGCGCTGATGCGCTCGAAGCTGTGGGACGCGGGCCGCCAGGTGCCGCGCTCGGCGCTGCCGACCATGGGCGAGATGATCAAGGACCAGACCCGCGACGAGGCCCCGGCCGAGTCGCAGGCGCAGATGCTGGCGCGCTACGCCGAGGACCTGTGACCGTGCCGATCCGTCCGAGCCGCCGCGCTGCGGCCTTGATGCTCGCCCTGTTGCCCGCGGCGCTCGCCGTGCTCGTCGCCGGTCCGGTCGCGGCCCAGCAGGACCCGGCGGCGGCACCCGCGCCCGCGGCCCCGGCCGAGGCCCCCGCTGCCGTGCCTTCGCCGACGCAGGCCCCGGCGGACGCGCCGGCAGCGGCGCCCGTCGATCCGCGCGTCGTCCTGCGCGTGGTCCTGCCCGACGGCCGCACCGTGGTGGTCGCCGAAGGTGACCAGGAGCCGCGTTCCATCGGCAGCTACGCCATCCGGCTGTACGGCGCCGGCAACCCTGCGTTCGCGACCGACCGGTTCATCGCAGGCATGGTCGGTCCGCGAAACGGCGTCCTCGAGCGTCTCGTCATCGAGGATCTCGATCGCGACGGCCGCCCCGAACTGGTGGTGATCATGCGGGGGGCGGGCACCGGCGGGTTCCTGTCCGCCGACGCGTACTCGTTCGCCTCGAACCGGATGGCGCGTCGTGCCAGCATCGCCTCGGTACCGGCCGATGCGGACATCGTGCGGATGATCGCGCCGCGGGTGAAGCCGGCGACCGCCCCCTGAGCGGGGCGGGGGGGCGGGGCGCAGAGAGGCGGGGCGCAGAGAGAGGCGGGGCGCAGAGGCTCGGCGGGCGCGGGCGCCTCAGCGCCCGAAGCGCCCGAACCAGGCCAGCGACAGCACCCCGGCCGCCGCCGCGAGCAGCGCCGCGGCCAGCGAGAACAGCGAGGTGACCTCGGTGTCCTTGCGCTCCATGACGAAGCGGGTGTTGAGCTCCTGGTAGACCTTCTTCAGGTCGGCCGCGGTGCCCGCGTGGTAGTACTCGCCGCGGGTCATCTCGGCGACGGCCTTGAGCGTCTCCTCGTCGAGCCGCACATAGGCCGACCAGCCCTCGAAGCCGATCGTCGCGCCCTCGACGGTGCCGAAGCCGACTGTGAACACCCGCACCCCGCGGTCGGCGGCCATCTTCGCCACCTCGATCGGATCGGGTCCGGTTGTGCGGCGCCCGTCGGACAGCAACACGATCACGCCGGAGGTGTACGAGCCCGGCTTGACCGGGGCCGGCCGCTCGCGCTCGGGCTTGGCCGGCCGGTCGATCGACACGCCCTTGCCGGCGCCGCCGCCGGCCCGGCCGAACACCACCGACTCGACGTCGATGCCGTCGTCCGGGAACAGGGTGGCCAGCGACACCACCAGCGCGCTGCCGGTCGCGGTGCCGCGCTGCAGCTGGAACCGATCGATCGCGGCGATCAGGTCCTCGCTGCGGTCGGTCGGCTTCTGCACGAGCTGCGCCGAGCCGCCGAAGGAGACGATGCCGATGCGCGCGCGCGGCGGATGGTCCTCGATGAACGAGCGGGCGGCCGCCTGCGCGGCGGTGATCCGGTCGGGCAGCACGTCGCTCGCGCGCATCGACAGCGACACGTCGATGGCGAGCACGATGGTCTGGAACTGCGAGGGCAGGGTGACGACCGCGGTCGGCCGCGAGACGGCGACGAGCGCGGCGGCCAGCGCAAGGAGGAAGAGCGCCGGCGGGACATGGCGGCGAAGGCCGGGGCGCGTGCCCATCGCCTCGCGGACCAGCGACAGGCTGGCATAGCCGACCGCCGCCTTGCGCCGCCGCAGGAGCCAGACGTACGCCGCGACGCAGGCCGGCAGCGCGAGCAGCAGCCAGAGCATCTGGGGCCACAGGAACGACATCTGAACCGCCTCCGGGACCGGCCCCCCGCGTGCCGGTCATCGGAGCGTTTATAGCATCCGAATCGCCGTCCAGGACAGTTCCATTGCTGCCGGCAGCGCCCGCACCGACAATCCCGGCTCCACCGGAGGAACGACGATGACCGATGCCGCCACGATCCAGGCGCTCTTCGAACCCCTGCTGCCCGGCCTGATGGGCCTGACGTTGACCGAGGCCATGCCCGAGCGCGTCACCGCGACGATGCGCGTGCGGCCCGACCTCTGCACGACCGGCGGCATCCTGCACGGCGGTGCGGTCATGGCCTTCGCGGACACGCTGGGGGCGGTCGGCACCTTCGTGAACCTGCCGGCGGGGGCGCGCACCACGACGGTCGAGTCCTCGACCAAGTTCCTGGCCGGCGCCCCGCAGGGCACGACGGTGAGCGCTGAATGCACGCCGTTCCATCGCGGCCGCACGACCATGGTCTGGCAGACGCTGGTGCGCACCGAGGCCGGCAAGCTGTGCGCGGTGGTCACCCAGACCCAGCTGGTCATTCCCGGCTGAGCCGCCGGCGGGCGGGCCTGGCGCCCCCGGCGGCGACCGGCGCCCCGGAATCGGGTATGGTGCCGGTTTCGAGGGGGATCATCACTTGGCGAAGCCGAACTACCAGTACGAGAAGCGTCAGCGCGAGCTGGCGAAGAAGGCCAAGAAGGCCGAGAAGGCCGCTCGCAAGACGACGACCGGATCGGACGGCAGCGACCTGCCGGACGACGGCGCGCCCGCGCCCGAAGGCGAGGCCGGCAGCGCGGCCCCCGGCACCGGTGCCCCGGCCGACGGCCAGGCCTGATTCCGCGCTGGTGAGTCCGGCCCGCTGATTCCGGCCCGCTGATTCCGGCCCGGTCAGGGCCCGCCCGGATCAGCCGGCGGCGGGCGTGTAGGTGTTCAGTTCGATCCGCTCGCGCGCGATGACGGCAGCGACCGCCGGTTGCTGCGCGAAGCGTGCGACATAGTCGCGCAGCGCCGGCATCGTCGCCGGGTCGATCCCGGCATACCCGCCCCAGCGCTGCACCGTCAGCACGTACGCATCCAGGAAGGACGGCCGCTCGCCGTTCAGGAAGGGCTGCGCGCAGCCCACCCAGCCCTGGATCCGCTCGAGCTGCGCGCGGTAGCGCTCGGTGGCCGAGGCCCGCAGCAGCGTCTGCGCTTCGGGGTCGTCGACGAACTTCCTCGTCAGGAACACCTGCGCGAAGGTCGGATGCACGGTGTTGTTGATCCAGGCCAGCAGCGACAGCGTCTGCGCCCGCGCCCACGGGTCGGCCGGCAGCAGCCCGAGCTCCGGATGGCGACCGGCGATCCAGTCGCAGATCGCGACGATCTGCGTGAGCGTGCGCCCCTCGACCTGCAGCACCGGCACCTGGCCGTCGGGGTTCATCGCGAGGTATTCGGGGGTCTGGTGCTCGCCCTTGTGCAGCCTGACGAGCACCGGCTCGAAGGCCTCGCCGGCCAGCTCGAGGCCGACGTGCGGGACGAAGGAGCACGCGCCGGGCGCGTAGTGAAGGCGGATGGTCATGGGACGGTCTCCTCGGCGTTCCGGATCGCGGGCGGGGGCGCCCGTGAGCGCCCGGAAGCGGGCAGGTTACCGCAGGCCCGCAGAGGGCGGTCGCCTACAATCGCGCCCATGGAATCGGTCGACGCGGTGGTGGTCGGCGCCGGCGTGGTCGGGCTCGCGGTCGCCCGCGCGCTCGCGCTCGCGGGGCGCGAGGTGCTGGTGCTCGAGGCCGAGGAGGGCTTCGGCACCCAGACCTCGTCGCGCAACTCCGAGGTCATCCACGCCGGCATCTACTACCCGCAGGGTTCGCTGAAGGCCACGCTGTGCGTGCGCGGCAAGTCGATGCTCTACGCGTACTGCGCCGCGCGCGGCGTCGCGCACCGTCGCATCGGCAAGGTGCTGGTCGCGGCCGACGCCGCCGAGCGCCCGGTGCTCGACACCTACGCCCGCAAGGCCGCGGCCAACGGCGTGCCGCTCGAGCCGCTGTCGGCGGCCGACGTGGCGCGCCTGGAGCCGGCGGTGCGCGCGGTCGCCGGCCTGTGGTCCGAGAGCACCGGCATCGTCGACAGCCACGGCCTGATGCTGGCGCTGCTGGGCGATGCCGAGGCCGCGGGTGCGACGCTGGTGACGCACACCCCGCTCGAGCGTGCCCGCACGGTCGACGGCGGCTTCGAGCTGCACGCGGGCGGCGCCGAGCCGATCGCGCTGCGCTGCCGGCTGCTGGTCAACTCGGCGGGCCTGTCCGCGCAGCGCGTGGCGCACGCGATCGAGGGCCTCGCGCCCGCGCACGTGCCGCCCGCCCACTACGCCAAAGGCCACTACTTCACGCTCGCCGGCCGCACGCCGTTCTCGCACCTCGTCTACCCCATGCCCGACCACGCGGGTCTGGGCATCCACGTGACCCTCGACCTCGCCGGGCGCTGCAAGTTCGGCCCGGACGTCACGCGCTGGCCGGCGGCGCCCGACTACGCGTTCGAGGACGGCCTGGAGCCGAAGTTCTACGAGGCGATCCGGCGCTACTGGCCGGACCTGCCCGACGGCGCGCTGCAGCCCGGCTACACCGGCGTGCGGCCCAAGGTCAGCGGGCCCTCGGCGCCCGCCGGCGACTTCATGATCCAGGGCCCCGAGGTGCACGGCGTGGCCGGCCTGGTGAACCTGTTCGGCATCGAGTCGCCGGGCCTGACCTCGTCGCTGGCGATCGCGCAGGAGGTCGCCGCCCGGCTCGGGCTCGATGCGACGGCCTTGGAGTGCTGAAGACCGACACCGCCCGCAACCGGCTGCTCGGCATCGGCCTGGTCTCGATCACCTTCGCCTGCTTCGCGGTGCTCGACACCACCGCGAAGTGGCTGGTGCGCAGCCTGCCGGTCATCGAGGTGGTGTGGCTGCGCTTCGTCGGACACGTCGTCTTCACCGCGCTGCTGCTCGGGCCGCGCTACGGGCGCTCGCTGCTGCGGGTCGCGAACCCGAGGCTGCAGCTGCTGCGCGGGATGATGCTGTTCGCGATGACCGCGCTGAACTTCTGGGCGCTGCAGTACCTGCAGCTCGCCGAGACCGGCGCGATCCAGTTCGCCGTGCCGCTGCTGATCGCGCTGTTCGGCGCGTGGCTGCTCGGCGAGCGGCTGGACGCCGGCCGCTGGATGGCGATCGGCATCGGCTTCGTCGGCGTGCTGCTGATCGTGCGGCCGGGCAGCCAGGCCTTCCATCCGGCGATCCTGCTGTCGGTCGCCAACGCGGTGCTCTACGCGTTCTTCAACCTGCTGACCCGTCGGCTCGCCGCGACCGACCGGCCCGAGGCCACGCAGTTCCTGTCGGCGCTGTCGGCCGCGTGCCTGCTCACGCCCTTCGGCATCGCGTTCTGGCACACGCCCGAGAGCGCGGCGCAGTGGGGGCTGATCGCGGTGATGGGCGTCTTCGGCGGGCTCGGGCACTGGCTGCTCGCCGCCGCGCACCGCTTCGCCCCGGCGACGGTGCTCGCGCCCTTCCTGTACCAGCAGATCGTCTGGATGACGCTGCTGGGCTGGTGGGTGTTCGGCGACGTGCCGGGCTGGCAGGTGGTCGCCGGCACCGGCGTGATCGTCGCCTGCGGCCTGTATCTGATCGTGCGCGAGCGGGCCGGCGCGACCGTCCGGTAACATCGGCTCGTCCGCTCCAACTCCCCCGCACCGTCCATGGCCGAGCACGCATTCCCCGAGCCGCAGGTCGACTTCGACCGCTGGCCGTACCCGGGCGTCGCCGCGCATCGCGGGGCGGGCAAGCTCGCGCCCGAGAACACGCTGGCCGCGATGCGGGTGGGTGCCTCGCTCGGGCACACGATGTTCGAGTTCGACGTCAAGCTCTCCGGCGACGGCAAGCCGGTGCTGCTGCATGACGCGACGCTCGACCGCACCACCAGCGGCCGCGGCCCGGCCGGTGCGCTCACCCATGCCGAGCTCGCGCAGCTCGACGCCGGCGCCTGGCACGGCGCGGCCTGGGCCGGCGAGCCGGTGCCGACGCTCGCTGCGGTCGCGGCGTACCTGCGCGCCAACGGGCTGCTCGCCAACGTCGAGATCAAGCCCAGCCCCGGGCGCGAGACCGAGACCGGGGCCGCGGTCGGCATGGCCGCCGCCTCGCTGTGGCGCGACGCCGCGGTGCCGCCGCTGCTGTCCTCGTTCTCCGAGGAGGCGCTCGCCGCCGCCGCGCGTACCGTGCCGTGGCTGCCGCGTGCGCTGCTGGTCGACCGGCTGCCCGACGACTGGGTCGAGCGCGTGCGCCGCCTCGGCTGCATCGCGCTCGACGCCCACCATGCGCTGCTGACCGAGGCGGTGGTGGCGCGGGCGCGGGCCGAGCGGCTGCGCGTGCTGTGCTACACGGTGAACGACCCGGCGCGGGCCGCGCTGCTGCACGGCTGGGGCGTCGACTGCGTGATCACCGATGCCGTGGACCTGCTGCGGCCCTGAGCCTCGGGCCGGGGCCGGGGCCGGCGCGGGACGGGGCGGATCGGCGGGACGGACAACGACACGGAGGAGGAGACAGGCATGAACGATCGGGTGAGGGTGACGATGGACGCCGGCGTGGCCGACGTCCGGCTGGTGCGCGGCGACAAGATGAACGCGCTCGATCCGGCGATGTTCGCGGCGCTGCGCGAGGTGGGCCAGTCGCTGATCGCGATGCCCGGGCTGCGCGCCGTGGTGCTGTCGGGCGAGGGCCGTGCGTTCTGCGCGGGCCTGGACTTCGGGCGCTTCGAGAAGATGGCCGAGAACCCGGGCGACGGCGGCATGGGCGTGTCGCACGAGATGCGGCTCGGCGCCCGCACGCACGGGCTGTCGAACGACGCGCAGTACGCGGTGACGGTCTGGCGCGACGTGCCGGTGCCGGTGATCGCCGCGGTGCACGGCGTGGCCTTCGGCGGCGGCTTCCAGCTCGCGCTCGGCGCGGACCTTCGCTTCGTGACCGCCGACACGCGGATGTCGGTGATGGAGATCAAGTGGGGCCTGGTGCCCGACATGGCCGGTGCCTTGCTGATGCGCGGCCTGGCGCGTGCCGACGTGATCCGCGAGCTGACCTGGAGCGGGCGCGTGTTCGACGGCACCGAGGCGCGGCAGCTCGGCTTCGCGACCCGCGTGTGCGCCGATCCGTATGCCGAGGCGCTCGCGCTCGCCCGCGAGATCGCCGGCCGCAGCCCCGACGCGATCCGCGCGGGCAAGCGGCTGCTGCAGCTCGCCGAGTCCGCCGATCCGGCGGCGGTGCTGCAGGCCGAGTCCGACGAGCAGATCAGGCTGCTGGGCAGCGCCAACCAGACCGAGGCGGTGGCGGCCAACCTGCAGAAGCGGGCGCCGGTGTTCGCGGATCCGCCGGCGGGGCGCTGAGGCACGGGCGGGGCGCCCCGGCGCCCCGTCGTCGTGCTCAGCGGCGGTTGACCAGCCAGATGCCGCCGGCGATCAGCACGGCGGCGGCCAGCAGCGACAGCGTCAGCGCCTCGCCCAGCAGCATCGCGGCGAAGGCGACGCCGAACAGCGGCGTGAGGAAGGTGAAGGCCGAGACCTTCGCCGGCGAGTGCCGCTGCACCATCACGAACCAGCCCAGGTAGCTGAACGAGGCCACCGCCAGCACCTGCCAGGCGAAGGCCGCCCAGATGATCGGCGTGGCGGCGAAGACGCCCGGCTCGCCGAACGCGGCCGAGGCGGCGAGCAGCAGCGCCGCCGAGATCGCGAGCTGCACGAACAGCGCGCGCTCGGGCGGCTCCGAGCGCAGCGGCGTGGCCTTGATGATCAGCGTCGTGATCGCCCACAGCAGGCCGGCGGCCATGCACAGCAGGTCGCCCCGCCAGTCGCCCTGGGAGACGCCGTCGCCATGGTCCGCCAGCGCCACCACCACGCCGGCGAAGGCGAGGACCAGGCCCGCGATGCGCGTCGGCGTGAGCGGGTCTGCGAGCAGCCGGTGGCCGCCGAGCGCGACGAAGAACGGTGCGGTGTAGAGCAGCACCGAGCCGCGCGCCGCGGTGGTCAGCGACAGCCCGATGTACAGGCAGACGAACTCCAGTGCGAAGACCGTGCCGATCGCGAACGACCACGGCCCCATGCCGCGGGCGGGCCGCAGCGGTATGCCGCGCAGGCTCATCCAGCCGGCCAGCACGATCGCCGCCCCGAGCGAGCGCAGGCCGGCCTGCCACAGCGGCGAGATGCCGGTCACGCCGACCTTGACCGCGATCTGCCCGAGCGCCCAGATCGCGCAGAGCAGGACCATCGTCGCCGCCGCGCTCACGCCCATCGGGCGCGGCACTGCCGTGCCGGCGGCGCTCATGCCCGGTCGCTTCGCACGCGCGCGATCGCGTCGTGCCAGCCCGCCATCCGCGCCGCGGCCGCGTCGCGCGACATCGCCGGCTCGAAGCGGCGGTCGACCTGCCAGCGCGCCGACAGCGCCGCCGCATCGGGCCAGTAGCCGGTCGCCAGGCCCGCCAGGCAGGCCGCCCCCAGCGCGGTCGTCTCGCGCACCCGCGGGCGCACCACCGTCACGCCGAGCAGGTCGGCCTGGAACTGCATCAGCAGGTCGTTGGCCGAGGCGCCGCCGTCGACGCGCAGCTCGGTCAGCGGCTCGGCCGCGTCGCGCTGCATCGCCACCAGCAGGTCGGCGCTCTGGAAGGCGATCGACTCGAGCGCGGCCCGCGCGAGGTGGCCGCGGTTCGCGCCGCGGGTCAGGCCCAGCACCGCGCCGCGTGCCTCCGGATCCCACCAGGGCGCGCCCAGGCCGGTGAAGGCCGGCACGACGTGCACGCCCGCGGTGTCCGGCACCGAGGCGGCCAGCGCCTCGACCTCCTCGGCCCGCGCGATCACGCCCAGGCCGTCGCGCAGCCACTGCACGATCGCGCCGGCCACGAAGACGCTGCCCTCGAGGGCATAGCGCCGCTGCACGCCGTCGGGGCCGGCGAGCGTCCAGGCCGCGGTCGACAGCAGCCCCGAGGCCGAGGCCTGCGGCTGCGCGCCGGTGTTCATCAGCAGGAAGCAGCCGGTGCCGTAAGTGTTCTTCGCCATGCCCGGCGTGAAGCAGGTCTGCCCGAACAGCGCCGCCTGCTGGTCGCCCGCGATGCCCGCGAGCAGCACGCGCCGACCCTCGAGCTCGACCTCGCCGATCGGGCCCGACGACGGAACGATCCGCGGCAGCAGCGCGCGCGGCACGTCGAAGAGCGCGAGCAGCGCGTCGCTCCAGTCGGCAGTGTGCAGGTCGAAGAGCAGGGTGCGGCTGGCGTTGGACGGGTCGGTCACGTGCAGCGCGCCGCCCGACAGCTTCCAGGCGAGCCAGGTGTCGATCGTGCCGAAGGCCAGCTCGCCGCGCTCGGCGCGGGCGCGGGCGCCGGGCACGTGTTCGAGCAGCCAGGCGATCTTGGTGGCCGAGAAGTACGGGTCGAGGACCAGGCCGGTGCGCTCGCGCACGAAGGCCTCGCGGCCCTCGGCCTTGAGGCGCGCGCACAGCGGGGCGGTGCGGCGGTCCTGCCAGACGATGGCCGGTGCGATCGGCTCGCCGCTGGCGCGGTCCCACAGCAGCGTGGTCTCGCGCTGGTTGGTGATGCCGAGCGCGTGCACGCGGTCGATCGAGGTGCGTGCGCGGGCGAGCACCTCGGCGATCGTCGCGCGCTGCGTCGCCCAGATCTCGTTGGCATCGTGCTCGACCCAGCCGGGCTGCGGGAAGTGCTGGCGGAACTCGCGCTGCGCGCTGGCCACCGGCGTGCCGTCGCGGTCGAAGAGGATCGCGCGCGACGAGGTCGTGCCCTGGTCGAGCGCGAGGAGCAGGGTGTCTTGAGCAGGCATGGTCGCGGCAGTGTAGCCGCGGCCCGCGTCGGGACGCACGCGGCGCTGCGGGAGCTCAGCCGAACATGCCTTGGAGGTACCACCCCGCGTCGTCGTCGCGGCTGCGGGTGCGGAAGATCCAGACCCAGCCCGCGGATTCGCCCTCGGCGATGAAGTAGTCGCGCTGCACGAGGCCGTCGTCCCACCAGCCGGTCTCGATGCGCTCGGGACCGGCCAGCAGCGTCAGCGGCCCGCGCCACCACGGCCGCTGGTCGCGCTCGGAGAGCGGCACCGGCTCGGGCAGCAGCCACAGCGGGCGTGGCAGGCCGGACAGCGGTACCTCGGGGCCGCGCACCGCGCGGTCCTCCACCGGCTCGACGCGGTAGGCGGCCTCGGGCCGGTGATCGGCTGCCAGCAGCAGCCGCTGCACCCCGTCGCGGCCGAGGCGCGCCTGCAGCCGCTCGACGAGGCGCCCGAGCCCCTCGGCATCGGTGCCGGCGGCCGGGAACAGCTCGCCGTGCGTGCCGGGCAGCCGGACCGTACGCTCGCACTCGAGGCGCAGCGTCTGCACCGGCGCCGGCAGCTCGAGCACCGCGAGCCGCTCGCGCAGCACGCCGATCCAGCGCGCCGGGTCGCGGCTGGGCTGCGCGAGCCGCAGCACCACCTGCGTGGGCGGGCAGGCGTGGCGGCCGCTGTCGTGCTCGCCGGTCAGCACTGCCTCGCGGGCCGCCGACTGCCGGGCCGCGAGCCAGCCGGCGAACTGCAGCAGCATCCGGTGCGAGGCGAACAGCAGCGCCTCGGCGTGCTCGATCTGCGCGAGCAGCTCCAGCCGCAGCACGAAGCGGGCCGGCGCCTCGAACCAGCGCCGCGGCTCGGCGCGACGCCCGAGCGCGGCGTCGACCTGATCGAGCAGCGCCGGACCCCAACGGCGCGCGAGCCCGGCGCGCGGCAGCCGCGCGAGATCGGCGAAGCGGCGCACGCCGATTGCCGCGAGCGCCTCGGCGTGCGGCGCCGCCGCCTCGAGCAGCCCCACGGGCAGCGGCGCGAGCCCGGCGCCGAGCAGCGACTCGTGCTCGATGCGCGCGCCGTCCTGCCAGCGCGCGAGCATCCAGGCGGCGGTGGCGGTGGGGGCCACCGCGAGCCGCAGCCCGAAGCCCAGCGCGGCGAGCCCGTCGCGGATGCGGGCCTCGAGACGCTCGCGTCCGCCGAACAGCCGCAGGCTCGCCTCGACCTCGAGCAGCACGCCGTCGGGCGGCTGCAGCGCCACCCCGGGCGTGAACTGCAGCAGCCAGCCCGCGACCTGCGCGAGCGCTTCGGCGTCCTCGACCGGGTCGTGCTCGACGATCCGCAGCGACGCGGCCAACGCGAGCGCGGTCGCGCGGCGCACGCCGGGCCGCACGCCGAGCGCCTCGGCCGCTGGGTTGGCGTGCAGCACCTGCAGCCGGTCGCAGATCGCGAGCGGTCCGTCGTCGGTGTCGGCGCAGGCCCGCCGCACGCGGTCGAGCGCGAGCCGGTGACAGTGCACGGCGACCCACAGCATGGCGGGTCGCTCAGTGGCGAGAGGATCCGGGCGGGGGCAGGTCGACCGGCAGGCCCGCCTCGGCCGGCAGCAGCACGTGCGCGGTGCCGAACCCGAACGGGACGGCACCGGGCGGGGCGGATGCACCGGATGCGCCGGCGGCGGCATCGAGCGTGTCGGCGAGCGCCGCCGGCACCGGGGCATCGGACGGCTGCGGGACCCGGGGCTGGGACGTCGGTCGGCCGGGGCGCAGGGTGGCGGGCGGCTGCGGCAGCTCGAGCAGCAGCGGCTGCGCGAGCACCGGGCCGCGCCGCTTGAGCAGCTGCACCGACAGCCGCTGCCCGGAGCGCGGCAGCAGCAGCAGCCGCAGCGGCGCGGGCGAGGACTCGTGCTGCGCGGGCAGCGGACGGAACAGGAAGACCGGCCCGCGCGTGCCCTGTGCGGCCAGCTGCATCCGGCGCAGGTGCTCCGGGCGCGTGCGGCCGTCGGGCAGCCAGGCGAGCAGCGTGCCGAAGCTCGCGCTGCGCAGCGCCTGCTCGACCGCCCAGAGCCGGTCGGCGGCCTGGACGGCCTGCACGACGATCAGGTAGTCGAGGTCGATGCCGAAGGCGGCGAGCGCCGGCGCGTAGGGCAGGTGTGGCGGGCCGAGGAGGATGGCCACCTTGCGCTCGATCGTCAGGCGCCGCAGCACCGGCACCAGCAGCCGAAGCTCACCGATGCCCGGCTCGCGGGCGATGAGCTCGGTGAGCATGCCCAGTGGCCAGCCGCCACCCGGCAGCTGTGCGTCGAGCTCGGCGAAGGTGCTGGGCAGTGCGGCGACGCCGCCGTCAGCGAGCCGGTCGGCGCGCCAGACCCCCGGCGGCATCGGTGCCGGAGCGCCCGGGGGCGTGGCCATGGCAGGGTGCTCGCCGTGCCGCGCGGGTCACAGCGACTTGCCGCTGCGCACCAGCCCGACGCCGATGCCCTCGAGGGCGAAGTCGTCGGTGCGCGCATCGACGACGATCGGCTCGAAGTCCGGGTTCTCGGGCAGCAGCTCGATCGTGTGGCCGCGGCGGCGCAGCCGCTTGACCGTGACCCCGCCGTCGACCCGCGCGACGACGATCTGGCCGTTGCGCGCCTCGCTCGCCTGGCGCACCGCGAGCAGGTCGCCGTCGAGGATCCCGGCGTCGCGCATGCTCATGCCGCGCACCTTCAGCAGGTAGTCGGGCTTCTCGGCGAACAGGCTCGGATCGAGCGCGTAGCTCGCCTCGATGTGCTCCTGCGACAGCATCGGGCTGCCGGCGGCGACCCGACCCACCAGCGGCAGGCTCAGTGCGATCTGCACCCCGCTGCCGGCCATGCCGCGCTCGAGGTCGGCGTCCATGCCGGGCAGCAGCTTGAGCCGGATGCCGCGCGAGGCGCCCGAGGTCAGCTCGAGCACGCCCTTGCGTGCCAGCGCCTTCAGGTGCTCCTCGGCCGCGTTGGGGGAGCGGAAGCCGAGCTTGGCGGCGATCTCCGCCCGCGTGGGGGGGAACCCGGTGTCGGCGATGTGCTGCCGGAGCAGTCCGAGGATTTCCTGTTGACGGGCGGTGAGATCGCGCATGGCGGAGGGGGCTCGGCGAAGGCGCGGCTGGCCGCGAAGCCTGTATTTTTATCCAGTCTCGCCCGCTTGGCAAGCCATGCCTCCAGGGTCCGGCGAGCCCGCCAGAACGACCTTTGTTTAGTGAAAAAGCCGTGATATTCTGTACTGCGCAGGTGAGTTTTCGCGCACGGACTAATACGAATTGTCTAGTGTGCGGCCAGGGTGCTTGTGGCAGAGTCACCTTGGCGCATGGCCCTCGCTTGCGTTGGATCCTGTTCGATTCTGCCGTCAATTTCGGTCAACTCTTCACCACCACGCCTCTTTCGACCGTACCGTGTTCGACTTTTCTTCCTCTCGCTCCACCTTCCCGGGCTGAGGCCGTACCGCACCGAGATTTGCATTTCCCGGATCGCTGCGATCGGGTCGGTACCGTCGGGCCGACCGCTTCTGCTTCGCCTCGGAATGCAATGGGACATCTGATTTCGAGGTCAACGCATGAGCACCAAGATCTACGTCGGCAACCTGCCCTGGCGCGCCACCGATGCCCAGCTCTCCGAGATGTTCGCCGCCCATGGCGAAGTCATCGAGGCGCGCATCATCACCGATCGTGAAACCGGTCGCTCGCGCGGCTTCGGCTTCGTCACTATGGCCAACAACGATGGCGCGCAGAACGCCATCCGTGCGCTGAACGGCCACTCCCTCGAAGGCCGGGCGCTGGTCGTCAACGAGGCTCGCGAGCAGCAGGGCGGCGGCGGCGGTGGCGGCGGCTTCCGTCGCTCGGGCAGCGGCGGCTACGGCGGCGGCGGCGGCAGTGGCGGCGGCGGCGGCGGTGGCGGCTACGGTGGTGGTGGCGGCGGCTACGGTGGTGGCGCCGGCAACGGCGGCGGCGGCGGCGGCGGCGGCTTCGCCGGCCAGCGTCGCCCGCGCTCCTACTGATCCGACGGGCGGGCCGCGTTCGCGCGGCCTGACCCGGACGAGCTGCGTCCCGAGTCCGCACGGTATCCCGTGCCGGACTTCGGCAGCGTCAGACCGGCCCCGGGCAGGCGATGCCGATCCGATGCGCCGGAACCGCTCCACCTGACTCAAAATGAAGACGGCCGCACCGGATCGCTCCGGCGTGGCCGTGCATTCTCGCGGCCCGAGCTAGCGGGCTGCCGCCGACGCGAGCGCCGAGGTGTCCAGCGGGCAGCCTGTCTTCGAGACGATCTCGTCGACACTCACGCCGTGCGCGACCTCGCGCAGCACCAGGCCTGCCGGCGTCACTTCGATCACGCCGAGGTCGGTGATGATCAGGTCGACCACGCCCAGGCCGGTCAGCGGCAGGTTGCAGGCCGGCAGGATCTTCAGGTCCTCGCCGCCGTCCTTGCGGCGGGCGACGTGCTCCATCAGCACGATCACGCGGCCCACGCCGGCGACCAGGTCCATCGCCCCGCCCATCCCCTTGACCATCTTGCCGGGGATCATCCAGTTCGCCAGGTCGCCGTGCTCGGAGACCTGCATGGCGCCGAGGATCGCGAGGTTGATCTTGCCGCCGCGGATCATGCCGAACGAGTCGGCCGACGAGAAGATCGACGAGCCGGGCAGGGTGGTGACCGTCTGCTTGCCGGCGTTGATCAGGTCCGGGTCGACCTCGTCCTCGGTCGGGAACGGCCCGATGCCGAGCAGGCCGTTCTCGGACTGCAGCCACACCTCCATGTCGGGCGCCACGTGGTTGGCCACGAGCGTGGGCAGCCCGATGCCGAGGTTCACGTAGAAGCCGTCTCGCAGCTCGCGCGCAGCGCGCGCGGCCATCTCGTCGCGGGTCCAGGCCATCGTCGATGCTCCTCGTCAGCGAGCCGCGCGCACGGTGCGCTGCTCGATCCGTTTCTCGGGGGTGGGGTTGTGCACGATGCGGTGCACGAAGATGCCCGGCAGGTGGACCGCGTCCGGGTCGATCTCGCCGGTGGCGACCACCGTCTCGACCTCGACCACGGTGATCTTCCCGGCCATCGCGACGTTCGGGTTGAAGTTGCGCGCGGTGCGGCGGAACACCAGGTTGCCGGCGCGGTCGGCCATCCAGGCCTTGACCAGCGACACGTCGGGCACCAGCGAGCGCTCCATCACGTAGGTCTCGCCGTCGAACTCGCGGATCTCCTTGCCCTCGGCCACGATGGTGCCGACGCCGGTCTTGGTGAAGAAGGCCGGGATACCCGCGCCGCCGGCGCGCAGCTTCTCGGCGAGCGTGCCCTGGGGCGTGAACTCGAGCTCGAGCTCGCCGGCCAGGTACTGCCGCTCGAACTCCTTGTTCTCGCCGACGTAGCTGGCGATCATCTTGCGGACCTGGCGGGTCGCGAGCAGCTGGCCCAGGCCGAAGCCGTCGACGCCGGCGTTGTTCGAGATGCAGGTCAGGCCCTTGACGCCCGAGTCGCGCAGCGCGGCGATCAGCACCTCGGGGATGCCGCACAGGCCGAAGCCGCCGACGGCGATCGTCTGGCCGTCGCGGACGATGTCGGCGAGGGCCGCGGCCGCGCTCGGATACAGCTTGCTCATCTGAGGGGGTTCCTTTCGGACGGTCGGCCGGCAGTCGGCCGGCAGGAGGGCGGGGCACCGGCGGCGGGCCCCGGGGGCGGATGCTACCGCCGATTGCCGCAGCGCATCAACCGGCGAAGGCCTGGATGCGGTCGGACTCGATGACGCGCAGCCCGGGCTCGCCGCGCAGGCCCGCGTCGAGCATGCAGCGGGCCACCGCGTCGGCGCTCACCGGTCGCCAGCGTGCCGGGATCCAGCGCGCGAGCGGCCGCGTCAGCGCGAGCGTGGCGCGCTCGCCGGGGCGCGACTCGACGCGATCGCCGTCGAGCAGCGACGGGCGCAGCACGGTGAGCGATGCGTAGTCCAGCCGTGCGAGCTCCGCCTCGGCCTCGCCCTTGACGCGGTTGTAGAAGACCCGCGACGCGGGGTCCGCGCCCAGCGCCGACACCACCACGCAGCGGGTCGCGCCGTGCCGGCGCGCCAGCCGTGCCACGCCCACCACCGCATCGAAGTCCACCCTGCGGAACGCCTCCTGCGAGCCCGCGGCCTTCAGGGTGGTGCCCAGGCACACGTACAGGTCGTCGCACGCGGGAATGCCGGTGTTGCGCCCGAGCGCGGTGAAGTCGACGAGGTGCTCGACGACACGCGCCGCGCCCGAGGCGCCCGCGGGCAGCGGCCGGCGCACCAGCGCATGCACCTCGGCATAGGCGGGCGCCTCGAGCAGGCGCGCCAGCAGGCGTGCGCCGACCAGCCCGGTGGCCCCGGCGATCAGGGCCCGGCGTGGCGCGGCCACGCTCACATCCCCGGGTAGTTCGGTCCGCCGCCGCCCTCGGGCACGACCCAGACGATGTTCTGGGTCGGGTCCTTGATGTCGCAGGTCTTGCAGTGCACGCAGTTCTGCGCGTTGATCTGCAGGCGGTCCGAGCCGTCGTCGGTCTTGACGTACTCGTAGACGCCGGCGGGGCAGTAGCGCTGCTCGGGCCCGCCGAAGATCGCGAGGTTGACCTTCACCGGCACGCTCGGGTCCTTGAGCGTGAGGTGGGCCGGCTGGTTCTCCTCGTGGTTCGTGTTCGAGATGAACACCGAGGACAGCTTGTCGAAGGTGATCTTGCCGTCGGGCTTCGGATAGACGATCGGGGTGAACGCCGAAGCGGGCCGCAGGCACTCGTGGTCGGCATGCTTGTGATGCAGCGTCCAGGGCACCTTGCCCCCGAGCACCACCTGCTCGATGCCGACGCCGAGCGTGCCGACCACCAGCCCCTTGGACATCCACTGCTTGAAGTTGCGCGCCTGCCAGAGCTCGTCGTAGAGCCACGATGCGCGGAAGGCCTGCGGGTAGGCGACGAGCTCGTCGGCGCTGCGGCCGGCGCCGAGCGCCTCGAAGGCCGCCTCGGCGGCGAGCATGCCGGTCTTGATCGCGGCGTGGCTGCCCTTGATGCGCGAGGCGTTCAGGAAGCCGGCGTCGCAGCCGATCAGCGCGCCGCCCGGGAACACGGTCTTGGGCAGCGACATGATGCCGCCGGCGGTGATCGCGCGCGCGCCGTAGGACAGCCGCTTGCCGCCCTCGAAGGTCGAGCGGATCGCCGGATGCGTCTTGTACCGTTGGAACTCCTCGAACGGCGACAGCCAGGGGTTCTGGTAGGCGAGCCCCACGACGAAGCCGACCGAGACCTTGTTCTCGCCAAAGTGGTAGAGGAAGGAGCCGCCGTAGGTGTCGTTGTCGAGCGGCCAGCCGGCGGTGTGCACGACGAGGCCCAAGCGGTGCTTCGACGGCTCGATCTCCCACAGCTCCTTGATGCCGATGCCGTAGCTCTGCGGGTCGCTGTCGCGGTCGAGCGCGTAGCGGGCGATCAGCTGGCGGCCCAGGTGGCCGCGCGAGCCCTCGGCGAAGAGCGTGTACTTCGCGAGCAGCTCCATCCCCGGCTGGAACGCATCGGTGGGCTCGCCGTCGCGGCCCACGCCCATGTTGCCGGTGGCCACGCCGCGCACGGCGCCGGACTCGGTGTACAGGATCTCGGCCGCGGCGAACCCGGGATAGATCTCGACGCCCAGCGCCTCGGCCTGCTGGCCGAGCCACTTGACGACGTTGCCCAGGCTCGCGATGTAGTTGCCATGGTTCTTCAGGCCCGCCGGGATCGCCCACTGCGGCGTGTGGATGGCCTTCGTCGCGGTGAGGAACATCACCTCGTCGTGCGTGACCTCGGTCTCGAGCGGGGCGCCCTGCGCCTTCCAGTCGGGGATGAGCTCGGTCAGCGCGCGCGGGTCGATCACGGCGCCCGACAGCGTGTGCGCCCCGATCTCGGATCCCTTCTCGATCACGCACACCGCCAGCTCGCGCCCGCCCTCGGCGGCCAGCTGCTTGAGGCGGATCGCCGCGGCCAGGCCCGCGGGCCCGCCCCCGACGACGAGCACGTCGAACTCCATCGAATCGCGTTGAATGTCCATGTCCCGTCCTGTCTGCAGCCGGGGATTTTCGCCGAGGCGCCACGGGCGCGCAAACCGGGGCGGTGCGCCGGGGAGGCCGGGGGCGGCCCCCGGTCGCCGGGCCGCGGCCGGCGCGGCCGTCCACCGGTCACCGGCCGTGCGATCATCGCGACCCTCCTGGAGCGTCCGCATGCCCGATACCCTGAGCTTCGACCTGTCCGACAAGACCGCGCTGGTGACCGGCGCCTCGAGCGGGCTGGGTGCGCGCTTCGCGCGGGTGCTGGCCGCGCACGGGGCCACGGTCGTGCTCGCCTCGCGGCGCGTGGAGCGGCTCAAGGAGCTGCGCGCCGAGATCGAGGCCGAGGGCGGCGATGCCCACGTCGTGAGGATGGACGTGACGGATGCGGCCTCGATCGAGGAGGGCGTGGCCGAGGCCGAGCGCCACGCCGGCGCGATCGACGTGCTGGTCAACAACTCGGGCGTCAGCACCACCCAGCGGCTGCTGGAGGTGACCCCCGAGGACTTCGACTTCGTCTTCGACACGAACACCCGAGGGGCGTTCTTCGTCGCGCAGTCGGTCGCCCGCCGCATGATCGCCCGCGCCAAGGACGAGCCCGGGCGCGCCGCCCGGATCGTCAACATCGCGTCGATGGCGGCGCTCAAGCCGCTGGCGCAGATCGGCATCTACGCGATGAGCAAGGCCGCGGTGGTGCAGATGACCCGTGCGATGGCCCTCGAGTGGGCGCGCTACGGCATCAACGTGAACGCGCTGTGCCCCGGCTACATCCGCACCGAGCTCAACGACCACCACTGGGAGACCGAGCCCGGGCGCAAGCTGGTCTCGATGCTGCCGCGCAAGCGGCTCGGCCGTCCCGAGGACCTCGACGGCCTGCTGCTGCTGCTGGCCTCGGACCACTCGGGCTTCGTCAACGGCGCGGTCATCTCGGCCGACGACGGCTTCGGCCTGTCCTGAGCGCCGGGTTCAGTCGATCGGCATCTCGCGGGTCAGCCGCACCCGTACCGAGCGCATCGCCCACCACACCGCGATCACGATCGGCACCACCGCGATGCCGGTGGCGTAGTCGGGCTCGATCGGGAGGCCGCTGCGTGCGGCGGCCTTGAACAGGTAGCCGGCGAGCCCGGACGCGTAGTACGAGATCGCGGCGACCGACAGGCCCTCGACGGTCTGCTGCAGGTGCAGCTGCAGCTTGGCGCGCCGGTTCATCGCCTCGAGCAGCGCCTGGTTCTGGCGCTCGCGTTCGATCTCGACGCGGGTGCGCAGCAGCCCGCTGGCGCGGGCGATCCGCTCGGAGACCGATTCGAGCCGCGTGGCCACCGCGTCGCAGGTGGCCATCGCCGGCTCGAATCGGCGCACCAGGAAGTCGGTGGGCGTCTGCAGGCCCTGCAGCCGGGTCTCGCGCAGCTCCTCGCCGCGCTGCCTCACCAGCGAGCGGTAGGCGCGCGCCGCGCCGAAGCGAAAGGCGGCCGCGGTCGCGAGCTGCTCCTGCAGCGCCGACAGCCGGGTCACCTCGTGCAGCATCTCGGGCTCCTCGGCGGCCGGCGCGACGTCGAGCCGCGCCACCAGGTCCGACAGGCGCTGCTCGACGCGGTCGAGCTCACTGCCGATGCGCCGGGCCTCCGGGAAGGCGAGCATCGCCATCATCCGGTAGACCTCCATCTCGATGATCCGCTGCACCGCGCGACCCAGCTGCGAGGGCGTGGTGACCGCGTCGGCCAGCAGGAAGCGGCCGAAGCCGCGCTCGTCGAGCCGGAAGCTCGAGAACAGCGAGGCCTGGCCGTCGGAGATCTTCGCGCCGACGAAGTTCGGCGAGCCGAGCATGCGGGCGACCGACTTCTCGTCGATCCGTGTGCTGCCGGCGTGGACCACCGCGATGCGCAGCGCGGCGATCATCTCGCCTTCGGCCGACTGCAGCAGGTCGGCGATCACGACGTCGGCCGGGTTGCGCGCGAACGGGTCCTCGGCATCGACGCCGGCCGAGTAGACGGTGTAGTCGTCGAACTCGCCGTGCCGCTCCCACTTCAGCCGCAGCGGGCCGAGGTCGGCGTCGAAGTGGCTCTGGCCGGGGGCCGGCGGATCGACCGCGTGCCGCACGCACCAGTCGACCAGCGAGGGCGGCACCGGCCGCGGCACACGGTGCGAGTGCACCAGGGAGATGTGCGACACTGCATGAGGGGCCTTGACTGCCGGGCGCGGTCGCGTGTGGATCTCGTCGTGCAGGACCGTGCGCAGCGGATGAGGGGTCATGGGCATCGGCATCCAGGGTGAGCGGAACCGCATCATGACCGACCGGACGCGGATCCGAGAAGCCACCCCGCCCACCGGAATCTTCCAGCGCGAGCCGACGGCCCCGGGTGGCGTTGCTATACTCTCGATTTCCAGTTGGCCGCCATGACCAAATTCGTCTTCGTCACCGGCGGGGTGGTGTCTTCCCTCGGGAAGGGCATCGCCGCCGCGTCGATGGCCGCGCTGCTCGAATCGCGCGGCTTGCGTGTCACCCTCCTCAAGCTCGACCCGTACATCAACGTCGACCCCGGGACGATGAGCCCCTTCCAGCACGGGGAGGTATTCGTCACCGAGGACGGCGCGGAGACCGATCTCGACCTCGGTCACTACGAGCGCTTCATCACCGCCAAGATGCGCCGCGTGAACAACTTCACGACCGGCCAGATCTACGACTCGGTGATCCGCAAGGAGCGCCGCGGCGAGTACCTCGGCCGCACCGTGCAGGTGATCCCGCACATCACCAACGAGATCCAGGCGTTCATCGAGCGCGGCGCCGGCATGGGCACGCCCGAGGCCGCCGAGGTCGCGATCGTCGAGATCGGCGGCACGGTCGGCGACATCGAGTCGCTGCCCTTCCTCGAGGCGGCGCGCCAGATGAGCCTGAAGATGGGCCGCGGCAGCGCCTGCTTCGTGCACCTGACGCTGGTGCCGTTCATCGCGTCGGCCGGCGAGCTCAAGACCAAGCCGACCCAGCACTCGGTGCAGAAGCTGCGCGAGATCGGCATCCAGGCCGATCTGCTGCTGTGCCGCGCCGACCGCCGGATCCCCGAGGACGAGCGCGCGAAGATCTCGCTGTTCTCGAACGTCGCGCTCGACTCGGTCATCTCGGTCTGGGACGCGGACTCGATCTACAAGATCCCGCGGATGCTGCACGAGCAGAAGGTCGATGACCTGCTGTGCGAGGTGCTGCGGCTCGAGGCCAAGCCGGCCGACCTGTCGGTCTGGGACCGCCTCGTCGATCGCCAGCAGCACCCCAAGCGCACCGTGCAGATCGCGATGGTCGGCAAGTACGTCGACCTGACCGAGTCCTACAAGTCGCTGTCCGAGGCGCTCACGCACGCAGGCATCCACACCGAGAGCCGCGTCGCGATCGAGTACATCGACAGCGAGACCATCGAGCGCGACGGCGCCGAGAGCCTGGAGCGCTTCGACGCGATCCTGGTGCCGGGCGGCTTCGGCAAGCGCGGCGTCGAGGGCAAGATCGCCGCGATCCGCTATGCCCGCGAGCACGGCGTGCCCTACCTCGGCATCTGCCTCGGGATGCAGCTCGCGGTCATCGAGTTCGCCCGCGATGTCTGCGGCCTGGACCGCGCCAACAGCACCGAGTTCGATCCGAACACGCCTCACCCGGTGGTCGGCCTGATCACCGAGTGGCTCGATCGCGAAGGCAAGGTCGAGCGCCGCGACGCCGGCTCCGACCTCGGCGGCACGATGCGCCTGGGCGCGCAGCGCTGCCCGGTGCTGCCGGGGACGCTGGCCGAGTCGATCTACGGCGAGGCGGTCAGCGAGCGCCACCGCCATCGCTACGAGGTCAACAACCACTACGTGCAGCAGCTCGAGAGCGCGGGCCTGAAGGTGTCGGCGCGCACGCCGTCCGAGGGGCTGACCGAGATCGCAGAGCTGCCGCAGTCGGGGCGCCAGGCCCATCCGTGGTTCGTCGGCGTGCAGTTCCACCCCGAGTTCACCTCGACGCCGCGCGACGGCCATCCGCTGTTCACCGCCTACGTCGAGGCCGCCATCGCGCACGCCGCACGTCGCGCCGCGCTCAAGGCAGCCTGAGGACCCCGATGAAACTCTGCGGCTTCGAAGTCGGGCTCGACCGACCGCTGTTCCTGATCGCCGGCCCCTGCGCGATCGAGTCGCGCGAGCTGGCGATCGACACCGCCGGGCAGCTCAAGGCGATCGCCGCCTCGCTCGGCGTGCCGTTCATCTACAAGTCGTCGTTCGACAAGGCCAACCGCAGCTCGGGCAGCTCGTTCCGCGGGCCCGGCCTCGATGGCGGGCTGCGGATCCTCGACGAGGTGCGTGCGCAGCTCGGCGTGCCGGTGCTGACCGACGTGCACGACATCGAGCAGGTCGGCCCGGTGGCGGCGGTCGTCGACGTGCTGCAGACGCCGGCCTTCCTGTGCCGGCAGACCGACTTCATCCGCGCGGTCGCCGCGTCGGGCAAGCCGTGCAACATCAAGAAGGGTCAGTTCCTCGCGCCCCACGACATGAAGCAGGTCGCGATCAAGGCGCGCGAGGCCGCGGTGGCCGCTGGCCATGACGGCGACTCGATCATGGTCTGCGAGCGCGGCGTCTCGTTCGGCTACAACAACCTCGTGTCCGACATGCGCGGCCTCGCGATCATGCGCGAGACCGGCTGCCCGGTGGTGTTCGACGCCACCCACTCGGTGCAGCTGCCGGGCGGGCAGGGCACGAGCTCGGGCGGCCAGCGCGAGTTCGTGCCGGTGCTGGCGCGCGCCGCGGTGGCGGCCGGCATCTCGGGGCTCTTCATGGAGACGCATCCGGATCCGTCCAAGGCGCTGTCCGACGGGCCGAATGCCTGGCCGCTGCCCCGGATGGCGGAGCTGCTGGCCACGCTCGTCGAGCTCGACCGGCTGGTCAAGCGCAGCGGCTTCCCCGAACACGCCATCGCCGGCTGAGGCCGGCCCGTCCCGGAGGTGCCCGAATGCCGAGCGGCTATGTGATCGCCGACGTCGAGGTCTCGGACCCCGAACGCTACAAGGGCTACACCGCGCTGTCTCCCGGCGCAATCGCGGCGGCCGGCGGCGAGTTCGTCGTCCGGGGCGGTCGCCATGAGACGCTGGAGGGCGACTGGACACCCGGTCGGGTGGTGGTCGTGAAGTTTCCGAGCTTCGACGCGGCCCGCGCCTTCTACGATTCGGCCCTGTACGTCGCGGCGCGCGCACAGCGCGCCGGTGCCACATCCAAATTCAACCTGATCGTCGTCGAGGGAGCCTGAACAGCATGAGCACGATCGTAGACATCATCGGCCGCGAGGTCATCGACTCGCGCGGCAATCCCACCGTCGAGTGCGACGTGCTGCTCGAGTCGGGCACGATGGGCCGCGCCGCGGTGCCCTCGGGCGCCTCGACCGGCTCGCGCGAGGCCATCGAGCTGCGCGACGGCGACAAGAGCCGCTGGCTGGGCAAGGGCGTGCTGCGGGCGGTGGAGAACATCAACACCGAGATCTCCGAGGCCATCATGGGCCTGGACGCCACCGAGCAGGCCTACATCGACCGCGTGCTGATCGAGCTCGACGGCACGGACAACAAGGCACGGCTCGGCGCCAATGCGACGCTCGCGGTGTCGATGGCGGTGGCCAAGGCCGCCGCCGAGGAGTCGGGGCTGCCGCTGTACCGCTACTTCGGCGGCTCGGGCGCGATGTCGCTGCCGGTGCCGATGATGAACGTCATCAACGGCGGTGCACACGCGAACAACAACCTGGACATCCAGGAGTTCATGATCATCCCGGTGGGGGCGCCGACCTTCCGCGAGGCGGTGCGCTACGGCGGCGAGGTCTTCCACGCGCTCAAGAAGATCCTGCACGACCGCAAGCTCTCGACCGCCGTCGGCGACGAGGGCGGGTTCGCCCCCAGCGTCGCCAACCACGAGGCCGCGATCCTGCTGATCCTCGAGGCGATCGACCGCGCGGGCTACCAGGCCGGCTCGCAGATCGCGCTCGGCCTCGACTGCGCCGCCTCGGAGTTCTACAAGGACGGCAAGTACGTGCTTGGCGGCGAGGGCCTGTCGCTGTCGGCGACCGACTTCACCAACATGTTGTCCACCTGGTGCGACAAGTACCCGATCATCTCGGTCGAGGACGGCATGGCCGAGAACGACTGGGACGGCTGGCGCGTGCTGACCGATGCGCTCGGCGATCGCGTGCAGCTGGTGGGCGACGACCTGTTCGTGACCAACACGCGGATCCTGCGCGAGGGGATCGACGCCGGCATCGCCAACTCCATCCTCATCAAGATCAACCAGATCGGCACGCTGACCGAGACCTTCGCCGCGATCGAACTGGCCAAGCGCAACAACTACACCGCGGTTGTCTCGCACCGCTCGGGCGAGACCGAGGACACCACGATCGCCGACATCGCGGTGGCCACCAACGCGCTGCAGATCAAGACCGGATCGATGTCGCGCAGCGATCGCGTGGCCAAGTACAACCAGCTGCTGCGCATCGAGGAGGACCTCGGCGACGTCGCGCACTATCCGGGCCGCTCTGCGTTCTACAACCTGCTGTAACATTCCCACATGCGTCTGTTCACCCTCGCGCTCGTGGCGCTGCTCGCCCTGATCCAGTACCCGCTGTGGGTCGGGAAGGGCGGGTGGCTGCGCGTGTGGGAGCTCGATCGCCAGCTGCTGGCGCAGAACACCACGAACGCGCGGCTGCTCGAGCGCAACCGCGCGCTCGAGGGCGAGGTCCGTGACCTCAAGCAGGGCACGGTCGCGATCGAGGAACGTGCGCGCTACGAGCTCGGGATGATGAAGCCCGACGAGATCTTCGTGCAGATCGCGGAGCCCGGCGCCTCGGTGCCCGGGGCTCCGTCGACGTCGTCGACGACGACGCTCAGTGCCGCGCCGTCGAACCCGGGGCGATCGGTTCGCTGAGGAACAGCTCGATGCCCTCGATGGCATCGAAGTCGTAGGGCGTGTTGCAGAACTCGCAGCGCACGCCCACCGAGCCCTGCTCGGCGACGATCGACTCGATCTCCTCGCGCCCCAGCATCCTCAGCATCGAGGCCACCTTGGCCCGCGAGCACGAGCACTCGAAGCGCGGGCTGCGCGCATCGAATGCGGTGAGCGGCTCCTGCCAGAAGAGCCGACGCAGCACCGAATCCGAGGGCAGCGAGAGCAGCTCGTCGCGGGTGACGGTGTCGGCGAGGTGCTGCATGCGGTTCCAGCCGTCGCCGTCGGCCTCGGTTTCGCCTTCCGGCGCGAGGCCCGCTGCCGCGGCCGCGGGTCCCGTGCCTTCGTCGGCCGGGCCGGGTGTCCAGGAGCTGCCTTCGGGCCGCGCCGCATGGCCGCCGTCCTCGGGCAGCCGCTGCAGCAGCAGTCCGGTGGCGCGCGCATCGTCGGCCGCGAGCCACAGGCGGGTCGGCACCTGCTCGGAGCGGGCCATGTAGCGCTCGAGCACCTCGGCGACCGTGCGGCCCTCGAAGGGCACGATGCCCTGGTAGGGCTGGCGGTTGGGCGAGTCGGTGCGCGGATCCAGGGTCACGACGAAGCGGCCGCGGCCGTTGGCGTTGACCAGCGTCGCCAGGTCGGCGTCCTCGGGGCAGTGCGCGCCTTCGCGCAGCTTGGCGGTGGCGCGGAAGCTCCCGCCGGCGTCGCACTCGACCACCAGCAGCGACACCGGGCCGTCGCCGTGGATCTGCAGGATCATCGCGCCGTCGAACTTCAGCGAGGCCGACAGCAGCAGCGCGGCGGCGCAGAGCTCGCCGAGCCGGTCGCGCACCGAGCGCGGGAACACGTGACGCCCGGCGACCTCGCGCCAGGAGGCGTCGAGCGACACCACCTCGCCGCGCACGGGCGCGCCGCTCAGCATGAAGCGGCGCAGCGTGTCGGCGCCGTCGGCGGCCGGGACGGTCGCCTCGCTCATCCGTCGGTCCGCTGGAGCTGCTCGCGGAACAGCGCGGCGCGCGCGACATAGCTGCGGGCGCCGGCGCGCAGGCGCTCGACGTCGGCGTCGGTGAGCTCGCGCACGACCTTGCCCGGACTGCCGAGCACGACGCTGCGATCGGGGATCACCTTGCCCTCGGCGACCAGTGCGCCCGCGCCGATCAGGCATTCGCGGCCGATCTTCGCGCCGTTCATCACCACCGCCTGGATGCCGATCAGGCTGCCGTCGCCGACGGTGCAGCCGTGCAGCATCGCCTGGTGGCCGATGGTCACGCCCTCGCCGACCACGAGCGGGAAGCCCATGTCGGTGTGCAGCACCGCGTTCTCCTGCACGTTGCTGCCGGCGCCGATGACGATCGGCTCGTTGTCGCCGCGCAGGACCGCGCCGAACCAGATGCTCGCGCCGTCGGCGAGCTCGATGCGCCCCATCACGTGGGCGCCGGGGGCGACCCAGGCGCTCGGCGCGAGGATGGGTCGGCGCTCGCCGAGCGAATAGATGGCCATGGATGTCCCTGTAGACTGTCGAGATCGCCCTCGGCATGCGCCGGATCGGCCGCAGCGGCCGGCGGGCCCGTACCCCGGGCGGGTCCTTGCGAGTGTACCGCGCCGTGCCCGACGAGCTTTCCTCCGCCTGCCCGCCAGCCCCTCCGCCCGAGCCCCCGGTTCGATGCGGGGAGCTGCGTGCCGCCGCGCGGGCGGCCTGGTCGCTGGCCGATCCGCGCGCCAAGGCCGCGGCGGCTGCGGCGCTCGGTACAGGCCCCGCGCTCGCGCCGGATCCGCGGGCCGGCTTCGACGACGCGCCGCGCCCGGGCCGCCCGCTGCGCCCGCGCCTGGTGCATCCCCGCGACGTCCCGCAGCGCGGCGCCGGCAGCGACGACGGCCGGGCGGCGCTGCTGCATGCCATCGCGCACATCGAGTTCAACGCGGTCGACCTCGCGCTCGATGCGGTCTGGCGCTTCGCCGGCCAGCCCGAGGCCTGGTACCTCGACTGGGCGCGGGTCGCGGCGGAGGAGGCCCTGCATTTCGGGCTGCTCGCCGACGAGCTCGAGCGCCGCGGCCATGCCTATGGCGACTTCGATGCGCACGACGGCCTGTGGGAGATGGCGATGCGCACGCGGCACGATCCGCTGGCCCGGATGGCGCTGGTGCCGCGGCTGATGGAGGCGCGCGGTCTCGACGTCACGCCGCTGATCCAGAGGAAGCTCGCGCAGGCGGGCGATACGGACGCGGTCGCGATCCTGCAGCGCATCCTCGACGACGAGGTCGGTCACGTCGAGATCGGCAACCGCTGGTACCTGCACCTGTGCGCGGTCGCGGGCATCGACCCGGTGGCAGGCTGGGACGGCCTGGCACAGGCGCACGGCGCGGCGGCGCCGCGCCCGCCGTTCAACCGCGAGGCGCGGCTGCGGGCCGGCTTCACCGAGGCGGAGCTCGCGCGGTGGGGCTGAGCCGGCGCGACTGGCTCGCACGCGCGCTCGCGCTGGGCGCGGCGGGCACGGGCGCCGGCTGCGGGGTGCCGGTCGCCCCCCAGCCCGACGGCAAGCGCACCACGCCGCGCCGGGTGATCGGTGCGTCGGAGGGCGAGCGCACGATCGCGCCCGGCGGCGCCGACCCGATGGCGGCGCCCGAATGGCGCGGCGATGCCTACCCGTTCACGCTCGGCGTGGCGTGTGGCCTGTCCGGGTCCGGACGCGCCACGATCTGGACGCGCCTCGCGCCGCGGCCGCTGGAGCATGGCGGCGGGCTCGACCCGGTGCCGCTGCGGGTGCGCTGGGAAGTGCTGGAGGCCGAGGGCACGGCGGTGCTGCGCTCGGGCGTCGTGCTCGCCGATCCGGCCTGGGCGCATTCGGTGCGCGTCGAGCTCGACGGCCTGGCGCCGGGCCGGGCCTACCGCTACCGGTTCGCGAGCGGCGCGGCCGTCAGCCCCGTCGGGCGCCTGCGCACCGCGCCGGCCGCCGGCGAGGGCGAGCGGCTGCGCGCGGTCTTCGCCTCCTGCCAGCAGTACGAGCAGGGCCATTTCGCGGCGTGGCGCCATGCGCTCGCCGAGGACCCCGACCTCGTGCTCTTCCTCGGCGACTACGTCTACGAGTCGTCCTGGGGGCGCAGGCTCGTGCGCCGGCACGATGCGGGCGAGCCGCGCACCCTCGATGCCTACCGTCGCCGCCACGCGCTCTACCGCGGCGACCCGGACCTGCAGGCCGCGCACGGCGGCTGCGCCTGGGTGGTGACCTGGGACGACCACGAGGTCGAGAACGACTATGCGGCCGACCTGTCGCAGCGCGGCGAGCCGCGCCAGGCCTTCCTCGCGCGCCGTGCCGCGGCCTACCGCGCCTACTTCGAGCACATGCCGCTGCCCTGGTCGATGGCGCCGGCCGGTGCGTCGATGCGGCTGTACGGGCACCTCGACTGGGGCGGCCTGGCGCGCCTCCACGTGCTGGACGACCGCCAGTACCGCTCGCAGCAGGCCTGCTCGCCGCTGGGCTTCGCCGGCTCCAGGGTGGTCGGACCCGACTGCGAGGCGCGCCTCGACCCCGCGCGCACGATGCTCGGCGCCGAGCAGGAGGCCTGGCTCGCCGGCTCGCTGCGCTGGGCGCGCACGCGCTGGAACCTGCTCGCGCAGCAGACGCTGATGGGCCGCTGCGACCAGCGCCCGGGGCCGGACGAAGGCTGGTGGACCGACGGCTGGGACGGCTATCCGGCGGCCCGCCGGCGGCTGCTCGAGGCGGTTCGGGTCGCCGGCGCGAGCAATCCGATCGCGCTCGGCGGCGACGTGCATGCCTTCCATGCCGGCGAGCTGCACGAGGACTTCGACCGGCCGCAGACGCGCGCGGCGATGATCGAGTTCGTCGGCGGATCGATCACCTCGCAGGGGCCGAACCAGGCCCGCGTCGACGCGCTGCTGGGCGCGAATCCGAACCTGCGCTGGGGGGCGGGCGGCGTCAACGGCTACGGGCTGATCGAGCTCTCGCGCAGCGGCGCGAGCGTGTCGATGCGCGGCATCGGCGATGCGACCGAACGCGCCACCGGCGTGCGCACGCTGCGCCGCTTCGAGATCCTCGACGGCAGCGGCCGCCTCGAGGGCTGAGGCCGGTGCGCCTGCTGCTGGTCGAGGACGATGCGATGCTCGGCGATGCGATGGCGCGCGGGCTGCGGGCCGATGGCTTCGCGCTCGACCGGGCGGCGGATGCGGGCACCGCCGGCACCGCGCTGCGCACCCAGGCCTACGACCTGGTGCTGCTCGACCTCGGCCTGCCCGGTGGCGACGGGCTCGTGCTGCTGCGCGGGCTGCGGGCCCGCGGCGATGCGACGCCGGTGCTGATCGTCACCGCGCGCGATGCGCTCGCCTCGCGCGTCGCGGGACTCGACGCCGGTGCCGACGACTACCTGGTCAAGCCGTTCGAGCTGGAGGAGCTGGCGGCGCGGATCCGTGCGGTGCTCAGGCGCCATGCCGGTCGGGGCGCGCCGCGCCTGCAGGCCGGTCCGGTGACCCTCGATCCGGCGACGCACGCGGTCACGGTGCGCGGCGAGCCGGTCGCGCTGTCGGCACGCGAGTTCGCGCTGCTGCGCGCGCTGATGGACCGGCCGGGTGCGGTCCTGTCGCGCGCGCAGCTCGAGGAGAAGCTGTACGGCTGGAACGAGGGCGTGGACAGCAACGCCGTCGAGGTCCACCTGCATGCGCTGCGCCGCAAGCTCGGGACGGGCGTGGTGCGCAACGTGCGCGGCGTGGGCTGGACGATGGCGGACGCCTCGTGAGCTCGCTGCGCCGGCGGCTGCTCGCCTGGACCGGCGCGGGCCTCGCGATCGGCCTGCTCGCGGCGACTGCCGCGGTCGGAGTACGCGCGCGCGAGTCCACCGGCGAGCTGCTCGACGAGCAGATGGCGCGGATCGCGGGCGCCGTGCCGGCGCGTGCGCTCGGACCGATGCCGCCGCCGCGCCTCGAGGGCCTGCAGGTCGAGCGCGACGTGGTGATCCAGATCTGGGACACCTCGGGGCTGAGGATCTACGCCTCGCACGCCTACCCGACGCTGCCGGGCCTCGTGCCGCCGGGGTTCCACGATGTGCGCGGCCCGGCCGGCGAGGGCTGGCGGGTGTACGCGGTGCCGGTCGGCGGCAGCGTGGTGCAGGTCGCGCAGCCGCAGGCCGCGCGCGATGCGCTGGTGCTGCGCGTGGCGGTCTCCACGGTCGCGCCGATGCTCGTGCTGTTTCCGCTGCTCGGGCTGCTGCTCTGGGTGGGGCTGGGCCGCGGCCTCGCCCCGCTCCGCCGGCTCGCGGGCGAGGCGGGCTCGCGCGGCGCCGGCACGCTCGCGCCCTTCGCCGAGGACGGCCTGGACGACGAGCTGCGCCCGCTCGTGCGCTCGCTCAACGGCCTGCTCGGCAGGCTGGGCGAGGCGATCGACGCGCAGCGCGGCTTCGTCGCCGATGCCGCGCACGCGCTGCGCACGCCGCTGGCGGCGCTGACGCTGCAGGCGCAGCTCGCCGAGCGGGCCGAGGGGGCCGATGACGGCGCCGCGCGCGTCGCTGCGCTCGCCGAGCTGCGACGCGGCCTGCGCCGCGCGAACCGGCTGGTCGAGCAGCTGCTGACGCTCGCGCGCCAGGAGCCGGGCGGGCCGGCGCCCGCGCCCGATCGCGTCGACCTGGCCGCGATCGCGCGTGCGGCGGTCGCCGACGCGGCCGCGGCCGCCGAGGCCCGGAATGTCGATCTCGGGCTCGCGCGCGACGAGTCGCTCGCGGTGGCGGGCGATGCGGACGCGCTGCGCATCCTGCTCGACAACCTCGTCGACAACGCCCTGCGCCACGCGCCGCCCGGCACGTCGGTCGACGTGTCGGTCGGCGCCGACGGCACGCTCGTGGTCGAGGACCGCGGGCCGGGGCTGTCGCCAGCCGAGCTCGATGCGGTCTTCGAGCGGTTCCGGCGCGGGCAGGCGGCGACCGGGATCGGCAGCGGGCTGGGGCTGGCGATCGTGCGCCGGATCGCCGAGCGTCACGGGGCGCGGGCGAGCCTGGCGAACCGGGTCGGCGGCGGGCTGCGCGCCGAGGTGCGCTTTCCCGCGTTAGGGGCCGCATCAGGGCGCCCTTAAGTCGAATGGCACTTACTTTAGCCGCTGAGGCCGGCGGTAAAGAATGATGTCGGCGCGAGCGAGTAGGCGATGCTTCTTGAGCCAGGGGTAGGGTTTCGGTCGTCGCTTTCGTTGCCTGGGCTCGATGCGATCGGGGCGATTCCCGACCTTGGACTGGGCGATCAAATCGAACAACGCGGGCTCGACAGGCGCTCCGCGCAAGACCAACTGGGTCCACAGTTGGCAGGCGTGCTTGAAGCTCAGGCTGCATGGGTCGACACCGGCATTGTTGGCAGCCTGCGCCATCAGCAGTCGGATCAGGTTGTACGCCAGCAGATGCACCCACAGCTCTTTGTCGTTCATGTCGGGGGTCCGGCAGTGCAGCGCCTCCATGCCCATCGTTGTCTTGATGTTGCGCACATCCAGCTCAACGTTCCAGCGACGCGCATAGAGCTGCGCGAGGTCTTCTTTGCTGGCTCGGCGCCGCCCTGTCATGGTCGTGACCAGGATCTGGTGATCGGTGCGGGTCTCGCGCACCTGGAGTGCCTCGGGGAACGCGCAGTACTCCTCGGGCGTCATCCACTGCGGGCGAGCGGGCTTGGGCCAGGCGACGACATGGTCTCGAGGGCCCAGCCGATTGCGGCGACGAAAGTCGGATATCCGCGAGCGGTTCTGCTCGAAGAGTACGTCCACGCCGGCGCGAGCCAGCCTCGCGATCAAAAAATAGTTGCAATACAAGGCGTCGGCGAGCATCACGTCGCCTGGCTCGAAGACGTCCGCAAGGCCGCGCTACAGGCTAAACTCGCCAGTGCCCTTGCCGCTGTGCGCACCGATCGCCGCATCCAGCACCGCGCCGGTGGCCAGGCAGACCACTACAACAACCCGTGCCAGCCGAAATCCCACGCCGTCGGCTTGCGTGCCCTGCTGGGAGTATCGCGCTTGGTTCTCGTTGGTATCGGGCATCGCGATCCCAGTGCCGTCCACGAGCTTGACCGAGCGGCCCCGCCAGGTACGTTCACGGCGCGCCCGCCGGTGCAGTTGCCGACCCATCTCGCATGCCAAGCCACGGATCATCGCCAGCGGCAGCCGGCCGCGTGCGCGGCAGTAAGCGCCCGTGCGCTTGCTGCCCGGCTTGAACCCACAGGCCGCGCGCTGCACGGCCCAAACGTTGACCACCTTCTGGCACGAGCCGTCCGCATCGAGCGCCTACTGCATGAACATCCACAACGCTACCGTCGGCGGATAAAGTCGCTCCCGATGGGGCGGGCTCAACGTGTCCACCGTCTCCACCATCGCCGGACTGCTCGACCGCCTTGGCGGTATCTGCGGCGCAGACACCTGGGGTCAACCCGATGTAGGGTCGGCCCGGATTGAGTCGCAGTCGTACCCCATCGGTGAGCATCGTGAAATGCGGCACGCACGCACGGGCCGACGTCCGCACAGAATGCGATTTTCTGCCTCGTCGCTATCCCATGCCCACCACAACAGCACTTCGCCCGCGATTACCCCACAGCGCTTCCATCGGCGAGGCGCGAGGTGCGGGCAACACCCTCGTCAGCTTGCTGGGTGATCACTGAGGTTCACCATGAGCGGCTCGACTTCTGTGCAGAGGGCTAGTGGGGCGCTTCCGATTAGACGCGATGACGTCAGTGATGGAGGTCCCTCCGAGGGTGGCTTTGCAAATCTTCAACCGCCTTCGCAAACGGAGATCGCCGCCCTGCCGGCTGCAGCCGTCCTTGCCGCTGGCCTGCCTGTTGCGGATATCGTCGCGGTCGGTGCTGTTGCCTGGGTGGGTGCGGTCCTGCTGAACAACCCCGAGGGAGCAAAGCGAGCGGGCACCAGGATGATCGCCGATATCACCGACAGGCTGCAATGGACCCGCAGTCAGGGGGTGATCGCTCAACAGGAGATGAACAATTTGCTACGCAATGCGCGCGTCAGCAGCATCTCGTCAATCACGCACCTCAAAGAGCAGATTCTCGGCGCAGTCGGTACGTTGCAACATCGGTTCAGCAGCAAGCCGGCAGCGGCAGTTTCAGCCGCACGCGCCCACGGCGTCCGAACTAGAAGCAGTCGTAGCCTTGCAGCCTCTCATCATCCGACCCAGACGAATATAGCGCCTACGCGGCCCCGACCTCCCAACGCCTTGCTGTACAAGGCAAAAACACAACCCGTCGCCCTCCCGATCCACACAGCGCGCGCCTCATCTGAACCCAGGCGGTACGCGACGATGCGAACAGCCCCAGCAAAGCCAACGGTGGCCGCCGCGGCAGTAACAGTGCCTGCCCGAATAGCCATTGGCACGCAGGTCGATCGGCGCACCGCAGCGGTTGACGCGGCGGTGCAAGCGATCGGGGAATGGGGCAGGCTTGCGCGGCAGTGGGCCGAGCTGCCGACCAATGCCTCGCCTGAACGGCGCGAGGAGCTCGCAGCCCTCGTCATGAGCGCGGGACAACAACTTCAGCAGGCGCTCGTCCAACCGGATGTTGTTCAGGTTATGAAGGCCAGCGGCACTGGTGGCGACATGGCGGCCGCGGCCAGCTCCGGCAGTGCTGCAGCTGCCTCGCCTTCGCCGAATGGGGAGGCTCCGAGGGGTGGGGGTAACAGAGATCCGAACGGTGGAAATGGGCTGAAACAACGTTTGTTGGAGGCCGTGATCAATGCAGCGGCCTCCGGTGCAGGTGACCTGCTGGAGCACGTCACAGGCGGTGCCCAGTTATCTCCCGAAAAGCTTGTGAAGGGCACATTCATTGCCGCTACTGTCGGTTTTATCATGCCTGCAAGCCTGCGCGGGCCGGTCAGAGGTTCACTGATCAATGGTGCTGCAAGTGGTATCGAAGCCTTCGCTCGCCAGAAATCGGGGATTGATCCTGAGGATCCGGCCGCGGTCGTGGCCAGCTTCTTTTTCGCTGCGGGGCTCGCTGAGGGATTGCACCGTCTACACCGTTTAAATCCTTTTTTTCGTCGGCCACCCGCCATTCTCCCGTCGGAAGCGCCTAAGGTTGACCTAACGGACCTTCGTGAGAGAATCCCGTCGGAAGCGCCTAAGGTTGGCTTACCTGACCTTCGTGAGGATATTCCAAAAATCGTAAAAGATTTCACGGCTGTGGAATGGGCCAACCAAGATAAGTTCGTTGGCTCGCTTGAGGATTCAGAGCTGGATTTGGTTTTAAACTTTCTGCGGAACAATTTGGCGGAAGCAGACGTCAAACAGCTCAGGTCGGCATGGAGTCTCCTCTTGCGTGCCGATAAGGTCAAGGGTGCCGGGCGTGCCTTGAGTCTTAATAAAGAACTCATGGCACGTGCAGCGAACACCCCGATTCACCCTCAGAGTTGGGTTTTTCCCCACGAGTTTAGAGACTTTATTCAAAGTTACTGGTTTACGGCTTTTGCAAAGTTGCTAAACGGTGATAGCCGCATGTTTAATGAGGGATTTAATACGCTGGCGAAATTGTATGGAAATGCGCCGGCGTCTCAAATCCATGCCCACTTCGAAGTTCTAAAAGGGGTTGTGGCGTACGATTCAGTTTCCGCAATTGAAGAGCTCATGAGGGGCGGCGAGGCAAAGCGACTAATGTCACTCCCCGGCGAACGCGCACCGCTGGATAGGGTGTTTAGCGAGGTTGGCGGCGTTGAAAAAAACAGCGAACTTTTGCTCGTCAATCTCTTTTATCAATTCTTAAGCGATGCCCGAACAGCGGAAGTGTGGTGGTTACAAGGAGGTGGTTTCCATAATACGGAGAGGATCAACTCGGCATTGGTTCAGTTGCAAAAAATCTGCGATATGATCGAAGGGCTTGGTGCGAAACGCACGGATCTGAGCAACAAAATCAATTTTGCGTTCCTCAGGGTCCTCTTTGAAAAGATGAAAGTAAACGCCTTGGCGCGAAGAGGAATTGATAATCATATAGGTGTAGTGGGCCCCTTGCAGGCCATAGGCATCGAAGCGACCGATGCCGGGACAATAGGCAACGTTGGCGAGGTCTATGACCGTATCCTCGGCATTTTCAAGACCCAATCTTTTCCGCCAAGTAAGATCTGGGATAGCCTGCCAAAGGTGTTTTATATGGATAGATATCACTGAGAAACACTAGGCCTTGGGAACCGCTGAACAATTCGAGCCATCCGCCTGCCTAAGCCGGTAGTGTTTCGATCATGTCGAAACACACGCCACCCCCGAAGCAGCTGAGCTTCGCTGCCTACGAGTTCTCGCGCAAGAAGCGCGTGACGCGCCGCGAGAAGTTCCTCGCCGAGATGGAGCGCGTGGTGCCGTGGGAGCGGCTGGAGCCGGTGATCGAGCCGCTGTACCCGAGTGCTGGTCGCGTCGGACGGCAGCCGATCGGGGTGTCGCGGATGCTGCGCATGTACTGCCTGCAGCAGTGGTTCGGTCTGTCCGACGAGGGGCTCGAGGACGCGATCTAGTCGCCCATGAACATTCCCCAAGTCATTGATATCAAATGACTTTGTAGTGCTTTTGTGATAATATTTCCCCCAGTTTTCGTGGTCTACAGCACTGATTTCTGGGGGTTTTCGATGATCGACGCCAGCGACTTCTTCCGTGGACGGATCGACCAGATGATCGACCTGCGCCACCCGCTGGCGGTGCTTGCCTCACGCATGCCGTGGCAGGAGATCGAGGCGTCGTTGGACAGTCAGTTCGCCCGCCGGGTGCGCGAGGGCAAGCGCGTCGAGGGCATGGACCTGTTCGGGCCGAGCACGCAACTCATGGGCGCCGGGGTGTCGAAGGCCGGGCGTCCGCGGCTGGCGATGCGGCTGATGATTTCGCTGCTGTACCTGAAGCACGCCTTCAACGAGAGCGACGAGGCCGTGGTCGAGCGCTGGGGCGAGACGCCGATCTGGCAGTTCTTCTCGGGGATGGACTACTACGAACATCGGCGCGCGTGCGATCCGACGGCGCTGGTG
>JAPLQE010000060.1 GCA_026399835.1 Burkholderiales bacterium | reverse complement strand
CCTGCGCGACGTGCTCGAGCGGCTGCCCACGCAGCCGAACAGCCGCATCGACGAGTTGCTGCCGCATCTCTGGACGCCGACCGCGGCGATCTGACACGAATCAGGCAGCTGGGCAAGGTGACTTGCCCGGGCGCTTACCGCCCGCCACGATGCGCAGATGATGATCCTCGCGCGCACCGATGCCCGCGCGGTCGAGGGGCTGCCTGCGGCGCTCGAGCGCGCACGACGCTACCAGGCGGCGGGCGCGGACTTCCTGTTCGTGGAGGCGCCGCGCAGCCTAGAGGAGCTGGCGGCCATCCCGCGCGAGGTGCCGGGCCGGCATGTGTGCAACATGGTGATCGGCGGACGCACGCCGCTGCTGGCGCGCGAGGCGCTGGCCGAGATGGGCTTCGCCGGCATCCTGTATGCGAACGCGGCGCTGCAGGCGGCGATGCAGGCGATGCGCGAGGTGCTCGGCCACCTGCGTGCCAACGGCTCGATCGCGGGCGCGGAGTCGATGCTGATGATGTTCGACGAGCGCCAGAAGATGCTGGGGCACGACGAGATCGAGGCGCTGCAGCAGCGGTATCGCGTGCCGGACTGAAGCGCCCTACCCGGCCTTATCTCGAGTCTGCGTTCAGCATCGAGAACTGAAGGTTCATCTGCGCCTTGGGACCCGTGTCCTCGGCCGCATCCGTCGCCGCATTGCGTGCGGCCTCGATCCGGTCGAGGTACTCGGGCGAGACGTCGCCGGTGATGTAATGGCCGTCGAAGCACGAGGCCTCGAAGACCTTCAGGTGCGGGCCGAGGTCGCGCACCGACTGCTTCATCGACTCGATGTCCTGGTAGATGAGCGCGTCGGCGCCGATGGCGATGCGGATCTCCTCGTCGCTGCGGCCGCTGGCGATGAGCTCGGCGCGCGTGGGCATGTCGATGCCGTAGACGTTGGGAAAGCGCACGGGCGGTGCGGCCGACGCGAAGTAGACCTTGTTGGCGCCGGCGTCGCGCGCCATCTGCACGATCTCGTGCGAGGTGGTGCCGCGCACGATGGAGTCGTCGACCAGCAGCACGTTCTTGCCGCGGAACTCGATGCTCATCGCGTTGAGCTTCTGGCGCACCGACTTCCGGCGCACCGACTGCCCCGGCATGATGAAGGTGCGGCCGACGTAGCGGTTCTTGATGAAGCCTTCGCGGTAGTCGAGGTTGAGCCGGTTGGCGAGCTGCTGCGCGGACGGCCGCGAGGTGTCGGGGATGGGCATCACGACGTCGATCTCGCCGGCCCACAGCTCGCGGCGGACCTTCTCGGCGAGGTACTCGCCCATCTTCAGGCGCGCGTCGTACACCGACACGCCGTCGATGACCGAGTCGGGCCGCGCGAAGTACACGTACTCGAAGATGCACGGGTTGAGCGTGGCGCCGGGCGCGCAGGCGCGCGCATGGAAGTTGCCGTCGATGTCGATGAACACCGCCTCGCCCGGCGCGATGTCTCGCACGAACTTGAAGCCCAGGCCCTCGAGCGCCACCGACTCGGAGGCGATCAGGTACTCGGGGCCGTGGTCGGTCTCGGCCACGCCGTAGCACAGCGGCCGGATGCCGTACGGGTCCCTGAAGCCCAGCACGCCGTAGCCGGCGATCTCGGCGGTGCACGCATACGCGCCGCGCACGCGCTTGTGCAGCTCCACTACTGCCCGGAAGATCGTCTCGGGGTCGAGCGACACGCCGACGGCCGCGGCCTGCAGCTCGTTGGCCAGCACGTTGAGCAGGACCTCGGAGTCGCTCTCGGTGTTGATGTGCCGGCGGTCGCGCCGGAACATCTCTTCCTTGAGCTGGTCGGAGTTGGTGAGGTTGCCGTTGTGCGCGAGGGTCACGCCGAAGGGCGCGTTCACGTAGAACGGCTGCGCCTCCTCCTCGTTGGTGGCGGAGCCGGCGGTGGGATAGCGCACGTGGCCGATGCCGCTGCGGCCCGGCAGGCCGCGCATGTTGCGCGTGCGGAAGACGTCGCGCACCAGGCCGCTGGCCTTGTGCATCGAGAACGCCTTGCCGTTGGAGGTGGCGATGCCGGCGGCGTCCTGCCCGCGGTGCTGCAGCAGCAGCAGCCCGTCGTAGAGCAGCTGGTTCACCGGGCTGCGCGCGACCACGCCTAGGATGCCGCACATGGTACTTCTCCGTTCAGTGTCGGCGATGTCGGCACGGGCCGGCACCGCGCGGGATTCGTCGTCAGGTCCTGCGCACGCCGGACAGCCGCTCGGGGAGGAACGGTTCGGCGCGTTGCACCAGCCCGTCGAGCAGCGGGCGCGACAGCGCCTGCGTCCACGACGGATGGTTGGAGTAGCCGGCCAGGTGCGTGCCGAGCGCGGCCAGCAGGATGACGATCGCCGCGCGCAGCGTGCCGAGCACGGCGCCGAGCAGCCGGTCCGCGCCGCCCAGGCCCAAGCCCCGCAGGCCGCGCGCGGCGAGCGAGCCCAGCATGCGGACCGCGACGAAGAGCACGAGGAAGACGAGGAAGTAGACGACCGGAAGCGGCACGGCGTCGGGCAGCACGCGCATCGCGTGCGGTGCGATCAGCGGCACGCCGAGCAGGCCCACCACCCACGCGGCGAGCGCGAAGACCGTGCGCACCAGGCCGCGCATCAGGCCGAAGCCGACCGAGAGCACGACGACGATCGCGACGAACCAGTCCCAGCCGGTGATCGCGTCGAGCATCAGTCCGCTCCGGCGGTGGTGACGGCAGGCAACGCGGGCGCGCCGCTCACGGCGAGATCATCGCGGCCTGCACGCCGGCGGCCTGCAACTGGGTGCGGGCCTGCTCGGCCGCATCGCGCGAGGTGAACGGACCGACGCGCACGCGCACGCGGTCGCCGCGATCGGTCTTGATCTTCTCGGTGAAGGCACGCAGGCCGGTGGCCTGCACGCGCTCCACCGCGGTGGCGGCGCCGGACTCGTTGGCATAGGCGCCCACCTGCAGCAGGTAGCGGCCCTCGCCCTTGGCGCGCGCCTGCGCGGCATCGGCGAGCTGCGCGATCTCGTCCTTGCCGTCCTTGCGGGGCTCGGCCTTGGCGGACTTGGGGTCGGCGGGCTTGGGGTCGGCGGCCTTCGCGTCGGCCGATTTGGCGTCGCTGCCTTTCGAGTCGGCGGACTTCGCGTCGGCGGACTTCGAGTCGGTGGACTTCGCGTCGCCTTCCTTCACATCGCCCGACTTCGTGTCGCCGCCCTTCGCATCGACCGGCTTCACCTCCGCGACCCGCGCCGGCAGCGGCGTGTCACGCGACGGGATGACGATGGCGACGTCCGACGAGGGCCGCTTGGGCTCTGAATCGAGCAGCAGCGGCACGACGATGGCGGCCAGCAGACACAGCGCGATCGCGCCGATCAGGCGATGCCGGGCGCGCTTCTTCTGCGGGAGCGCCGGATCGACGTCGCCGTCTTCGCTTCCACCCGCACGCTTGCGCGCCGGGGGCGAGGCCCGTGTTGCCATGGGAGGGGGGAGACGGTTCGAGTCAGGGACCGGATCGTCCACGCGAGGCCAGCACATCGGCCACGGTCAGGAACGATCCCAGGACCACGATTCTATCATTCTCGCCGGCCCGCTCCTTCGCGGCGGCGAGTGCCTCGCGGGGCGACGCGAAGCGGGCGATGGTCCGCTCGGCGTCCTCGCCCTGCCCCGGCACGATGCCGGCATCGCGCAGCGCCTGCTCGAGCGCCTCGGCGCTCACGCCGCGCGGACCCGGCAGGTCGGTGACGAGCCAGTGGTCGACGCGTCCGCGCAGGTGCGCGATGGCGCCCGCGATGTCCTTGTCGCCGAGCATGCCGAACACCGCGTACGTGTACGGGAAGAAGCCCATGCCATCGAGGTTGGCCGCGAGGTGCGCGACCGCGTGCGGGTTGTGCGCGACGTCGAGCACGATGGCCGGCCGCCCGGCGAGCACCTGGAAGCGCCCGGGCAGCTCGACCGTGGCGAAGCCCGAGCGCACGGCCTGCGCGCTCACCGGCAGCCGGTCGCGCAGCGACTCGAGCGCGGCCAGCACGCCCGAGGCGTTCAGGAGCTGGTTGGCGCCACGCAGCGCCGGGTAAGCCAGGCTGTTGCGGCGCTGGCCGCGCCCGCCATAGCTCCACTGCTGGCGGTCGCCCGAGTAGTTGAAGTCGTGGCCGAAGCGCCAGAGGTCGGCGCCGATCTCGGTCGCATGGTCGATCAGCGACTGCGGCGCGACCGGGTCGGTGCAGATCGCCGGGCGTCCGGTGCGGTAGACGTGCGCCTTCTCCCAGCCGATCTTCTCGCGCGTGTCGCCGAGGTACTCGGCATGGTCGATGTCGATGCAGGTGACGATCGCGCAGTCGGCGTCGACCAGGTTCACCGCGTCGAGTCGCCCGCCCAGGCCGATCTCGAGCACCAGCGCATCGGGCGCGGCCTGCTGGAAGAGCCGCAGGATGGCGAGCGTGGTGAACTCGAAGTAGCTGAGCCGGGTCTCGCCGCGCGCGGCCTCCACCGCCTCGAACTGCTCGACCAGCGCCTCGTCGGTGGCGGGCACGCCGTCGAGGCGCGCGCGCTCGTTGAAGCGCAGCAGGTGCGGCGAGGTGTAGCAGCCGACCCGAAAGCCCGCGGCCAGCAGGATCGACTCGAGCATCGCGCAGGTCGAGCCCTTGCCGTTGGTGCCGGCCACCACGATCTTGGTGCCGGGCAGGTCCAGGCGCAGCCGCTGCGCGACCTCGCGCACCCGGTCCAGACCGAGCTCGATGCCCTTGGGATGCAGGCCCTCGATGCGCGCGAGCCAGGCCTCGAGGCCGGACGGCGCGTCGTGTGCGGCGGTGCTCAGGCCAGCGCCTCCGAGGGCTGGCGCAGCAGCAGCGCGAGGAGCTGCGCGATCTCGTCGCGCATCTGCTTGCGGTGCACGATCATGTCGACCGCGCCCTTCTCGACCAGGAACTCGGCGCGCTGGAAGCCCTCGGGGAGCTTCTCGCGCACGGTCTGCTCGATGACCCGCGGGCCGGCGAAGCCGATGAGCGCGCGCGGCTCGGCGATGACCACGTCACCGAGAAAGCAGAAGCTCGCCGACACGCCGCCCATCGTCGGGTCGGTCAGCACGGATATGTACGGCAGGCGCGCATCCGAGAGCTGGGTGAGCATCGCGGTGGTCTTGGCCATCTGCATCAGCGACAGCAGACCTTCCTGCATGCGCGCACCGCCCGAGGCGGCCACCGAGATGAAGGGCACCTTCTGGTCGATGGCGTTTTGCACGCCGCGCGCGAAGCGCTCGCCGACGACCGAGCCCATCGAGCCGCCCATGAACTCGAACTCGAAGGCCGCGACCACCACCGGCAGCGCGCGGATGGCACCGCCCACGACGACGAGCGCATCGGTCTCGCCGGTGGCGTCCATCGCCTCGGCGATGCGGTCGGGGTACTTGCGGCTGTCCTTGAACTTGAGCGCGTCGACCGGCACGACTTCCTGGCCGATCTCGTAGCGGCCTTCGGCATCGAGCAGCGCATCGATGCGCGCGCGGGCGCCGATCCGCATGTGGTGGTCGCACTTCGGGCAGACGCTGAGGTTGCTCTCGAGGTCGGCGCGGTACAGCACCGCGTCGCACGACGCGCATTTGACCCAGACGCCCTCGGGCACCGTGCGCTTGCCGCCGCCCGGCGTGACCGCACGCTTGATCCGCGGGGGAAGCAGCTTCTCGAGCCAGCTCATGGCGGTGACCTCAGGTGGCGGACACGCCGGCGTCCATCGCCTGGCGGATGCCCTGGATGAAGGCCGCGGCACGCTCGACGGCATGCGCGGGCCCGGCGGCCTCGATCTCCTGGATCAGCCGCGTGCCGATCACGACGGCGTCGGCCCGCTCGGCGATCGCGCGCGCGGTCGCGCCGTCGCGGATGCCGAAGCCCACGCCGACCGGCAGGCCCGTGGCCTCGCGGATGGCCGGCAGCGCCGACAGCACCGCGTCGACGTTGAGCGCGCCCGAACCGGTCACGCCCTTGAGCGACACGTAGTACACGTAGCCGCTGGCGATGCGCCCGACTTGCGCGATGCGCGCGGGCGTGGACGTGGGCGCGATCAGGAAGATCGGATCGAGCCCGTGCGACTTGAACAGGGGGCCGAGCGTCTCGGCCTCCTCGGGCGGCAGGTCGACGACCAGCACGCCGTCGACGCCGGCCTCGGCCGCGCGCGCAGCGAAGGCCTCGGCGCCCATGCGCTCGATCGGGTTCAGGTAGCCCATCAGCACGACCGGCGTGGTGGCATCGTCGCGGCGGAACTCGCGCACCCAGTCGAGCACGTCGCCCAGCCCCACGCCGAGCGACAGCGCATGCTCGCCGGACCTCTGGATCACCGGGCCGTCGGCCATCGGGTCGGAGAACGGCACGCCGAGCTCGATGACGTCGGCGCCGGCGCGGGCGAGCGCATGCATCATCGGCACCGCATGCTCGCGGCTGGGGTGGCCGGCGGTGAAGTACGGGATCAGCGCGCGGCGGTTGGCGGCGCGCAGACGGGCGAAGGTGGCGTCAATACGAGACATCGGGGACATGTCGGGTTCGGGCTCGCTCGCTGCGCTCAGACCTTCAGCCCGTCGCGCTCGGCGACGGTCTGCATGTCCTTGTCGCCGCGTCCGGACAGGTTCACCAGGATGACCTTGTCCTTGGGCAGCGTGGGCGCGAGCTTGGCGGCGTAGGCCAGCGCGTGGGCCGACTCCAGCGCCGGGATGATGCCCTCGATGCGGCAGCAGGTGTGGAAGGCGGCGAGCGTCTCCGAGTCGTCGATCGGCACGTAGGTCGCGCGGCCGCTGTCCTTGAGCCAGGCGTGCTCGGGGCCGACGCCGGGGTAGTCGAGGCCGGCGGACACCGAGTGGGTGTCGATGATCTGGCCGTTGGCGTCCTGCAGCAGGTAGGTGCGGTTGCCGTGCAGCACGCCCGGCGTGCCGGCGGTGAGCGAGGCCGCGTGGCGGCCGCTGGCGATGCCGTCACCGCCCGCCTCGACGCCCACGAGCTTCACGTCCTCGTGCGGGATGTATGGATGGAAGATGCCGAGCGCATTGGAGCCGCCGCCCACGCAGGCCACGACGTAGTCGGGCTGGCGGCCGACCGCCTCGGGCATCTGCCACAGGCATTCCTGGCCGACCACCGCATTGAAGTCGCGGACCATCATCGGATACGGGTGCGGGCCCGCGACGGTGCCGATGATGTAGAAGGTGTCCTCGACGTTGGTGACCCAGTCGCGCATCGCCTCGTTGAGCGCGTCCTTGAGCGTCTTGCTGCCGGACTCCACGGGCACCACCTCGGCGCCGAGCAGCTTCATCCGGTAGACGTTCTGCACCTGGCGCACGATGTCGGTCGAGCCCATGTACACGACGCACTTCATGCCGAAGCGCGCACACACGGTGGCGGTGGCCACGCCGTGCTGGCCGGCGCCGGTCTCGGCGATGACGCGCGGCTTGCCCATGCGCTTGGCGAGCAGCGCCTGGCCGATGGTGTTGTTGACCTTGTGCGCGCCGGTGTGGTTCAGGTCTTCGCGCTTGAACCAGATCTGCGCGCCGCCGAGCTGCTCGGACCAGCGCTTGGCGTGGTACACCGGGCTCGGACGGCCGACGAAGTGCTTGAGCTCGCTCTTGAACTCGGCGATGAACTCCGGGTCCTTCTGGTACTTCGCGTAGGCGAGGCGCAGCTCCTCGAGGGCGTGCATCAGCGTCTCGGAGACGAAGGTGCCGCCGTAGGGGCCGAAATGGCCGCGGGCATCGGGGAGGTCGTAGGGCTTCATGGTCGGTCTGCGTCCGCTGAGAGCACGGCGGCGACGAATCGCTCCATCCGTGTCCTGTCCTTCGTTCTCGGGTCGCTGCCCTGGATGCCGCTCGAGACGTCGACCGCGAAGGGCCTGACGCGCCCGATCGCCTCGGCCACGGAGCCGGCATCGAGGCCGCCGGAGAGCACGATCCGTGCAGGCAGCCCATCGGGTATCCACGACCAGTCGAACGCCCTGCCGCTGCCGCCGTAGCCGTCGCTGAACGCATCCAGCACCAAGCATTCGGCGGCGCCGAACGATCGGGCCGATGATAACAAATCGGTTTCCGCCCGCATGCGGATGGCCTTCCACCACGGCAGGCCGCAGCCCGCCGCGATCGCGGCACCGAGCTCGGGGGTCTCGTCGCCATGCAGCTGCAGCACGTCCAGCCCGACCCGCGAGGCGGTGGCCTCGACCTCTTCGCGCGGTGCATCGACGAAGAGGCCGACCGCGGACACGAAGGACGGCAGCCGGCGGCGCAGCGCGGCCGCGTCCTCGGGCGACAGCGCGCGCGGGCTCTTGCGGTAGAACACGAAGCCGATCGCATCGGCCCCGATCGCGACCGCGTCGTCGACGTCGCCGGGACGGACCAGGCCGCAGAACTTGATGCGTGTCTTCATGGGATCAGATCGAGGCGGCGCCCAGCGGATCGGGGGCGCCGGTGGGCAGGCCGAACACCGGATCGTAGTCCACGCCGGCCAGGTACAGCCCCGAGGGCGAGAAGGTCGGCGCACCCAGCGCACGACGCCGCGCGGCCAGCAGCTCGGCGACCCAGGCCGCGGGCTGGCGGCCCGTGCCCACGTAGACCAGGCTGCCGACGATGTTGCGGACCATGTGGTGCAGGAAGGCGTTGGCGGTGAGCGTGAGCTCGATGAACTCGCCGCGGGTGGCGACCTCGAGCCGGTGCATGGTGCGCACCGGCGTCTTCGCCTGGCACTGCGACGAGCGGAAGGACGAGAAGTCGTGGGTGCCGACCAGTGCCGTGGCCGCCTCGCGCATCGCGTCGACGTCGAGCGGGCGGAACACCCAGCCGACACGGTCGCGCCACAGCGGATGCTGCACCTCGGCGCGGCGCAGCAGGTAGCGGTAGCTGCGGGTGCGCGCCGAGAAGCGCGCATGGAACGCGTCGGGCACCTCGCGGGCCCACTGCACCGCGAGGCGTGCCGGCAGGCGCGCATTCACGCCGCGGACCCAGGCGGTCAGCGGGCGCGCGGCGGTGGTGTCGAAGTGGACGACCTGCGCCAGCGCATGCACGCCGGCATCGGTGCGGCCGGCGCAGACGGTGGCGATGGGGTGCCCGGCGAGTGCGCCGAGCGAGGCCTCGAGGAGGTCCTGCAGCGCGTCGCCGGAGGCTTGCGTCTGCCAGCCGGGGCAGCCCGTGCCTTCGTAGGCCAGGCCGAGCGCGAGCCTCACCGGCCGGCTGCGCGCGCGCGACCCTCGCGGGTCGCGCGGGGCGCGTCGTCAGCCAATCTTGCTCAGCATCGCGCGTGCCTTCTGCTGCTGGCCGCTGTCACCGCCCTTGATGACTTCCTGCAGCAGCTCGCGCGCGCCTTCCTTGTCGCCGATCTCCTCGTAGGCCGAGGCGAGGTCGAGCTTGGTGGCCATCTCCTGCCAGCGGCCCGCGCCGCCCGCACTCGCCTCGTCGGCCGACACGGTGGCCGGCTCGAGGTCGAGACTGACCGGGGACAGGTCCATGTCCTGCGACCCGGTCTGGGTGAAGCTCTCGAGCGCGGGCAGGTCCAGGTCGAGTGAACCGGCCGAGCGCGAGGACGACGGCTTGACGTCGAGGTCGAGCGACGGCAGGTCGAAGCGGTCGTCGAGCGACGCGCCCATCTCGCCCGGCGCCGAGGCGCCGTAGTCCGGACCCGACAGCGTGTCGGTCACGCCGGAGTCGCCGTGCGCCGCGCCGTCGATGCGCGTGTCGATGTTCAGGTCGAAGTCCAGGCTCGGGATGTCGTCGTTGGCGTTGGCCGGCGCCCGCCCAGGCATCTCGGGGAAGTCGAGGTCGTTGCGGGCCGAGGCCGCCGCCGCCGAGGCACTGGCCGCGGCCACCGCCGCCGCGCCGGCCGCGACCGCACCGGCGCTCACGCCCGAGCCCGGGGCCGCCGGACCGCCGCCGTACAGCGGGTTGGTCGGGTCGATCGACAGGCCCATGGTCGCGACCCGCGGCCACTCCTCGTTCTGGCCGTCGGTCATGTCGAACATGTCGCGCGCCACCGTCTCGAAGGCGCGGGTGTCCTTGCGGCCCGAGTAGATCTCGAGCAGCTTGGCGCGGATGGCCTGGCGCTCGGGCTGGCGCTTGAGCGCCTCCTTGAGGATCTCCTCGGCCTGCGCCTCGCGGCCGTAGGCGATGTACACATCCGCCTCGGCGATCGGGTCGACCTCGGTGGAGTGGACGTCGACCGCGGCATTGGACGTGCTCGAGGCGAAGGCGCTGTGGTTGGTGTCGACGCTCTGGCCGCCGGTGGAACCGAACAGCGAGTTGGCGGTGAAGGCGTCGGCCGCGATCAGGCTGTCCTCGAACTTCTCGACCTTGCGCCGACGGCGCATCGCGTAGAAGCCGTAACCGGCACCGAGCAGCGCGATGCCGCCCAGACCCGGCAGCAGGTACTCGTTGGACAGGAGATCGTCGACGAGACTGGTCTCGACCGGCGCGGGCTCGACCTTCGGGGCGGCCTTGGGCGGCGGGGGCGGCGCCTCGGCCGTGGGCGGCGGAGGCGGCGCCTCGGCCTTGGGCGGCGGCATCGCGGCCACCGGCGGCTCCATCTTCGGCGGCTCGACCTTCGGCGGCTCGACCGCCTTGGGCGCTTCGGCCTTGGCGGCGGGCGCCGGCGTGCCGACCTGGCCGGTCACGGCCTTGGCCGAGGCACGCGCGTCGTCGAGCTGCTTCTGCACGTCGGCCAGCGAGCGGTTCTTCAGCTCGAGCAGCTTCTGCAGGTCGGTGACGTTCTTCTCGAGCTCGTTGATCCGCGAGCCGGCCTCGCGCAGCGCGGCGCTGCGCGCGACGTCCCGCTCGCCGGCACCGGCACGGCTCGTCTGCGAGCCGACCGCCCCGCCCTGCGAGGCGGCGCCGCTGCCCGGACGCGACAGCCGGAGCTGGTCGCCCGGAGCCGAACCCGAGCGGTCCTCGGCGCGGGTGCCGACCCTGCCGGCCGCGGTCTGACCCGAACGCGGCGCATCCATCGGACGCGCGGCACCCGCGAGCTTCTGGCGGTAGGCCGAGAAGCTGGCCGCCTGCAGCTTGACCTCGCGGCCGGCTTCGGCCGCATCGAGCGCGGCCATCGAGCCGGCGTCGGGGATCGTGAGCTTGGCCCCTTCACGGAGCAGGTTCAGGTTGTTGTCGATGAAGGCCGACGGGTTGGCGCGGTAGATCGCGATCATCGCCTGGTCGAGGTTCACGCCCTCGGGCTTGGCGCTGCGGGCGATGTTGCCGAGCGTGTCGCCGCGCTTGACCTCGACCGAGCCGGCGCTCGCCGCGGGGGCGGCGGCCGGACGGGCCGGACGCGGTGCGGGGGCCTCGGACTGCGCACGCGGCGCCGGTGCGGCGGCGGGCTGGGCTGCGGGCGCGGGCGCGGCGGCGACGGGCGCCGGCGCCGCAGCGGCGGGCGCGGGCACCTGGACCGGCGTCGCTGCGGGCGCCGCGGTGGCGGGCGCGGCGGGCGCGGCGGCCGCGGCATCGGCCGGCTCGCGGATGGCGCGCAGTTCCGCCGGATCGAGCAGGAAGGTGTATTCGCGGACGAACTTGCCGGTCGCCCAGTTCAGTTCGACCAGCAGGTCGACGAAGGGCTCGTTGAGCGGTTGCGTGGAGGTGATCCGCACGAAGGTGCGGCCGCCGCGCGGCTCGATCGCGAAGCGCAGCGCGGCCAGCGCCGCGTTGTACTCGAGACCGGCCTGGCGGAACGCCTCGGGCGGCGCGAGCTTCGCGCTGAGGGTCTGGCCCTCTTCGCGGGTGAGCGAGGTCACCTCGACCTCGGCGCGCAGAGGCTGGCCGAGACCGCTTTGCACGTTGAGCCGTCCCAGACCCGCGGCATCGACGTTCGCAGACAGCGAAGCGAGGGCGAGAACGACGGCGGAGGCGAGAGTCCGAGGGATCATCGGGTAGGTCTTCTGGTCGCGCGAGGCCCGTGAAGTCACGGCTATTCCCCCGGTTTTTCGGTCAATTTCGAGCGTAACATCAGTGACTTGCACGGGCAAGCTGACACTCGGCGGTAAGTGAGGATGCAACAGTTTCAGCGCTCGAGCAGGATGCGGAGCATCCGGCGCAGCGGCTCGGCGGCCCCCCACAGGAGCTGATCTCCGACGGTGAACGCACCGAGGTATTCCGACCCCATTGCGAGCTTGTGCAGCCGCCCCACCGGCACGTTCAGCGATCCGGTGACCGCCGCCGGCGACAGGCGCCGCTCGGACGCCTCGCGTTCGTTCGGCACCACCTCGACCCAGTCGTTGGCGCCGGCGAGGATGGCCTCGACATCGGCCATCGGCACGTCGCGGCGCAGTTTCACGGTCAGGCCCTGGCTGTGGCAGCGCATCGCGCCGACCCGCACGCACAGCCCGTCGATCGGAATGCTGCCCGGGGAGCGGAACGCCGGACGGCCGAGGATCTTGTTGCACTCGGCCCCGCCCTTCCACTCTTCCTTGCTCTGGCCGGCGTCGACCGGCACGTCGATCCAGGGGATCAGACTGCCGGCGAGCGGCACGCCGCGAAAGGCCGACACCGGCATCGCGGGCGAGCGCAGCGCGTCGGCCACCTTGCGGTCGATGTCGAGGATCGCGCCCGCCGGGTCGGCGAGCTCGGCGGCGACGGCGCCGTGCACCGCGCCCATCTGCAGCAGCAGCTCGCGCATGTTCTGGGCGCCGGCGCCGCTGGCCGCCTGGTAGGTCATCGCCGAGACCCACTCGACGAGGTCGTGCTCGAAGAGCCCGCCCATCGCCATCATCATCAGGCTGACCGTGCAGTTGCCGCCGATGTAGTTCCGGGTGCCCGCGGCGAGCGCGGCGTCGATGACCTTGCGGTTGACCGGGTCCAGGATGATGACCGCGTCGTCGGCCATCCGCAGCGTCGAGGCGGCGTCGATCCAGTAGCCGCTCCAGCCGGTGGCGCGCAGCTTCGGGAAGACCGCCTTCGTCCAGTCGCCGCCCTGGCAGCTCAGCACGACGTCCATCTTGCGCAGCGCTTCGATGTCGTCGGCGTGCAGCAGCCTGCCCCCGCCGATCGGCGCATCGCCGCCGGCGTTCGAGGTGCTGAAGAACACCGGCTCGATGTGCGCGAAGTCGTTCTCCTCGCGCATCCGCTGCATCAGCACGGAACCGACCATGCCGCGCCAACCGACCATCCCGACCTTCATCATGTCCTTCCCCGCCCGCTTCGCGCGTGGGTCAGAGTGCGGCGAGCACCGCATCGCCCATGGCGACGGTGCCCACCTGCCTGCAACCCGGTTCCGTAATATCAGCCGTGCGGTAGCCCTGTGCAAGCACCTTCCGTACGGCGGCCTCGATGCGACCGGCGGCCGCTTCCTCGCCCAGCGAATAGCGCAGCAGCATGGCCGCCGACAGGATCGTCGCGAGCGGATTGGCGATGCCCTTGCCCGTGATGTCGGGCGCTGAGCCGTGGATCGGCTCGTACATGCCGAAGGACTTCGCGTTCAGCGAGGCCGACGGCAGCATGCCGATGGAGCCGGTGAGCATCGAGGCCTCGTCGGACAGGATGTCGCCGAACATGTTGCCGGTGACGATCACGTCGAACTGCTTGGGGTTGCGCACGAGCTGCATGGCCGCATTGTCGACGTACATGTGCGAGAGCTCGATGTCGGCGTAGTCCTTGTGGACCTCGATGACGACGTCGCGCCAGAGCTGGGTGGTCTCGAGCACGTTGGCCTTGTCGACCGAGCACACGCGGCGCGAGCGCTTGCGGGCCGCCTCGAACGCGGTCTTGGCGATCCGGCGGATCTCGGACTCGGTGTAGCGCATGGTGTCGAAGCCCTCGCGCTCGCCGGCCTCGTTGATGCGCACGCCGCGCGGCTGGCCGAAGTAGATGTCGCTGGTCAGCTCGCGCAGGATCAGCAGGTCCAGGCCGGCGACGACCTCGGCCTTGAGCGAGGAGGCGTGCGCGAGCTCGGGGTAGACGATCGCGGGGCGCAGGTTCGCGTACAGGTCGAAGTGCTTGCGCAGGCGGAGCAGCCCCTGCTCGGGGCGCATGGCGCGCGGCAGCGCGTCGTACTTCGGGCCGCCGACGGCGCCGAACAGGATGGCGTCCGAGGCCTCGCACAGCGCGAGCGTGGCCGCCGGCAGCGGGTCGCCCGCGGCGTCGTAGCCGGCGCCGCCGACCGCGCCCTCGGCCATGGAGATGCCCAGGCCCAGCGCCTCGATGACGCGCACCGCCTGCACGGTGATCTCCGGACCGATGCCGTCGCCTGCCAGTACTGCGATCTTCTTGCCCATGGCGTGTGGTTCCCTACCTGTCTGTTCGTCTGGTGTCGTGGCGACGCGCCGGGCTCGGCCCGGGCGGCGCGGATGCAAGGCGACGGGCCGCGCGGGTCCGCCGCGTTCAGGCGCCGAGCGACTTGCCCAGCCAGGGCTGCTCGGCGAGGCGACGCGCCTCGAAGTCGCGGATCTTGTCGGCGTGGCGCAGCACCAGCCCGATGTCGTCCCAGCCGTTGAGCATGCAGTCCTTGCGAAAGGCCTCGACCTCGAACGCGTAGACCAGCGAGCCGTCGACGGAGCGCACCACCTGGTTGGGCAGGTCGATGACCAGCTCGAACCCGGGGAACGCGGCGATCTCGTGGATCAGCCGGTCGATCTCGGACTCCTGCAGCCGGACCGGCAGCACGCCGTTCTTGAAGCAGTTGTTGAAGAAGATGTCGGCGTAGCTCGGCGCGAGGATGGCGCGAAAGCCGTAGTCCTGCAGCGCCCAGGGCGCGTGCTCGCGCGAGGACCCGCAGCCGAAGTTCTTGCGGGCGACCAGGATCGAGGCGCCCTTGTAGCGCGGCTGGTTCAGCGTGAAGTCCGGGTTCAGCGGACGGCGCGTGTTGTCCATGCCGGGCTCGCCCCGGTCGAGGTAGCGCCACTCGTCGAACAGGTTCGGACCGAAGCCGGTCCGCTTGATCGACTTCAGGAACTGCTTGGGGATGATCGCGTCGGTGTCGACGTTGGCGCGGTCGAGCGGAGCGACCAGGCCGCGATGGAGGGTGAAGGGTTCCATGTCGGTCTCGGGGTCGGTCTCAGAGGCGGCGCACGTCGACGAAATGGCCGAACACGCCGGCGGCGGCGGCCATCGCCGGGCTCACCAGGTGCGTGCGGCCGCCGGCACCCTGCCGGCCCTCGAAGTTGCGGTTGCTGGTGGAGGCGCAGCGCTCGCCCGGCTCGAGCTTGTCGGCGTTCATCGCCAGGCACATCGAGCAGCCGGGCTCGCGCCATTCGAAGCCGGCGGCGAGGAAGATCTTGTCGAGCCCCTCGGCCTCGGCCTGGGCCTTCACCAGGCCCGAGCCCGGCACGACCATCGCGAGCTTGACGTTGGCCGCGCGGCGGCGGCCGCGCACGACCGCGGCGGCCTGGCGCAGGTCCTCGATCCGCGAGTTGGTGCACGAGCCGATGAAGACCTTGTCGATGCGGACCTCGGACATCGGCGTGTTGGGCACGAGGCCCATGTACACCAGCGCACGCTCCATGCCTTCGCGGCGGGTGGCGTCCTTCTCCTTGTCGGGGTCCGGGACGCGGTCCTCGATGGAGGCGACCATCTCGGGCGAGGTGCCCCAGGTGACGTGCGGCGTGAGGCTCGCGGCGTCGATGCGGATCTCGCTGTCGAAGACCGCGCCCTCGTCGGTGCGCAGCAGCTTCCACGAGGCGACGGCGCGCTCCCAGTCGGCGCCGGTGGGCGACATCGGGCGGCCCTTGAGGTACTGCAGCGTGACCTCGTCGACCGCGACCATGCCCGAGCGGGCGCCGGCCTCGATCGCCATGTTGCAGATCGTCATCCGGCCTTCCATGGTCAGGGCGCGGATGGTGCTGCCGGCGAACTCGATGGCGTGGCCGGTGCCGCCGGCGGTGCCGATGCGGCCGATCACTGCCAGCACGATGTCCTTGGCGGTGACGCCGCGGGGCAGCGCGCCCTCGACGCTCACCCGCATGTTCTTGGCCTTCTTGGCGGTCAGGCACTGCGCGGCGAGCGCGAGCTCGACCTCGGAGGTGCCGATGCCCCAGGCGAGGCAGGCGAAGGCGCCGTGCGTGGAGGTGTGCGAGTCGCCGCAGACGACCGTCATGCCGGGCAGCGTCGCGCCCTGCTCCGGCCCGATCACGTGGACGATGCCCTGGCGGCGGTCGTCGATGTCGAAGTACGGGATCTTGTGCTCGCGCGCGTTGGCGTCGAGCGTCTCGACCTGCAGGCGGGCGATCGGGTCGGCGATGCCGGCCTTGCGGTCGGTGGTCGGCACGTTGTGGTCGACCACCGCGAGGTTGGCCGAGATCCGCCACGGCTTGCGCCCGGCCAGCTTCAGGCCGTCGAAGGCCTGCGGGCTGGTGACCTCGTGCACGAGGTGCCGGTCGATGTAGATGAGACAGGTGCCATCGTCTTCCTGGTGGACGACGTGGGCATCCCAGAGCTTGTCGTAGAGCGTGCGCGCGTGCATGGCTTGGCCGGGAGTCTAGCCTCGGGATTATGCCACCCCGGGCCGCGGCTACTTCTTCGCCTGCTCGTAGAGCGGCATGACTCGGGCGGCATAGGCGCCGAGGTCCTGCTGGCGGCTGGCGGCCGAGGGATGGGTGCTCAGCCACTGGGGCGGCCCGCCGCCGCCCGAGGCCTTGGCCATCTTCTGCCACAGCGAGACCGCGGCCCGCGGGTCGTAGCCGGCGCGCGCGGCGAGCTCGACCCCGATCCGGTCGGCCTCGGTCTCGTGGGCCCGGCTGTTCGGCATGCCGACCGCGACCTTGTAGGCCCCCTGGCCGAGATCGGCGCCGAGCTGGCCGGCACCGAGCAGGACCGCGCCCAGGCCGATCACGATGCCGGCGGCCTGCTGCTCGCTCGCCCGCTCGCGGGCGTGCTCGCGCAGCGCGTGGGCGATCTCGTGCCCCATGATCGCGGCGATCTCGTCGTCGGTGAGCTGCAGCTTGGAGATGATGCCGCTGTAGAACGCGATCTTGCCGCCCGGCATGCACCAGGCGTTGAGCTGCTCGGACTGCAGCACGTTGACCTCCCACTTCCAGGCCGGCGCGTCCGCGCGGAAGGCCCCGGTCACCGGGATCATGCGCTGCGCGATGCCGCGCACGCGCTGCGTGATCTGGGCATCGGCGTTGAGCACGCCCTTCTGGCGGGCCTGGCCGATCAGCTGCGTGTAGGCCTGCTCTGAGCCCTTTCGCAGGTCGGCCTCGGAGACCAGCGACGACATGTTCTGCTTGCGGTCGATGCCGACCGCACCGGCCGAGGTGGTCTGCACGGACTGGCAGCCGGCCGCCATCATCACCAGCCCTGCCGCCATCCATGCCTGCACGCGGCAGGCCGCACCGGTCCGAGTCATGCGATTCGCCTCCATCGTTCGACGTGCGCGCAGCTTATCGCAGGACGCCGCCGCGCCTTCACGGGGACGGTCAGGCGGGGCGCCCGGGCGCCCTGGGTCGCTCGAGCCGCTCGAGCCGGGCCGCGAGCACGACCGCCAGCGCGCCCGCGAAGCCGGCCGCGGCGGCCCCGTGGAAGGCGGCGGCGGGCGACACCTCGGTCCACAGCCAGCCGGCGGCCAGCCCGCCGAGCGAGCCACCCAGGCCGTAGGCGACGACGATGAACGCCGCCTGGGCGCGTGCCTGCTGGGCCGGCTCGAACCAGCGGTGCAGCACCGCCATCGAGGCGCTGTGGTGCAGCCCGAAGGTGACCGCATGCATCAGCTGTGCGCAGACGAGCACCCAGAGCGCGCCCTCCGAGACGCCGATCATCGCGAAGCGCACGCCGCAGACGACGAAGCTCGCGGCCAGCAGCCGCATCGCCGACGCATGCTCGAAGAGCCGGCGCTGCAGCATGAACAGCAGGATCTCGGCGACCACGCCGATGCCCCAGATCGCGCCGATCGCGGTCGTCCCCCAGCCCTGGCGCTCGAGGAACAGCGAGAAGAACGAATAGAGCGCGGCATGCGCGAAGATCATCAGGAAGGCCGACGCGAGGAAGGCAAGGACCGCCGGCTCGCGCAGGCGCTCGGCGATCGGGACGGCCCCGGCGCGCGCCGGCGGCGCGGGGGGCTCGGGCACGGCGAAGGTCACCCCGACGAGGACCGCCATCGCGGCGGCGAGCAGCCACGGCAGCGCCGCCAGGCCGAAGGCCTCGAGCAGCGGGCCGCCGGCCAGCACGGTGGCGATGAAGCCCACCGAGCCCCAGAGCCGCATGCGGCCGTAGCGGCCGGCGTCGCCGCGCGCCAGGTCGAGCGCGATCGCCTCGCCGATCGGCATCTGCGCGGCGGTGAGGAAGCACAGCGCCAGCATCACGAGCGCGTACTCGAACGGGCGCGTGGCCAGGGGAAACAGCAGCAGCACGACGAGCGCGGCGACCGCGCTGATGCGCAGCAGCGCGACCCGGTGCCCGCCGCGGTCGGCCAGCCAGCCCCAGAACGGCGGGGCGACGATGCGCAGCACCTGCGGCAGCGACAGCAGCACCGCGATCTCGCCGATCGACAGGCCGCGCGAATCGAACCACAGGCTGAGGTAGGGCGAGAACAGCCCGACGAAGGCGAAGTAGGCGGCGTACAGCGCCCGCACGCCGCCGGTGCCGATCGCCTTGCCCGGCGGGGCGGCCGGGATCGTCGGGGGCGTCGGGGTCGAGGGCGCGCTCAGCCCGCGCTGCCCGGGATGGCCGGCGTGGCGACGCGCACGTCGCCGCACTGCGCGCGATGGCGCAGCGCATGGTCCATCAGCACCAGCAGCAGCATCGCCTCGGCGATCGGGGTGGCGCGGATGCCGACGCACGGGTCGTGGCGGCCGAGGGTCTCGACGGCGGTCGGCGCGCCGTCGACGTCGATCGAGCGGCGCGGCGTGCGGATGCTCGAGGTCGGCTTGATCGCGATCGAGACGGTGATCGGCTGGCCGGTGGAGATGCCGCCGAGCACGCCGCCGGCGTTGTTGCCGACGAAGCCCGACGGGGTGAGCTCGTCGCCGTGCTCGCTGCCCTTCTGCACCACCGACGCGAAGCCCGCGCCGATCTCGACGCCCTTGACCGCGTTGATGCCCATCATCGCGTGGGCGATGTCGGCGTCGAGCTTGTCGAACAGCGGCTCGCCCAGCCCCGGCGGCACGCCCTCGGCGACCACGTCGATGCGCGCGCCGCAGGAGTCGCCGGCGCGCCGCAGCGTGTCCATGTAGGCCTCGAGGCTCGGCACCACCGACGCGCAGGCGGCGAAGAACGGGTTGCGCGGCACCTCGGCCCAGTCTTCCAGGGGCACCGGGATCTCGCCGAGCTGGCTCATGCGGCCGCGCACCAGCGTGCCGTACTGCAGCGCCAGCCACTTGCGGGCGATGGCGCCCGCGGCCACCACCGGTGCGGTCAGGCGGGCCGACGAGCGCCCGCCGCCACGGGGGTCGCGCACGCCGTACTTGTGCAGGTAGGTGTAGTCGGCATGACCCGGACGGAAGGTCCGCGCGATGGCGGAATAGTCCTTGCTGCGCTGGTCCTCGTTGCGGATCAGCAGCGCGATCGGGGTGCCGGTGCTCAGGCCCTCGTAGGTGCCGGACAGGATCTCGACGCGGTCGGGCTCCTGGCGCTGCGTGACATGGCGGGAGGTGCCGGGACGGCGGCGATCGAGGTCGGGCTGGATGTCCGCCTCGGTGAGCGCCAGACCGGGCGGGCAGCCGTCGACCACGCAGCCGATCGCAGGACCGTGCGACTCGCCGAACGTGGTGACCGTAAACAGATGCCCGAAGCCGTTACCGGACATGGCGCTATGCTTGTCGATTCTGTTGGAAACTCTGCATTTTAGCCGCAACCCAGGAGACAGACCGATGGACCGTCAATTCGAGAGCCGCCGCCGCATGATGCTGGCGGCCGCCGCGGCCGGTGCGGCCGGAGCACTGCCCGGCACCGCCAGTGCCCAGGCCTACCCCACCGCCCGCCCCGTCAGGCTGATCGTGCCGTTCGCCCCGGGCGGCACCACCGACATCGTCGCGCGCGTCGTCTCCGACAAGCTGCGCGAGAGCCTCGGGCAGTCGGTCGTCGTCGAGAACAAGGCCGGCGCGGGCGGCGCGATCGGCGCGATGGAAGTGGTGCGCGCCACGCCTGACGGCTACGTCATCGGCATGGGCACGGTGTCGACCACCGCGGCCAACCCGGCGATCAACCCCAAGATCGGCTACGACCCGAACAGCGACTTCACGCCGATCACCAACCTCGCGGCGACGCCGAACGTGATCGCGGTGCATCCGTCGTTCCCGGCGCGCGACTTCAAGGCCTTCGTCGAAGCGCTGCGCCGCAATCCGGGCAAGTACTCGTACGGCAGCTCCGGCACGGGCGGCATCGGCCACCTGCAGACCGAGCTGTTCAAGTCGCTCACGCGCACCTTCATGACGCATATCCCGTACCGCGGCGCGGGTCCGGCGCTCGCCGACGTGGTCGCCGGCCAGGTGCCGATCATCTTCGACAACATGCCCTCGGCCCTGCCCTTCATCAAGGACGGCAAGCTGATCCCGATCGTCGTCGCCGCACCCGAGCGCCTCGCGGTGCTGCCGAACGTGCCGACCTTCAAGGACGTCGGCCTCGAGCCGGTGAACCGGATGGCGTACTACGGCCTGGTCGGCCCCAAGGGCCTGCCGCAGGCGGTCGTCGACCGGCTGTACGCCGCCGCCAAGAAGACCCTCGAGGACCCGGGCGTGGCCAAGCGCATCGCCGACACCGGCTCGCTGGTCATCGGCAACACGCCGGCGCAGTTCGCCCAGCAGATCGCGGCCGAGTACGAGGTCTACAAGAAGGTCGTCGTCGAGCAGAAGCTCAAGCTCGACTGATGGACGCGGCCGCGATGGGGTTCGACGCGTCCCGGTGGGTGGGGCGCACCACGCGCACGCGCATCCGGGCGGTCCGCGAGACCGTCGAGATGCTGGAGGCCTCGCTCGACCGGGCCGAGCTCGGGCCCGCCGCGCCGATGCCGCTGCTGCGGCACTGGCTGTGGCTGTTCGCGCCGCCGACGGCGCCCAGCGCGGTGCTGTCCGCGGACGGGCACCTGCCGCGCGGCGAGCTCGCGCCCGACTGGCCGCTGCCGCGCCGGATGTGGGCGGCGAGCGACGTCGCCTTCCTCGAGCCGGTGCCGCTCGACACGGTGATGGAGCGGGTCAGCACCATCGAGTCGGCGACGCTCAAGAGCGGGCGCAGCGGCACGCTCGGCTTCGTGGTGCTGCGCCACCACTGGCTGCTGCCGGACGGGCGCTGCGCGATCGACGATGCGCAGACGGTGGTGTACCGGGAGGCGGTCGATGCGGTGGCGGCGCCGGCGGCTGCATCGCCGGCCGCACCTGCCGCATCCGCGGCGGCCCCCGTCCCGACGCCCGTGCCCGGCGCCTGGAACGTCGAGCACCGGCCCGACGCCGTGCGGCTCTTCCGCTACTCGGCGCTCAGCTTCAACTCGCACCGCATCCACTACGACCTGCCCTATGCGAGCGGCGTCGAGGGGTATCCGGGCCTGGTGGTCCACGGGCCGCTGATGGGCACGCTGATGCTCGACGCCTTCCAGGACGCGCATCCGGGTGCGCGGGTGCGGCGCTACGGGTTCCGCGCGCTGTCGCCGGCCTTCGCCGATGCGCCGATCACCTGTGGCGGCGTGCCGACCGGAGACGGCCGGGCGAAGCTCTGGGTGCGCGGTGCGGACGGCCGCGAGCATGTCGCGGGCGACGTAGTCTTCTACTGAGCGAGGCCCGGCTCGGGGGCGCCGGCGCGCCGGCCCCCTCAGCCGCGCAGGCGCGCCAGCACCGTCTCGCGCGGCATCAGCGCGAGCATCGCGTCCACCGACGGGGTCTGCGCGCGGCCGAAGACCTTGAGGCGCACCGGCACCGCGAGCTGCGGCATCTTCACGCCGTGCGCGCCCAGCGTCTCCTTGATCGCCGCGGCGATGCCGGCCTTCGACCATTCGCAGGACGCGAGCCGCTCGGCCAGGCCCGCGATCGCGGGCACGGCCTCGGGCTTCGTCTGCGCGGCCAGCTCCTCGGCGAGCGCGGGGTTGGCGTGCGCCGGCTCGATCCACAGCATCTCGGCCAGGTCGGCGAGCTCCTCGAGGGTGCTGGCCCGGTCCTTGAAGAGCGCACACGCTGCGGCGAGGTCGGGCGCGCCCGGCGCATCGACCGCCACGCCGCGGCCGCGCAGCCGCTCGGCCGTGCCGCGCGCGAGCTCGGCGTCGGGCAGCGCCTTCAGGTAGTGGGCGTTGAGCCACTTGAGCTTGTCGACGTCGAACTGCGAGGGCGAGTGCGACAGGTGCGTGCCGTCGAACCACCCGACGAGCTGCTCGCGGCCGAACACCTCCTCGTCGCCATGGCTCCAGCCCAGGCGCGACAGATAGTTGATGACCGCCTCGGGCAGGTAGCCGTCGGCGTCGTACTGCATCACCGACACCGCGCCGTGGCGCTTGGAGAGCTTCTGGCCGTCGGGGCCGTGGATCATCGGCACGTGGCCGTAGCGCGGCAGCGTCGCGCCGAGCGCGCGCAGCACGTTGATCTGGCGCGGCGTGTTGTTGACATGGTCGTCGCCGCGGATCACATGGGTGATCCGCATGTCCCAGTCGTCGACGCAGACGCAGAAGTTGTAGGTCGGCGTGCCGTCGGAGCGCGCGATGACGAAGTCGTCGAGCTCGGCGTTGCCGATCGAGATCGGGCCCTTGACCAGGTCGTCCCAGGCGACGTTGCCGTCGTCCGGGTTGCGGAAGCGCACCACCGGCTGCGCGTCGGCCGGCGGCACCAGGCCCAGGCGCGCCCGGTTCTCGGGGCGCCAGCGGCCGTCGTAGCGCGGCTTGTCGCCGCGGGCGCGCTGCGCCTCGCGCATCGCGTCGAGCTCGGCCGGCGTGCTCCAGCAGTGGTAGGCCGTGCCCGCCGCGAGCATCTGCCCGATGACCTCGCGGTACCGGTCCATCCGCCGCATCTGGTAGAACGGGCCCTCGTCATGGGCCAGGCCCAGCCAGGCCATGCCGTCGAGGATCGCCTGCACCGCCTCGGGCGTGGAGCGCTCGACGTCGGTGTCCTCGATCCGCAGGATGAAGGTGCCGCCGTGGTGCCGCGCGAAGGCCCAGGCGAACAGCGCCGTGCGGGCCCCGCCGATGTGCAGGAAGCCGGTCGGCGACGGGGCGAAGCGGGTGCGGACGGTCGGGTCGGGCATGGCGGCGGCGGGTGGTGGGCGGCGGGCGCCCCGGGCGGCGGGAAGGCGCCGATTCTAGTCGATGGCCACCGGCCCGACGGCCGGGGCTGCGGCCCCTCCGGACGACCCGCTACCATGGGCGGATGATCACCACCTCCTCCTGGCAGGGCCTCGAGACCCTGCTCATCGACACCGGCCTCGCCCGCTGCGAGATCGCGCTGTACGGCGCGCAGGTGCTGTCCTTCGTGCCCCGCGCCGACGGCCGCGACCTGCTGTGGTGCTCGCCCGCCCGCCTCGAGCCCGGCCGACCGGTGCGCGGCGGCGTGCCGGTGTGCTGGCCGTGGTTCGCCAAGCAGGACCGGCCCGCCGACGCCGCCCAGCACGGCTTCGTGCGACGCATGACCTGGCGCGTCGCCACCTGCGCCGAGCGCGCCGACGGACAGGTGCGCGTGCTGCTGCAGCTCTGCGCGCCCGCCGGCGGATGGCCCGACGGCCTGGGCTGGCCCGTGGCCTGCGTGCCCGAGCTGGAGCTGCTGGTGGGCGAGGTGCTGCAGATGTCGCTGCGCACGGTCAACGCCAGCGACGTGCCGGTGACCCTGACCCAGGCGCTGCACACCTACTTCCGGGTCGGCGACGTGCGGCTGGCGGGCATCGAGGGCCTGCAGGGGCTGCGCTATCTCGACAAGCTGCGCGAGTTCGCCGAGTTCGGCCAGGACGTGACCTGGACCTTCGAGGGCGCGTGCGACCGCATCTACCTGCGCAGCGGCGCGCGCCACCGGATCGACGACCCGGTGCTCGGCCGCTCCATCCTGGTCGAGTCGAGGCACTCGTCGTCGACCGTGGTGTGGAACCCGGGCGCCGAAGGGATCGGCGCGCTCGGCGACGTGCCGCTGGCCGACTGGTACCAGTACCTGTGCGTGGAGGCCGGCAACTGCGCGCCGCTCGACCGCATCACGCTCGGGCCGGGCGAGGAGACCACGCTGGTGCAGCGGATCAGCGCGCTGCCGCTCTGAGCGGTCGGTTCGGGGCGCCGCGCCGCGTTTTGCGCGGCGACGGTTTCATGGCATGATTCGCGCCCTCGAAACCGGATGCGCGGAACTGCCTCGCGTCCCGGCATTCGGGCGGTTAGCTCAGCGGTAGAGCACTGCCTTCACACGGCAGGGGTCACTGGTTCGATCCCAGTACCGCCCACCAGTCCAGACAGGCTCCCGCATGAACCGGCGGTCGTGCGCGCGACCGCCCAGACCACGCGCTATGCGGGCGTTGCGCGATGCGCGGGGGCGCCCGCCGTGCGACGCCCACGACGGGCCGCGATGCCGCCGATGGCGGCGAGTCCCGCGACCATGACCGCCCAGGCTTGCGGCCCCGGAATGGGCGCGACCCGCGTGAGCATGACGCCGTTGTCCAGACCGCTCCAGTCGCGTTCCTCGCAGCAGGGGTACTGCAGATAGCGGTTGAAGTAGAACGAGCCGTCCGCGACCCACGTTGCACGGCTCAGCAGCATGAGCCCGGCGTAGCTGCCGGGCCCGATGTCATACCGGACGCCGACCCCCGACACGACGAACGGCCCTTTCGGAAGTCCGTAGTCGAGTGTCAGCGTGAAGGTGGGCCCGAAGGTCGACAGCAGGGCGATCAGGCCCGCATCGTCGACCTCGGCTTCGAGATCGCGTGTCCCGGGAAACGTCGTGGCGATGCCTGCACTGCCGTTCAGCAGACGCGTGAGCTGCGCCTGGGTCGCGATGGACCATCCGGAATACGGCGCGCCGGCCCCGAGCTGAGCCAGCATCCCGTTGAACGACTGCCCGACGGTCGCCGACGGCTTGAGCCATTCGTACCCGGTCGCCAGGTCGCGGACGATGAGCCCATCGCCCGGTGCCCTCCAGTCGGCAACGGTCAATGCCGCATCGACGTGCGCCGATGCCGCCAGCAACATCCCCAGCCCGAACAACTGCTTCGCCCTGCCCATGCTTCGCCCCGATTGCGTCGGCCCCTTGTGGATGCCGCAGCCACGGTTATAGGTCCGGAGGCGTTGCAAGGCCATGACAGATCCGCCGCCGCCCGTGCCGATCGGGCCGCTCCCGATCCCGGCGAGCGGCCCGGGGGCCCGGGCACCCGCGACCAGCGGTCGCGAGTGCCGTCCTGCCCTGCCCGCGCTACTGGCAGCCCTGCCCCGGCGCCACGCCCGGACACGCCAGGAAGTTGGACTGCAGGCCCGAGCCTTCGGCGTTGCGTCCGCCCAGGGTCAGCATCCGGAACCCTTCGGCCACGAGTGGCGTCGAGCTGTTGACGAGCGGGATCGTCACCGAGGCCGCGCCCGGGCGTACGGTGCGCACGCCGATTCGAGCCGGCGAATCGCCACCGCAGGCACGCTCCGAGCAGACGTAGGACTCGTCGATCCCAAGCCCGCCGCGCGGGAAGGTCCAGGCCGCAGCGAGGCTGCCGGTGGCCGAGCCGGCGAGCACCAGGTCCTTGAGCGCGGACGCGGTGGCCGGCGTCAGGTGGGGCCAGGGCAGCGAGGGCATCGCCGACCACACGGGCGGTACCCCGGCGACCTCGACGTCGAAGCGGCTGCGTCCGTCGACCTGGAAGGCGGCGGTGCAGGCCGCGTCGGCGTACAGGTCGACCTGCACGGTGCGTCCGCCACGATAGAAGTTGCGGATCACCGCGTCGCCCTCGGCGCCCTCGGGCAGCGCGATCCAGCTGTCATCGGTGCTGCGCGTGGTGCCGACGGCGGCATCGACGCTGCGCAGGTTGCTGAAGCTGTCCTGCGTCCACAGCGACAGGCGATCGGGCGTGCCGCTGCCGTGCCGCTTGTAGAAGCCCACGGTGACCGCGGTGCCCGCGGCGTCGCGCTGCGAGACCTTCGCGCACGCGAGCCCGTCGAGCGCCGGCACCTCGAAGGCGAGCGCGCGCGTGTACTGGTCGACGACCGCCGGGCCGTCGACGCGCCGGTCGCGCTGCATCTTGGCCTCGGCACGGATCGACACCACATCGAGGTCGCCGACGAAGCGCCAGGCGCCGCCGGTATAGGTCGCGCCCATCCCGGCGCCCACCGCGCGGACTTCGCCCTCGGGCGAGCGCAGCGCGAAGCTCACTCCGCAGACCGGTGCCGCGCGGCTGAAATCGCAGCGCCCGAGCTTCGGACTCACCATCGTAGAGCCCCACATCGGCGACTGGCCGTCGTCCCCGGATGCGAAGTACTCGCACAGCGCCTGTGCGACCGCATCGGGGCCGACCATCGGCTCGCCCTGCCCCATCGACAGTCGCGCGTCCGCGGCCATGCTGCGGCGCAGGCCGGTCGATTCGGCGGCGCAGGCCGACGCGCCGGCCAGCGACGCACTCAGTTTCCGGAACAGCGTCTCCAGGCCGGCCAGCGGCAGCGCCGAGGCCTTGGGGTCGAGCGCGAGCGCGCCCGCCGCTGTGCCACCGCTCTCGAGGTAGAGGTTGCCGGACCCGAGGCGCGGCGAGATCTGGACGAAGGACTTGCCGTCCTCGCCGACCGACACGCCCACGGCGTCGAGCAGGCGGTCGTAGCCGCCGCGACTGCCGGCATCGAGCGTGCCGGTGACGAAGTCGAAGTCGGCGGGGAGGCCGGCGTCGGCGAGCAGCGCGGCGAGGCCCGTGCGCATCGCATCGGACACGGTGCCGGCCCCCGCTGCGGACGCGGAGCCGGCGAGTCGCAGCACCGCGTCGGTCAGCGGCGTCACGTTGCCGGTGCCCGCGGACTGCACCACGGAGCTCAGGCAGGTCCAGTCGCTGCCGGCATGACCGCAGGCCTCGAGCGTCCACGGGGCCTTGCCGGTCAGCACCACGCCGGCGTACCGGCCGTCGGCGCCCACCGTGAGGCCCGACACCACCACCACGCCGTCGGCATCGACGACCTTCAGCGTCGCGCCCGACATCGGCGCGCCGATCGCGACCGTGCCGGCCAGCGTCATCGATCCTTCGACGGAGGCGGGCGTCGCGGCGCCGGTCCCGGCGCTCGCGGCCGGGTCGGTGGAACTGCTGCATGCGGACAGCCCGGTCGCCGCCAACACGAAGGCGATACGGGCAACGGGCATCGCCCGGGAGGTACGTCGATTCAGCGTCATGGGAACCGTCCACAGGCGTGGTAAGAGGTGCCTGGGTTTCGGCCGACCCGACGCGCTCCTGAAGCGCAGGGCGACCCGCGGGTCTGCAAGACGGAAGGATGGTGCCGCGTCGAAAGGCATCCGGAAAAACCACGTGGTTGCCGCAATCGGGATAACCACAGGACGGGGCGCTACGATGGCGGCTCGAATCGAGGACGACCCAGCATGACCGACCGCGACACACCCGGCGCCCAGTGGTTCCGCGAGGACAAGGCGCGCCGCGAGAAGGAAGCCGCCGACGCGCTGCGCGCGGCGCAGCGCAAGCGGCTCGACGAGCTCAATCGCGCCCGCGCCGAGCAGGCGATCGCCCGCCAGGACAGCTTCGCCGCGCCGCAGGACGCGGCCGCCGAGGAGCGTGCGCTGATGGAGCGCATCCTGGCCGAGTCCGACCCGCGCGCGCGGGAGCGGCTCGAGGCGGCGCTGCGCGTGCTGCGCGAGCGCCGGCAGCGCGACGCCGGCCGGGCGGCCCAGGGCGCGGTGCGGCGCACGCGCTGAGCCCCGGGGCGGGCGGACTCGCCGGGGCATCTTCAATCGCTCGTTGCTAGCGCGAAAGAATCGCTTGCTTGTCCGGGCGCCCCGGCGTCGGGAGACTGCCGTACGCGCAGACTTCGTGGGCGAGCTGTTCGCGCGCATGCGCGCCTGGCGATGAACCATCGTCCACGACGAGTGGTTCGGCTTCTACGTGCCCGCGAAGACGCCCGCCGACACGGTCGCGAAGCTGTCGGCGGCGATCGGCTCGGCGCTCGCCGCACCCGAGGTGCAGGAGTCGCTGGCGACGATGGGCCTGGAGGCCCGGGCATCGACGCCCGCGGAGCTCGCGGCGCTGCTCAAGCGCGACAGCGACCGCTGGGCGCCGCTGATCAAGGCGATCGGGTTCACGGCCGAGTCCTGAACGATCGGCCCGCCGCGCGCCGGCAACAGGCGAGGCGCCGACGGGCCCCGCCCCTCAGCCCGGCGGCACGCTCGGCAGCCCGTCCGCCCAGCCCGGCAGCCACGCAGCCAGATGCTCGGCCACGCCCTCGGCGGCCGGCGACAGCGGCCGGTTCGCGCGGCGGTACAGGCACACCTTGCGGATGGTCTCGGGCTCGCACACGCGCCGCATGACCAGGCCCATCGATGCGGCGATCGCGCTCACGTAGGCGGGCGCGAGCGTGGCGGCGAGCCCCTGGGCGGCGGCACCGAGCGCGGTGGTCACGTTGTCGACGATCTCGACCGGCATGACCCGGGTGTCCTCGGGCTGTGTCAGCATCATCTGCACGACGCTGCGCTCGTGATCGCGTCCGGCGGACACCAGCGCGTGGCCGGGCAGGTCGCGCCAGACCAGGGCCGGCCGCGCGGCGAGCGGATGCGCGGGCGAGCGCACGAGGCCGGTGGCGCGGTTGCGGATGTCGGCGGCGGCGCGCTCGGCGGCCTGCGCGGTCAGCCCGAGCCGGCCGGCGGCCGCGCTGATGCCGCGGGCCTCGGCGACGGCGACGAAGGCCTCGATCTGGCGGACGGTGAATCGCGTCAGGGACATGGGCGTCGCAGGGTAGCCGGATCGCCGGCCGATTCTCAAGCCGGCCTTTCGAGCCGCCGTGGATTGATTGATTGTCGGCGGCGCCCGCCGACCGGATACTCCGGACCCAGCGCCGGCGGCGATCGTACCGCCGAACGCACCGCGCCCGCCGGCCCGACCGGCAGCGACACCAGGAACCGGTCCGGAACCGACCCGAGGAGACCCCATGCTCGACCCCGCCCTCCACGCCGCGCTCGCCGCCGAGCTGCGCACCGCGGAACGCACGCGCGTCGCGGTCACGCACTTCTCGCGCCGCCATCCCACGATGACGATCGACGACAGCTACGCGATCCAGCGCGAGTGGATGAAGCTCGAGCGTGCCGAGGGCCGGCGCATGATCGGGCACAAGATCGGGCTGACCTCGCGGGCGATGCAGATCGCCTCGCAGATCACCGAGCCCGACTACGGGATGCTGCTCGACAGCATGCTGCTGCGCGACGGCAGCGAGGTCGAGGCGGCGCGCTACCTGGTGCCGCGCATCGAGGTGGAGTTCGCGTTCATCCTCGGGCGCCCGCTGCGCGGGCCGAACCTGACGCTCGTCGACGTGCTGAACGCGACCGACTACGTGGTGCCGGCGCTCGAGCTGATCGACGCGCGCATCGAGCAGTTCGACCGCGAGACCCGCGCGCCGCGCAAGGTGTTCGACACCATCGCGGACAACGCGGCCAACGCCGGCATCGTGCTGGGCGCACGCCCGATGCGACCGGATGCGGTCGACTGGCGCTGGGCCGGCGCGATGCTCTACAAGAACGGCGTGATCGAGGAATCCGGGCTGGGCGCCGCGGTGCTCAACCACCCGGGCAACGGCGTGGCCTGGCTGGCCAACCGGCTCGCGCCTCACGACGAGCGGCTCGAGGCCGGCGAGATCGTGCTCGGCGGCTCGTTCACGCGGCCGGTCGTCTGCACGGCGGGCGACACCCTCCATGCCGACTACGGCCCGCTCGGGTCGATCTCGCTGCGCTTCGTCTGACACGGGGACACACATGAACAGGATCGACGTCGCGGGCGTGTCCGTCTCGCCCGACCACTACATCGGCGGCGTACGCGTCGCCTCGGACCACACCTTCGAGGACGTCTGCCCGATCGACCAGTGCCCGCTCGGCCACATCGCCGAAGGCACGGCCGAGCACGTGGACGCGGCCATCCGTGCCGCGCTCGGGGCCTTCCCGGCCTGGTCGTCGATGACGGCCGCCGAGCGCAAGCCCTACCTCGACCGGTTCGCCGAGGAGATCGGCCGGCGCGCGGACGCGTTCTGCACGCTGGAGAGCACGGACGCCGGTGTGCTGCTGTCGCGGATGCGGCACGGCGTGGTGCCGCGGGCGATGCTCAACATCACCTGGTTCGCGAACCACGCCCTGACCCTGCAGGACCGCCCGCTCGAGACCGAGCAGGCGCGCCACCTGGTGCGCCACGATCCGGCCGGTGTGGTTGCGATCGTCACGCCGTGGAACGCGCCGCTGATGCTGTCGACCTGGAAGCTCGGGCCGGCGCTGGCGGCGGGCAACACCTGCGTGCTCAAGCCGCCGGAGTGGGCGCCGCTCACCTGCTCGCTGCTGGCCGACGCGGCCGATGCCGCGGGCCTGCCGCCGGGAGTCTTCAACGTCGTGCAGGGCGCCGGCGCCACCACCGGCGCGATGCTGGTCGGCGACCCGCGCATCGCCCGCGTGTCCTTCACCGGCAGCGCGCCCACCGCGCGGCGCATCGCCCAGGCGGCGGGTGCGAACCTCGTGCCCTGCAGCCTGGAGCTCGGCGGCAAGAGCCCGTTCATCGTGCTCGAGGACGCCGACGTCGACGCGGCCGCGGCCACCGGCGCGCTGATGTACCGCAACGCCGGACAGGTCTGCCTCGCGGGCACGCGCTTCCTGGTGCACGAGGCCGTCGCGGACCGCTTCGTCGAGGCCCTGCGCGGGCAGGTCGCGAAGCTGAACGTCGGCGATCCGCGCGAACCGGGCACCGAGGTCGGGCCGGTCATCCATCCGCGCCAGGTCGAGCGCGTGATGGGCTTCGTGGAGCGCGCGGTGGCGGGCGGCGCCACCGTGCTCTGGGGCGGCGGGCGGCATCCGTTCGGCGCGCAGTACCTGCAGCCGACGATGCTCGCCGACGTCGAGCAGTCCGACGAGATCGTGCAGCACGAGGTGTTCGGCCCGGTGCTCACGCTGCAGACCTTCGCCGACGACGACGAGGCGATCGAGATGGCCAACGGCACCGACTACGGCCTGGGCGGCGTGTGCTACGGCGAGACCGCGCATGCGATCGCGGTCTCGGACCGGGTGCGCACCGGCTTCATCTGGGTCAACAGCTTCGGCATCCGCGACCTCGCCGCGCCCTTCGGCGGCATCAAGCGCAGCGGCGTCGGCCGCGAGGGCGGCGACTGGAGCTTCGAGTTCTTCTGCGACGTCAAGGACGTCGTCGTCCCGAAGAAGCCCTTCGTGGCCAGCTTCGCCCATCGCTGAAGGAAGACCCGACATGAACGGCAAGATCGTCGGTGCGGCCCTCGTGTCGCACCACCCCGGCCTGATGCAGAGCGACGAGTTCCGGCGCATGCAGGGCGCGGGCACGGATTCGGACCTGATCGCCGGCTACGCGCGGCTGCGCGAGCGGATCGCCACGGCCGCGCCCGACCTCGTGGTGATCTTCGACACCCACTGGTTCACCACCGGCTACCACCTGGTGGATGCGGGGGACCGCTACGAGGGCACCTACACCTCGGACGAGATGCCCTGGTACCTGCACGGCGTGCCCTACGGCTACCGCGGCCTGCCCTCGCTGGCCTACGAGATCGAGGCGGTGTCGCGCGAGCGCGGCGGCTTCAACCGGGCGATCCGCCACCCGGGCCTGGGCCGGCACTACGCGACGATCAACCTGGTCAAGCAGCTGCGCCTGGAGCTGTCGGACACGCCGGTGGTGAGCGTGAGCTCGTGCCAGAACTGCCGCTGGGCGCACTTCCTCGAGTCGGGCGACACCGTCGGCGAGGGCATCCGGCGCTCGGGCCTGCGGGCGGTGCTGCTCGCCTCCGGCGCGCTCAGCCACCGCTTCAACGACATCGACTGGACGCCGGTGCATCCGCGGATCTTCCACGAGAGCAACGTCTCGCGGCCCGAGAACATCGAGAGCGACAAGGGCGCGATCGAGCTGTTCCGCCAGGGTCGCCACGACCAGGTCATCGGGCGCTGGGACGAGGAGTACCGCCGGCGCAACTGGGAGGCCTTCGGCGCGCACTACCTGCAGATGGTGGGTGCGATGGGCGGGGCGGACTGCAGGGCGCCCGGCGAGCCGCTGTCGGACTACGAGAACGCCCGCGGCACCGGCAACATCCACGTGTGGTTCAACACCTGAACGGATCGACGACCATGAACTTCGAGTTCCCCTTCCAGGCCCTGCCCGCGGTGCTGCGCGGCCCGCGCGTCGAGCGCCGCCGCGTGCTGCTGGGCGGCAGCGCGTTCTGGGGCACGATCGTCGAGGACGGCGCCGATGCCGGCCGGCTGCGGCTGGACGACGGCCGCACGATCGACGCGGACGGCGTGTCGTACCTGCCGCCGGTGGCACCGTCGAAGATCATCGCGGTCCACATCTCGTACACCTCGCGCAGCATGGAGACCCGCGAGCGTCCGAAGCCCACCGCCACCCCCACCTACTTCACCAAGCCGCCCTCCTCGCTCAACGGCCACGGCGGGCAGATCCTCAAGCCCGCCGACTGCAGGTACCTAAACTACGAGGGCGAGTACGCGGTCGTCATCGGGCGCACCTGCCGCAACGTCACGCCCGACGAGGCCTGGGACTTCATCGAGGGCTTCTGCCCGGCGCTCGACATGGGACTGCAGGACTTCCGCGACACCGACCAGGGCTCGATGCTGCGGGTCAAGGGCGCGGACACGCTGCTGCCGATCGGGCCCGGCATCGTGCGGGGCGTGAACCTCTTCGAGCAGACGCTGCGCACCTACGTCGACGGGCTGGTGGTGCAGGAAGCGAAGATCGGCGACGAGACGATCTGGGGCCCGCACTACGTGATCGCGGACATCGCACGCCACATCACGCTGGTGCCGGGCGACGTGATCCTGATGGGCACGCCCTGCCATTCGCGCAGCGTCGACGCCGGGCATCACGTCGAGTGCGAGATCACCGGCCTGGGTCGCGTGGGCGGCACGGTGGTGGCGGTCGACGCGCCGCGCGCCGGGGCGCTGGGCGTCGGGCACCCGCCGGGCGACACGCCCGAGGTCAGGCGCGTGGCGCTGGGCTTCGACGAGCGGGTGCCGCAGCACTTCAGGGACAACCTCGCGCGGGCGAAGGCCGCTAGGGGCGGGGCATGAACAGGCGGAAGGTCGCCTGAGCGAGCGCCACCGGCACGCCCTTCGCATCGAGCAGTTCGGCCCGCACGAACACCGTGCGGCCGCCGCCGTGGACCGTGGCCACGTGGCACTGGAAGGGGCCGTCGCGCGCCGGGGCCGGGTACTGGATGCTGCAGTCGACCGTGGCGCAGCCGAGCGCCTGCTCCGAGCTCGAGATGGCGGCGAAGGCCATCGTCGTGTCGAGGATGGTGAAGAGGATGCCGCCGTGCGGCTGGCCGGGCGTGGGCCAGCACACCTCGGGCGTGGGCGCGAGCTCCGACCGCGCCCGCCCCTCGCTGCAGCTCAGCAGGCGGATGCCCAGGGTCCGGTAGAGGGGGCCCTGGTTGAAGCCGGCGATGTCGTCGTCGGTGTAGCGCATGGGAGCGGCGGTCTCGTGTCGAACGGAGCCCGGGATATAGCACACCGGGCACACCGGGCACACCGGTGCGGGTCCGCTTCTCGATAGACTCGCGGCATCGTGCGTCGACCGACGCGGCGCCCGTCCCCGGACACCCTCCCTACCCCTCGTACTCGCCTTCGCCATGCTGACCTTCCTGAGCCCCGAGCAGCGCCTGCACCATCCCCGCACCTACTACTCGCGCGGCCGGATGCGCACGCCGCAGGAGACCCCGGACCGCATCGACGCGCTGCTCGAAGGCGTCGTCGCGATGGGCTTCGATGTCCGCGCACCGGCCGACGCCGGCATGGCGCCGCTGCTGGCGGTGCACGACGCCGACTACCTGCGCTTCCTCGAGACGGCGCACGCGCGGTGGAAGGAGATGCCCGCGGACTGGGGCGACGAGGTGATGTCGAACGTCTTCGTGCGCGAGCCGAACGCGCGCCGCGGCATCCTCGCCGAGGCGGCGGCCTACCTCGCCGACGGCAGCTGCCCGGTGGGGCCGTCCACGTGGCGCTCGGCCTACGGCGCGGCGCAGTCCGCGGTGGCGGCCACGCAGGCGGTGCTCGACGGCAGCCGGCACGCCTATGCGCTGTGCCGCCCGCCGGGGCATCACGCGCGGCGCGCGGCGGCCGGCGGGTTCTGCTACGTGAACAACGCGGCCATCGCCGCGCAGATGCTGCGCGCCCGGCACGCGCGCGTCGTGGTGTTCGACGCCGACGTCCACCACGGCCAGGGCGTGCAGGAGATCTTCTACGAGCGCGACGACGTCTGCTACGTGTCGATCCACGGCGACCCGACCAACTTCTATCCGGTGGTCGCGGGCCACGCCGACGAGACCGGAGCGGGCCCGGGGCTGGGCTTCAACCTGAACCTGCCGATGCCCCACGGCTCGCCCGAGTCGGTCTTCTTCGAGCGGCTGGAGGAGGCGATGGCGGCGATCCGCGGCTGGCGGCCCGATGCGGTGGTCTTCGCACTGGGCTTCGACATCTACGCCGAGGACCCGCAGACGCAGGTCGCGGTCAGCAGCGAGGGCTTCCGGCGGCTGGGCCGTGCGGTGGCCGCGCTCGGGCTGCCCACGGTCTACGTGCAGGAGGGCGGCTACCACATCGGAACGCTGGCGAGGAACGCGCAGCAGTTTTTCGGCGGGGTGCTCGAGGCGGCGCCGGGCTGAGGGCCGTCGGGGCGCCCTGCGCGCGGCGGCCCCGGCCTGGACGCCGACGGTTGCCGTCGGACTACTGCGCCTTGCCCGCGTCCGCCGGCGGCTCGCCGTCGGCCAGCAGCGCCCGCAGCCCGGCCGGCAGCCCGAAGCGCTTGCACAGGCTCTCGACGACCGCCGGGTCGCCGCGCACGGTGAGCAGCGCGCCCTCGCCGTCGGCCCGCTCGTCGAGCACCTCGCAGCTCGAGAAGATCTCGCCGCGCATGTTCTGCTGGGTCCAGGGCAGGAAGAGCTCGGCCTCGACGAGGCCCTTCTGGAAGAACGCGCGGATCGTCGCGTGCAGCGCCGCGACATCGGCTTCGCGGCGCGCGCTCATCACCACGCAGTCGGGGTAGCGCGCGCGCAGCACCGCGGCCTGCGCGGCCTGGGCGTCCGCGTCGCCCACGCCGTCGATCTTGTTGAACACGCGGATGCGCGGCTGGTCCTGGGCGCCGATCTCGGCGAGCACCTCGTCGGTCACCTGCAGCTGGCGCTCGAAGCCCGGGTCGCTCGCATCGACGACATGCAGCAGCAGCGAGGCCTCGGCCGCCTCCTCGAGCGTCGACTTGAACGAGGCGACCAGGTCGTGAGGCAGGTTCTTGATGAAGCCCACGGTGTCGCTCACCAGCACGCGCGGCACGGTCGGCGGGTGCAGCGCGCGCACGGTGGTGTCGAGCGTCGCGAAGAGCTTGTTGGCGACGAACGGATCGCTGTCGGTCAGCGCGCGCATCAGCGTGGACTTGCCGGCGTTGGTGTAGCCGACGAGCACGACGCGGGCGATGCTCGTGCCCTCCTGGCGGCGCGCGCGCTGCGTGCGGCGCTCGACGTCCATCCGCGCGATCTCCTCCTGCAGCTCCATGATGCGGTTGCGGATCTTCTGGCGGTCGAGCTCGCCGTGCGACTCGCCGGCACCGCGCCCGCCCGTGCCGCTGCGCTGGCGCCCCTTCGGGCCGGCGAGCTTGGCGGCCTCGCGCAGGCGCGGCCCCATGTAGCCGAGCCGGGCGATCTCGACCTGTGCGCGCGCCGCCCGCGAGCGGGCGTGGCGGCTGAAGATCTCGAGGATGACCATGGTGCGGTCCATCACCTCGCAGCCGACCTCGATCTCGAGGTTGCGTGCCTGCGAGGGCGAGATCTCGTGGTCGACCAGGACGACGTCGACGTGACGGGTGTCCTCGTCGGCAGCGGAGCGGGCGGCCTCCTTGGCGCGGGCCGCGCCGCTGCGGGCGGTGCGCTTGGCGGGCGCCGGGGCGGCGGCGGGCGGCGCTTCGGCCTGCTCGTCGACGACATAGTCGACACCGTCCTCGGACGCGTCCTCGGGCGAATCGGCGTCGTCGCCGGCGGCGTCGGCGGCGGGCACCCCGTCCTCGACGAAGCGACGGATCTCCTGGCGCTTGCCGACACCGAGATAGCCGGTGGTGTCGAAGCTCGCACGCTTCTGCACGAAGGTGCCGACGACCTCGAAGCCGAGCGTCTTGGCGAGCTCGCGCAGCTCGTTGACCGAGACGGCGAGCTCGACGTCGCTCACGCCGGGCAGCTGCACGGCGGCCACGACGGCTCGCGTGGGGGTGTCGTTGGGATCCGTTCGCATCGTAGGAAGACCGCTCGCCTGACGTTCGCTGGAGGCAACGGGCCGCGCCGCATCCGATCACGGCCGCGGGGCGACCCCGCCCGTGTATTTGCCCGGCAAAGTACCACGATCGAGGGGCCGGGCCCGCGGCCACGGTGGGGCGCAGGCCGGGGTCGGCCTCCGAGGTCCGGGCTGCGGCCGCTGCCGGTCCGTGCCGGATTCGCCGGGCACCGCGATCGGGTCACCGTCCCACACGCGGGACGAGCAGTTTCTCACGCGATCCGCCGCCCGTCGGGCCTAGCATGCCGTCAACCCCTCCAACGACGAGCATGCCATGCGGACGCAGATCACCTTGCTGAGAGAGCAGCTCGCCCGACACGTGGCCACGCGCAGCGCTGACGACCCCCAGGTCGAGCACCTGCGCTGGCAGATCGCGAGCCTCGAGCGTCAGGCGCGCTGGCGCGAGGATGCCGCCGGCATGTTCGGCGCGCCGCGCCGCAGCCCTGCGGCGCCCGCGGCGGACCAGCCGCGCTGATCCGCCCGCCTCCCGCTCAGCAGCCGAGGCCGCCGAACTGCGCGAGCGTGCGCAGCCACTGACGGATCTCGTCGACCGCGTGGTCGGCCGACATCAGGTAGGCCTCGTCGCCCTCCAGGCTGCGCCCGTGCAGCGTACGCACGTCCTGGCGCGTGGTGGCGCCCAGGCGCCCGCCGATTCGCAGGTCGTCGAAGAACGCGCGGTGCAGCCGCGCGATGTTCACGGGTGCGCTGCACAGGTTCACCTGCGGCAGTCCGAGGCGGATCACCCGGTCGATGTCGTCGGCCAGCCGCGCGATCGGGTACCACTGATGCGTGGCGCGCGGATCGACCGCGTCGAGGTCACGCCGCCGGATCAGGTCGTCGAGCACGTTGCGGCGCATGTCCGGACCGAAGGCCTCGGGCAGGCGCAGCACGTGGGTGGCGGCGAAGCGCGCGGCGACCATCCGCTCGAACTCCAGCCGATGCTCGCCGTAGGCGCGGTTGTGCGCCGGCTCGATCACCGTCGACTCGTCGACGCCGACCGGCACCGGATAGACGTCGATGGTGGAGATCAGCACGAAGCGTTCGGCGCGCACCTCGGCCAGCGCGTTCGCCAGGCTCAGCATGTTGCTGCGGTCGCCGCCCGGATTGCCGTTGGCGAGCCAGCGGTCGGACGGCAGCCCCGCGCACACGACCAGATCGAAGCTGCGGCCGCGGATCGCGTCGATGTCCTGCCGGCTGAAGCAGGCGTCCCACGTCCGCTGGCGCGCGAGGTTGCGCCCGATGAACCCCGTGTGACCGATCAGCGCCCTCACTGCCCAGGGTCCTCGCCGGAGGCCGCCCCCGTGGCGCGCTGCGGCGGCAGTGCCGCGGGCGGCAGGCCGGCGCGCGAGCGCTCGGCCATCCGAAGGTAGAGCGCGTCGAGCTCGCGCGCGGTGCGCGCGCTGTCGAAGAGCGGCGCGGTGTCGCGCGCCCGGCGCAGCCGTTCGCGCAGCTCGGCCAGGCGCCCGGGATCGGTCGCCAGGCCGCGGGCCAGGGCCTCGTAGCCGGCCATGTCGGCGACCGCGAGCTCGGGCAGGCCGACCGCGTGCAGCAGGCTGGCCGCGACCCGACCGACGAAGGCCGTGCCCGTGCAGCTCACCACCGGCACGCCCGACCACAGCGCGTCGCTGGCGGTGGTGTGCGCGTTGATGGGCAGCGTGTCGAGGAAGAGGTCGGCATGGGTCAGGCGCGCCAGATGCTCGGCGGGGGGCGCGATCTGCGCGAAGACCAGGCGCGAGGCGTCGATGCCGAGCGCCGCGGCCTCGCGCAGCAGGTTCTCCTCGGCCTGCGCGTTCGAGGCGAGCAGCCACAGCACGCTGCCGGGCACGTCGCGCAGCAGCCGGCACCAGAGCGCGAAGGTGTCGGGCCGGATCTTGTAGGTGTGGTTGAACGCGCAGAAGACGAAGGCGCCCTCGGGCAGCCCGCAGGCGGCGCGGCCGGGGGGCGTGCCGACCTCGCGCATCCGGTCGTTGGGCTGGTAGCAGTCGGGCAGCCAGGCGGGGGCCTCGCTGAACTCGTCGGCGCGCTCCGGTGGCAGCACGATCGGGTCGACGATCGCATAGTCGATGAAGGGCGCGCCGCTGGTGCCGGGGAATCCGAGCCAGGCGACCTGCACCGGCGCCGGACGCATCGCCATGATCGCGGTCCGGGCGTGGAGCGTGTAGCCCTTGAGGTCGACGAGCACCTCGACCTCGTCGTCGCGGATGCGCTGCGCGGCCTCCTGCTCGCTCAGGCCGGCGATGTCGACGAAGGCATCGCCCGCCGCCTCGAGCCGCCGGCGCATCGGCGTGCCGTCGTCCAGGCCGTACGAATACAGCCGGACCTCGATGCGCTCGCGGTCGTGCAGCTCGAGCGCCTGCACCAGCAGCAGCGCGGTGGCATGGGTGTGGAAGTCGTTCGACAGGTACCCCACCCGGACGCGGCCGGTGCGCGGGACCGGGCGCGACGCGGGCGCGGGCAGCGGTGCGACCGCGCCGTAGCGCAGTCGCGCATGCTCGGTGAAGACGCGGCGCTGCATCGCGGCGTCGGCACCGAAGGACAGGAACATGAACGGGTTGATGTCGAGCGGCTCCGGCTCGGCGAGGCGGGCGGCCAGCACTGCCACGTCCTCGTCGAGGCGGCGCCAGTCGCAGCCGTGCAGCGCGTGGTGGACGATGCCCACCAGCCCCGCCGCCCAGCCCGGCTTGAGCGCGACCGCCGTGCGCAGCGACTCGACGGCCTCGGCGTGCAGCCGCAGCCGGTCGAAGGCGTTGCACAGCGTGATGTAGGCGTCGAAGCCGTCGGGCTTGCACGACAGCGCCGACATCAGTGCGCCGATCGAGGCGACATGGCGGTTGCTGCGGTCGAGCGCCACGCCGTAGTCGAGCCAGGCCTCGTAGCCCGCCCCCGGGCGCTTGGCGACGAGTTCGGCGTCCTCGAGCAGCTCCTCGTAGCGATGCCGCTCCATGCGCGCTGCCACCCGCATCTGGCGGGCCAGCACGAACTGCGGGTCGGCGGCGAGCGCACGGTCGGTCGCCTCGATCACGCCGGCGAGGTCGCCGAGCTTGCGGCGAGCCTGCGCGAGGTTGACCCAGAAGACCGGCTCGCCCGGGGCGACGCGGACGGCGCGGGCATGCGCCTTCTCCGCGTCCTTCCAGCGGCCGGCACGCGCATGCTCGACGCCGGCGCGCCAATGGCGCTCGGCCTCGGGCCGCAGGGCGGCGGGGACGGCGGGTCGGGGCGGTGCGATCGGGGCGGGCATCGGCGGTGGACCGTGACGGATTCGTTACCCGCTCGATCTTGAGCCCCGCCCCCTGCCGCGGAGCCCCGGATAAGCGCCGGTCCGACGGTGCATCTCGGGCCGCGGGGAGCCCCTGCGGCCTCGTCCGGAGCGCGCGCCGAAGCACGGCGGAATCCGCCCGCCATGCGGCTCTCCGACGATGTCGACGCGGCGGACCCGTGTGGCATCATCGATTCATGGAAGCCCAAGACTACGATCGCTTCCGCGTCGAGGACGGCGCGGAGGTCCTGGACCTGCTGCGCCGATCGCTGGCGTCCCGGGCGATGTGCTCGGTGCGCGCGGCGGGCCGGCCGGAGACGTACCTGTCGCCGCTGCGCGAGATCGCCGACGACGGCGAGGCGGTGCTCGACCCGCCGCGCGCGCCGGTGATCGAGCGCGCGCTGGCGGCCGGCAGCGTCGCGGCCATCGACCTGCGGCTGCCCGAGTGCCGCGTGAGCTTCGAGGCTCGCGTCGCACGGATCGGGCAGGTCGACGGGCGGTCGCTGCTGCGTCTCGAGCGGCCGACCTCGCTGGTCCGGGTGCAGAAACGCGAGACCTTCCGCGTGCAGGTGCCCGAGCAGCTCGCGCTCACGCTCACGCTCGATGCAGCCGATGCGGCACTCGTGTCGCTGCCGCTGCACGACCTGTCGGTGCAGGGCGCCGCGGTCACCGTACGCGGGTCACGCGAGCGGTTCTGGGCGGGCAAGGTGTTCGAGCGGGCGATGATGACCCTGCCCGACGGCAGCGAGTGGGTGATGGCGCTGCGCGTGATCCACGCGGGCGTGATGCGCCGCCTCGCCGACGGCGGCGAGCTGCGCGTCGGGCTGCAGTTCGTGCACCCCCCCGAAGGCCTCGAGTCCGCGGTGGCGAAGGTCGTCGGGCGCATCGCACGCGGCCAGCCGGCCTGAGTCCGACGGCGAGCGGCCCTCGCGCCGCGCGCATCCTGTCTCCTCGAAGGGGCATCCGACCCGGTGCGTATAATCCACGGGGTTGACGATGTGACGTCCACCCCTCGAAGGAGCCCATGATGAACACGCCCGCCGAGTCCTCCCGCGCGAAGATCGCCGACGAATTCGCAGCCGCGATGACCGAAGCCCAGGACATCCTCACGCGCGCCGCGACCGAAACCGGCGACAAGGCGCGCGATCTGCGCTCCCAGGTCGAGACCAAGCTGCTGCACGCGAAGCTGCGCCTGCAGGAGCTCGAAGGCGAGGCGGTGGATCGCGCCAAGAACGCCGCCCGCGCCACCGACGACTATGTGCACGACCACCCGTGGCAGGCGATCGGCATCGCCGCGATCGTCGGCTGCGTCGTCGGTCTGCTGATGAACCGCCGCTGAGCGCGGCGATGGGCGAGACCGGAGCCTCCTCCGCCGGTCCCGCGCCCGGCGACGCGACCGATTCCCCCGGGGACGGCGCGACCGGATCGGCCGGCATCCGCGACCTGCTCGGGCGGCTCGCCGCTTCGGTCGCCAGTGCGGCGGACACGCGCGTGCAGATCGCGGCGCTCGAGTTCGCCGAGGAACGCGACCGCGCGCGCGATCGCCTGGTGCTGGTGCTGGTCATGGCGATCGCGGCCGCCTTCGCGCTGCTCGCGGCCAACACGCTGGTGGTGGCGCTGCTCTGGGACCGCCTCGGCTGGATCACGCTCGCGCTGCTCACGCTGCTGTGGGCCGCCGTCACCGGCGTGGCCGGCTGGCGCCTCGCCCTCGCCTCGCGCCGCGAGCATACGCCGTTCGCGGCCACGCTCGCCGAGTTCGGCCGCGACCGGGCATGGCTGATGGAGCGCTTCGGGAAGCGGCGGCAATGAGCGTCGACGATCGCGCCTCGAAGTCTGCGCAGCGCAAGGCGCTGCTGGTCTCGCGCTCCGAGCTCGAGCGGCTGCAGATCGCCCTCCTGGTGCACGAGCTGCGCGAGCGCATCACGCCGCCTCGCGTGGAGCGGGACGGCAGCGGCAAGGGCCGCCGCGCCGGCACGGTCGCCGCCGCGCTGGTCGGCGTCGGGCTGCCGCTGCTGGGACGAAAGCGCCTGTCCCGCTGGCTGAGCACGGCGTCGCTCGCGATGACCGCCTGGCGCGTCGCGCGCCAGTGGCGCTCGGGGCCCCGCGGCTAGTCGCTCAGTCTTCCCGCTTCCAGCCCGGGCCCGGATCGAAGCGCGTGAGCTGCGCGGCGAGCGTGCCCGTATGGGGCCCGAAGTCCCGCGAGAACACCCGGCCGTCGTGGTTGATGACGAAGGTCCGCAGCCCGGAGCGTCCGTACGAGGCCGGGGTCGCGATGGCCGCGAAGCCTCGCAGCAGGCGCCCGCCCGACAGGTAGTCCATCGCGCCGCCGCGCGCGGCCGGCCCCTGCGCGGTCAGCGCGCGGAACCGGTAGCCGCGGAACGGCGTGCCCCGCGTGACCCCCTCGGCGGTCTCGAGCGCCTGCAGGCCGAGCGGCGGCGGCGGCTCGCCGGGTGCGGTGACCCAGTACAGGCCGTCGCGCTTGCCGGGCGTGCTGCCGAGGCGGCGCGCGTACTCGGCGACGCCGTCGCCGTTGCGATCGACCCGAGCGTAGGTGTTCTGCGCGTCGACGTACTGGTGGAGCGCGGCCATCGCCGCGATCTCGTTGCGCCCGATGCGCCGCGCATCGATCTCGCGCAGGCCGGCCCGGGTGTCCCAGGACCAGCGCCCGTCGGCACCGCGCACGACCGGCAGCGGATACGGCCAGGCGCCTTCGCCCAGCGTGAGGCGTGCGCGGCCCTCCCCTTGAGGCTCGATCGCATGCCCGCCGGACCACGAGCGCACGAAGGTGTCGCGCACCGCGGCCATCGTCGCGTCGTCCGGGATCGGCGCGATCCGGGGGGTGTCGGCGCCGAAGAGCGGCCGCAGCTCGCGCCGGTCACCCGAGACCACCGCGTCGAACAGCGCATCGACGGCGGCCTGCGGGGTGGCGAAGCTGCGCTGGCCGGCCACCGGTGCAGCCCAGGCCTGCGACACGGCGGCGCTCAGCGCGACCGCGAGGGCGACGCGGCGCCAGCCGGCGGCGCGCAGCCGCGACGGCTTCGGAAGGATCTGATCGTTCATCGTCGGCTCCGGATCGTGTCGGTCATCGGGCATGGCGCGCGGCACCGCCGCCACCGCCAGCCGGTCGGGCGGCAGCCGGTCGGGCCGCGGGCGCGGGCCGCGGGGCCGGGCGGGCCGCGGGCGGCGCGGCGGGGCGCGGGGCGGGCCGGGCCGCTGGCTGCGGGGCGGGACGCGGCGCGGG
>JAPLQE010000085.1 GCA_026399835.1 Burkholderiales bacterium | reverse complement strand
GCCCGCCGCGTCGTCCTTGGCGCTGTTCACCCGCAGGCCGGTCGACAGGCGCTGGATCGCGGTGCTCAGATCCTTCTTCGTCGCCGACAGATTGCCCTGGGCGTTCAGCGACATCAGGTTGGTGTTGATGACTTGCATGGTGCGAGTACTCCTGTTTCTTGGCGTCGGTCCGTCTCAGGACCACGCACACGCCGAACGTGGCGGGTGGGTGTGTTGCCTGGCCGACACTCGCCGGACCCGGCGGCGGGATCTCTCCCGTTGTGTGGGTTATCGGGTGCAGGTGTCGCGGACTTTAGGAATGCCGTTCGACCGGCTGCATCGACCGTCCGCGGGAAGGAGGTCAGGGAAGCCTTACAGGGTGTCGGTCAACGCTGCACGACTGAACCGGAACTGTGCCGATATTCGCCGTGCAGCGGGTGGTGGAGACTTGGGCACATCAACAAGGCGCCACCCACAGGACACCAACATGGAATCACACGTCGACAGCCGATGGATGCCCGAAATTCGGGAAGTCAACCTCTCTTATTTGATGCTGGCGCAGAGCATGGTGCGCTCGGACAAGGTCCACGCGATGTTCTGCTTGGGCGTCTCGGAGGAAGTCGCCGACATCCTCGCCGACCTCGGTCCCGGCCAGCTGCTGAAGATAGCCTCGGGCAACATGCTGATGTGCCGCTTCCGCTTCGATGACGAGATGGTCTGGGGCCTGCTCTCGGAGCATGGCCGTCGTAACCCTCAGGGCGTGGACAACAACGCCTCGCGACTGCACGCCAGCATCGTGATGGCCGGCAACTTCGTCGAAGCGGTCTGAGATGGCCGCCCGCAGCCTACTTGCCGAGAACCGCCAGATCCAGCGTGCGATCGAGCTGATCCACCTTGGCGCGCGGCTCCAGGTCCTCGAGTCCGAGACCGATCTGCCGTATGAGCGCCTGCTGCGTCTGTACAAGGAGGTGGCGGGCCGTTCGCCCTCCAAAGGCCAGCTGCCGTTCTCGACCGACTGGTTCATGACCTGGCAGCCGAACATCCATGCTTCGCTGTTCCTGAACATCTACGAATACCTGCAGAAGTCGACCGACATCGAATCGATCGACGCGATCGCGAAGGCCTGGCGCCTGTACCGCGACGAGGTCAACGCCCACGGCGTCGACCCAATGCTGTCGATCACCCGCGCGTGGCGGCTGGTGCGCTTCGTGGACTCGGGGATGCTGTGCCTCACCCGATGCGGCAAGTGCAAGGGCCAGTTCGTGAACCACACCTACGAGATCGACCGCGGTTTCGTCTGCGGGCTGTGCGAGCCGCCCGCGCGCGCCGGTAAGGCGCTGCGCACCGGCACGATCCACTGAGCGTCGATGCGCTGAACTGCAGGCTGGCGCCCCGGCTGTTCCCCCACGTCCGGCGAGGTGGTGGCACCGGCCGGACGAGCGGTCGAATGACCTAGGGGCCGAGTCGGGCTCCTTCTCAAGTCTGCACCCGAAGGGCCGAAAAATCACCGTACGCGCCGCTCCGGCGCCGGTAGCATAGGCTCTCCTCAATGTTTGTCATCGTCGGGTACGTAGTGGTGATGGTCGCCGTCTTCGGTGGCTATGCCCTGGCGGGCGGCAAGTTCGCCGTCATCATCAAGGCCGCCCCGATCGAGCTGTTCATCATCGGCGGCTCGGCACTGGGCGCGTTCCTCGTCGGCAACGACGGCAAGACCATCAAGGCGACGATGGGCGCCATCCCGACGCTCTTCAAGGGCTCCAAGTACACGAAGGCGCGGTACATGGAGCTGATGGCGCTGCTCTACGAGATCCTCGCGAAGGCCCGCAAGGAGGGCCTGATGTCGATCGAGGCCGACGTCGAGAATCCGCACGATTCGGCGCTCTTCAAGAAGTTCCCGAACATCGCGGCCGACCACCATCTGGTCGAGTTCATCACCGACTACCTGAGGATGATGGTGTCGGGGAACATGAACGCCCACGAGATCGAGAACCTGATGGACAGCGAGATCGAGACCCATCACCAGGAGGCGCACAAGCCGATGGGCGCGATCCAGGCGGTGGGGGACGGCCTACCGGCATTCGGCATCGTGGCCGCGGTGCTGGGTGTGGTGAAGACGATGGCCTCGGTCGGCCAGCCCCCGGCGGTGCTCGGGCAGATGATCGCAGGCGCGCTGGTCGGCACCTTCCTCGGCATCCTGCTGGCCTACGGCTTCGTGAGTCCGCTGGCGAAGGTGCTCGAGCAGAAGGGCGAGGAGGCGCACAAGGAGCTGCAGTGCGTGAAGATCACGCTGCTGGCGAGCCTCCAGGGCTATGCGCCCGCGATCGCGGTGGAGTTCGGCCGCAAGGTGCTGTTCTCCACCGAGCGCCCCTCGTTCCAGGAACTCGAGTCGCACGTCAAGCAGAAGAAGGCCTGAGCGATGGCCGGCGCCGACAAGAAGATCCAGCCGATCATCATCAAGAAGGTCAAGAAGGGCGGCGGCCACGGTCATCACGGCGGCGCCTGGAAGATCGCGTACGCGGACTTCGTGACCGCGATGATGGCGTTCTTCCTGCTGATGTGGCTGCTCGGTGCGACGACGAAGGGTGACCTGAAAGGCATCGCTGACCACTTCAACACGCCGCTTCAGGTGGCGATGTTGGGCGGTTCGGGCTCGGGCGACAGCTCGAGCGTGATCAAGGGCGGTGGCGAGGATCTGACGCGCACGACCGGGCAGGTCAAGCGCGGCGACATCGAGGAGCCCAGGACCAGGAGCAACCTGCAGGCCCTTCCTGAAGAGATGAAGAAGTTGACTGATGCGCAGGCCCGCAAGGTGCGTGCGCTCGTCGAGGATGCGATCGAGCGCAATCCGCGCCTGCGCGAGCTGCGCAACCAGGTCCGGATGGACATGACGCCGGACGGCCTGCGGATCCAGATCGTCGACGACCAGAACCGGCCGATGTTTGATTCCGGCTCCTCGGTGGTGAAGCCGTACATGCGCGAGCTGCTGGGCGAGATCGCGAAGGCCCTGAACGAGGTCGATGCCAAGGTGACGCTGACCGGCCACACGGACACCGCGCCATTCTCGGGCGGAGAGCGTGGCTACTCCAACTGGGAGCTGTCGGCGGACCGCGCGAACGCATCGCGGCGCGAGCTGCTGGCGGCCGGACTGGACGAGCGCAAGATCCTGCGGGTGATGGGGCTGGCGGCTGTGGTGCCTTTCGACCAGGCGGCGCCGGGTGCGCCGGTCAACCGGCGCATCTCGATCGTGGTGATGAACTCGATGGCGGAGCGCCGAGTGCTTTCGGGCACGGAGCTGCAGGCGAGCGACATCGAGGAGTTCGAGAAAGCCTTGAGGCGGGTGCCTGGCCTAGGCGGCATCGTCCTGCCGCCGCCGACCGTGGGTCCGGCGCCCCAGTCGGCGGCGCCTGCGGCACCGGCCGCTCCGGTCGACTCGGGGTCGCCGAAGCGCTGAGACGCAACAAGGGCAGGGCGCTTAGGCGCCATTCGCTTTTCGGGACGCGCCTTCGGCTGTCGCCTTCGTGTGTTTTGCTGGCGTGTGCACGAACGCGCGAATGCACGAACGCATACCCTGCTACCCACACCCGAGATGTGAGCCGTATCCATCGACCTATTCCGCGCTTCGACTTGGCCTCCGCCCACGGACAATCCCGTGAGTACTTCAATCGGCACATATGGCGGAATCTTCAGACAATAGCGACGAACGGCGGCTACCAGCCTCCGAACGCAAGCTCAGGCAGGCCCGTGAAGCGGGGCAGGTCCCGCGTTCGCGTGAGGTGTCTCATGCTGCGGCGCTGCTCGCCTTCATCGCATGCCTGTCGCTCTATGGACCGCAGTTCGCCGAACGTACGCTCGCGCTCATCCGGGGTTCGCTGCGCTTCGACCGGGTGCTGACCCGCGAGCCCGCGCAGGCGATGGCCGCCGCCGGCGCGGCCGCCGCCGAGGCGGTGTGGGCGACGCTGCCGCTGGTGATCGCGCCGATCGCCGCCGCCACCGCCGCCACCCTCGCGGTCGGCGGGCTGGTGTTCTCCCTCAAGCCCGCGATGCCCGACCTGACCCGGCTCGATCCGATGAAGGGCGTGGGCAAGATGTTTTCCAAGGATTCCGCGGTCGACATCGGCAAGCTCACGGCGATTGCGATGGCGGTCGGCGGCGTCGGTGCCTGGTATGCCGTGGGCGGGCTCGCGCAGTTCGCCGCCTATGCAGGCATGTCGCTGCCTTCGGCACTCGCGACCGCGGGCGCCGACTTGCGCTCCGGGTTGATGGGCATCTCGGGTGTGGTGATCGCGGTGGCGCTGGCTGACGGCCCGCTGCAGATCTTCCGCCATCACCAGAAGATGATGATGACGCCCCAGGAGGCCAAGCAGGAATACAAGGAGGCCGAAGGCGATCCGCATATCAAGGCGAAGATCCGCGAGCGCCAGCGCGCGATGTCGCGCGGCCGGATGCTGCAGGCGGTCGCCACCGCCGACGTCGTCGTCACCAACCCGACCCACTTTGCTGTCGCGCTGAAGTACGAGGAGGGTTCGATGTCCGCGCCACGCGTGGTCTCCAAGGGCGCGGACCTGCTCGCCGCGAAGATCCGGGAGCTCGCCGAGGAGGCCGGCGTGCCGTTGCTCGAGTCGCCACCGCTCGCGCGGGCGCTCTACAAGCATGTCGAGGTCGACGGCGAAGTTCCGGCGGCGCTCTATTCCGCCGTCGCGCAGGTGCTCGCCTGGGTCTATCAGATCAACCAGCACCTCGCGGGCCGCGGCAAGCGTCCGAACGAGCCGGGCATCGTCGTGCCGGACGGGATGGACCCGCTGGGGGCTGAGCGATGAGCGCCAACGCACCGCCGTCCTGGCTCCCGTTCCCGCTGCCGCGGGCGCAAGCACTGGCCGCGCCGATACTGATCTGCATCATGCTGTCGATGCTGGTGCTGCCGCTGCCGGCGTTCCTGCTCGACGTGTTCTTCTCGTTCAATATCGCGGTCGCGCTGGTCGTGCTGCTGGTGGCGTCTTACACGATCAAGCCGCTCGACTTCGCCGCGTTCCCGACGATCCTGCTGATCACGACCATGCTCCGGCTGGCGCTGAACGTGGCGTCGACGCGCGCGGTGCTGATGCACGGTCACACCGGCCCGGATGCGGCGGGCAAGGTGATCGAGTCGTTCGCCAACTTCCTGATCGGCGGCAACTTCGCGGTCGGCATCATCGTCTTCGCGATCCTCACGGTGATCAACTTCATCGTGGTGACGAAGGGCGCGGGCCGGATCGCCGAAGTGTCGGCGCGCTTTGCCCTGGACGCGATGCCCGGCAAGCAGATGTCGATCGACGCCGAGCTCAACGCCGGTTCGATCGACGATAAAGAGGCTCGCCGCCGCCGCCTGGAGGTCTCGCAGGAAGCCGACTTCTATGGCTCGATGGACGGCGCCTCGAAGTTCGTGCGCGGCGATGCGATCGCCTCGATGCTGATCCTGGCGATCAACGTGGTCGGGGGCCTGGCGATCGGTCTGATCCAGCACAACCTGCCGCTCGAGCGCGCCGCCTCGAACTACGTACTGCTGGCGATCGGCGACGCGTTGGTCGCGCAGATCCCGGCGCTTGTGGTTTCGCTGGCCGCCGGCCTGATCGTCTCGCGGGTGGGTCAGGAAGACGACATCGGCGGGCAGGTCGGCAGCCAGCTGTTCAAGATGCCGCGCGCGCTCGGCCTGTCGGCGACGGTGCTCGGCCTGCTCGGCGTCATCCCCGGCATGCCCAACGTCGCGTTCTTGCTGCTGGCGGCCGCCTGCGGCTATGCGGCCTGGTGGCTCGCCAGGCGCCAGAAAGACCTGGCGGCGCGGCCGCCCGAGCCGCAGCAGCTCGAGCGCCCCGTGGCGCCGTCGACCGAGGCGAGCTGGGAGGACGTGGTGCCGGTGGACCTGCTCGGGCTCGAGGTCGGCTACCGGCTGATCCCGATGATCGAGCGCAACCAGGCGAGCGACCTGCTGACCCGCATCAAGGGTGTGCGCAAGAAGTTCGCCAACGAGGTCGGCTTCCTGCCGCCGGCGGTGCACATCAAGGACAACCTGGAGCTGCGCCCGAACGGTTACCGCGTGACGCTCAAGGGCGCGGTCATCGGCGAGGGCGAGGCCTTCCCGGAGCGCTTCCTCGCGATCAACCCCGGTCATGCGATGGGGCAGCTCTCGGGCACCCCGACCCAGGACCCGGCGTTCGGGCTGCCGGCGGTGTGGATCGACGGCGGTCGCCGCGATGAGGCACAGGTTGCGGGCTACACGGTAGTCGATGCGGCCACCGTCATCGCGACCCACCTGAATCACCTGCTGGGCGTGCACGCGAGCAAGCTGCTCGGGCGCGCCGAGGTGCAGCAGCTGCTCGATCACCTGGCGAAGTATGCCGGCAAGCTCTCCGAGGAGGTGGTCCCGAAGCTGCTGCCGATCGCGGCGCTGCAGAAGGTGCTGCAGAACCTGCTGGACGAGTCGGTGCACGTGCGTGACCTGCGCACCATCGTCGAGAACCTGGCGGAGAACGCCCCGCGCACGCAGGACCCGGCGGAGCTGACCCGACAGGTGCGCATCGCGCTGGCGCCGGCGATCGTCGACCAGATCTATGGCCACGCCCGCGAGCTCGACGTGATCGCCTTCGACCCGAATCTCGAGAACCTGCTGTCGCAGGCGCTCGCTCCCGGCGCTGCCGGCGCGCTCGAGCCCGGCGTCGCCGACCTGGTGGTCAAGGCCACCAGCGATGCGGCTGCGCGGCAGGAGACCGCCGGCGTGCCCGCCTGCCTGCTCGTGCCCGACCGCATCCGCGTGCCCGTCGCGCGGCTGCTCCGCAAGGGCGCCCCGCGCCTGCGGGTCCTTGGGCATGCGGAAGTTCCTGACACGCATTCGATCCGGATCGGCCGGATCATCGGAGACGCGACATGAAGGTGATGCGATTCGTCGGACGGACGTCCCGGGATGCGATGCGCAAGCTTCGCGATGCGCTCGGACCCGACGCGCTGGTGCTCGCGAACCGGCCTTGTGCCGAGGGCGTTGAGCTACTGGCCACGGCGCCTGGCGAGCTCCGCGGTCTGTCCGTCAGCGCTGCCGAGCCTGCCACCGCATACGCTCCCGCCATGGCGTCCGTGGGTGGCGAGTACGCCGATGCCGATGCGCCCGCGCCGCGCACTGCCGCGGCCGCCCGTTCCGTGGAGAGTGAGGTGCAGCCTGCGGGCATGAGCACGGTGTCGTTCCAGGACTACGTCCGCCAGCGGCTGCGCGAGCGGCATCATGCACAGACCGAGGAGCGTGCGTCGGGCGGCACGGCGGCGCTCGCCGCGGGCGCGCGCGCGGCCACCGCGCAGTCGCCGGCTCGCGCCGACGCTCAGGCCGCCCCATCCGCATCCGCGCACAGTGCGCCGCAGCCTGCCGTGGACCCGGTCCAGTCCGTGTCCGCGGCGCAGCGCGCAGCGCCGCCGATGCCCCGGCCCGACGACGCACGACCCGCCGATCCGCTGACCGCTGTGCCCGCGGCCCAGCGCGCGCCGGCCCCCGCCGCCGCGCAGGTCGTCGCGCCGCGCGCCGCCGCCGTGCCGATTCGGGTCGATCCGACCTTCCTCGCGCCGCCCCGGGAGGACCACGCGTTCGCCGATGCGGGGTTCGCGAACAGCGGCCATCCGGGCGGTGTTGCTCCCGGCCTGTTCGTGCCCGCCGCACCGGCGCGCAAGTCCATCGACGCGGGCGCGCCCGCCGCCCCCCCACAGGCCGATCCGGGCGTGCGCGGCGGCGCGGCCGCGACCGCCCAGGCGGCGGGCAACGAGGCGCTGGTCGCTGAGCTGCAGTCGCTCAAGGGCATGATCGCGCGCCAGTTCGCCACGGTGAACTGGTTCGAGGGCGTGCTGCGCCGCAGTCCGGTGCAGGGCAAGCTGCTGCGAACAATGGTCGCTGCCGGTTTCTCGCTGAAGCTGGCGCACTCGGTGGTGTCCAAGCTGCCGTCGGATTTCGGCGAGCGAGAAGCGCAGACCTGGCTCGAGTGCGTGCTGGCCCGCAACGTGCGCTGCGCGCCGAGCACCGAGTCCTTCGAGGCCGGCGGCGTGTTCGCTCTGGTCGGCCCCACCGGCGTCGGCAAGACCACCACCACCGCGAAGATCGCCGCCCGCCACGTGCTCACGCACGGTGCTCAGTCGGTCGCGCTGATCACTGTCGACACGTACCGTCTCGGCGCCCACGATCAGTTGCGCGCCTTCGGCCGCATCCTGGGCGTGCCGGTGCACATCGCCCACGATGCGTCCGCGCTGCAAGACTTGCTGCGGCTGCGCGGCACCCGCCAGCTGGTGCTGATCGACACGGTCGGCATGGGGCATCGCGACACGCGGATCCGCAGCCTTCTGGGGTCGCTGCCTCGGGCGGAGATCAAGCACGTCGTGGTCGCGAGCTGTGCGGCTCAGGCCGAGACGATCGATGAGTCGCTGCGGGCCTACGAGGCGGGCCAGGCGGCTGGTGTCGTGTTGACCAAGGTCGACGAGGCCGCCCGCCTGGGTGGAGCGATCGACTGCCTGCTGCGCCAGCGCATCAAGCTGCTCGGCGTGTGCGACGGGCAGCGCGTGCCGGAGGACTGGCAGGCGCCCGATGGCGCAAGGCTGGTGCGGCGCGCGCTGCTCGCGCCGCCGGCCGGCGCGTTCGCGCTCGACGACGAGGAACTGCCCCTGGTGTTCGGCGTGGCGGCGACGCTGCAGGGGGCCGTCTCGCATGCTTGATCGCGGGCAGGATCAGGCTGCCGGTCTGCGGCGGGCGATGCCCCTTCGCGGCGGACCCGTGCTGCCGCTGGCGGGTGCGGGCGAGCATCCGGAGTTTGTCGTGCGGCTCGCGCAGGCGCTGGCCGACAGCGGGACGCGGGTCACGGTGGTGAGCGACTTCGACGCGGTCATCGAGCAGATCGGGCGCGGACGGCCGCGCGGCGGGCTGACTGCGATGTATTCCAGGCAGGCCGGCGACGATCTGCAGGGGCTGGCGTCAATCGCCGCCCGGGCGCAGCTGACGCTGGTGGCGGTCGACGACGGCCGCCTCGCCCGCGGACTGTCGCTGCCCAGCAGCGAGGCGGTGGTGCTGGCCGGTGCGGACACCGAGGCGCTCGCCACCGCATACGCCCGGATCAAGGCGATGGTCGGGCTCGGCTCGATCCGCGACGTCTGCGCGCTGTTCGGTCGCGGCACGGGCGGCGCGCCCGCCCGCCTCGGCCACGAGCGGCTCGCCCAGACGGTGCAGCGATTCCTGGGTGTCGACCTCGCCTTCGGCGGCGCGGCACCCGATACGACCCTGCCGGGCTACTACCGTCGCCTGGCGGACGACCTGGCCGAGTGGGCATGCGGACGGGGGGAGGGCGCGACATGGCGGCCTCATTGACGGCAGGAGGCACGATGTACACAGCACGGGGCACGCTGGACCGCAGCGCGGCGGTCGAACGGCATGCGCCGATGGTGCGGCGCCTCGCGTCGCAGCTGATCGCGCGCCTGCCGGCGAACGTCGAAATCGACGATCTGATCCAGGCGGGCATGATCGGACTGATGGACGCGCTGTCTCGGTACGAGGCCGGTCACGGCGCGCAGTTCGAGACGTTCGCGATGCAGCGCATCCGCGGGGCGATGATCGACGAGCTGCGCGGGGCCGACTGGCTGCCGCGCTCGGTGCGGCGCAACCAGCGCGCGATCGAGACGGCGGTGCACGCGGTCGAGCAGCGCGTGCACCGCTCGGCCACCGAGGCGGAGGTCGCCGAGCAAATGGGCCTCGGGCTCGCGGAGTACCAGCAGATGCTGGGCGATGCGCACGGCGGCCAGCTGCTCTACCTGGACGACTTCGTCGGCTCGGACACGGACGAGAGCTTCATCGACCGCCACCCCGGGCCGGACAGCCTCGACCCGGTGAAGGTGCTAGACGACGACCGGTTCCGCGCCTCGCTCGCCGCCGCCATCGAGGCGCTGCCCGAGCGCGAGCGTCAGGTCATGGGCATGTACTACGAGCACGACATGAACCTCAAGGAAATCGGCGCAGTCCTCGGCGTCACAGAGTCCCGGATCTGCCAGTTGCACAGCCAAGCGGTTGCCCGGCTGCGCACCAAGCTCAAGGGCTGGTGAGGCCGGCCCCGTCGCACCCAGGAACACACACACGGCAGGTTTCCCTCGCTGCACAGACGCCGCCGCGTCTGCCAGCCCGGGAAGCTCGGCCGCGAGGCCGCCGAGCGGGCACGATCGTCGCGTGCCCCAGCAGTTCTCGCGGCCCCAGGGGCCCGTTGCGTTGGCGGTGACGGGCGGTGCCGGGCAGTGCGCGTCTCGCGCACGCGCGCCCGGACGGTTCAGACCGACAGGCCCCGGGAGGGTCCGTTCTTCGCGCCGAGCGCGCCGGAGGCGGTGTAGAGCGACGGGCGTTCGCCGAGCGCGGCGAGCGACCGGGCGGCATGCGCCTCGCCGCGCGCGGCCAGGCCGGCGTTGATCGCCGCAGCCTTGAGCGCCGCTCGCACGCGGATCTGGGACGGGCCGAGGGCCGCGTCGTGCCGCCAGGCGGGGTTCGACAGCAGCCCGTGGATGCCGGCGTGCGCATCCTGCATGGCGGCCAGGTCGCCCGCGCTCATCGCGCTGCGCTGCGCCTCGAGCAGCGTCTCGAGGGCGGCGAGCGCACGCTCGCCGGCGGTCGCCAGCTGCGGACGCGCTGCCGTCATCAGGAGGCCGTCTTCATGCCGAGGAAGTCGCGCGCGTCGGCGAGCAGCTGCTCGGCCACGCGCTTGGCGTCGACCGGGAAGCGCCCTTCGACGATCGCCTGGCGGATCTCCTCGACCTTCTTGTCGTTGTAGGAGACCAGGCCACCGGTCTCGGCCGGCGGCATGGTCTTGCCCGACAGCGACACGCGGTCGACGCTCGTGGGCAGAGGCGCCGGGCCGGCACCTTCACCGGGCCGGACCGACGACGAGCGGTCCGCACCTGCGGTGGTGCCTGCGTCGACCCGGATGCCATCGGTATTACTCGGTCCGATCTTCATCGTATTCTCCTGGAGGCGCGGTGAAAGCACCTCACAGGTCCATTATCGACACTCGGCCGTGCGACTTGAGCACGAAAAGCACGGTTGCACACCTTTACACACAACGTTGACCGCTGCGAGGCGGCCGTTCAGAGCCGGACCTCGACCGTCCGTCCGCTGAGGGTTCCGGCGAGGATCCGCCCGCTGTCTGTCCGGACCCGGATCGTCTGGCCGTCTCCGGCCCCCGCGAGCGCCTGACCGTCGGCCTGGATCGTGAACCCCTGGCCGACCATCTGGATGCGCACCGGGTCGCCCGCGGCCACCGTATGCGCGATCCGCAGATGCTCGAGCCTGATAACTTGCCCGGCGGCCACCGGTCGGATCAAGCTTCGTCCGACGAGCTGCGCCGTATCGGTGACGGGTGTCCCTGGTTCGCGGCTGAGCTCGGCCTCCTCGATGCGCAGCGACGCCCCCGCCGGGCTGCTGCCGGCGGCGAGCGCCTCGCCTGCCACCAGCGCCCGGCCCCGGACGATCACGTTGACCGGCAGCGTGACCGACCAGCTGGCGCCCTCCAGGCAGCGCAGTCCGACCACCGTCCGGCCCCACAGGCGCGTGCCCGCCACCTGATAGGGCTCGGTGCGCCCGCAGGGCGCGAGTTGCAGCCTCGGGTCGAGCGCGCCGACCTGGACTTCGATGCGGCCGCTGCCGGCAGGCACCTGGCGCTCGACGAAGGCGCGGATCGGTTCGGTCGCGACCGTCGGCTGGGCCGCAGCGACGGCGTGCACCGCCAGCAGCGCGAGCGCTGCAGCCAGGCGGCGCGCCGGGTGGCGGGATGCGGTTCGGGTCGGTGCGGCCATCGGCGGACCTCTGTCTGATGCGGCTGGGATGACGGCGAGGATAGGCATGGGCCGGAGCACGGTGGGTCCGATCAACGGGTCCGCCACGCCGCTTTTCGGCGCTTAAGTTTGGCGTGGGGCCGCCACCATTGCGCTATGAATCCCGACCGGAGGTTGTTGACATGAGCGCCAGCCGACTGACCGAGTCGATCGATTTCCATGGCAGCGCGCTGCTGCTGCGCGCCGAGCGCCAGAAGGTGATCGCCGGAAACATCGCCAATGCGGACACGCCGCGCTTCGCGGCCCGCGACTTCGACTTCAGGGCCGCCCTGGCCGAGGCGACCGGCACCCGCCCGGAGGGCGTCGCGGCGCCGGCCTCGCAGGGGGTCGCGACCACGCACGCCGGCCACATCGGCGGCGGCACCGGCGGCGCCGGACGGATCGATTCGACGGTCCAGAAGTACCGGGCCACGGAGCAGCCGAGTCTCGACGCCAACAACGTCGATCTCGACCGCGAGCGGGCGAACTTCGCGGACAACGCCGTGCGCTACGAGGCGGGCCTGCGGTTCATCAACGGATCCGTCCGGACGCTGCTCTCGGCGATCCGGGGCGAGTGAGGGGAGCGGCCATGTCGCTGATGAAGGTCTTCAACGTCGCGGGCAGTGCGGTCTCCGCGCAGAGCCAGCGCCTGAACGTCGTGGCGAGCAACCTCGCAAACGCCGAATCGGTCGCGGGCCCCGACGGGCAGAGCTACAAGGCGCGGCAGGTCGTCTTCCAGAGCGAGCCGACCCGCGACGGCGGCGCGGGCGTGAAGGTCTCCTCGGTGATCGAGGACAACGCGCCGGCCAAGCGGGTCTACGAGCCCGGGCACCCGATGGCCGATCAGACCGGCTACGTGACGCAGTCCAACGTGAACGTGGTCGAGGAGATGGTCAACATGATCTCCGCGTCGCGCTCGTACCAGAACAACGTCGAAGTCATGAACACCGCGCGCCAGCTGCTGCAGAAGACGCTGCAGATGGGCCAGTCGTGACCTCGCGGCAACCGGACATCCGAATGAGCCTCAGCGCGATCGCCTCCAAGGCCACCGTCTCGCCGTCGGCGGCGACCCCCACGGCGTCCGCCGCCGGCACCGGCGCCGGCAGCGCCGCCTTCGACTCGGTGCTCAACCAGCTGCGCGGCTCGACCGGGACGGCCGGTGCATCCGGCTCCGGGGCCACGACCGGCGGTGCCGGCACGACCGGCCAGGCGAGCGAGGACGCGACCGAGGACCGCTTCCTCAAGCTGCTGGTCGCTCAGATGAAGAACCAGGATCCGCTGAACCCGCTCGACAACGCGCAGGTCACGACCCAGCTCGCGCAGATCAACACCGTCAAGGGCATCGACAAGCTCAACACCTCGCTGCAGACCCTCGTCGACGGCAGCAAGCAGGGCAGCACCAGCGAGGCGGCCTCGATGGTGGGTCGCAGCGTGCTGGTCGCGGGCGACACGATGACGCTGCCCAAGGACGGCGTCGCGAAGGCGGGCTTCGAGCTCGCCGCCGCCGCCACCTCGGTGCGCGTCGACGTGCTCGACAAGGCCGGCGCCGTGGTCGACAACATCGAGCTCGGCCCGATGCCCGCCGGCCTGCAGACCTTCCAGTGGAACGGCACCTCAGGCGCCCGGACCTTCGATCCCGGCCTCTATACGCTCCGCGTCAGCGCCCTCGACGGCGCCAGCAAGGTCTCCGCGACCACGCTCGCTGCCGCGCAGGTCCAGGCGGTCACGCTCGGCACCGGCGGCGCCACGCTGCAGTTGGGTGGCTCTCGCAGCACGAGCATGGACAAGGTGCGCGCGATCCTCTGATCCGCGCCCCCTCACACCGATTTCACCGCTGCACTCTCTATACAGCAGGAGTCCTCGAGCATGAGCTTCCAGCACGGTCTGTCCGGCCTCAGCGCCGCCGCACGCAACCTGGACGTGATCGGCAACAACGTCGCGAACGCCAACACCGTCGGCGCCAAGTCGTCGCGTGTCGAGTTCGCCGACGTGTACGCGAACTCGCTCACCGGCCTGTCCGCGGCCACCACCGGCATCGGCGTCGCGGTCTCCAGCGTGGCGCAGCAGTTCACCCAGGGCGACATCGTGTCGACCCAGAATCCGCTCGACATGGCGATCAACGGCCGCGGCTTCTTCCGCACGTCGCTGGAAGGCGCCACGCAGTACACGCGCAACGGCCAGTTCCGGATGACAAGGACGGCTACATCGTCACCGCGCAGGGCGCCCGCCTGACGGGCTACGCGGTCGACATCGCGGGCGTGACCAGCAATGGCACGCCGATCGAGCTCAAGATCAGCACGGCCGACATCTCGCCGAAGCCGACCGCGCTCGCCCGCGCCCAGCTCAACCTCGACGCCCGCGGCGCCGTGATCACCGCGCCCTTCAATTCGAGCGACCCGCAGACCTACAACAGCGCGATGTCGATGTCGGTCTACGACTCGCTCGGTCGCGACCACCAGGTCACGATGTTCTACCGCAAGACCGCCGGCAACACCTGGGAGGTGCGCGCCCAGGCCGATGGCGTCGACGTGGCGGGCGTCACCTCGACACTGACCTTCAACACCAGCGGCACGATGACGGCGCCCACCGGCCCCTTCAACCTGACCATCCCGGTCGGCGCTGACGCCGGCGGGACCTTGACCTTCGGTGTGAATCTCACGTCGGCGACGCAGTTCGGCGCGAGCTTCGCGACCACCGAGATCACGCAGGACGGCTATGGTACGGGCCGGCTGTCGGGCTTCACCGCCGACGACTCGGGCGTGCTGATCGGGCGCTACTCGAATGGCCAGACCCGGCCGCAGTGCCAGATCGTGCTGGCGAACTTCGTGAATCCGCAGGGCTTGGTGCCGCTGGGCAACAACGCCTGGGTCGAAGGCACGGGCGCCGGCCAGCCGACGCTCGGCTCGCCGGGCAGCGGCATCCTCGGCACGCTGGAGGCCACCGCGGTGGAGAACTCGAACGTCGACCTCACCTCCGAGCTGGTCGCGATGATCACCGCGCAGCGGGTCTACCAGGCCAACGCACAGACGATCAAGACACATGATCAGCTGCTGCAGACCATCGTCAATCTGCGTTGACGATATCGGGCGCTGACCGGAGGCTGCCATGGACCGTGTGATCTACACCGCGATGTCGGGGGCGAAGGCGACGATGACGCGCCAGGACGCGATCGCCAACAACCTCGCCAACGCGAGCACCGACGGCTTTCGTGCCGACCTCTCGGCGTTCCGCGCGGTGCCGATCCAGGGGCAGGGCGCGCCGACGCGCGTCCATGCGCTCGAGGCGACCGCGGGCTTCGACGCCGCCGCAGGCCCGATCGCCCGCACCGGACGGCCCCTGGACATCGCGGTGCGCGGCGAGGGCTGGATCGCGGTCCAGGGCCTGGACGGCAACGAGGCCTACACCCGCGCCGGCGGCCTCGAGCTGTCGGCCGACGGCACGCTGCAGACGCGCGCCGGGTTCCCGGTGCTCGGCGACGGCGGACCGATCGTGGTGCCGCAGGGCGCCACGGTGTCGATCGGCGCCGACGGCACCGTGACCGCGAAGGCGGGCACGACACCGCCGACGCCGGTCGGCCAGATCAAGCTGGTCAATCCGCCGGTCGGCGAGCTGCGCAAGGGGGCCGACGGCCTGATGCGCGTCGCCGGCGGCGACCCGGCCCCGCCTGACCCTGCGGTGAGCGTCGTCGACGGCTCGCTCGAGGGCAGCAACGTCAATCCGGTGGAGTCGATGGTCGGCATGATCGCCGCGGCCCGCCAGTTCGAGATGCAGATGAAGATGCTGCAGACCGCCGAAGGCAATGAGCAGCGCGCAGGCAAGCTGCTCTCGCCGGCCGGCTGAGGAGACTCCCCATGATCCGTTCGCTCTGGATTTCGAAGACCGGGCTCGACGCCCAGCAGATGCAGCTCGACACGATCTCGCACAACCTCGCCAACGTCGGCACCAATGGCTACAAGCGGGCGCATGCGCAGTTCGAGGACCTGCTGTACCAGAACCTGCGCCAGGCCGGCTCGCAGGAGACGCAGACCAACATGCTGCCGACGGGCCTGCAGCTCGGCACCGGCGTGCGCCCGGTCGGCACCAGCCGCAACTTCTCGCAGGGCAACCTGAACCGCACCGAGAACCCGCTCGACCTCGCCATCAACGGGAACGGGTTCCTGCAGGTGCAGATGCCCGACGGCACCACCTCGTACACCCGCGACGGCGCGCTTCGCGTCGACGCGCAGGGGCAGTTGGTGACGGCCAACGGCTATCCGATGAATCCGGCGATCACGATCCCTGCCAACTCGACCAACGTGACGATCGGCGCCGACGGCGTCGTCACCGCGCTGACGCCGGGCAACACCACGCCGGTGCAGGTCGGCACGCTGCAGACTGCCACCTTCGTGAACCCGGCCGGCCTCGACCCGATCGGGCAGAACCTGTTCCGCGAGACCGCCGCCTCGGGCACGCCCGCGGTGGGGACGCCCGGCCTGAACGGGCACGGCACCGTCAGCCAGGGCTACGTCGAGACCTCGAACGTCAACGTCGTCGAGGAGCTGGTCTCGATGATCCAGACCCAGCGCGCCTACGAGATCAACTCCAAGGCGATCTCGACCTCCGACCAGATGCTCGGTCGGCTCTCGCAGCTGTGAGCGCCGCGATGAGCCGCGCCGTCCGTCGTCGCCCGACCGCCCGCATCGCCGCGCTCGCCGCGATCGGCCTGCTCGCCGCCTGCGCGGAGCTGCGCACCCCGCAGGTCCAGGTCGTCCAGCCGCCCCCGCGTCCGGTGATCCCGCCGGCCACGACCGCGCCGCCGGCGAGCGCCGGGGCCATCTTCCAGGGCGCGGCCTACCGGCCGCTATTCGAGAACATCCGCGCGCGCACGGTCGGCGACCTGCTGACGGTGCAGATCCAGGAGAACACCACCGCACGCCAGAGCTCCAAGAGCTCGGTGAACCGCGAGGGCAAGCTCGAGGGTGCGATCGCGTCGCTGCCCTTCGTCACCTCGCCGGTGGTGCCGCGCGCCAAGATCGGCGCCACCTCGTCGAACGATTCGAGCGCCAAGGGCGAGAGCGGTAGCGACAACGTCTTCACCGGCACGATCACCACCACCGTCGCCGAGGTCCTGCCCAACGGGAACCTGGTGGTGATCGGCGAGAAGCAGGTGGGCGTCAATCAGACCGTCGACTCGCTGCGCTTCTCAGGTGTCGTCGATCCGCGCTTCATCCGGCCGGGCAACACCATCGCGTCCACCCAGATCGCCGATGTGCGGGTCGAGTTCCGCGGTCGCGGCGACATCGACCGCGCGATGACGGTCGGCTGGCTCCAGCGGTTCTTCTTCAGCTACTCGCCGCTGTGAGCGGCGCTCCGACCCGATGATCCTGCTCGTGCTCGCCGCCTTCGCCGCCGCGCCGCGCCTGAGGACGGTGCTGGCCTCGCTGCGGGTCGCCCGGCCGACCCGGCGCCAGCTGTTCGCCGCGATCGTGCTGCTCGCACTGTCCGCTGGCCTGCGTCCGGTCCAGGCCGAGCGCATCAAGGACCTCGCCACCGTGCAGGGGGTGCGGACCAACCAGCTGATCGGCTACGGCCTGATCGTCGGCCTCGACGGCAGCGGCGACCAGACCACGCAGGCACCGTTCACCACTCAGAGCCTGGCCACGATGCTGCAGCAGCTCGGCGTGACGCTGCCGCCCGGCGTGAACCCGCAGCTCAAGAACACCGCCGCGGTGATGGTCACCGCGCAACTGCCTGCGTACGCGCAGCCGGGCCAGCCGATCGACGTGACCGTATCCTCGATCGGCAACGCCAAGAGCCTGCGCGGCGGCACGCTGATCCTGACGCCCCTCAAGGGTGCCGACGGCCTCACCTACGCGATGGCGCAGGGCAACGTCGTGGTCGGCGGGGCCGGTGCTTCGGCCGCCGGCAGCAAGGTGCAGATCAACCACCTGAGCGCGGGCCGAGTGCCGTCGGGGGCGACCGTGGAGCGTACGGTGCCGAACGTGGTGCTCGAGAACGACACCATCCAGCTCGAGCTCAAGACCACCGACTTCACCGCCGCCACCCAGGTTGCCGACGCGATCAACCGCAAGGCCGGCGCGGCAGGCGCAGTCGCGCAGGCCATCGACGCACGGGTGATCCGCGTGACGCTGCCGGCCGCCGACAAACGGGTCGCGTTCATGTCGGAGCTCGAGAACATCGACGTGTCCGCGGTGACGCCGCCGGCCCGCGTGATCGTCAACGCCCGGACCGGCTCGGTGGTGATGAACCAGTCGGTCACGCTGGCGCCGAGCGCGGTCGCTCACGGCAACCTCTCGGTGTCGATCTCGACCACGCCGTCGGTGAGCCAGCCCAATGCATTCTCCCAGGGCTCTACAGTCGTGACCGAAAAGGCCGATATACAGATCAAGCAGGACGGCGCGGCCCTGATGGTTCTGGATGCGGGCGCCAAGCTGGCCGACGTCGTCAAGGCGCTCAACAGCCTCGGAGCCACCGCGCAGGATCTCATCGCGATCCTGCAGGCGCTCAAGGCAGCGGGCTCCCTGAAGGCGGAGTTGGAGATCATCTAGACATGCGGGTGCCCGGTTCGCTCGCGACCGACGTTCGTTCGCTGGACGCCCTCAAGACGGGTGCGGCGAAGGATCCGTCGGGCGCGGTCAAGCAGGCCGCCTCGCAGTTCGAGGCCCTGTTCATGCAAATGGTGCTGAAGAGCATGCGCGACGCCGTGCCCAAGAGCGGGATGCTCGAGGGGACGGGGGCGGACGTGTACGCGAGCATGCTCGACACCCAGTTCGCGCAGGCGATGTCGGGCCGCCCTGGCGGGCTCTCGGAGATGATCGCCAAGCAGCTGATGCGCGGCATGAAGACCGAGGACTCGGTGGACGGCGCGACCGCCAGGCCCGACAGACAGGCGTCGATCGACGGCCTGACGCGCGCGCTGCTGGCACAGGATGCGCCGCGCGGCGAGGATGACGAGCCCTCGATGTTCCCGAGCGGTGCCCAGATGGCCGCAGCGGCCGCGGCGCGCGCCCGGGCGGCGCTGGCGGCGACGGTTGCCGAGCCCCGGCACACCCTGCCGCCGACGCCGGCTGCGGGCGAGCGCCCGGGCGGCGGTGGCATCGCCGGCACGCCGGCACCGGCCCTGGATGGCCGGCGCGGTGCGGCGCAGTCGGCGTTCGTCGACCGGATGTGGGATGCGGCCGCGGCCGCCGAGCGCTCGACCGGCGTACCCGCGGGCTTCATCGTCGGTCAGGCCGCGCTCGAGACCGGCTGGGGCCGCGCCGAGATCCGTCATGCCGACGGGCGCAGCGCGCACAACCTGTTCGGCATCAAGGCCGGGCCGGGATGGCGCGGCGAGACCGTTGAGGCGACCACCACCGAGTTCGTGGACGGCCGCGCGGTGAAGACCGTGGAGCGGTTCCGCGCCTACAACAGCCACGAGGCGTCCTTTGCAGATTGGGCGAAGCTGATGGCCTCCAATCCGCGCTACGCGGGCGTGCTGCAGGCCGGCGGCAGCATCGAATCGTTCTCGCGCAACCTGCAGAAGGCGGGCTACGCGACCGACCCCGACTACGCGTCGAAGCTGACGCGCACCATCACTCAGGCGCTGACCCTGCGCCGCGAGTCAACCTGAAGCGGGGGGCGCCATGAGTGACCTGATGCGGATCGCCAGCAGCGCCATGAACGCTGCGTATGCTCAGCTCCAGACCACCGGGCAGAACATCGCCAACGCTTCCACGCCGGGCTACGTCCGGCGCGAGGTGGTGCTGGCGGAGTCCGGCAGCAACGACAGCTCCGGCTGGGTGGGGCGTGGGGTCGACGTCACCGCGGTGCGTCGGGTCTACGACCAGTTCCTGGTGCGCGAGTCGGTCGCGAGCCGGTCGGCGGCCGCGCAGGACACGGCGCGCAGCGATGCGCTCACCCGCCTGGACACCCTGTTCGCCGACTCCAAGAGCGGCCTTGGCGCTGCGTTCGACGACCTGGTCGGCGCCTTCACCGACGTGACGGCGAGGCCCTCGGATCCGGCCGCCCGCTCAACCGTGCTGGCCCGCGCCGAGACCTTCGCGAACCGCGCGGCGCGCCTTGACGCCCAGCTGCTGGAGCTGCGCGACGCGGCCCAGAGCCGGATGCAGAGCGAGGTGAGCACCGCGAACGACACGCTCGATGCGCTGGCCGCGATCAACCGCCGGATCATCGACTCCAACGGCTCGGGCGGCCAGCCCAACGCGCTGCTCGACCAGCGCGACAAGCTGCTTGGCGACCTGAACAAGTCGTTGCGCGCGAATGCCACTTTCGGCACTGATGGCGCGATCACCGTGACCTCGCAGACCGGCGAGCCGCTGGTCGTCGCGGGCAACGCCTCGAAGCTGATGCTGACGAGCGATCCGCTGGATGCGAGCAAGCGTTCGATCTCGGTGGTGCGCGGCACCGGCGTCACCCTAGCGATGGATGCCGGGCAGATCGGCGGCACGCTCGCCGGGCTGATGAAGTTCTCGAACGAGGACATCGACGCGGCCCGCGCGCAGGTCGGCCGGATCACCGCGTCGGTGGCCGGCGCGTTCAACGCCCAGCAGGCGCTCGGCCTCGACGCGACCGGCGTTGCGGGCCAGCCGATGTTCGCGTTCGGCGCGCCCACCGCCGTCGGCGCGGCTGCCAACGTCGGCAACGCGCAGTTCGGTATCGCCATCGCCGACTCGAAGGCGCTCAAGGCGAGCGACTACGAGATCGGGTTCGACGGCACGCAGTACGCGGTCACCCGGCTCTCGGACGGGGTCGTCACCAACTTCGCGTCGATGCCGCAGACCTTCGACGGCCTCACGCTGTCGGTCGGCTCCGGAGCGCCGGCGGCGAACGACCGCTACCTCGTGCGAAGCGCCACCACGTTCGCTTCGGGCGCGCGTTCGCTTCTCACCAGCCAGCAGCGTCTGGCGACCGCGATGCCGGTCGTGACCGAGGCCGGTGCCTCGAACGGCGGCGACCTGCGGGCCGCCTCGCTCGACATCGCCTCGATCGGCCCGACCACCGCTGCGACGGTCAGCATCACCTTCACCGGGCCGAACACCTTCTCCGTGAGCGGCGTGGGCACCGGCAACCCAACCGGGCTGTCCTACTCGCCGGGCATGCAGCTGTCGTTCAACGGTTGGACGCTCAAGCTCGACGGCAGCCCGGTGGCGGGCGACACGATGCGCGTGTCCGGCACGCCGAACCCGGCCGCGGACAACCGCAACGCCCGCCTGATGCAGGGGCTCGGCGACGCGGCGCTGGCCGACGGCGCCTCGATCATCGGACGCTACTCGGAGCTGATCGGCGACATCGGTTCGCGGAACCAGTCGGCGCGCTCGCAGGGCGACATGAGCCAGCGCCTCTACGACGACGCCGAGCGCGCCCGCAACGAGATGTCAGGCGTCAACCTCGACGAGGAGGCGGCGCGTCTGATGCAGTACCAGCAGGCCTACCAAGCAGCGGCCAAGGTGATGGCGACCGCCAACGAGATGTTCCGCTCGCTGCTCGACGCAGCGGGCTGATCGGCGCACACGGGAGACGGACATGAGGATCGGCACCGCATACGCGCAGCAGATCGCGATCGACGGAATCTCCGAGCGCCAGTCCAGGCTGCTGGAGGTCCAGGGGCAGATGAGCTCGGGGCGCCGCTCGCTGTCGGACGATCCGGCCGCCGCCGCCGAGGCCGAGCGGCTGCGCTCGCGCGAGGCGAGGCTCGGCGCCGAGCAGCGCGCCATCGAGCACGCCAAGCAGATGCTCGGGAGCGCGGACAGCGCACTCGGCGATGCGACCGACCTGCTGCAGGCGGGACGCGAGTCGCTGCTGGCGGCGGCCAACGCGACCAGCGTAGCCTCGGACCGGGCCAAGTACGCCGAGCAGCTGCGCCAGGTCCGCGAGCAGCTGCTGTCGGTGGCCAACCGCGGCGACGGTACCGGCGGGTTCATCTTCGGCGGGCAGGGGTCGGTCGCCGCGCCGATCGACTCGACCGGGACGGTCTATACGCCGCCGGCCGGCACCCAGCAGGTGGGTCAGGAGATGGTCAACCCGGTCTCGCTCGACGGCCGCGAGAACTTCACCGCGATCCGCACCGCGACCGGTACCGAGAGCATCTTCGCGCAGCTCGATGCGGCCATTGCGACGCTGTCCAACCCGAACGCCACCTCGGCCGTCTCGACGGCGGCGGCCAACACAGCGCTGTCGGCGGTGGACCGCGCGCTCGACCGGTTCAGCTACACCCGCACGACGGTCGGCGAGCGCCTCAAGGCGATCGACGCCCACGAGGAAGCCGTCGCCACCGGCAGCATCGACAACCAGGCCAGGCTGTCGAACCTCGTTGACGTGGACTTCGCGAAGGCGATCTCGGAGATGACCCAGCACCAGACGGCGCTGCAGGCCGCGATGAAGAGCTACGCCCAGATCTCCAGGCTGAGCCTGTTCGACTACATCTGAGCGCGGCCGGCGTCGCCACCCTGGGAAATCCCTGGGGAGGGGCGCGCCGGCGCGCCGGTGACCTGCGGTAGGATCGGGCCCTTCACCTACCGGTCCGCCCGCTCTTGCCCCTCCTTCCCCCGCCAATCCGGCGATTCCGTATCCTGCTCGTCGAGGACGATCCGGCCTGGCAGCACCTGGTCGCGACCGGGCTGGCCGAGCACGGCATCGACGTGCACGGCGCGCCGGGCGTGGCGCGTGCGCTGGAGTCGCTCGACACGGTCAGGCCCGATGCGGTTGTGCTCGACGCGATCCTGCCGGACGGCAACGGGTTCGACCTGTGCAGGCGGATCCGGGCGCTCATCGGCGAGCTGCCGGTGCCGATCCTCGTCTTCAGCGGCCGGGACGACGAGGCGTCGATCGAACGGGCGTTCGCCGCCGGCGCCGCCGACTTCTTCGTCAAGTCGCTGCAGTGGAAGCTGCTGGCCGAACGCCTCGCCCAGCTCGTGTCGGCCGCGCAGATGCGCACCGAGCTGGCGAGCAGCCAGCGCCGGCTCGACCGTGCCAAGGGCCTCGCGCTGCTGGCCCACGAGACCGCCCGCCGCACGCGCGAACTCTCCAGCAGCGATCCGCTGACCGGCCTGCTCAACCGGAAGGGCTTCCTGTCGGCCGCCCAGGAGCTGCTCGACGCACCGCGCGAAGACCCGGCCCAGCCGGCGGCGCTGCTGCTGATCGACCTCGATCGATTCAACCGGCTCAACGACACGCTCGGCGCCGCCGCTGGCGACGAAGCCCTCAAGGAAGTCGCGACCCGGCTGCGCCAGGCGTTCCGCAACATGCCGGGGATCGTGCTCGCCCGGTTGGCGAGCGACGAGTTCGCGCTGCTGTTCCCGGCGATGCGCACCGCCGCCGCCGCCGAGCGGGCCGCGCAGATCGCGATGACCGAGCTCAGCCGGCCGCTGACCTGCGGCGGGCTGGACTGCGTGGTGCGGGCCTCGGTGGGCCTGGCCACGACGGCAGTCCCGATGCGTGCCGATGCGCTCCTGGCACAGGCCGGACAGGCGCTGTCGGCGGCCAAGTCCCTCGGCGGCAACTGCTCGCGCCGCTTCCAGGCCGAGCTCGGACATGCCGACCGCGAGCGCTTCGACCTCGAGGCCGCGCTCCACCAGGCCCTGGACCGCAACGAGCTGGTGCTGCACTACCAGCCGATCGTCGATCCGCGCAGCCGTCGGCTCTCCGGCGTCGAGGCGCTCATGCGCTGGCAGCGCGACGACCGCCTGCTGTCGCCGCGCGAGTTCATCCCGATCGCCGAGGAGACCGGACTGGTCTTCCGGATGGGCGAATGGGCGGTGGCCGAGGCGCTGCAGCAGGTGCGGCGCTGGCAGGCGGCGGGCCTGCAGGTCGCGACCGTGTCGGTGAACATCCATGCGCGCCACCTCGAGCAGCCCGAGCTCGCACGCGCGGTCTCGCAGGCGCTCGACAGCACCGGCCTGGATTCGTCGACGCTCGAGCTCGAGCTGACCGAGACCGGCGTGATGCGCGACATCAAGCGCTCGCTCGACAGCCTGCAGGGCTTGAAGCAGCTCGGAGTGCGCCTGGCGCTCGACGATTTTGGCACCGGCTATTCGTCGCTCGCCTACCTCACCCAGCTGCCGATCGACACGCTGAAGATCGACCGCAGCTTCGTCGACAAGCTCGGCGAGAGCGGCCAGAGCCGCGCTGTCGTGCGCTCGATCACCGCGCTCGCGCAGGCGCTCGGCCTGTCGACCGTCGCCGAGGGCGTCGAGACCCGGGCCCAGCTCGACTCGCTGCGATCGCTCGGATGCGACGAGGTCCAGGGCTACTTCTACGCCCGGCCGATGCCCGCGCAGGAGCTGCCAGGCTGGACGCGGCGCTTCGACGGCACGGTGCCCGGGTCCGTACGCACCGGGCCCGGCGTGGCCCTGCGGGCGGTGCCCGGCGCGGGCGACACCGCGAGCCGCGTCCCGCCCGACGACCCGGTGGGCATGCTGCGGCTCTGAACCGGATCGCACCTCCGCCTCCAACGTCCGACTACCCACTCCCGACGCCGATGAACCAGGACCAGCTCAAGCAGGCCGTCGCACGCGCGGCCATCGAACACGTCGTCGACGGTGCGGTCGTCGGCGTCGGCAGCGGCTCGACGGTCGGCTTCTTCATCCGCGAGCTCGGCCTCGTGCGCCACCGCGTGCGCGGCGCGGTGTCCAGCTCGGAACGCAGCAGCGCGCTGCTGCGCGAGCAGGGCATCGAGGTGCTCGACCTCGACGCGGTCGGCACGATGCCCGTCTACGTCGACGGCGCCGACGAGATCGACGGGCAGCTGCGGATGATCAAGGGCGGGGGCGGTGCGCTCACCCGCGAGAAGATCGTCGCGGCGGCGGCCGAGCGCTTCGTGTGCATCGTCGATGCCTCCAAGGTGGTGCCGGTGATGGGACGCTTCCCGTTGCCGATCGAGGTGATCCCGATGGCCTGCGGGCTGGTGACGCGGTGGTGCGCGCAGCTCGGCGGGGAGGCACGGCTGCGCGCGGGCTTCACCACCGACAACGGCAATCCGATCCTCGACGTCCACGGCCTGCGGATCGCGGATCCGGTGGGCCTGGAGACCGAGATCAACCAGTGGCCGGGCGTGGTCACCGTGGGCCTGTTCGCCCGGCGGGGCGCCGACGTGGCGCTGGTGGCCGATCCGGCCGGCCTGAGAACCCTGACGCGCTGATGCGCCGTGGCGCCCGCGCGGCGCTGCCGAGGCATACTGCGGGCCGCGCGCCGGCGGCCCGGACCGACCGGGCGGGCGAACCCACTGCAGGAGCCAGGATGAACGAGCCCACCCCGAAAGGCGCGCCGCGCGAGACCCTCGGACCGCGCGAGGCGATCGCGATCGTCGTCGGCATCGTGATCGGCGCCGGCATCTTCAAAGCGCCGTCGCTGGTCGCGATGAACTCGCCCAGCCAGGCCTGGATGCTGGGCGCCTGGGTGCTCGGCGGTGTCGTCTCGATCATCGGCGCGCTGTGCTACTGCGAGCTCGCGACCGCCTATCCTAGCGCCGGCGGCGACTATCACTTCCTGCACCGGGCGTTCGGCCGCCGCGTGTCTTTCCTGTTCGCCTGGAGCCGGTTTTCGGTGATCACCACCGGCTCGATCGCGCTGCTCGCCTTCGTCTTCGGCGACTACATGACCCAGGTGGTGTCGCTCGGGCCGTGGTCGGCGGCGCTCTGGGGGGCAGGCTCGATCGTCGCGCTGACCTGGCTCAACGTGCGCGGCGTCAGGCAGGGCGCGGCCACGCAGGTGGCGCTCACCGTGCTCGAGGTCGGCGGCCTGGTGCTGGTGTTCGTCGCGGGCATCGTGGCCGCCACGCAGGGGCTCGGTGCGTCGGCGCCCCAGGCCGCGGCCGCCGCCGTGGCGCCGGCCGCGGCGTTCTCGCTGCCGGCCTTCGGCTTCGCGATGGTGTTCGTGCTGTTGACCTTCGGCGGCTGGAACGAAGGCGCCTACATCAGCGCCGAGCTGCGCGACCGGCAGCGCAACATGGTGCCGGTGATGATCGGCTCGCTCGCGCTGGTGACGCTGCTGTATCTCGGCGCGAACTGGGCCTACCTCGCCGGGCTGGGGCTCGACGGCATGGCGAAGTCCCAGGCGGTCGCGGCCGACCTGCTGGGCATCGTGTTCGGCAAGACCGGCGAGGTGCTGATCTCGCTGATGGTCGCGATCGCAGCGCTCACCTCGATCAACGCGACGATGATCGTCGGCGCCCGCTCGAACTTCGCCGCCGGCCGGGACTGGCCGGCGCTCGGGCGGCTGGGTGAATGGGTCGACGACCGCGGCACGCCGGTCAACGCGATGCTGCTGCAGGGCGGCTTCGCGCTGGCGCTGATGCTGCTGGGGCTGGCCACCGGCGGTGGCTTCTCGACCATGGTCGAATACACGGCGCCGGTCTTCTGGCTGTTCTTCCTGCTCGCCGGTCTGAGCCTGTTCGTGCTGCGCGTGCGCGAGCCCGACACGCCGCGGCCGTTCCGCGTCCCGCTCTACCCGGTGCTGCCGCTGGTGTTTTGCGGCGCCTGCGCCTACATGCTGCAGTCGAGCCTGGGCTACGTCGGCGGCAACACCTTCCTCGGCGTCAATGCCGCTTGGGTCGGTGTCGCCGTGCTCGCCGCCGGTGTGCTGCTGATGCTCGCCGTGTCCCGCGGCGTGACCGCGGGACACGAGGCGCGCTGACTCAGCCGCGCAGCAGGGACAGCACGCCCTGCGGTGCCGCGTTCGCCTGCGCCAGCATCGCGGTGCCGGCCTGCTGCAGGATCTGCGCACGCGTGAGCGCAGCGGTCTCCGCGGCGAAGTCGGCGTCCACGATCCGG
>JAPLQE010000036.1 GCA_026399835.1 Burkholderiales bacterium | reverse complement strand
TGGTGCCGGAGGCGGGAATCGAACCCGCACGTCCTTTCGGACACCGGATTTTGAGTCCGGCGCGTCTACCAGTTCCACCACTCCGGCCTGAGGGCGATCGGCGATTATCGGTGAACGCCCCGGCCGCGGCAAACCGCCGCGAATGACCGGGACTTGAGGTCGGTCAACACGCACCGCCCCCCGAACCGGGACCATGGCGCATCCGCCCCCGAGAGGTCCGCCATGACCCGCATCCTGATCCTGCAGGGCCATCCCGACTCGACCTGGCCCCACCTCGACCATGCGCTGGCCGACGCCTACGCCGAAGGCGCCACCGCGGCCGGCCACGAGGTCCGCCGTGTCGAGGTCGCGAAGCTCGACTTCCCGCTGCTGCGCAGCGCCGAGGACTGGCAGCACGGCGCCCTGCCCGCCTCGCTCGCCGACGCACAGGCCGCGATCGAGTGGTGCGAGCACCTGGTGATCCTCTTCCCGCTGTGGCTGGGCGACATGCCCGCGCTGCTCAAGGGCTTCCTCGAGCAGGTCGCGCGCCCCGGCTTCGCGTTCGAGCACGGCACCGCGGCCAGCCCCTTCGGCGCCAAGCGCCTGCGCGGGCGCTCGGCCCGCATCGTGGTGACGATGGGCATGCCGGCGCTGGTCTACAAGGTGATCTACCGGGCGCACAGCGTGAAGTCGCTCGAGCGCAACGTGCTCGGCTTCGTGGGCTTCGCGCCGCTGCGCGAGACGCTGCTCGGCGGCGTCGGCGAGGCCGACGCGACCCGGGTGGGCGGGTGGTGCACGGAGATGCGCCGACTCGGCCGCTCGGCGACCTGAGCGGTACGCCGACGGCGGACCGCCCGCGGCGCGCTCAGGAGCGGACCGGCTCCAGTCGCGAATGCCGCGGGTCAACGCCCGAGACCACGTGCACCACGTACTCGGCGATGTTCTTCGCGTGATCGCCGACCCGCTCGATCGACTGCACGACGAAGACCAGCGCGAGCGCGCTCGACACCACCTCGGGGTCGTCGCTCATGCGCTTGATGAGCTGCCCGACCAGCTCGTCGCGCAGCGCATCGACCTCGTCGTCGCGCATCGACAGGCGCGCGGCCGCACCCTCGTCCTGACGCACGAACGCATCGATCGCGCCGCGCAGCATCTCGACCACGATCTCCGACATCCGCAGGATCGGCTCGAACGGGATGGGCAGCGGCGCGCCGACGAACTGCCGGGCCTTGAGGGCGATCTTCTTGGCCTCGTCGCCGACCCGCTCGAGGTCGTTGATGCTGTGGATCACCGCGATGATCTCCCGCAGGTCCACCGCGATCGGCTGGCGACGCGCGATCATCTGGTTGCAGCGCAGGTCGGACTCGAGGTGCAGCTGGTTCACCACGCGCTCGTCCTCGAGCACCTGGGTGACCCGCTGCAGGTCGCCGTCGCGCACCGCGCCGACGGCCCGCACGAACTGCCGCTCGACGAGTCCGCCCATCATCGAGACGGCACTGCGCATCCGCTCGATGTCGGTGTCGAACTGCCTGAAGGTGTGGTCGGTCATCGAGGGTCCTGCGGTGGGTCTGGGTGTCGGGGCTGGGACGCGAAGCGGATCAGCCGAAGCGGCCGGTGATGTAGTCCTCGGTCGCCTTCTTCGTGGGCTTGATGAAGATCTGGTTGGTGTCGCCGAACTCGACCAGCTCGCCCAGGTACATGTAGGCGGTGTAGTCGGAGATCCGCGCGGCCTGCTGCATGTTGTGCGTGACGATCGCGATCGTGTATTCGGTCTTGAGCTCGTTGACCAGCTCCTCGACCTTCGCGGTCGAGATCGGGTCGAGCGCGCTGGTCGGCTCGTCGAGCAGCACCACCTCGGGCTTGACCGCGACGGTGCGCGCGATGCACAGCCGCTGCTGCTGGCCGCCCGACAGCGACAGGCCGCTCTGCTGCAGCTTGTCCTTGACCTCGTCCCACAGCGCGGCCTTGCGCAGCGACCATTCGACGCGCTCGTCCATGTCGCGCCCGTTCAGGCTCTCGTACAGCCGCACGCCGAACGCGATGTTCTCGTAGATGGTCATCGGGAACGGCGTGGGCTTCTGGAACACCATGCCGATCTTCGCGCGCAGCAGGTTCACGTCCTGGTCCTTCGCCAGCACGTTGCGGCCGTTGAAGGTGATCTCGCCCTCGGCGCGCTGACCGGGGTACAGGTCGTACATCCGGTTGAAGACCCGCAGCAGCGTCGACTTGCCGCAGCCCGACGGGCCGATGAAGGCGGTGACCTTGTGGCGCGCGATGTCGAGCGAGACCTTCTTCAGGCCCTGGAACTTGCCGTAGTAGAAGTCGAGGTCGCGCACGCGCAGCGCCGCGTCGACGGAGGTGGCGCCCGCACGGGCGTCGGCGGCGGGCCGCGCGGCCACCTGCGGAGCGCCGGCCGAACCGATCTTCAGGCTGATGTCGTTCATGGTCGTTTCCGGTATGGACGCGTCAGGCCTGGACCTTGTCGCGGAACAGCACGCGGGCGGCGATGTTGATCGCCAGCACCACCAGCGCGATGAGGAAGGCACCGCCCCAGGCGAGCTGCTGCCAGTCCTCGTAGGGGCTCATCGCGAAGTTGAAGATCACCACCGGCAGGTTGGCCATCGGAGCGCCCATGTCGGTGGAGAAGAACTGGTTGTTGAGCGCGGTGAACAGCAGCGGCGCGGTCTCGCCGATCATCCGGGCGACCGCGAGCAGCACGCCGGTGACCACCCCGCCCTTGACCGCACGCAGCGTGATCGACAGGCTCACCTTCCAGCGCGGCGCGCCGAGCGCGAACGCCGCCTCGCGCAGGCTGCCGGGCACCAGATTCAGCATGTTCTCGGTGGTCCGCACCACCACCGGCACCGCGATCAGCGACAGCGCGAGCGAGCCGGCCCAGCCCGAGAAGTGGCCGACGGTGGCGACCGCGATCGCGAACACGAACAGCCCGATCACGATCGACGGCGCCGACAGCATGATGTCGACGACGAAGCGCGTGGCCTGCGCGAAGCGCGAGGTCCGGCCGAACTCGGACAGGTAGACCCCGGCGAGGATGCCGATCGGCGTGGACACGACGGTCGCGAAGCCGACGATCATCAGGCTGCCGAGGATCGCGTTGGCCATGCCGCCGCCGGGCGTGCCGGGGGCCGGGGTGCTCTTCGTGAAGAAGTCCCAGTTCAGCGCCGACAGGCCGTTGAACGCGAGCGTCCACAGGATCCACAGCAGGCCGATCAGGCCGAGCGCCATCGACACGCTCGACAGGAAGAGGCCGACGGCATTGGTGACCTTGCGCCGCCGGTACAGGCCGGGATTCAGGACGGAGGAGGCCGAGTGGGTCGCCATCGCATGCGCTCCGGTCAGATGCCGGCGCGGCGCGTGCCGCGGGCGGTCAGCCAGCGGGCCGCGGCCAGCACGAAGAAGGTGATGACGAAGAGCAGCAGGCCGAGCGCGAACAGCGAGGGCACGTGCAGCGCCGGATCGGCCTCGGCGAATTCGTTGGCGAGCGTCGAGGCGATCGAGTTGCCCGGAGCGAACAGGCTCGAGGCGAGCCGGTTCGCATTGCCGATCACGAAGGTCACCGCCATCGTCTCGCCGAGCGCGCGGCCGAGCCCGAGCATCACGCCGCCGATCACGCCGACGCGCGTGTAGGGCAGCACCACGTTACGCACCACCTCCCAGGTGGTGCAGCCCAGCCCGTAGGCCGATTCCTTGAGCACCGGCGGCACCGTCTCGAAGACATCGCGCATCACCGACGCGGTGAACGGAATGACCATCAGCGCGAGCACCATGCCGGCGGTGAACACGCCGATGCCCAGCGGCGGGCCGGAGAAGATCGGCAGGCCAGTGGCGGTCAGCAGCGGCTGGATCCAGGTCTGGAACAGCGGCGCGAGCACGAACAGGCCCCAGATGCCGTAGATGATCGAAGGCACGCCCGCGAGCAGCTCGATCGCGGTGCCCAGCGGGCGACGCAGCCACAGCGGGCAGGTCTCGGTGAGGAAGAGCGCGATGCCGAAGCTGATCGGCACCGCGAAGACGAGCGCGATCGCCGAGGTGGCGAGCGTTCCGTAGATCGCGATCACCGCGCCGTAACGCTCGTCCGACGGGCTCCAGGTGGTGCCGACGAGGAACCCGAAGCCGAACTCCCGGATCGCGGGCCAGGCCTCGATCAGCAGCGAGGCGAGCAGCCCCGCGAGCGACAGGAGCACGAGCAGCGCGAAACCGAGCGTCACGCGCTCGAACCAGCGGTCGGCCCGCGCGAAGGTCGCGACGCGCGCGGCGATCGCTGCCTGGGTGGACGGGCTGTGCGCCGCCTGCGCATCACGCTTCATCTCGTCATCGACCGTGTGTGTCGCGAAGGTGCTCATGATGGTCCAGTTGACGGCCGGCGACAAAGTGGCGGCTCGCAGGCCGCATGGATGGGCGAGTCACGGCGGGCCCGCGGGGCCCGCCGCGCCCCGCGCGCATCAGTTCAGGACGGCCTTGCCGGAGGCGTCCTTGATGTCCTTCCAGGAGGCCTCGACCGCCTTCACGACGTCGGCCGGCAGCGGCACGTAGTCGAGATCGGTCGCGAGCTTCTGGCCGTTGTTCAGCGCCCAGCGGAAGAACTTCAGCGCATCGCCCGAGCGCGCGGGATCGGCGGCGGTCCGGTGCATCAGGATGAACGACGCCGAGGTGATCGGCCACGCCTCCGCGCCCGGCTGGTTGTTCAGGTTCGCACCGAACCCGGGGGCGCTCTTCCAGTCGGCCTTGGCGGCCGCGGCGGCGAACGTCAGGTCGTCGGCCTTCACCGGCTTGCCGTCGCGGTTGATCATCGTCGCGTAGCTCATCTTGTTCTGCTTGGCGAACGCGTACTCGACATAGCCGATCCCGCCGGCGATCTTGCTGACGTTGGCGGCGACGCCCGCGTTGCCGCGGCCACCCACGCCGGTCGGCCAGTTGACGGTCTTGCCCTCGCCCGGCGACGCCTTGAAGGCCGGCGACACGGTGGCGAGGTAGTCGGTGAAGACCGCGGTCGTGCCCGACGAATCCGAGCGGTAGACCAGCGTGATCGCGGTGGACGGCAGCTTGGCGTTCGGATTGAGCTTCGCGATCGCCGGGTCGTTCCAGGCCTTGATCTCGCCGCGGAAGATGTCGGCCAGCACGGTGCCGTTCAGCGTCAGCTCGTTGGCGGCGATGCCGGGCAGGTTGAAGACGGTCACGACGCCGCCGATCACCGCCGGGAATTGCAGCAGGCCGTTCTTGGCCAGGTCCTCGCCCGACATCGGGTCGTCGGAGGCGCCGAAGTCGACGGTCTTGGAGGTGATCTGCTTGACGCCGCCGCCGGAGCCGATCGCCTGGTAGTTCAGCTGGGCGCCGGTGGCGGTCTTGTAGGCCTCGGCCCACTTCGCGTAGATCGGGGCGGGGAAGGTCGCGCCCGCGCCGGTGATGTTCTGGGCCTGGGCCGAAACGGCGGCGATCGCGATCGCGGCGCCGGCCAGCAGTCGTGTCGTCAGCTTCATGGTCAAAGTCCTGTCGGGGGGGTGTCGGAGGGCCCTCGTGGGGCCGTCCCGGAAGGTACGGACCCCCGATGACAAGACTGTGACAGACGCACGACAAGCGTCGGTGCGTGACCTCCAGGCACTCAAGATGCCCTTTCTGCGGTCGCTTTCAAGAGAGCATGCGCTTACTTTATAGGTAAGTGATTCGGCCCCGCGCTCAGCGTGGCGACGTCGGGACGGACCAGGCATCCAGGCGCTCGCGCGACGGCGTGCCGCCCCCGAAGCTGGGCTCGCCCTCCGCACCCAGCAGGGCCACCCAGGGCGTGACGCCGCGCCAGCCCGGGTCGACCGCGTGTCGCAGCGCGGCCTCCTGGCCCCGGAAGACGAAGAGGCGGCTGGCCCGGGCCAGGTGGGCCTCGCGCGGACGCCGCCCGAGGGCCTCGCCGTCCATCACCACGGCCACCAGCGGGGCGCCCGGACGGCGCGCGCGGATCTCGGCGTGCAAGGCCTCGAAGACCTCCGGGCAGGTCGCGCAGTAGGTGGTGGTGAAGACGACGACGGCCGGACGCGGCAGGCTCGCCTTCAGGCGCGCCCAGGTCTCGGCGTTGAAGGGCTCCGGGCGCGGCGCGGCGGCGTGCGCGGCGCGCCCCCCGAACGCGGCGCCCGCCGCGGCGAGCCCGAACCCCGCCGCGAGCAGGCGGCGGCGGGCGGATCGGTCATTCGATCGGGACAACGCGGATCTCCTGGTCGGTGCGCCACACGGCGACCAGGCGGTCGTCGCGTCGCGCGAGGCGGGGATGGTCGTTCGCGGCGGCGCTGCGACCGAGCTCGCGCAGCACGAAGCGCCCGCCGCCGTCGTCCGAGACCCAGGCCCGCAGGCGGGTGGCGCTGCCGTCGTAGCTGCGCCAGACGACGGCGACGCGCCGGCCGGCGGCGACGACGTCGGCATGCTCGGCCCCCGCGTCGGGCAGCGCGCGCACCTCGCCGGCCGGTACGCCGTCGGCGCCGAGCCGGCCGTAGCGCACCGCGGCGACGCCGTCGCGCTCGCCGAACCACACCGCGTGATAGCCGCCGCCGTCGGCCGGCACCAGGCCCGGGCCGTGGTGCGGACAGGCGTCGATCGCCCAGCGGTCGCGGCTCGCGCGCACGATCGCGGGCACGGGCGCCGCGGCGTCGCCGACCGTCGCGAACGCATGGTCGCGCTCGCTGCCCTCGAAGACATGCCGCCAGAGCGCGACCAGCCCGCCGTCCGGCGCGGGCGCGAGCGCGATCCGGCAGCACTCGCAGCTGTGATCGGCGAGACGCAGGTCGGGCGAGAAGCTGCGCCCGCCGTCCTCGGAGACCACGCGCCAGATCGCCGCGCCGCGCCAGTCGGCCTTCGTGCGCCCCGCGGCGGCGGCGGCGGCGCGCGCGAGCTCGGCATCGCGCTTGTCGACCCACAGCACGTGCAGTCGCCCGCGCGCATCGAAGGCGACCGACTCGAAGCGGTGCGTGATCTGCTGACGGTCGCGATGCACGGTGAACGGCTCGCCGAAGGTCCGGCCGCCGTCCTCGGAGCGGCTCATCCGGATCTCGCCGGTGTAGGGCTTGGCGAGCGGCCGCGTCCAGGCCAGCACCACCGTGCGGCCATCCGCCGCGAACGCGAGCTTGGGCCGCTGCTCGCCCTCGGCGGCCGGCTGCTCGGTACCGAGCGGCGGCAAGGTGCGCGGCCCCCAGCTGCGGCCCTCGTCGCCGCTCGACTGCACGAAGAGGCGACGGCGCTCGTCGACGCCGGCGACCCAGAGCCGGCCGTCGGGCGCGAAGACCGCGGACACCGCGAGCGCGGGACGCGCGCCGCCCGCACCGGCGGCGCGCCCGTGGCCCTCGTGGGCGGACGCGCCGGTCGCAACGGCCACGAAGGCGACGAGCAGGGCGGCTGCGCGCAGCGGCGCGCGGAGGAAGGAGCGATTCACCATCGGATGTCGATGCCCACGTAGAAGGACCGGGGCAGCCCCGGCGAATAGACCGCCGTCGACGAGGAGACCGACGCGCTGTCGGCCCACCGTGCATCGGCGAGATTGAGTGCGCGTCCGTAGACCGCGATGCGGCGGGTCAGCGGCCATTCGGCGCGCAGGTTCCACAGCGAGTGCCCGTCGTAGCGTCCGAAGGCGGCCGAGTTGCCCGCCTCGAGCCAGTACGCGCCGACCTTCGTCCACTCGAGCTCGACGAAGCCACGTTCGACCGGCTGCCAGCCCAGCCGCAGGTTGCCCAGCACGCGTGGCGCCGACTCCATCTCCTTGCCGCTGAAGTCCGCGGTCGCGGTGACCCAGTCGACGTAGCGGTGCACCGCGTACGACAGCGCGCCATCGATCCGCCAGCCCGGCACGAACGCCCAGCCCAGCCCGGCCTCCACGCCCTGGTGACGGGTGCGCCCGGCATTCACCGTGGTCGTCACGTTCGTGACGAGATCGCGCTGCGACACCAGGTCGTCGCGCTTGTCGAGCCGGTAGCCCACCAGCTCCCAGGCGAGGGGGCCGTCGCGCCCGCGCAGACCGATCTCGAGCTGATCGGCCTCGATCGGACGCAGCCGCGAAGACCGCGCCGCGAGCTGCGTGGCGGTCGCCGCGCTGGTGGCGACCGCGGGCCTGAAGAGCTGCGATTCCGAGGGCGCCCGGAAGCCGTTCGAGTAGCCGATCCAGCCCGAGGTGCGTGCATCGAACGCCCAGGTCGCGCCGAGCTTCGGGCTCAGGTGCGAGTACGAGACCGAGGTGTCGGCGACCTGCCCGTACCAGGCGCCGCTCGCCGCGTCGCGCACGGCCGCCTGCTCGATCCGGTTGTCGAGCCGGTAGCCCAGCCGGTCCCAGCGCAGCCCGGCGCTCACGCGCAGCCGCTCGACGGGCGAGACCTCGCCGTGCAGGTAGGGCGAGACCTGGCTGAAGGTCACGCCGTAGTCGTAGACCCGCGAGCCGAGCGTGTAGGCCGAATACAGGCGCGAGGCGCCGCTGCCCGATCCGGTCGGCAGCACCCGGTCCTCGCGGCGCTCGCCGGGACTCGCCTCGAGGTCGAGACCGGCGATCAGCCGCGGCGCCCAGGGGCCGGCCCAATCCTGCCGCCATTTGGCGGCCACGCCGATCGAGCGGCTGGCGGTGCGCGCGAAGGTCGGGTCCGACGGCAGGTTGAACGAGGCGAGCAGGTCCATCGCGTTGTCGCGCAGGTAGGGCGTGACCGTCAGCAGCCCGCCCGATCCGATCTCGTGGTCGATGCTCGTCGACAGCCGCAGCGCCTCCACCGCCCGGAAGGCGATCGGGCGGTAGTTGATCGTCGGCCGGTTCCGGTAGTCGGCCAGCGGCAGCGGCGAGTTGGCGCCGGTCTGCTGGTCGACCCGCGAGAACGCGAACACCGTCTTCGCCACGGTCGAGTCGCCCAGGCCGGCGTCCCAGCGCAAGGTGCCGGAGCGCCGGTCGTAGCCGGTGGCGTCGCGCCAGCCGTCGGCGTGAGTGATGTTGAGGTCGCCGCGCAGCGCGCCCCAGGCGCGCGAGCCCGAGTCGCCGCCTGCGAGCAGCCGGAACCAGCCGTCGCTGCCGAGCTCGGCGCGCGCATCGGCACCGGCCCGCGAGGCGGGCGCACGGGTCAGCACGTTGACGATGCCGCCGATCGCGTCGGAGCCGTAGAGCGCGCTGCCCGGACCGCGGACGACCTCGACGCCGCCGGCCTGCGGGAGATTGGTCTCGTACAGCGCGTTGTGGTTGAAGAAGCCGGTCGGACGGATCGGGATCCCGTCCTCGAGATACAGGTAGACCGGCGCCGTGGTGAAGGGCTGGCGGATGGCGGTGGTGTGGCCCTCGCCGTTGGTGACCGCGACCGCGACCCCGGGCACCTGCCCGAGCAGCTGCGACGGATGGGCGGGGGCGGTCCGGCGGATCGACTCGCCCTGGATCACGCCGACGGCGGCAGGCGTGCGCGACAGCGACGCGGCCTCGCGGGTGCCGGTGACGGTGACGTCGGCGAGGCCGCCGGCGGCGGGCACGCCCGCGGCAGACGAACCGGCGGCGGGCGCATCGGTGACTGCCGCAGGGGCGGCGGGGACAGCGGGGACAGCAGGGGCGAGCTGCGCGCGCGCGACGGGCAGGCTCGAGCAGAGCAGCGCGATCGCGACGGCGAGCGGCTGCCGGACGGATCCGGACATGAGGAGGCTCCAGGGTGACGGCCCGCGCGACGCGGGCGCGGGCCGGGATTCGACGGTCGCCGCGCCCGGCGAGGGGCGGCGAGGGCTGAATCAGCCTAGGAGCGGTGGGGCGCGGGGCGGCGAGACCCGCCAGCGGGCGGCGGTCTCGCGGGCGGGCGGGAGCGTGTCGGGTGTCGCACGCGCCGCTGGAACGGGCGGCACGCGCAGCACGGGTTCGATGGCGGGCGGCGGTGCGCCGGGCGAGGCATGCAGCACGCACAGCGGGCAGTGGCCCGACGCCGACGGGGCGGCGGGCGCATCGGACGAGGCCGGCGGCGACGAGCCGTCGGCGAGGCACAGGTCGTGCAGACCCGGCAGGCCCGCCGCTGCCGCGCGCGTCGACGCCGCCCACGGCGCGAGCGTCGCGACGAGGAGCGCGACGACGAGCAGCCAGGCGATGCGTCGATGGGGCGTGCGGCTCGGGACCATGGGGCGACGGGACACGGTGGATCCGGACGGGTGACCGGATCGGCGATGCGACCCAGTGTCACGCGACCGGGCAGCAGCGCGCGCAGTATACCGCCGGGCCCGTGCCGCCGGCCGACGGCCGGCACGGGCCGTTGCGAGGCGCCCGCAGCCCCGCGGGTATCATCCGCCCCGCCCGGGTCCCATCCTCCCGGCCACACCACCCGCCCGACCGTGCCCGCCCCCGCCCCCGCCCCGACCCTGCGCCTGTCGGACTTCGACTACGCGCTCCCGCCCGAGCTGATCGCCCAGCATCCGCCCGCGGTCCGCACCGCGTCGCGCCTGCTGCGCGTGCGGCTGGGCGTGGACGAGGCCGAAGGCGTGGACGAGGCCGAAGGCGGGGGCACACCGCGGCTCGACGACCTCGGCATCGCCGACCTGCCGACGCTGCTGCAGCCGGGCGACCTGCTGGTGCTGAACGACACCCGGGTGGTCCGCGCCCGGCTGTTCGGGCACAAGGCGAGCGGCGGACGCATCGAGCTGCTGGTCGAGCGGATCGACGGCGAGCGCGAGGCGGTCGCGATGGTGCGAGCGAGCAAGCCGCCGCAGCCGGGCGGGCGCCTCGAGCTCGACGGCGGCGCCAGCGCGACGGTCCGCTCGCGCGACGGCGCGTTCTACGGCCTGGTCTTCGACGAGCCCGTGCTCGGGCTGCTGGAACGCGCGGGCTCCCTGCCGCTGCCGCCCTACATCGGCCACGCACCGGACGCCGAGGACGAGGACCGCTACCAGACGGTCTACGCGAAGCACCCGGGCGCCGTGGCCGCGCCGACCGCGGGCCTGCACTTCGACGACACGCTCTTCGCCGCGCTCGAGGCGCGTGGCGTGGCACGGGCCTTCGTCACGCTGCACGTGGGCGCCGGCACTTTCCTGCCGGTGCGCGACGACGATCCGGCGCGCCACGTGATGCACTCCGAGCGCTACCACGTGCCCGAGGCGACCGTCGCCGCGATCGACGCGGCCCGCGCGCGCGGCGCCCGCGTGGTCGCGGTCGGCACGACCTCGATGCGCACGCTCGAGTCGGCGGCCGGGCCCGACGGGCACATCGCCACCGGCTGGGGCGAGACCGCCCTCTTCATCCGGCCCGGCTTCGCGTTCCGCGTCGTCGACGCGCTGCTCACCAACTTCCACCTGCCGAAGTCGACGCTGATGATGCTGGTGTCGGCCTTCGCCGGCACCGACGCGATCCGCGCGGCCTACGCGCACGCGGTCGCGCGCCGCTACCGATTCTTCAGCTACGGCGACGCCATGCTCCTGGAACCCGCGCATTTCGCCACGCACCGCGACCGACCGGGACAGCCCCGATGAAGTTCGACCTCCTGGGCACCGACGGCCGCGCGCGGCGCGGTGCGCTCACGCTCGCCCACGGCACGGTGCAGACGCCGATCTTCATGCCGGTGGGCACCTACGGCGCGGTCAAGACCATGGCCCCGCGCGAGCTCGACGAGGTCGGCGCGCAGATCATCCTGGGCAACACCTTCCATCTGTGGCTGCGCCCGGGCACCGAGGTGTTCGACGCGCTCGGCGGCCTGCACGGCTTCAACCGCTGGACGAAGCCGATCCTCACCGACTCCGGCGGCTTCCAGGTCTGGAGCCTCGGGAAGATGCGCACGATCTCCGAGGAGGGGGTGCGCTTCGCCTCGCCGATCAACGGCGATCGGCTGATGCTCACGCCCGAGGAGTCGATGCGCATCCAGCGCTCGCTGAACTCCGACGTCGTGATGATCTTCGACGAATGCACGCCGTACGAGATCGAGGGGCGACCCGCCACGATGGACGAGGCCGCCGCGTCGATGCGGCTGTCGCTGCGCTGGGCGCGCCGCTCGCGCGACGCCTTCGACCGGCAGGAAAACCCGAACGCGCTGTTCGGCATCGTGCAGGGCGGCATGTTCGAGTCGCTGCGGGACGAGTCGCTCGCCGGGCTGACCGACATCGGCTTCCACGGCTACGCGATCGGCGGACTGTCGGTCGGCGAGCCCAAGCAGGACATGATGCGGGTGCTCGACCACGTCGGCGCCCGCCTGCCGGCCGGGGCCCCCCGCTACCTGATGGGGGTGGGCACGCCCGAGGACCTGGTCGCCGGCGTGTCGATGGGCGTCGACATGTTCGACTGCGTGATGCCGACCCGCAACGCCCGCAACGGCTGGCTCTTCACCCGCTACGGCGACGTCAAGATCCGCAACGCCAGACACCGCGCCGACCCCCGGCCGCTCGATCCGAGCTGCGCCTGCCACACCTGCCGGACCTTCTCGCGCGCCTACCTGCACCACCTGAACCGGGTCGACGAGATCCTCGGCGCGCACCTGTCGACGATCCACAACCTGCACTACTACCTCGACCTGATGCGCGGCATGCGCGAGGCGATCGAGGCCCGCCGTTTCGACGCGTGGCGCGCGGCCTTCGCGGCCGATCGCGCCCGAGGCCCCGACTGATACAATCGTGGGCTCGATAACCTGCTACAAAACAAGGATATAGACCGTGTTCATCTCGAATGCCTGGGCCCAGACGGCGGGTGGCGCCGAGCAGCAGCTGCTCGGCTTCCTGCCGATCATCCTGATGTTCGTCGTGCTCTATTTCCTGATGATCCGCCCGCAGATGAAGCGCGCGAAGGAGCACAAGCAGATGCTCGAAGCCCTCTCCAAGGGCGACGAGGTGGTGACCGCCGGCGGCATCGTCGGCAAGGTCTCCAAGGTCGGCGACGGCTACGTCACCATCGAGGTCGGCACGCGCGGCGACCAGGCGATCGAGATGCAGATGCAGAAGTCGGCGATCCAGACCCTGCTGCCCAAGGGCACGATCAAGGCGATCTGAGCCGGTCCGCGCGCCGCACACGCGAGCCCGCCCCGCAGCCAACCTCTTGAAGCGAAGGTCCGAGCGTGAACCGCTACCCGATCTGGAAGTACGTCGTCATCGCGGTCGCCGTCGCGTTCGGCCTGATCTACACGCTGCCGAACTTCTTCGGCGAGTCGCCGGCGGTGCAGGTCTCGAGCGCCAAGGCCACGGTCAAGATCGACACCGCGGTGCTCGGACGGGTCGAGCAGGCGCTGTCGGCCTCGCAGATCGTGCACACCGGGCTGCAGCTCGAGGGCACCTCGATCCGGGTCCGGCTCAAGGACACCGACACGCAGCTCAAGGCGAAGGACGTGCTCGCGCGCGCGCTCAACCCAGACGCGGCCGACCCGGTCTACGTCGTCGCGCTCAACCTGCTGTCGGCCTCGCCGCAGTGGCTGACCTCGATGCACGCGCTGCCGATGTACCTCGGCCTTGACCTGCGCGGCGGCGTGCACTTCCTGCTGCAGGTCGACATGAAGGCGGCGCTCGCCAAGCGCGTCGATGCCACCGTCGGCGAGGTCCGAGGGCTGCTGCGCGAGAAGAACGTCCGCCACGCCGGAATCGTGCGCAACGGCACCACGGTCGAGGTCCGGTTCCGCGACGACGCCGCGTTCGAGCGCGCCCGCACCGTGATCACCGACGCCAACGCCGACCTGCAGACCGTCGAGGGCACGGCCGAGGGCGGCGAGCGCCGCCTGGTCGTCACCCTCAAGCCGGCGGCCGAGCGCGCGCTGCTCGACAACTCGGTCACGCAGAACATCACCACGCTGAACAACCGGATCAACGAGCTCGGGGTGTCCGAGCCGGTGATCGCCCGCCAGGGCGCCGACCGCATCGTCGTGCAGCTGCCCGGCGTGCAGGACACGGCACGCGCCAAGGACATCCTCGGGCGGACCGCCACGCTCGAGGCGCGGCTGGTCGACCTGTCGGCCGAAGGCCAGTCGGCGATCACCTCGCAGGGCCCGGTGCCCTTCGGCTCGGAGCTCTTCCGCCAGGGCCGCGGCGCGCCGGTGGTGCTCAAGAAGGAGCCGATCTTCACCGGCGAGCAGCTGACCTCGGCGGCGGCGACCTTCGACGAGAACCAGCGCGCGGCGGTCGCGATCTCGCTGAACGACCCGGCGGGTCGTCGCCTGCGCGAGGTCTCTCGCGAGAACATCAAGAAGCCGATGGCGGTGGTGCTGTTCGAGCGCGGCCGTGGCGAGGTGCTGACCGTCGCCACCATCCAGTCCGAGCTCGGCTCGCGCTTCCAGATCACCGGCATGGACTCGCCGCAGGCCTCGAACGACCTCGCGCTGCTGCTGCGCGCGGGCGCACTGGCCGCGCCGATGGAGATCATCGAGGAGCGCACCATCGGCCCGTCGCTCGGCGCGGACAACATCCGCAAGGGCTTCACCTCGACGCTCTACGGCTTCATCGCGATCGCCGCGTTCATGGTGGTCTACTACCTGCTGATGGGCGTGATCTCGACGGTGGCGCTGGCGGTCAACCTGCTGCTGCTGATCGCGCTGCTGTCGCTGCTGCAGGCCACGCTCACGCTGCCGGGCATCGCCGCGATCGCGCTCACGCTCGGCATGGCGATCGACGCGAACGTACTGATCAACGAGCGCATCCGCGAGGAGCTGCGCAACGGCGCCACGCCCCAGGCCGCGATCGCGACCGGCTACGACCGCGCGTTCGGCACCATCCTCGACTCCAACATCACCACGCTGATCGCCGGCGTCGCGCTGCTCGCCTTCGGTTCGGGCGCGGTGCGCGGCTTCGCAGTGGTCCACTGCCTGGGCATCCTGACCTCGATGTTCTCGGCGGTCGTGGTGTCGCGCGGCATGGTCAACCTCTGGTACGGACGGCGCAAGAAGCTGTCCTCGATCTCGATCGGCCAGATCTGGAAGCCGAACGGAGCCTGACGCATGGAATTCTTCCGCATCAAGGGCGACATCCCGTTCATGCGCCACGCGCTGGTGCTGAACGCGATCTCGGTGGCCCTGTTCGTCGCGGCCGTCGCATTCCTCGCGATCCGCGGCCTGCACTTCTCCATCGAGTTCACCGGCGGCACGGTCATGGAGGTGGCCTACCCGCAGGCGGCCGACCTGACGAAGATCCGCGAGACGGTCGGCGGCCTGAAGTTCGACGAGGTGCAGGTGCAGAACTTCGGCACCTCGCGCGACGTGATGATCCGGCTGTCGCTCGCCAAGGGCACGACCTCGGCCCAGCAGAGCGAGACGGTGATGAGCGCGCTCAAGGCGGTGGATCCGGCGGTGGAGCTGCGCCGGGTCGAGTTCGTCGGGCCGCAGGTGGGCAAGGAACTCGCCACCGACGGCGCGCTCGCGCTGCTGATGGTGATCGTCGGCATCATGATCTACCTGGCCTTCCGCTTCGAGTGGAAGTTCTCCGTGGCGGCGATCGTCGCCAACCTGCACGACGTGATCATCATCCTGGGCTTCTTCGCCGCCTTCCAGTGGGAGTTCTCGCTGTCGGTGCTGGCGGCGGTGCTCGCGGTGCTCGGCTACTCGGTCAACGAATCGGTGGTGATCTTCGACCGGATCCGCGAGACCTTCCGCGGCAAGCGCAAGATGGACACGGTGCAGGTCATCGACCATGCGATCACCAGCACCATCTCGCGGACGATGATCACCCACGGCTCGACGCTGATGATGGTGCTGGCGATGCTGTTCTTCGGCGGCCCGACGCTGCACTACTTCGCGCTCGCGCTGGCGATCGGCATCTGCTTCGGCATCTACTCGTCGGTGTTCGTCGCCGCGGCCATCGCGATGTGGCTGGGCGTCAAGCGCGAGGACCTGATCAAGCCGATCAAGAAGAAGGAAGGCGCCGAGGCCGAGCTGCCTTGACGCCCCCGACCGAAGTCCGCCACCTGCCCGAGGCGAACCGCTTCGAGGCGGTCGTCGACGGCCGAGCCTGCCACCTCGACTACCTGATCGACGCCGGCACGATGCGCATCCACCACACCGAGGTGCCCTACCCGCTCGAGGGCCGCGGGATCGCCGCGGCGCTGACGCGGGCGGCGATCGACCATGCGCGGGCGAACGGCCTGCGGGTGCAGCCGCTGTGCACCTACGTGCGGGCCTGGCTGCGCCGTCACCCCGAGCACGCGGACGTGGTCGCACGCTGACGCGCGGCGGCGGGCCTGCGGGCTCCCGCCGCGGACCCCGTCCAGCGGTGTCGCGCCGTAGAATCGGGCCCACGCGGGCCGCCCCGGTGCCGCGCCCTCGTCCGCCCGACTCCGATGACGACCTCCGCCACGCACCGC